>NZ_JAMAXZ010000001.1:0-762822 GCF_023712585.1 Microbacterium sp. P26 | reverse complement strand
ACACTGCCTCCATCGACTGACCCCCAGCCACCGCCCGCAGAACCGCAGCCCGCTCCTCCCACGCCAACTTCTTCGGCATCCGCAACCTCCCCACGCGAGGGTGTTGCGCTAAGAACTGGAGACCACCCCCTGTGCGTCCGGGTGTTTCGGACACTCAACCGCGTCGAGGGTTGGGCGGGGGCTCGGGGGCGCGCAGCGCGCAGGTCGGGAACGCGTGCGGCGGACCTACCGGGATGCCCGTCGCGGCTCTGTGCGCCTCACAGGCGGAACGGTCTGGTCCTCGGGTGACTGGGAGCGCTCATGCCATCCCCACAGCCACAGAGCGCGTGCCGGCGCACAGCCCACCGGGGTCGTATGTGGACCGATCCGGCCCTCGTCACGATCCACGCGCGCGCCGGAGCCCGCGTAAACCACGAGTGCCCCGCGGCCGGAGCCGCGGGGCACTGCTGAGCCGGAGTTACTCGGCGTGGGGGTTCTTGCCGCCGTCGCGCTTCGCGTCCTCGTCGGCCGCCAGGGTGCCGAGGTACAGCTCGATGACGCGGGGGTCGTTGAGCAGCTCGCGGCCACCGCCCGTGTACGCGTCCTTGCCCTGGTCGAGCACGTACGCCCGGTGGCAGATCTGCAGGCAGCGGCGGGCGTTCTGCTCGACCATGATGATCGTCACACCGGCGCGGTTGATCTCGGCGACGCGCAGGAACGTCTCGTCCTGACGCACGGGGGAGAGGCCGGCGGACGGCTCGTCGAGCAGCAGCACCGAGGGGTCCATCATGAGCGCGCGGCCCATGGCGACCATCTGCCGCTCACCGCCCGAGAGCGAGCCCGCGCGCTGACGGCGGCGCTTGGCCAGCTCGGGGAACAGGCCGGTGACGAACTCGAAGCGCTCCGTGAACACCTTGGGACGCTGGAAGAGCCCCATCTGCAGGTTCTCCTCGATCGAGAGGCTCGGGAACACGTTGTTGTTCTGCGGCACCATGCCGACGCCCTTGCCGACGAGCTTGTCGGCCTTGAGCGCGGTGATGTCGTCACCGTTGAGCAGGACGGAGCCCGAACGGATCTTGACCTGGCCGAAGATGGCCTTCAGCAGCGTCGACTTGCCGGCGCCGTTGGGGCCGATGATGCCGATCAGATCGCCCTGGTAGGCGTCGACGGTGCACCCGTTGAGGATGTTGACGCCCGGGAGGTATCCGGCGACCAGGTCGTCGGTGCGCAGCACGGGCGTGCGCGTGTCGGTGGCGGTCTGAGACATCAGAGCTTCCCGTCCTTCTCGTCGGCAGTGAGCTCCGCCTCCGCCTCGGCGGCGGCTTCGGCCTGAATGGTCTCGAGCTGCGAGGTGGTCATGTCACCGAGGTCGGTGTCGTGGTGGGCGCCCAGGTAGGCGTCGATCACGGCCTGATCGCTCATCACGGTCTCGGGCGGTCCCTCGGCGACGACGCGGCCCTCGGCCATGACGATGACCCAGTCGGAGATGTGGCGCACCATGTGCATGTCGTGCTCGACGAAGAGCACGCTCATGCCCTCCTTCTTCAGGTCGAGGATGTGACCCAGCAGGCTCTGAGTGAGAGCCGGGTTGACGCCGGCCATCGGCTCGTCGAGCATGACGAGCTTCGGGTCGCTCATGAGCGCCCGCGCCATCTCGAGGAGCTTGCGCTGGCCACCCGAGAGCGACGCGGCGAAGTCCTCACGCTTGGCGTCGAGCTTGAAGCGGCGCAGCAGATCGTCGGCGCGCTCGGTGTTCTCGGTCTCCTGCGACTTCCAGATGCCGGGGATCAGGGCGCGGAAGATGTTCTCGCCCTTCTGCCCGCGGGCTCCGAGAAGCATGTTCTGCAGCACCGACAGGCGACCCAGCGACTTGGTGAGCTGGAAGGTGCGCACCATTCCCTTGCGCGACACCTTGAATGCAGCGACGCCGGCGAGGTTCGACCCCTCGAAGCTCCAGCGTCCGGTGTTGGGCTTGTCGAAACCGGTCAGCAGGTTGAACAGCGTGGTCTTGCCGGCACCGTTGGGACCGATGAGGGCCGTGATCTGACCGCGCGGGATTTCGAGGTGATCGACGTCGACGGCCTTGAGGCCGCCGAACTGGCGGGTGACGCTGTCGGCGACGACGATCGGGTCGACCTTCGCGCAGCCGGGGCCGACCTCGCCCTTGACGAGCGGGTGGGTGACGGTCGTGTCAGACATTGAACGACAGCTCCTTCTTGTTGCCGAAGATGCCCTGCGGCCGGAAGATCACGAGCAGCATCAAACCGATGCCGACGAGGATGAAGCGCACCTGACCCGTCTGGGTGGAGGACATGAAGCCCAGGATGCCGACGTCGCGCAGGCCCACGATGATTCCGTTCGACAGCGAGAGCAGCACCCAGAAGAGCATCGCTCCGACGATGGGTCCGAGCAAGGTCGCGGCCCCACCCAGCAGGAGGGCGGTCCAGATGAAGAACGTCAGCGCCGTTCCGTAGTTACCGGGCTGCACGGCGCGGGGGAGGATGAACACCACTCCCGCCAGGCCGCCCATCACGCCGCCGAGCACGAGCGCCTGCATCTTGTAGGAGTAGACGTTCTTGCCGAGGCTGCGCACGGCGTCTTCGTCTTCGCGGATGCCCTTGACCACGCGGCCCCAGGGGCTGCGCATGAGCACGTACACGAGGATCGTCGCGAGGATGACGAGCAGCCAGCCGAACAGGCGCACCCACCAGTCGTTCGCCGAGTAGGTCCACGGCCCGATGCCGTAGGTGCCCGCCGGGAGCGGGTTCATCGCCTGGAATTCGCGGTTGTAGCCGTTCAGGCCCTGCGAGCCGCCGGTGACGTTCGTCAGGCCGACGGTCGAGACCACGTACCGCACGATCTCCGCCGCGGCGATGGTCACGATGGCGAGGTAGTCGGCTCGCAGACGCAGCGTCGGGATGCCGAGGATGAAGGCGAACACCACCGAGGCGACGATGGCGAGGAGGATCGCGAGCCACACGGGGGCCGAGAACGACAGGGTCGCGATGGCGAAGGCGTACGCGCCGACCGCCATGAAGCCGGCCTGTCCGAAGTTGAGCAGGCCCGCGTAGCCGAAGTGGACGCTCAGGCCGATGGCGGCGAGGGCGTAGGCCGCGGTGGTCGGGCTGATGAGCTCGCCCGCGGCGTTGTTGATGATCGAAAGCCAGTCCATGTCGTCGTTCCTCAGCCGATCCGCTCTTTACGACCGAGCACACCTTGCGGCCGGAACAGCAGCACGCCGATGAGCACGATCAGGGCCACCGCATACCGAAGGTCGGGAGGGATGACGATGGTGGAAAGTTCCGTGATGATGCCGATGATGAGCGAGCCCACGAGAGCGCCGAACGCGCTGCCGAGGCCACCCAGGGTGACGGCGGCGAACAGCAGGAGCAGGATCGCGAAACCCATGTCCCAGGTGACGCCGCGGTAGAGGCCGTACAGCACGCCGGAGAGACCGGTCAGCGCTCCCGCGAGCACCCACACGATGCGGATCACACGGTCGACATTGATGCCGGATGCCGCGGCGAGCGATGCGTTGTCGCTCACGGCGCGCGTGGCCTTGCCGATGCGGGTGCGGGTGAGGAAGTAGGCGACGAAGGCGAGCATCACGATGCTGACGCCCATGCTGATGATCGAGGTCAGCGTCACCGTGACGGGACCGATGGTCACGTTGTCGGTGATGCCGGTGTCGATGTTGCGCGTGCCGCCGTCGAAGAAGTAGAGGTACAGGTAGCGCAGCACGATCGACAGACCGATCGTGACGATGAGCACCTGCACCAACCCCACCCCGCGCTTTCGCAGGGGTTTGAAGAGCACGGCATCCTGTGTCCACCCGAGAGCCGCCGAGAGGGCGACGGTGAGCAGGATCGCCAGGATGATGTTCCAGCCCATGGCCGTGAACACGTAGAAGATGATCGCGCCGAAGGTGAGCATCTCGCCGTGGGCGAAGTTGTTGACGCCGGTGGTGCCGAAGATGAGCGAGATGCCGATCGCGGCGAGTGCCAGCAGCAGGCCGAAGTTCAGGCCGTAGAAGAACCGCGAGAAGAGCGTGTCCCAGATCGTGGCCGTCGCGGCCGTGCCCTCACCCGTGGGGAACAGCACGTTGACCGTGTTGGTCGTGCCGATCGTGACGTCGCGGGTGATGTTGTCGGGGTCGCGCGGGGCGACGCCGTCGGGAAGGGTGTCGACCTGCAGCTGCGCGGTGTATGCGCCCGGCCCGGGGACCGAGACCGCCCAGCGCCCGTCGGCGCCCGTGGTGCCGACCTCGCTGAAGCCGGAGCCCTCGACGGTGACCTGAACCCCCTCGAGTGGCTCGTCGCCGGAGCGGATGATGCCGCCCACCGAGTACTGAGTGGACACATCGCCGGCGCCGGCCGACGCGGCCGGAGTCGGGGCGGGCGTCGTCTGCGCGCTCGCCGGTGAGGCGAGGAGCAGGCTCAGAACGGCGATCGCACTCGCGAGGAGCGAGACGATCACAGCCATGCGGGATAGGGATCGCGATCGTATCGCGGTGGGGGAGGAATGACCCACGGAGTCTCCAGTTCGGCAGCGCTGACGAAGTCGTCCCGTCAGCTTCGACGGTCGACGCTACGAGCGTAATGTGTCGCGCGTGTTTCCAGTGACGAGTCGTTAGCGAACCGTGTCGTCACGGCTGCGCACGGCGGACAGACGTCCGGGAATGTCGCGGCCCCCTTCGACGCTTACACTTTGAGGCGGAGCGCTTCGCACGCGTTCCGGCCGACGTCGTCCCGAACAGAGCAGGCGCCGCGCGCGCAGGAGGATCCATGGAGCAGCACGACCCCTTCGGTTTCATCGGACTGACCTATGACGATGTGTTGCTCCTGCCGGGGCACACCGATGTCATCCCGAGCGAGGCCGATACGTCGTCGCGGCTGTCGCGCCGCATCACGGTGGCGACGCCCCTGCTCTCGAGCGCGATGGACACCGTCACCGAAGCGCGCATGGCGATCGCGATCGCACGCCAGGGCGGCATCGGCATCGTGCACCGCAACCTCTCGATCGAGGATCAGGCCGGCATCGTCGACCAGGTCAAGCGCAGCGAGTCGGGCATGGTATCGAACCCCATCACCACGAACCCGGATGCCACGGTCGCCGAGGTCGACGCGATGTGCGCGCAGTACCGCATCTCGGGCCTGCCGGTGGTCGACCCCGACGGCGTGCTGGTCGGCATCATCACCAATCGCGACATGCGCTTCGTCTCGGGCTTCGAGCGCCAGACCACCAAGGTCAAGGACGTGATGACCAAGGACGGTCTGATCACCGGGCACGTCGGCATCCACGCCAATGACGTCATCGCGACCTTCGCCAAGCACCGCGTCGAGAAGCTCCCGCTCGTCGACGACGAGGGCAAGCTGGCCGGTCTCATCACCATCAAGGACTTCGACAAGAGCGAGAAGTACCCCCTCGCCACCAAGGACGAGCAGGGACGCCTGCGGGTCGGCGCGGCGATCGGCTTCTTCGGCGATGCCTGGCAGCGTGCCGAGGCGCTCCGCGACGCGGGCGTCGACGTGCTGGTGGTCGACACCGCCAACGGCCAGTCGGCGGGCGTTATCGACATCGTGCGGCGCGTCAAGGCCGATCCCACGTTCGACCACATCGACGTCATCGGCGGCAACGTCGCCACGCGCGAGGGCGCCCAGGCGCTCATCGACGCGGGCGTCGACGCCGTGAAGGTGGGCGTCGGTCCGGGATCCATCTGCACCACCCGCGTCGTCGCGGGCGTCGGCGTCCCCCAGGTCACCGCGATCTACGAAGCGGCGAAGGCGGCGATTCCCGCGGGCGTGCCCGTGATCGCCGATGGTGGGCTGCAGTATTCGGGTGACATCGCGAAGGCCCTCGTGGCCGGCGCCGACACCGTGATGCTCGGCTCGCTCCTCGCCGGAACCGACGAGTCCCCGGGCGAGATCGTCTTCCAGGGCGGCAAGCAGTTCAAGCAGTACCGCGGCATGGGCTCGCTCGGTGCCCTGCAGACGCGCGGCAAGAAGACCTCGTACTCGAAGGACCGCTACTTCCAGGCGGACGTGCCGAGCGACGACAAGCTGATCCCCGAGGGCATCGAGGGTCAGGTGCCCTACCGCGGACCCGTCGCGGCCGTGGCCTACCAGCTGATCGGCGGACTGCGTCAGTCGATGTTCTACGTCGGCGCGCGCACCGTCGAAGAGCTCAAGACCAAGGGCAAGTTCGTCCGCATCACCTCGGCGGGACTCAAGGAGTCGCACCCGCACGACGTGCAGATCGTCGTCGAGGCGCCGAACTACAAGAAGTAATCGCGTCGCACGAAGGGCCGGGCCGGGTGCCTGGCCCTTCGTGGTCCCGGGGGGACGTGTGCGGCTACGCTGTGCGCATGATCCGACGGCGCAGCCACCCGGCGGCGTCGATGTCGGCGCGACGGACCGAGGCGTTCACCGACGGCGTCTTCGCGATCGCGGCCACGCTGCTCGTGCTGGGGCTGACCGATCAGTCGCTGGGATCGCCCACGACGGACGATGAACTTGCCCGCGGGCTCCTCGACCTCGCGCACCCGGTCTTCTCGTTCGTCATCAGCTTCCTCATCCTCTGCGTGATGTGGATGACCCACGTGCGGCAGTTCGAGTGGATCGTGCGCATCGACGACACGGGGATGTGGATCAACAACATCCGGCTGCTGCTGGTCGTGCTCGTGCCCTTCACCTCGTCGCTGGACACCACACACTCCGACCTGCTGCTGGGGCGCGTGCTGCTCCCCGTCAACTTCTTCCTTGCCATCGTCATGGGGTGGCTGCAGTGGGCCTGGGCCGTGCGCTCGGGGGCGATCGCCGATCTGACGCCCGCCGACGCGCGTCGACTGGGGCGCGCCGGCCTCAGTGCGGTCATCCTGAGCGCCGCGGCGATGCTTCTTAGCCCGCTGCTCGGTTCAATTGGGTTCGTGCTGTTCGCCTTCGACGGCCTCCTGACGCGTCTGCTGCGGGGATCCGATGATCCGCTGTCCCCGCCCTCTGCGTCTGCTGCGCACTCCGACGCGGCCGACGGCGATGTCGGAGGGCGCGGGTAGGCTGGACGGGTGACCATGGAGATCGATCTCGGCCGCGCCAAGCGCGCCCGCCGCGCGTACACCTTCGACGACATCGCCGTCGTGCCGTCGCGGCGCACGCGCAACCCCGAAGACGTCTCGACCGCGTGGACCATCGACGCGTTCCCGTTCGAGATCCCGGTGTTGGGTGCGCCGATGGACTCCGTGGTCAGCCCGCGCACCGCGATCGAGCTCGGGCGCCTCGGTGGCCTGGGCGTCCTCGACCTCGAGGGCCTCTGGACGCGGTACGACGACCCCGAGCCGCTCCTGGCCGAGATCGCGACGCTGCCCGAGGCCGACGCCACGCGTCGCATGCAGCAGCTGTACTCCGAGCCCATCAAGCCCGAGCTCGTGCGCGACCGCCTCGCGGAGGTGCGCGCCGCGGGCGTGACCGTCGCGGGTGCCCTCACTCCGCAGCGGACGAACGACCTCTACGAGACCGTCGTCGCCGCGGGCGTCGACCTGTTCGTCATCCGGGGTACGACGGTGTCGGCCGAGCACGTCTCGAGTGTGGACGAGCCGCTCAACCTGAAGAAGTTCATCTACGACCTCGACGTGCCCGTGATCGTCGGCGGGGCCGCGACCTACACCGCCGCGCTGCACCTCATGCGCACGGGGGCCGCGGGCGTGCTGGTCGGCTTCGGCGGCGGTGCGGCCTCGACGACGCGCGCCACGCTGGGCCTGCACGCCCCTATGGCCACCGCGGTCGCCGACGTCGCCGGCGCGCGTCGCGACTACCTCGACGAGTCGGGCGGACGCTACGTGCACGTCATCGCCGACGGCGGGGTCGGCACCTCCGGTGACATCGTGAAGGCCCTCGCCATGGGCGCGGATGCCGTCATGCTCGGTGTCGCGCTCGCGCGAGCGACCGATGCTCCCGGCCGCGGTTTCCACTGGGGTCCCGAGGCGCACCACGCCAAGCTGCCGCGCGGACGCCGCGTCGCCGTGGATCGCGTTGGTCCGCTCGAGCAGGTCCTCTACGGCCCCGCACCCGTCGCCGACGGCACCGCCAACCTCATCGGCGCCCTCAAGAAGTCGATGGCCACCACCGGGTACTCCGACCTCAAGGAGTTCCAGCGCGTCGAGGTCGTCGTCGCGCCCTACGGGCACTGACCCCCGAAAGCCCCATGACCTCCACCCCCGTGACCGAGCCGGCGCCGCCGCAGATCTTTCCGCCGACGCTGCGCGAGGTCATGCTGCGCCCGCGCTGGATCGCACTGTTGGCGTTCTCGCTCGTGGTGGCCGGGGTGCTCGCGTGGCTCGGCCAGTGGCAGCTGGGTCGTGCCGTCGACACGTCTCCGCCCGAGCCGGGACTGACCGAGGTCGTGCAGCCGCTCGCCGACGTGGTGAAGCCGGGCGACTACCTGCCCGAACCCCTCGTGGGGCAGCGGGTCGAGGTGAGCGGCACGTGGGTGGCATCCGACTTCATCGTCGTCTCGTCGCGCTACAACAACGACGTCGAGGGGTACTGGGTGACCGGCCAGCTCCGCGTCGCGGGCGCGGCCACGCCGACCTCGATCGCCGTCGCGACCGGGTGGACGAGCAGCCTCGACCAGGCGAACGCCGCGGCCGCCCAGCTCGAGGCCGACGCCGAGGCGAATCCCGCCGCCGTCGTCGACGCGACCGGGCGTTTGATCTCCGACGAAGGCCCCTCGGTTCCGCCCGCCGGTGCCGATCCGCAGACGCTGGTCAAGATGTCTCCGGCCATGCTGCTCGGCCGCTGGCACGACACCGCCGACCTCGACGTCTACCGGCAGTACGTCGCCTCGCAGACGGCGATCGGCCCCCTCGACGACATCGCCTCGCCCGCGCCCGACGAGCGTTCGCGGGTCAACTGGCTCAACATCTTCTATGCGGCGGAATGGGCGATCTTCGCCGGCTTCGCGTTGTACCTCTGGTATCGCCTGGCGCGCGACGCGTGGGAGAAAGAAGTCGAAGACCTCGAAGACGAACAGGCCGAGGCTCTCGCGGAAAGCTCCGCGTCGAGCAGTCCGGCAGGAGCCGCGGAAAGCCGCGACTAGACTGGCATCCATGCCCCGCGCCCCCAAGCTCGCCTCGTTCCCGGCGATCCGCGGAGCCCTGAAGTTCTACCAGATCTGCTCCGTCATCACCGGTATCGGCCTGCTGCTGCTGGTCACCGAGATGATCCTGAAGTACACGCCCATTCACGTGGAGCTGTTCCTCGGCGGATCCGGCGGCTTCCTGTGGTTCGCGGATGCCGTGCCCGGTCCCGACTGCCAGTGGTTCTCGCTCTTCATGCCCGGCGGTAACGGCTGCAGCATCCTCTCGACCGGCGACGGAGTGAACGTCTCGCTGGCGATCCTCGTGGCCCACGGCTGGTTCTACGTCGTCTACCTCTTCTCGTGCTTCCGTGTGTGGAGCCTCATGCGGTGGCCCTTCAGCCGGTTCGTGTTCCTCGCCCTCGGTGGCGTCGTGCCGTTCCTCTCCTTCATCCTCGAAGTGCGCACCGCCCGCCGCGTGCGCGCCTACCTCGCCGAGCGCGAAGCCGCCCTGGCCGCCGCTCCCGTACCCGCCCCGGAAGGCAACCGGTGACCGAACAGACCGAAACGTCCCAGCGCCCCGTCCTCGTCGTCGACTTCGGCGCCCAGTACGCGCAGCTGATCGCCCGCCGCGTCCGCGAAGCGGGCGTGTACAGCGAGATCGTGCCGCACACCGCCACGGCGGACGAGATCGCGGCCAAGAACCCCGTCGGCCTCATCCTCTCGGGCGGCCCCTCGTCGGTGTACGAAGAAGGAGCCCCGAGCCTCGACTCCGGCGTCTTCGACCTCGACGTGCCCACGCTCGGCATCTGCTACGGCTTCCAGGTCATGGCCAAGGCGCTCGGCGGAGAGGTCGCCAACACCGGCCTGCGCGAATACGGGGCGACGGATGCCACTGTCGTCACCGAGGGCACTCTGCTCGAGGGTCAGCCCGCCGAGCAGAACGTGTGGATGAGCCACGGCGACCAGGTCTCGCGCGCCCCCGAGGGCTTCGAGGTGCTCGCCCGCACCGCGCACACCCCCGTCGCGGCGTTCGCGAACGACGCCCGCCGCATGTACGGCGTGCAGTGGCACCCCGAGGTCAAGCACTCCGACCACGGCCAGCAGGTGCTCGAGAACTTCCTCCACAAGGCCGCCGGGCTCCCCGCCGACTGGAACAGCGGAAACGTCATCGCCGAGCAGGTCGAGCGCATCCGTCAGCAGGTCGGCACCAGCCGCGTGATCTCGGCCCTCTCGGGTGGCGTCGACTCCGCCGTCTCGACGGCCCTCGTGCACGAGGCCGTCGGCGACCAGCTCATCGCCGTGTTCGTCGACCACGGACTGCTCCGCAAGGGCGAGCGCGAGCAGGTCGAGAACGACTACGTCGCCTCGACCGGCGTGAAGCTCATCACGGTCGACGCGCGCGAGACCTTCCTCGACGCGCTCGCCGGAGTCAGCGACCCCGAGCAGAAGCGCAAGATCATCGGCCGCGAGTTCATCCGCGCGTTCGAGAAGGTGCAGGCCGACCTCGTCGCCGAAGCCAAGGCCGAGGGTGAGCAGGTGCGCTTCCTCGTGCAGGGCACCCTGTACCCCGACGTCGTCGAGTCCGGTGGCGGCGCCGGCACCGCGAACATCAAGAGCCACCACAACGTCGGCGGCCTGCCCGAAGACCTGCAGTTCGAGCTCGTCGAGCCGCTGCGCACCCTCTTCAAAGACGAGGTGCGCGCGATCGGCCGCGAACTCGGCCTTCCCGAGGCCATCGTCGGACGCCAGCCCTTTCCGGGGCCCGGTCTTGGCATCCGCATCGTGGGCGAGGTCACCGCTGACCGTCTCGAGATCCTGCGTGAGGCCGACGCCATCGCCCGCGCCGAGCTGACCAAGGCGGGCCTCGACAACGAGATCTGGCAATGCCCCGTCGTGCTGCTCGCAGACGTGCGCTCGGTCGGCGTGCAGGGCGACGGCCGCACCTACGGCCACCCCATCGTGCTGCGCCCCGTCTCGAGCGAAGACGCGATGACCGCCGACTGGACACGCCTGCCCTACGACGTGCTGTCGAAGATCTCGAACCGCATCACCAACGAAGTGCGCGACGTCAACCGCGTGGTTCTCGACGTGACGTCGAAGCCGCCGGGGACGATCGAGTGGGAGTGAGCGTCTAGCCTGCTCCCGCGCCGACGTCGTCGGCCGGCTCCGGGGCACCGCCTCCGGGTCGAGAGCGGGGCCCCTACCCCGATCGACCCGAAGACGGTGCCCCTTCGCCGTCCGGCGCCGGCGTCGCTCTGTCTCGACGGGGAGTATGGGGAGCGGGGCCCCTGCCTCGATCGACTCAGGAGGGCGTGTCACTTCGCCTTGCGTGCGCGGCGGCGCTCGCGCTCCGCCCGCCCGGGTTGGGGTATGTATGAGGCCCCTGCCCCGATCGACCCGGAGGCGGTGCCCCTTCGCCGTCCGGCGCCGGCGTCGCTCTGTCTCGACGGGGAGTATGGGGAGCGGGGCCCTTGCCCTGACCGACTCAGGAGGGCTTGTCACTTCGCCTTGCGTGCGCGGCGGCGCTCGCGCTCCGCCCGCCCGGGTTGGGGTATGTATGAGGCCCCTGCCCCGATCGACCCGGAGGCGGTGCCCCTTCGCCGTCCGGCGCCGGCGTCGCTCTGTCTCGACGGGGAGTATGGGGAGCGGGGCCCCCTGCCCCGATCGACTCAGGAGGGCGTGTCACTTCGCCTTGCGTGCGCGGCGGCGCTTGCGCTCCGCCCGCCCGGGGAGTCGGTTTTGGGGCGGCATTTTTTGTTTGGGGCGGGAAAAATACGCCCTGAGTGACGGAATTCGCCCCACACCGTGTCACGACGTGGCCCCGGGGCCACGTCTGGCGCCCCGGGGCCATGTTCGGCGCCCCGGCGACGTCGGGGGCTGCGCGGGCGGTGCCCCGGGGCCACCGCCCGCGACCCGATGGGCATGCCGGGGTGAGCGCCGCTCCGGCGCGCCGCGGACCGCGCCCGCCGGACCCGATGGGCAGGCCGGGGCTACCGAGGACCCCGCGCGCGCAGACTGCGCTCGCCACCGCCCGCCGGACCCGACGGGCCGGCCGGGGCACCACGGCCCCGGCCCGCGCCGCGGACCGCGCGGCGGACCGCGCGGCGGACCGCGCGGCGGGTGGGGGAGGATGGGGGCGTGACTTCCGGCGACTTCCCCGACGCGTGGTACCTCATCCTGTCGAGCCGGTTGATCCCCGACCTCGACGGCGGATACACGATCGCCACCCTCTCCCGAGCGCGACAGATGGCGGATGCCGGCGCGGACACCCTTCTGCTGACCGTCGACCCCGGTGACGCCGACGCCCACTCCGCGCAGCGGGCGACCTTCGTCGAGCGGGGGGCGGCTGCGGCATCCGGGATCTTCCGGAACCTCTTCGACGAGGCCGTCGACGCGCAGGGCGGGGCGGCAGAGTGGGTGCGCGAAGCGGCGCACCCCGGTGACGCCGATCCGACCTTGGCGTACCGCGTCGTGGCCGGGGGCGCGGTCGAGCTGCCCGTGGTGATCGACCCCGACTGGCACCTCACGACGGCGCCGATCGTGATCCGGGATGCCGCGGGCGGGACCGACGGCGTGATCGACGGTTTCGGGGCGCTGTACCGCGCGTGGCTGACCCACCTGGTCGACCGGCTCCGCGCCGAGAACGATCGGCCCATCGTCGTGATCTGCGAGTCGCGGCAGCTCGGCGAGCTCATCGCTGGCTGGGGTGACGACGATGTGCGGATCGTGCACACGGTGCACACGATCCACCTCGAGCCGCCGTTCCAGGCCGACTCCGACCTCAACGCGCTCTGGACGCGGTGGTTCGAGATCGCTCCGCGCTTCGACGCCGTACTGTGGCCGACCGCGTACCAGCGCGACGACGTGCGCGCCCGGTTCGGCACCGCCGCGAACGACGTGGTCGCGCCGCACGGGGTGGAGGCTCCGGATGCCGTCGTGCCGGCGTCGCAGCGGGAGCGCGGCCTCGTCGTGGTGCTGGGGCGGCTCGCCCCGGGCAAGCGCCTGGATCGCGCGATCGAGGCCTTCGCGCGCGTGCTCGATGATGTGAAGGGCGCCCGGCTCGAGCTCTGGGGCGAGGGTGCTCAGCGGGGTGCGCTCGAAGCGCTCGTCGCCGAACGCGGACTGGAGCACGCCGTCTCGCTACCGGGACTCACGACCGAGCCGGGGGCGGTGCTCGATCGCGCCGCGGTGTACCTGACGACCTCCGGCTTCGAGGGGCAGGGGCTCGCCCTCGCCGAAGCCCTCGCGCACGGTACTCCCGTGGTGGCGTGGGACATCCGCTACGGCCCGCGCGACATGCTCGCGTCGGGCGGCGGCGTCCTGGTTCCAGATGGCGACGACGATGCCCTGGTCGACGCGCTACGGCGGGTGCTCACCGACGACGGGCTGCGCGAGCGCTTGACGGCCGAGGCGCGGCAGGCGGCGGATGCCGTGAGCCCGGCGCGCGCGATGCACACGCTCGCGGCCGTCGCAAGCGAGGTGCTGGGCCGGCCGCGCAGGCGCTGACGCCGGGCACCCGCGACAGCCGCGCGCGACCCTGTGAACTGCGTTCCCCGCATCGGCCGGAGAACCGCGGAACGCCGGGCCGCGGCCGGGCGGAACGCCGTCGACATTCACGCCTCTGATTCGAACGAGTGCGGCGAGCGCCTCGGCCGGGTCGTTGGTGAAGGGCGGAGCGTCCGCTCAGGCCGACACGGTCCGAGCCGCGTCGGCGTCCGCGTCAGCCCCGCGTGACCTTTCGCACCGCGTCGGCCGCCTTGGCCGGAGAGCCGCGGAACGCCGGGCCGTGGCCGGGCAGCACCCAGTCGGCATCCAGTCCCGCGATGCGATCGAGCGAGGCGAGCGCCTCGGCCGGGTCGTCGGTGAACGGCGCGGGTCCGGGGCCGGTGCGACCGGTCAGGACGTGTCGCGTCGTGAGGGCGTCGCCGACGAACACGGCACGAACCGTGGGGGAGAAGACCGCGACGCTGCCCGGGGAGTGACCGGGCATGCCGACGATGCGGGGGCTTCCGGGGAGGTCGAGGGTCTCGCCGTCGGCGACCTCGCGGACCTCGGTCAGCCACTGCGGGCGCATGCCCTTGCGGAGGCCGAAGGCGGCGAAGCCCAGCAGCGGGCCGAGGCGGAAGGGACCCATCGCGCTCTTGGGCTTGTCGCCGCCGCGCGCCCGGTCGGCGTCGGCTGCGTGGACGAAGACGGGCACGCCGTGCTCGCGGCGGAGGCGTTCCGCGAATCCGACGTGGTCGCTGTCGCCGTGGGTGAGGATGACGCCGCGGATGTCGTCGGGCGTCCGGCCGATGCTCTGCAGCTCACGGAGCAGGTCGGCGTACATTCCAGGGAGCCCAGCGTCCACGAGGGTGATGCCCTCGGGGGCGACGACGAGGTACGAGGCGACGATGTCGTTGCCGATGCGGTGGAGCGATGGCGCGAGTCTCATGGGGTGCCTTTCTGAATGGCTACGAGTGTTAGCCATGATAGCTTATAAGCGTAGCCATGAGGAGGGGTCGTGCCCACACCGGAACGAACGTCGCTCGACGAGATCATCGACGCGGCCGCGGGTTTGCTCGAGAAGGGCGGGCCCAGCGCCGTCACCATGCAGGCCGTGGCCCAGGCGGTCGGGGTCAAGGCTCCCTCGCTGTACAAGAGGGTGCGCGACCGCGAAGCCCTGCTCGGACTCGTCGGGGCGGCCGCGGCCGATGACCTGACGGCGCGGCTCGAGACGGCATCCGGAGGCCTCGACGACCTGTTGGTCGCCTTCCGCGCGTTCGGGCACGACCGGCCCGAAGCATTCCGTCTGCTGTTCACGACGGTGGTGGATGCCGACCGACTCGCTGCCACGAGCGCTCCGGTGCTGCGCGCGACCACCGTCGCCGTGGGTGAGGCTCATGCGCTCGAAGCGGCGAGGCTGCTCACCGCGTGGGCGACCGGGTTCGTGACGATGGAGCTCGCCGGGGCCTTCCGTCTCGGCGGCGACCTCGACGACGCGTACCGCTACGGGCGGCGCCACCTGGTCGCCTCGCTCACGCAGGATCAGGTGGCCGCGCGGCCGGCCCAGGGGTCGTAGTCGGCGATCAGATCCTCTTGCGCCGGGCGCTCGGCATCCGGAACGTGCTGGAGGTTCACGCGGACGCGGTACCAGAGCGAGCTCGACCCGCGCATGCCGTCGACCAGGACGTCGGCGGGGTGGAGTTGCGACGTCGCTTCCGGATGCCGCTGCTTCCACGTCTCGAGGGCGTCGAGTGCCTCGGGCTTGGTCTTGGTGCGCGCGACCTCGATGAGCGGCATGGTCGAGGCGCGGCGGCCTGAACCGTCGGACCCCCGCGGGGGCTTCTCGGCGGGACCGAGCTCTGTCGCCAGGGCGAGGAGGGCGTCGAGCGAGCCCGCGGCGTCGTCGATGCCCGCGTGCGGATCGCCGACGCTGCGGAAGCGCTCGGGCACCGTGAGCACGGTGAATTCCTCGGGGCGGCGATCGCGCACCTCGTCCCATGTCAGGGGAGTCGAGACCCGAGCGTCAGGGAGCGCGCGGATCGAGTAGGCCGACGCGACGGTGCGGTCCTTGGCGTTCTGGTTGAAGTCGACGAAGACGCTCTCGCCGCGCTCCTCCTTCCACCAGCGGGCGGTCGCAAGTCCCGGGGCACGGTTCTCGACCTCGCGGGCGAGGGTCTCGGCGGCCAGACGCACGTCGGCGTAGTCCCACTCGGGGCGGATGCGCACGAGGATGTGGAGCCCGCGCGAGCCCGAAGTCTTGGGCCAGCCGACGAGACCGTGGTCTTCGAGCACGTCCCGCGCGATGAACGCGACGTCGACGATCTGCGACCAGTCCACGCCGGGCATCGGGTCGAGGTCGACGCGCAGCTCGTCGGGGTGATCGAGGTCCTCGGCGCGGACGGGGTGCGGGTTCAGGTCGAGGCAGCCGAGGTTGACGACCCAGGCCAGCCCCGCGGCATCCCGAACCACCGTCTCTTCGGCGGAGGTGCCCGAGGCGTAGCGCAGGGTCGCGGTGTCGATGAAGTCGGGGTGGTTCTCGGGGACGCGCTTCTGGAAGAAGGGCTCCTGATCGAGACCCTTCGAGAAGCGCTTGAGCACCATCGGTCGCCCGCCCGCTCCGCGAAGGGCTCCTTCGGCGACGGAGAGGTAGTACCGCACGAGATCGAGCTTGGTCAGACCCGGCTCGGCGAACACGACGCGGTCGGGGCTCGTGATGCGCACCTCGTGGCCGTCGACGTCGAGGATCTCGGGCGGCGTCTTCGCGGGACTCATGGCGCGAGGCTAGCGTCGCGGCATCCGGGCTCCGAGCCCCTTGCGGGCGGGGCGCGGGGCCGTCGCGCGGTGTCGAGTGTCCAAGAAACCCGGACGGGATCGCGCTGGTGTCCGGGTGTTCTAGACGCTCAGCAGAGGGGGGCGACGCGCGTGGGGCTTACCCGCAGGACTGGCACGCGAGGTGACGCGCGCGGGCCGCACGATGAAGGGCCGCCCCGAAACGGGACGGCCCTTCATACGAGACGTTGCGTCAGTTGTTGCCGCGCAGGATCGCGATCATGCGGAGGATCTCGACGTACAGCCACACGACGGTGACCATGATGCCGAAGGCGCCGACCCAGCCGTAGACCCGGGCAGCGCCGTTGCGGACGCCGCGCTGGATCTGGTCGAAGTCGAGCACCAGCGAGTACGCGGCCATGATGACCACGAGAACGCCGATGATGAGGCCGAGCGGGATGCCCGCGACCTTCATGCTGTAGAGGCCGAAGGCGCCACCGGCGATCGGGGCGTTGAAGAGCATCAGGCCGAGGTTCACCAGGGCGAACACGAGGTAGCCGACCATCGCGATCATGAAGATCTTGGTGGCGCGGGCCGAGGCGCGGATCTTGCCGCTCGCGAAGAGGGCGAGGGTCACGCCGACCACGGAGAGGGTCGCCAGCGTCGCCTGCAGGACGATGCCGGGGAACATGAACTCGAAGAACGCCGAGATGCCACCGACGAACAGGCCCTCGAAGGCCGCGTACGCGATGATGACGGGAACCGACGGCTTCTTCTTGAACGTCGCGACCATCGCCAACACGAAGCCGACGAGGCCACCGACGATCATCGGGGCGGCGGACGGGTTGGGGTTGGCGACGCTGACGCCGGCCATCGACCAGATCCAGCCGACGACGGCGGTCACGACGAGGATGCCGAACAGGGCCAGCGTCTTCATGACGGTGTCTTCGACCGTCATGCGGCCGGTCTCGACGGCGCTCGCGGACGGGGCGGCGTAGGCGCCTTCGATCGTTGCGGCGGCGGCGGGATCGACGGCCGGGGGCGGGCTGTAGCGCGTGTTAGCGCCACCGGCTCGAGGGTCCTGGAACGCCGGGGTATTGAATGCCGGGTTATTGAGGGCCACGGGAACTCACACTCCAAAGATGGTGATCACAGCACCGTGCTGTAGATCAACACTAGCCGAGCCCGCCAGCAGAATCCTTGTGCTGACTGGGATTTCGCTTTGAGCGATGCTGCCGTTCACCCCGGCTGACTAGCGTGTGCACGTGCCTCTCGTGATCGGTCATCGCGGTGCCCCCGGCTATCTGCCCGAGCATTCGCGCAGCTCCTATCTGCGTGCGATCGAGGCGGGGGTGGATGCCGTCGAGCCCGATGTCGTGCCCTCGAAGGACGGCGTGCTCGTCGTACGCCACGAGAACGAGATTTCGGGCACGACCGACGTCTCGACGCGCGCGGAGTTCGCCGACCGCCGAACGAGCAAGACCGTCGACGGCGAGCTGCTGACCGGATGGTTCGTGGAGGACTTCACCTGGGAGGAGCTGCGCACGCTGCGATGCCGCGAACGCATCCCCGCTCTCCGGCCCGAGAGCGCCGCGCACGACGACGAGGACGGCGTGCTCTGCCTGCGCGACCTCCTCGACCTCGCTCGCGCGGGCGGAGTGGGGGTCGTGCTCGAGATCAAGCACGCTGCCACGTTCGCGCGGCTGGGCTTCGACATGGCCGCGCTTGTGGACGAGGAGATCCGCGCTGCGGGGTGGGCGGAAGCCGTGGACGAGATGGTCATCGAGTCGTTCGAGCCGCTCGTGCTCGCGCGGCTGCGGCAACGCGGCATTCGGATCCCCCTCGTGCAGCTGATGGAGGCCGACGGGGTGCCCTGGGATCTGCGCGAACGAGACGGAGCGGATGCGGTGCCTTATCGATCCATGCTGACGGCGGCCGGCCTCGACGCCCTCGCCGCCGAGGTGCAGGGGATCAGCCCCGATAAGAGGGTCATCCTGGCTCCCGACCGGTTGGGGAGGGCTCGCGGACCGGCGCGCGTGGTCGGCGAGGCACAGGACCGAGGGCTGCGCGTCTTCACGTGGACATGCCGACCGGAGAATACGTTCCTTCTCGCGGCATACCGACGGCCCGGCGGAAAGGCCGCGTTCGGCGACTATCGGCGCGAATGGGTGGTTCTTCGAGACGCGGGCCTCGACGGCGTCTTCGTCGACCACGCCGATCTGGGCGTGGAGTTCTTCGGCGCGGCATCCGGAACCGTCTGACACCCGCGCGCAAGCCCGACCCGGCCCGACGGGTCTCCGGCCAGGATGGCGGCATGACGGTGGACGTGACGGTGGTCGGCGGCGGGATTTCGGGCCTCGCCTGCGCGCGAGCGGTGCAGGACGCGGGGGGCACGGCACGTGTGATCGATCGGGGTCGCCGCGTCGGCGGCCGCCTGTCGAGCCGCAGGATCGACGATCGCCCGGTGGACCTGGGCGCGTCGTACTTCGTGGTCGGCGAGGCGGAGGGCTTCTCGCACGTCGTCGCCGACTGGGAGGAGCGCGGGATCGCTCGGCCCTGGACGGATACCTTCCAGGTGATCGACCCCTCCGGTGAGCGACGGCCCAAGCCCGGGCCCATGCGCTGGGCCGCACCGTTAGGACTGCGGTCTCTCGCGCTCGATCTCGCCGACGGTGTGGACATCGAGTCGGGCCGGGTGGTCGAGCGGGTCGAGCCCTATCGCGTCGATGGCGTCGAGGCGGGCGAGGTCGTGCTCGCGATGCCCGCGCCCCAGGCTGCGCGTCTGACCGGCGAGGTGCCCGGGGGTCCGCAGGACTGGGAGCCGGTGATCGCCGTGGTGCTGCGCTGGGACAAACGGCAGTGGGATGCCGATCTGCACGGGGCGTTCGCCGAAGCGGATGCCGATGTGTCGTTCATCGCCGACGACGGCGACCGTCGCGGAGACGCGGCACCCGTGCTCGTCGTGCACACGACGGCGGAACGCGCGCGCCGGCACCTCGACGACCCCGACGCGGCGATCGGTCCCGTGCTGGCGGCCACCCGTCGTCTGCTGCGGATCGACGCCGAGCCCGCCTCCACCCACGCGCACCGGTGGACGTTCGCGCGCCCGGCCGAGACGACGGGCGAGCCGTTCTTCCACTCGCCCGGGTTGTCCGCCTGCGGCGACGCCTGGGGGGAGTCGGCGGCCGTCCGCACGGCGTGGACGTCGGGCGATGCATTGGGTCGGGCGCTCCTCTCCTGACCGGGGACACGCCGGGCGGGCGCGACCTTTGATCGCGTAATCCGGCCTGCGGGTCCCGCGGGCGCGCGTGACGGCGACTGCGTCGGGTGCGTGTTTCGTCCCTACGCGACAGGAAATCGCCCGGGCGTCCCGCGAGGCCGCCCCTAGGGTGGGGGCCATGGATGTGGGGATCGACGTCGCGGGGGTCAGACGGTCGTTCGGTGCGGTGCACGCGGTGCAAGAGGTCACCTTCCGTGCGGCGACAGGGCGGGTGACCGGTTTGGTCGGGCCGAACGGCTCGGGCAAGACGACGCTCATGCTCATGCTCGCGTCGTTGCTGCGACCCGACGCGGGGCGGATGAGCATCGGCGGTGTCGATCCGGTCGCCGACCCCGCCGGCGCGCGCCGTCTTCTCGGGTGGATGCCGGACTCGCTCGGCGCTTGGCCGAGCCTGACGGCCCGCGAGGTGCTCGTGGCCACCGGCCAGCTCTACGACCTCGCGCGCGACGACGCCCGCGCGCGTGCCGACCAACTGCTCGGGCTCGTCGACCTCGCCGCTCTCGCGGGTGCTCCGGCGCGGGTGCTCTCTCGCGGGCAGAAGCAGCGCCTCGCGCTCGCCCGTGCGCTCGTGCACGATCCGCAGGTGCTGCTGCTCGACGAACCCGCATCGGGTCTCGACCCCCAGTCGCGCATCGCGCTGCGCGAGCTGCTGCGGCGGTTGGCGGCCGAGGGGCGCACGGTGCTCATCTCGAGCCACGTGCTGTCGGAGCTCGAAGAGGTCGTCGACGACGCCGTCTTCCTCGTCGACGGTCGCACGGTGGCCGGCGAGCGCATCGCGGCCGCCGCCACCCGGACGCGCGTGTGGCGACTGCGGGCCGTTGCCGACGCCTCTCGCTCGCTCGAGGCGGATCGTGCGCAGGTGGCGGCCGCCCTCGGCCGCGCGTTCGACGACGTCGCCGCCGACCGACGCGACCTCCTCGTGCCCTTCACCGACGAGGCCGCGGCCGTCGCGGGCCTTCGGGCGCTGATCGCGGCCGGACTGCCGATCGTGGAGTTCGCTCCGGCCGTCGGAGACCTCGAGCACGCGTTCCTCGATCTGCGGGCGTCGGGGCACGCCGGCCCCACGGGCGCCCCGAGCGGGCCCGTCGACCCGCCACCGGCCGACCCGCACGCCGGGTGGGCTCCGCCGACGACACCGGCCGCCCCCGATACCCGCCCCGACGACGGGAGCCCGGCATGAGCCTCCACCGCCTCGGAACCATCATCGGCATCGAGCTGCGTCAACGCGTGCGCTCGGTCGCCTGGTACGTCCTGCTGGCCGTGTTCGCGGTCATCCTGATCGGCATGCTCGCGCTGTCGTTCGCGGCGTTCTCGCTGTTGAGCGGCGGCAACGACTGGTTCTTCTCGCTCATCATCATGCTCGTGCTGTTGCTGACGCTGCTGGTGTCGCCCACGCTCAGCGGCAGTGCGGTCAACGGCGACCGTGACGCGGCGACCCTCGCCCCCGTGCAGGTGACACTGGCGACGACAGGCGAGATCGTGGTCGGCAAGTTCCTCGCGGCGTGGATCTCGGGGCTCGCGTTCCTGGTCGTGGCACTGCCGTTCCTCGCCGTGGCCACTCTCGCCGGCCGTCTGAATCCGGCGGTCATCGTCACCTCGCTCGGCATCCTGATCATCGAGGTCGGGATCGTCGCGGCGATCGGCGTGGGGCTCAGCGCCATCGTCGCGCGGCCCCTGTTCTCGGTCGCGAGCACTTATCTGATCATCGCGGCGCTGACCGTCGGCACCCTCCTCGCCTTCGGGCTCGGCGGATCCGCTCTGCGGACGACGCAGACGACGGTCACGCGCGACATCGACTACAGCTCGCTTCCGCCGACCTGCGATCCGTGGGCTGACGTGCGGGCCGAGGGGTGTCCGTCGTACGACGAGCTCGAGTGCACCGAGACGACGACCGACTCCTATGAGGTGCCGCGGTTCGACCGCGTCTGGTGGCTGCTCGCGGCGAATCCCTTCGTGATCCTCGCGGATGCCACGCCCGCGACCTACAACCAGGGCTACCCCAGCGACTTGTTCTCGCAGATCTCCACGGGCGTGCGCCTCGCGCAGATCGCCCCGGAACCGCGGACCTCGTACGACGGGTGCGACCCGCGCGGGTGGGACGCCTCGACCCCCTACCCGACCACGGAGGAGCAGGTACAAGGCACCGCGCCCAGCTGGTTCGTGGGTCTGCTGGTACAACTGCTCATCGCGGTCGGGCTCATGGCGTGGGGCGTCGCGCGCACGCGCACACCGGCGAAGCGCCTGCCGCCCGGCACGCGCATCGCGTAGCCGGCCGACAGGCGCCAAAGGGCGAACCGGGCCCCAGGTGAGGGTCGCGCGCGCCGTGAGGGTCGCGCTCGCCGAGAGCGGTGCCGTCAGGCGTGGCCTTCAGCGGCGGGGAAGCCGGGGTCGTCGGCCGGAGCCGCGTCGCCCTCGAGAGTCTCGCCGGTGTGGTCGTCGAGGTTCACGTTCTCCTCGGCCTGGGCGGCGTCTTCGCGTACCTCGTCGGTGACCGCGTCGGTGGGGGCGGCCGCGTCGGCGCGGGCGTCGTCGGAGTGGCGGGTGGGGATGTCAGGAGTGCTCATCGCTCCACGGTGCTCCTGGAGAGCCGTCGGTCGGACCGGGTTGACAGCGCCGCGTCGACCGCCGGAGCCCTCTCCGAGCCATAGATCGTCTCTGCGAATCGCGATGCCGCCTCGACGCCCGTCGGCCCGCGGTGGGCCCGCCCCGAGAGCCCTGCGCGGTCATCGCCGCGGGCGGGGTGCTGCGAAACGCGTCAACGAGTAACCTCCGGGCCGCGCGATTCGAGGAAGGTGGCCGGTCGGATGGACGGCCGCCCGTTCCAGGATGGACGACACCTGAACACGAGGAACGCCATGACCACCTTCACGCAGACACGCCGTCCGCAGACCGACCCGACCCGGGCGCGACGCCCCCGCTCGGTCGCGGGTTACCTCCTGCTGCTGCCCGCGACCATCGTGATCGTCCTGCTGGTGATCGTGCCGACCCTTGTCATCCTGCGCGACAGCTTCGCCATCAGCGACCCGCTCGGCGGCACGCTCGGCGGCTTCACGCTCGACAACTACGCGAAACTGCTCGACCCCGTGTACGCGAAGACGTTGGGGTACAGCCTCGGCATGGCCGCACTCAATGCGGTCGTATGCGTGGTCGTGGGCTACATCGTCGCCTACTTCATTGCCACGCGATCGGCCCGCACGCAGCCCGTACTGCTCGTTCTCGTGATCATCCCCTTCCTCACCGACTTCCTCGTCCGCACCTTCGCCTGGATCACGTTGCTCGGATCGGGGGGCCCCCTCATTCCGCTGCTTCGCGCGGTGGGTATCGACGCGACCTCGCTCGTCCCCTCGCAGCTGGCCGTGACGCTGTCGCTGCTGTACGCATTCCTCCCCGTGGCGGTCTTCCCGATCTACGCCTCGCTGCGGGCGGTCGATCCGGCCCTGCGTGAGGCGGCATCCGATCTCGGCGCCACGGCGGCCCAGACGCACCTGCGGGTGTTCATCCCCCTGGCCACTCCGGGAATCGTCTCGGCCGTGGTGCTGACCTTCGTGCCCACCCTGGGGGTCTTCGTCATCCCCGTCCTCCTCGGCGGCGGCAAGGACCCGCTCGTGGGGAACCTGATCGTGACGCTGTTCACCGAGTTCCGAAACGAACCCCTCGGAGCGGCTCTGTCGATGGTGGTGCTCGCCCTCATGCTGCTGACGATCGTCGTCGCTGCTCTTCTCGCCCGCCTGCGCACCTCTCGGAAGGCCTCGTGATGGACCGCATCATCTCCTGGATCGCCGGCGCGGTCTTCGTCTTCCTCTACATCCCGATCGCCGCCGTCATCGTCTACTCGTTCAACGCCTCGGAGGTCGGGTACCGCTTCGACGGCCTCACTCTGCGGTGGTACGCCGAGCTCTTCGGCGATCGGATGCTGGGCGATGCTCTGCGTACGAGCCTCGTCGTCGGTCTCTCCGCCGCCGTGCTCTCGACCATCATCGGTCTGCTCTCCGCATACGGACTGGTGCGGTTCCGCGTCCGTGGTCGCGCCGTGTTCCTGGGCGCGATCCTCATCCCGCTGATCGTCCCCGAGATCGTGCTGGGCGTCTCGCTGTTGACCATCTTCTCGAGCGCCGGCATTCCGACCGGCTACGCGACGCTCATCCTCGGCCACGTCGTGATCACGCTGCCGCTGTCGACCCTCGTCCTGGTCGGCGCCATGAGCACTCTCGATCCGAGCCTGGGCGAAGCGGCGGCCGACCTCGGCGCGAGCCCCTGGCAGACCTTCGCCCGCGTCATCCTGCCGCTGCTGCGTCCCTCGCTCATGGCGGCCTTCCTGCTGAGCTTCGCGACGTCGTTCTCGAATATCGTCGTGTCGACCTTCACCTCGGGTGTCGGCACGACGACGCTCCCGCTGCGCATCTACAGCACGCTCCGCACGGGGCTCACCCCCGAGTTGAACGCGCTCGGGACGCTCCTCGTGCTCGCCACTCTCGGCCTCATCCTCGTGGTCGGCGTCTCGCAGATGCGCCGCATCCTCGCCGGCCCTCCCACTCCCGCCGCCTGAGCGGGCCGACGACGACGTCGGACTCAGGCATCACCCGAAACATGCGCTCCACCCACCACGAAAGCAGGCACCCATGAACACGCGTCACCGGGCCGTCGGTGCGGTCCTCGCCGTCGGCGTCCTCTCCGCACTCACCGCTTGCGCCTCCGGCGCCGGCACGGACTCCGCGGGCGGCGGTTCGTCGTCGCTCAGCATCTACGCCTGGGCGGGCGAGATCCCCGACTCCGTCATCTCGGGCTTCGAGGAGGAGACCGGCATCACGGTCACCGTCGACACCTTCGACAGCAACGAGACGATGATCTCCAAGCTCGCCGCCGGGAACTCGGGCTACGACATCGTCGAGCCCAGCCAGTACGCCGTCCAGCTGCTCGTCGACCGCAACCTCGTCGCGCAGATCGACAAGAGCAAGCTCGAGGGCTTCGACAACCTGGCCGAGAAGTTCGTCGACCCCTCGTTCGACCCCGACAACGCGCACGCCATTCCGTGGGCCTGGGGAACCACCGGCATCCTGTACAACCAGGCCTGCACCGGCAAGGAGATCACCGGCTGGGCCGACATGTGGGACCCCGCTTACAGCGGCAAGATCTACATGCTCGACAACATGCTCTCGGCCTACATCGCCGGACTCCAGGTCGAGGGACTCAGCGCCACCACCACGAGCCAGGACGACATCGAGAAGGCCACGCAGAAGCTCACCGAGCAGAAGCCGCTCCTTGCCGGGTACAACAGCCAGAACTACGCCGACCTCGTCGGTTCGGGCGACGCGTGCATCGCCGAGGCGTACAGCGGCACGACCGCGGCCAAGGCCGTCATGGCCAACCCCGATGTGCACTACATCATCCCCGAAGAGGGCGGCACGCTCTGGACCGACAGCTTCTCGGTCGTCGAGGGCACGAGCAACACGGATGCCGCGTACAAGTGGCTCAACTACACCCTTCGCCCCGAGGTGGCAGCCCTCCTCACCGATGACGCGTCGTTGGCCTCCACCAACGCCGGGGCGCTCGAGCTCGTCAAGGACCAGAGCCTCGTGAGCAACCCGGCGATCTACGCCCCGGCCGACTCCCTCGGGAAGTCGGAATTCATCGTCGACCCGGGTGCGGCGCTGTCGTACTTCCAGGACGGCTGGACCCGCCTCCGCGCCTCGTGATCTGAGACCGAAATGAGCCCCATGACGATCGACAGCCCCGTGGCCGGCACTGCGCCGGCCACGGGCCCCGCCCCGGCCGTGCGCCTGCGGGGCCTCACCAAGTCGTTCGGCGCCAACCGCGTCGTCGACCCTCTCGACCTCGACATCGCACAGAACGAGTTCTTCAGCATCCTGGGCCCGTCCGGCTGCGGCAAGACGACGCTCATGCGCATGATCACCGGGTTCGAGACGCCGACCGCCGGCTCGATCGAGCTCGACGGTCGCAACGTCGACGGTGTCGCCACCCGTCAGCGCGACCTCAACATGCTGTTCCAGAGCTACGCGCTATTCCCGCACCTCAGCGTCTACGAGAACGTCGCCTTCGAGCTGCGCGTGCGCCGCACCCCGAAGCGCGAGATCGACGACCGGGTCCGCGCGGCGCTCGAGCTCGTCCGGCTGAGCGCGTTCGCCGACCGCAAGCCTGCGGCGCTGAGCGGCGGTCAGCGTCAGCGCGTCGCCCTCGCCCGCGCCGTGGTGGGGCGCCCCGCCGTCGTGCTCCTCGACGAGCCGCTCGGTGCGCTCGATCAGAAGCTGCGCAAAGAGATGCAGTTCGAACTCAAGCGCATGCAGCGAGAGGTCGGCATCACGTTCATCTACGTGACCCACGACCAGGAGGAGGCGCTGACGATGTCGGACCGTATCGCGGTCATGTCGGAGGGGCGCATCCAGCAGATCGGAACGCCGACCGAGATCTACGACACCCCTGCGTCGCGGTTCGTGGCGGGGTTCATCGGCAGCTGCAATCTCATCGACGGTGTCGCGGATGCCACGACTCGACGCTTCACGATCCCCGGCGTGGGAGAGGTGCCGGTGGACGAGATCCCGGATGCCGCGGCGGGGACGCCGCTGACCCTCGCGGTGCGTCCCGAGCGGGTGCGCGTGCTCCCCGACGGTGCTCGTACCGAGGGCGGCGTTCACCTGCCGGCGACCCTCACACAACGCGTCTTCCTCGGCGACGAGTGGATCTCGCACCTCGCGCTCGATTCGGGCATCGTCCTGTCGGCCTCGGTGCCGAGCGGTGACGCCGCCCGGGCCCTCGCGGCGACGGCCGATGGTGCGCGCGTGACCGTGTCATGGCATCCGTCCGACAGTCGTGTCATCCCGGCGGGAGAGCTCGCATGAACCCGGTCCTGCTGGCCGCGGTGGGGCAGATGGCTCCCACCACCGACGCCGCGCACAACCGCGGCGAGGTCACGGCGCTCGCCGCCGACGCGTCGGCCGAGGGAGTGCGTCTCCTCGTGCTGCCCGAGGAGGCGATGCTCGTCGCCGGCGACATCGACGCGTCGGAGCGTGCAGACGTCGTCGCTCGGGAGTGGCCCGCATTCCTCGCGCATCTGTCGGAGCTCGCCATGCGGCACGACCTGTGGATCATCGCCGGGGGCTACGAGCCCAGTGGCTCCGAGCGACCCTTCAACACCCTCGTCGTCGTCAATCCGCGCGGCGAGTTGGTCGACGTCTACCGCAAGCTGCATCTCTACGACGCCTTCACGTATCGCGAGTCCGACTATGTCACCGCGGGGCAGGAGCTGCCGCCGCTCGTGCTGATCGACGGCGTGGCCGTCGGACTGGTCAACTGCTACGACCTGCGTTTCCCCGAGCTGGCGCGCGACCTCGTCTCGCGCGGCGCCGACGTGCTCAGCGTGTCGGCGGCCTGGGTCGCCGGTCACCGCAAGGTCGAGCACTGGACCACTCTGCTCACCGCGCGCGCGATCGAGAACACGTGCTGGGTGCTGGCATCCGGGTCGTCCTCGCCCGACTGCATCGGCACGAGCCTCGTCATCGATCCCCTCGGGGTCGAGCAGGCGCACCTGCCCGCCACCGGTCGCGCGATCGGCATCGTGCCCGTCTCACTCGATCGCATCGCCGAAGTGCGCGACGCGCTGCCCGCGCTGTCGAATCGCCGCCTCTCCGCCCACCTCTCCCTCTTGGACTGATCCATGCCCTACACCTCCGGCCCGACGCCACCTGCCCTCGATCCCGAACTCGTCGCGAAGCTCGAACGCGTGTCGTTCCCGACCCTCGGTCACTACCTCGAGGAAGGCTTCGTCGACCCCGCGATCCGTCGACAGACCGGCGATCGTCGGGTCGTCGGGCGTGCCGTCACGGTGCGCCTCACCGCGCAGGACTCCACGGCGCTCCATCACGCCGCGGGCTGGTGCGAGCCGGGTGACGTGTTCGTCATCGACACCGGGGGAGACGTGCGGCACGCGCCCGTGGGCGAGGTTCTCGCGGCGGCTCTCAGCATCCGCGGGGCGGCCGGCATCGTCGTCGACGGTGTCGTCACCGACCTCGACGAAGTGGAGGCGTTCGGCATCCCCGTCTACGCGCGGGGCACGAGCGTGCTGACCACGAAGCTGCTGGGGGTGGATGCCGGCGGCCACAACATCGCGGTCACGTGCGGCGGTGTGCCGGTGCAGCCCGGCGACGTCGTGCTGGCCGATCGCAACGGGGTGTTCATCGCCCCGGTGGCGACGGTCGCCGCCTTGATCGACACCGCGCTCGATGACGACGCCGAAGAGCCCGAGCTCGTCGCACAGCTGCGCGCGGGCGGTCGCCTGGGTGAGCTGACGGGCGCGACGGCCATGCTCGACGCCCTCACCGGCCACTGACGACGACAGCGAAAGCGCAGGAGAACCATGCTCATCAAGGCCGCCATCAACGGAGGTCGCTCGCGCGACGAACACTCCGCCATCCCCCTCACCGTCGAGCAGATCGCGGATGCCGCGGTCGAGGCCGTGCGTGCCGGAGCCGACGTCGTGCACGCCCATGCCCGCACCGACGACGGCGCCCAGACGATCGCGCCGCAGGAGATCGCCCGCATGGTGCGCGGCATCCGGGAACGCGATTCCGGCATCGTCGTCGGAACCACCACGGGCCTGTGGACGTGTTCGGGACACGAGGAGCGGATGCGCCTGGTCGCGGAGTGGCCCGAGGAGTGGCTCCCCGATTTCGCCTCCGTCGCATTCTCGGAAGAGGGGGCGGCCGAGGCGGCCGTGCTCGTGCGCGAGCGCGGGATGGTGCTCGAGAGCGCGGTGTGGCACATCGACGAGGTGCCCGCGCTGCTGGCGTCGCCCACTCTGCACGACAACGTGCGCATCCTCATCGAGCCCGAAGACGAGCAGATCCAGGATGCCGTGGACCACTCACGGCGCATCGCCGCTGCTCTGCGTGAGGCGGGGGTGACGGTACCGCTGCTCTACCACGGGTACGACCAGACCGCCTGGCCCGTCGTGCGCGCGGCGATCGAGGACGGGTGCGAGGTGCGCGTCGGTTTCGAGGACATGCTGACCCTGCCCGACGGGTCGATCGCCCCCGACAACACCGAGATGGTGCGGACCGCGCGACGGTGGTCCGCCGGCGACTGAGCCGCGGGTGAGCGCCGACGCGCGACAATGAGAGCATGAGCGCCGACGATCTGGACCGTCGCCTCGTCGAACTCCTCGTCGAGGACGGCCGCCGTGCCTACACGGAGATGGCGGCGATCGTCGGAGTGTCCGAGGCGACGGTGCGCACGCGCGTCAGCCGATTGACCTCATCCGGGATCCTGCGGATCGTCGCGCTGTGCAACCCGCTGACGCTCGGGCATCAGTCGGTGCGCCTCATGCTGTCGGTGCAGGGGCTGCGCCCCCGGCAGGTGGCCCGTTCGCTCGCGTCGAACCCGATGATCGGGCACGTCTCGCTCACCTCCGGTGCGCACGACATCTACCTCGAAGCGACGGCTCGCGACCTGACCCAGCTCGTCGAGCTGCTCGATGAGCTACGCCGCACGCCGGGCGTGACGACCATCGACCAGTACGTGCTGACGCGGTTGTACAAGGACTACTCGTGGAATGGGCTGCGAGACCAGTCGGGTCAGCGCGCCGTCGGCGGATCCGCCGGCGCCGCGGGGACCACCGGGGCGGTCACGACCCAGACGGGCGCGATCCGGCAGACGGATGCGGCCGGGTCAAGCGGCCGACCGGGTCACGGAAGCCCGACCACAGATACTCGTCTTTGATCACCTCGAGGATGTTCGTCGTGTCGACGACGGCGATGCCGGGGATCGTGTGCAGGGTGTCGGTGAGGAACGCGGTGAGCTCGGTCTGCGTCTCGCAGCGCACGTCGACGATCAGGTCGTAGGCTCCGATGCACGCGCCGACGTACTTGACGGGCGCGAGAGCCGAGAGCGCGTGCGCCACGGCGTCGACCGTGGTTCCGCGCACGCGGATCGACAGGCGCACTTCGAGCAACCCGAGCTTGGGGCTGTTCGGCATGCCGATGACCTGCACCACGCCCAGGTCGAGAAGGCGCTTGTATCGCTGGCGCACGCTCGCCTCGGACAACCCGACGTAGCGGGCGATCTGGCCGAAGGAACGACGGCCGTCGAGGCGCAGCTGATCGATGATCTTGCGATCGATCACGTCGATGGCTTCGAGCTGCACGCCTTGATCCAACCACACGGGCAGTGCGCGCGGCGCGTCAGTCGTCGGCATCCGGAATCGACGAGTTCACCACGGGCCACGCGGGCAGCGGGTCGTCGTACTGCGCCCACGCGGACGGGCCGGCGGCCAGCTCGTCGTCGGTGAGAGCGGCAGCGTCGAGCAGATGGGCGAGACGCGGGGCCGACAGGTCGAGACCGGTGAACACGATCTCCTGCCCGAGCCCCATGCGGCCGTCGTCGGCGCCCAGGGGCTCGAGCCACATCGCGGAGCCGACGTGCTCCCACCGCGCGAGGATGCCGGGCCGCGATGCCAGCCGGCAGAAACCCGCGGAGCGTACGAGGCGTCCGGCCGCACCCTCGTCGAGCCGGTCGAGCGCGGTCGACAGACGGGCGGGGTGGAACGGCCGCACCTGCTCGTAGCGCAGCGTGAAGACGCGGTTGTCGTGCATGTAGGGGTCGTGCTCGTCGTTCAAGGCGCGCACCCACCCGGCGCGTTCCAGCATCTCGCCCTCGTGCGAGGCCTCGGACTGCAGATCGCTCAGCGGGTCGCGCGAGAGCCGCACGATGGCGGCCGGGTTCAGGTGCGAGGCGAGGGCCATCTGTACCGCGAGAGCGTGGGTGGGCACGCGCTCCCAGTTGACCCAGACGATGCGCGTCGCCAGCTCCAGTGCCAGCGCCGCCTGTCGAGCGCGAGCTCCGACGTCGCCGCGGGTGTCACCGGGCTTTGCGGATGCCGTGAGGGCGGCGTCGTCGAGGAGGTCGCCGATCATGTGGCGGGCGTCGACGACGCACACTGCCTCAACCTCCGCTCCTCCGCGCGCCGTGAGGGCGTGGATGAGGTCGACGTCGGCGCCCAGATCGACGACCGCGGACGGGTCGTCGGCGCGCGGGCGGGGAAGCGGAAGGGCATGCGAGACGCGCAGGTCGGCGTAGCGCAGCAGGTGCAGGGGGCGCGCGAGCGCGACGGCGGTGCGCTCGGCGTAGGCACGGCGTTCGGGCGCGCACACGCCCATGATGGCGATCGTGCGGGGCATGGCATCCGCCTCTCGTTCGTCGGTGGGGCTCGGATCACTCTATCGTGTACATGAGAATCGTTATCAACAAGGAGGATCCCATGAAGGTTCGCGCCTCACTGAAGTCGCTCAAGAAGCAGCCCGGGGCCCAGGTCGTTCGGCGCCGCGGCAAGGTGTTCGTCATCAACAAGCTCAACCCCCGCTTCAAGGGTCGACAGGGCTAGGCGCCGATAACGCGAACGAGAACCGTTCCCGACAACACAAACACATTGCAATTCGTTTATGCGTGTGGTGTTGTGGACCGTGTGGACAAGATCGCGGGGCTCGAAGACGCTGCCGAGCTGTTCAAGGCCCTCGGCAGCGAGTCGCGTCTGGCGCTCGTCTGGCTGCTGAGCAGAGAACCGCTCACGGTCGGAGTGCTCGCTGAGCAGTCCGCCCTGTCGCAGCCGCTGGTGTCGCAACACCTGCGAACGCTGCGGCAGGCGGGACTGGTGAGCTCGGAGCGCGAGGGCAAAGAGATCCGCTACGCCCTTGCCGACCAGCACGTCGCTCACGTCGTGCTCGACGCGATCGCCCACGTCCAAGAACCGAGTGACCAGGGAGAAGAATCATGAGCACTGCCGAAACCCACGCCGAGCACAGCGTCGACCAGCACGCCCACGGCGACGACTGCGGCCACCAGAAGATCGAGCACGGCGACCACGTCGACTACGTGCACGGCACGCACCACCACGCCCTGCACGGCGACCACTACGACGAGCACGAGTCGAAGGCCGAGCACGGCGTCGACGAGCACCGTCACGGGGACGACTGCGGCCACGAGAAGGTGGAGCACGACGACCACGCCGACTACGTACACGACGGCCACCGCCACGCGCTGCACAGCGACCACTACGACGAGCACTGAGCTCGAGCGGCATCCCGTCGCGCGCGGGGTGCTTTTCAGGCCCGCTTCCCCGTCGGGGTGGCGGGCCTTTCGCGTGCCCCGGATCAGGCCTGCACGCGGAAGGAGCGCCCCTCGAAAGTCACGACGTCGCCCACCTGCAGCTGGCGCCCGCGCCGGCGGTCGACCTCGCCGTTGACCTCGACGTAGCCGTCGATGATGGCCTCTTTGACGTCTCCGCCGGAGTCGAGGATGCTGGCGAACTTCATGAACTGGCCGAGGCGGATGCCCTCGCTGCCGACGGGGACGTCTTCGGGGGCGGGGGAGGTCATGCGTCCAGTCTGGCAGGCTCCGGCCCGCGCAGGCTTCTTGTGATTACCGAGTGCTCTGAAGATATATAGGTGAACTCAACCGACGAAGCGATTGCTCTTCCCGAGATTGCAGTCCTGGCACAGGGTCTGCAGATTCTCGGGGATCGAGCGGCCGTTTCGACTGATAGGGATGATGTGGTCGACATGCAACGTGATGCCATGGTCGGCGGCTCTTCCGCACATTCGGCAGCGATATCCGTCGCGGCGGAGAATGTCCGCGCGCAGACGAGAGGTGAGCAGGCTGCGTTCTTTGCTGCGGAGATATGAAACGGTGCCTCGCTCGGCCCGGATCGCCTGCGCGGTCGAAAGGTTTCGAGCGAGTTCGTCGAAGTCCCACACCGTGGAGCGTGCATAGCTATTGCGGCCCTGAGGGCTCGTGTACGTCGCAGAGATTTCGACCTTCGCGAGCGGTGTCGGACGGGCCAAAATCCGCTTGTTGAAGAGACTCTTTTCGATCTTCAGGTAGGTGTCGCTCCGCAAGCGGTCGTCGGAACTGTGACCGATGTGCTGCCCGCCAAGAGTGACGACGTCATCCGAATACATCGAGTATGTGCGGAGAACAGTCCTGCGTACCGCGATCGCCTTTTCGAGTGCAGTCTCCTGCTCGAGAACGTTCGACCGCCCGAAGCCGTCGAGATCGAACTGATCGAACTTGGCTTTTGTGGGAGCACGGAATCCGAAGTCGAGACGAATGACGGACAACGGGGTCACTGCCTCCGCGTAGCGAATGTTGAGCGTCGTGAGCTCTGAAAGAGCCGTGCTGGTATCCGCGACAATCCGACGGCGCCGTGCGCGGATGACCAAGACGGCCGCGACCACGGCGGCGGCCAGCGCCAGGACGACGAAGACGACAATGACGACGGTCGTCGAAGCGGCGGACGCCGTCGGCGTGACCTGCGATAGACGCGAGAAAGATGCGGGTGAGAGCGTGTACATCGAAATCTCACCGTAGCCGAATGAATGGCTGCATTTTCGCCCGCGAATGCAGGCAATCTCGACCAGAAGTGGACGCGACGGCGGGAGTCGAACCCGCCACGCCTTCGGTTATGAGCCGAGGCCCGGGACCGCCCGGATCGCCGCGATGTGACCCCACGCTAACGCGGGCCATGAACCGCGCGAGTGGGCGTTGCGAAGCGTGACGCGATGTGTCGTCACATGCGGGGCGAACGCGCGCTGCGGCCGTCGAGGATCGCCCGCGTCGAGTGGTCGAGGTGCGCGCGCACCGCACGTGCGGGGTCGCGCAGGGCGTCGGCCACGTAGGCCCGGTGCTCGGTGGTCAGCGCGCCCGGGGCGTAGGCCGGTCGCACGTGGGTCAGCAGCAGGTGCATCTCGGAGTCGAGGCGGCGGTACTCCTCCGCGATGCGGGGACTGTTCGCGGCGTCGACCAGCGCGAGATGCACACGCGCGTGGGCGGCGAGCGTGGCGGGCCAATCGTCCGCTGCCTCCGCCGTCGCGAGCTCGTCGAGAGCCGCGTCGACGTCGGGTGGGCGGATGCCGCGGTCACGGACGATCCGCAACGCCTCGGTCTCGAGGGCGCAGCGCAGCTGCTGCAGAGCGATGAGGGCGTCGTCGTCGAGCAGCGAGACGCGCACGCCGCGGTAGGGCTCGGCCACCGCGAGGCGCTCGCTCGTGAGCGTCGCGAGCGCGGTGCGGGCGGTGTGGCGCGAGACGCCGTGCGTCGCGCTCAGCTCTTCTTCGCGCAGGGGAGTGCCGGGGGCGAGCTCTCCCGCGAGGATGGCGGCGCGCACCGTGTCGGCGAGCAGGTCCGCCGCGCGCGGGCCCGGGGTGCCGGGTCGATGCGGGGGCCTTGTTCCCCCGTCAGCGGGGGAGTGTTCGGCCGCGCTCGACCCTGCGTCGGCGGCGTGGTGGGCGTCAGGCTGGGGACGCGGCATCCGGAACCCCCTCACGCCGACGCGAGGGGGCCGACACCACGGCGAGGCCCACGGCGATGAGGGTCAGGCCGACCGCGCTCACGGGGGTCAGCTGCTCGTGCAGCACGAAGAGTCCGAGCAGCGTCGCGGCCAACGGTTCGGCCAGAGTGAGCGTCGACACGGTCACCGCGCTCAGGCGGGCGAGGCCCCATCCGAACAGCACGTACGCGACCGTCGTCGTCACGACGCCCAGCCACAGCGCGAGCGCGAGGCCGTTCGGGGTCAGCAGCCACGCGCTGCCGGCGAGCAGCAGCACGGGTGCGCTCGCGAGGGCGGCCACGCCGAAGACGGTGCCCATGACGCGCGTGGAATCCCACCCCCTCTCGATCAGCGCCTTGCCGCACACCGTATAGAGGGCGTACGACATTCCCGCGCCGGCCGACGCGAGCAGGCCGCCGGGGGTCAGCGCGACCGCTCCGCCGGTGACGCCCGACACGAGGATCACTCCGGCCAGGGCGATGGCGGTGGCGAGCATCCAGCGGCTCGAGGGAGCGCGGCGGAGGCGCACGGCATCCGCGATCCCCGTCGCGATGGGCGCCGAACCGAGCGCGACGACGGTGCCGATCGCGACACCGTTGTCGCGCGTGCCGAGGAAGAAGAGCGGTTGGTACGCGAGCACCCCGACCGCGCCGAGGGCGATGAGGCCTGCCACCGAGCCGCGAGATGTCACGTCGCGCGATGCTGCGTGCGCGGACGCCGGGCGCCGGCGGAGCAGGGCGAGCAGTCCCAGGATGCCGCCGCCCACGACGATGCGCGCGGCTCCGACCGCGAGGGGAGAGGCGTCGACCCCCGCGAGAGCCTGGGCGGTGCCGGTGGTCGAGAAGCACAGCGCCGCGGCGAGGATCGCGAGAGCGGGAAGCATGGATGGATTGTTACACAATCTGCGCTGGCGTGCAGTCACCGGCTGTGCGCAACGGCGGACCTTTCGCACGACGAGCCGTACGGGGGCGTTGGCGGCGGCGTGTCGACGGGGATCCCCGCCGTTGTGCTCGCGGCGACGAATTCACCCCCGCAGCGAGGTCACCATCGAGCGCAGGGCCACCAGGGCCGCCTTCTGCTCGGCATCCGTCATGCCGCTCAGCATCTTCTTCTCCACGCCGCGGACGGCGGCGCTCGCCTCCTCGAGGGCGGCGCGACCCTTCGCCGTGAGGCGCGTGGGGAGTGCCTTGCCGACCGGCGCGGCATCCGCGCGCTCGACGATGCCCTCGCGCTCGAGGGTCTGCAGCAGCACGTTCATCGACTGGCGGGTGACGAAGGCGCCACGGGCGAGGTCGGAGTTCGACAGGCCGGGTCGCTGCTTGAGCAACTCGAGGCACGAGTAGTGCGTGACCGTCATTCCGAGGGGGCGCAGCACGTCTTCCATCGCCGCGCGCAGTGCGCTCGCCGCGTCTTTGAGGAGGTAGCCCAGGGAGGTGTTCAGGTTGATCGCCTCTTGCGTCATGTCAGTATTCTGACATACAGTTGATGTCAGATAACTGACACGCGAGGAGAACCTCATGCCCGTCACCGGACCCGACTTCCTTTCCCTCCAGGTGCGCGACCTCGCCGCCGCACATGCCTTCTACGAGAAGTACCTCGGCCTGCGGCGCTCGCCCGCCGGCCCGCCCCACGCCGTCGTCTTCGACACGGCGCCGATCGCCTTCGCCTTGCGCGACCTCGCCCCCGGCACCGATCTGACCGGCGTCGCCCAGCCGGGAATCGGCGTCGCCGTGTGGCTCCACGCCACCGGCGTGCGGGAGATCCACGATGAACTCGCCGCGGACGGCCACCGCATCGTGATGGACCCGATCGACGGCCCCTTCGGCCGGACGTTCACCTTCGCCGACCCCGACGGCTACCACGTCACCCTTCACGACCGCGGCTGAGGTCTCGATCGGGTCGGGCGGGTTCGCGGCATCCGGGGCCTTTCATCTCTGATCCGCCGCGGGTCGCCGGGCCGCGACCGTCGCGCGGATCAGAGGGTCGACACGCCGTTTCCGGATGCCGTGGAGTCGGTGTGTCGGCGATGGCGTCCGCACGACGGGAGGGGTGGGGCCTGGCGCGGCCCCGCGTCCGGGAGCGGTGCCACCGGCGGGTAACGTAGGTGCATGGCGACGACGGCGGGGCGAGGCATGATGGCCCTGACCTACGCCGGAGTCCTGCTCGTGCTCGGCGTGATCCTCGCCGCGATCGTCGATCCGTTCGCCCGGCAGCCCGCCGAAGTCGACGCCACGACCGAGTGGCTCGCTCGCTTCCTCTTCGCACTCGGTGCGGCGTGGCTGGTGATCGGCATGGTCGCGGCCCGCACGAGTCTGGTGCGCCGCCCCGGTGCTGCCGCGGCCCGCGCATCGTGGATCGCCTCGACCCGCCCCTGGCGGGCGCGCGAATCGACCCTCGGCGTGCTGCCGCTCGATCGCTGGCTCATGATCATCGTGCCCGGCGGTCTGCTCGTGGCCACCCGCGTCGTGCAGGCGCCGCGCGACGGCCTGTGGAGCGTGCTCGTCGCGATCGGCGGCTGGCTGCTCTTCGCCGCCGTGGTGCGACTGCTGCTCGGCCGCCGTTCGCCCTGGCCGATCATCGCGGCCGTCGGTGGCGCCCTCGTGCTGCGCTGCGTCTTCGCCTTGATCGCGATTGCCCTGTCGGGGCCCGAGGGGATCTGGCCGGCGCTGTGGTCGTCGCCGATCGTGCGCATCGCGTACCTCGCGATCGCGTTCGCCCTGATCGCCTGGGTGTTCGTCGCCGCGGGCTGGTCGCTGTCTGCCCAGCTCGGCCGTCGCCGCGCCGTGGGCGTCGCGCTCGCCGGCGTGGGCGTGGGCTACGCGCTGCCGGCGACCACCATCGCCCTGCTCGGTGTCGGCGACGCGCTGCGTTCCTGGAACGAGCAGATCGGCGTGCTGCCCTGGGACCTGGCGCGCATGACGGCCGTACGAGAGGGCGCTCTGCCGGTCGAGGTCGTCACGGTCGCCGCCGTCGTCGGCGCCGTCATCACCGTGGTGGGCGTCGTGCTCGCCCTGCCGCAGCGCGTCTACGACCGCAGCCGTCGAGGCTGAGCGTCAGCGACGACCGAGGGTCGCATCGAACGGTCCGCCGCGACGGATCTCGCGCACCTCTTTGCCCAGGGGCATGAGCGAGACCGGCACGAGCTTGAAGTTCGCGATGCCGAGCGGGATGCCGATGATCGTCACGCACAGCAGCAGGCCGGTGAAGATGTGGCCGAGGGCGAGCCACCAGCCGGCCAGGATCACCCACACGACGTTGCCGAGGAATGACGCGACGCCCGCGCGGGGCTTGGCGACGATCTCGCGCCCGAAAGGCCACAGCGAGTACAGGCCGATGCGGAACGACGCGATGCCCCACGGAATCGTGACGATCAGCACGCACAGCACGATCCCGGCAGCGAGATAGCCGAGGAAGAGCCAGAAGCCCGAGAGCACGAGCCAGAGGACGTTGAGGATCACGTGCATGCCTCCATTGTCGCGGGCGCAGCGGCGCGGCATCCGGGGTTTGACTCTCGGCGACTAATCGCTGCTCGCGCGCCGCGCAAGCGCCCCATCGTGCTCGGTCGGCGGGGTTAGCGTGAGGCCACCGAGGGAAGGAACCGTCATGTCCGATATCACCCGCGCCACCCCCGAGCGCCGCGTCCTGTCGAGCTTCAGCGACTACACCGGCGCGCAGGCCGCCGTGGACCGGCTGTCGGATGCCGGATTCCCGGTCGAGCACACCGCGATCGTCGGTCACGACGTGCGCATCGTCGAGCAGATCACCGGCCGGCTCACCCGCGGGCGCGCGGCGTTGCTGGGCGCGGCGTCGGGCGCGTGGTTCGGCCTCATGATTGGCGTGCTCGTGGGTCTGCTGACCCCGACCGGATTCCTCGGGCTGCTGCTGTTGGGCCTCGTGCTCGGAGCGGTGTGGGGCGCGGTCTTCGGCTTCGTCGGCCACGCGATGACCGGCGGTCGCCGCGATTTCTCGTCGGTGCAGGGCTTCGAGGCCGAGCGATGGGACGTGACGGTGGATGCCGAGCACCTGGCCCGCGCGCAGTCGCTGCTGTCGGCCGGCGCGGCGGGCGAAGAGCGGGTCTGAGCCGGCCGGGCCGGTGACGCGGCGGCGCGTGCCGCGCGGTTTCGGGGCGCCGGGCGTGGCCCCGGGGTGCTGCGGGTGATCTGCCGCGCGGTTGTGGGGCGTCGGGCGTGGCCCCGGGGCGTTGTGCGTGGTCTGCTGCGCGGTTGTGGGGCGCCGGGCGTGGCCCCGGGGCGTTGCGCGTGGTCTGCTGCGCGGTTGTGGGGCGTCGGGCGTGGCCCCGGGGTGTTGCGCGTGGCGTGCTGCGCGGTTGTGGGGCGTCGGGCGTGGCCCCGGGGTGTTGCGCGTGGCGTGCTGCGCGGTTGTGGGGCGTCGGGCGTGGCCCCGGGGCGTTGCGCGTGGCGTGCTGCGCGGTTGTGGGGCGTCGGGCGTGGCCCCTGGGCGTTGCGCGTGGCCTGCCGCGCGGTTGTGGGGCGTCGGGCGTGGCCCCGGGGCACTGAACGTGGCCCCGGGGCCACCCCGCGCGCACCGAACCGCGAGAGGGAGCCCGCCGGGGGCCGATGTCGGAGGCCCCGCCTAGACTTGATCCGCCATGACCGATGCTTCCACGCCACTCATCTTCGACGGCCCCGCGCCGTCGTCGGCCCGCCCCGACGCCGACCTGCTCGAGGGCCTGAACGGCCCCCAGCGCGAGGCCGTCACCTACCGCGGGCAGGCGCTGCTGATCGTCGCGGGCGCAGGTTCGGGCAAGACCAGCGTGCTCACGCGCCGCATCGCGTCGCTGCTGCGCACGCGCGAGGCGTACCCGAGCCAGATCCTCGCGATCACCTTCACCAACAAGGCCGCCGGCGAGATGCGCGAGCGCGTGCACCAGCTCATCGGGCAGAAGGCCGACGGCATGTGGATCTCGACGTTCCACTCGGCATGCGTGCGCATCCTGCGGCGAGAGGCCGAGCAGTTCGGCTTCACGAAGTCGTTCACGATCTACGACTCCGGTGACTCGCGTGCGCTCATCAAGCGCCTCGTCAAAGAGCACGAGGGCGACTCGTTCGGCCTCACCCCGGCGGGCACGCAGAGCCGCATCTCGAAGCTGAAAAACGAGTTGGCGGATGCCGAGTCATACGCGCGATCCGCGAACATGAGCGACCCCGCCGAGCGCGTGTTCGTCGAGATCTTCGGCTCGTACCAGCGCGAGTTGCAGCGGGCCAACGCGTTCGACTTCGACGACCTCATCGCGCAGACGGTCTACCTCTTCCGCGCGTTTCCGCAGGTCGCCGACCGCTATCGGAAGCGGTTCCGGCACATCCTGGTCGACGAATACCAGGACACCAATCACGCGCAGTACGCGCTCATCCACGAGCTCACCCGGGCACCGGGGGCGGATGCCGAGCCGTTCTCGTCGGGCGGCATGATGATCTTCGACGCGGAGCCCGCGGGTGAAGACGCCGCTTCGTTGACCGTCGTCGGTGACTCCGACCAGTCGATCTACGCGTTCCGCGGCGCCGACATCCGCAACATCAGCGAGTTCGAGCGCGACTATCCGGGCGCCAAGGTCGTGCTGCTCGAGCAGAACTATCGGTCGACGCAGAACATCCTCTCGGCTGCCAACGCGGTCATCGCGAACAACTTCGACCGCAAAGACAAGAAGCTGTGGACCGATGTCGGCGCGGGCGACCCCATCATCGGCTTCACCGGCTACTCGCAGCACGACGAGGCGCAGTTCGTCGCCGACGAGATCGAGGCCCTGCACAAGAAGGGGCTTCCCTACTCCGGCGTCGCGGTGTTCTACCGCACCAACTCGCAGTCCCGTGCGCTGGAAGAGATCTTCATCCGCTCCGCGGTTCCCTACAAGATCATGGGCGGCACCAAGTTCTACGAGCGCGCCGAGATCAAAGACGCGCTCGCGTACCTCATCGCCGTCGCGAACCCCGCTGACTCGATGGCGTTGCGCCGCATCCTCAACCGTCCGCGCCGTGGCATCGGCGACGTCACCGAGACGGCGATCGCCCGCTACGCCGCCGAGCACGGCATCACCTTCCGCGACGCCCTCGCCAACTCGGCCCAGATCGGCGTCGGGCCGAAGCTGCAGAAGGCCATCGACCAGCTCGACGCGGTGCTGACCGAGGCCACGGCGGTCATGCTCCCGGCATCCGGAGAGCTCGCCCCCTCCACCTCGGTCACCGAGGGCCTCACGCTGCTGCTGAACAAGAGCGGCTACTTCGATGCCCTCCGTGCCAGCAAAGACCCGCAAGACGAGGCGCGCCTCGAGAACCTCGACGAACTCGTCGCCGTGACCCGCGAGTTCGCGCGCAACAACCCCGAGGGCACGATCATCGACTTCTTGACCGAGGTCACCCTCGTGGCAGACGCCGACGACCTCGACGACGCGTCCGGATCCGTGTCGCTCATGACGCTGCACACCGCGAAGGGCCTCGAGTACGACGCGGTCTTCCTCACCGGTGTCGAAGAAGACCTGTTGCCGCACCGCATCTCGGCGAACGAGCCGGGCGGTCCGCAGGAGGAGCGACGGTTGTTCTACGTCGGCATCACCCGCGCCCGCAAGCGCCTGCACGTCTCGCTCGCGATGACCCGCGCGCAGTTCGGCGAGGTGACGGTCGCGATGCCCAGCCGATTCCTGCAGGAGATCCCGGCCGACCTCATCGACTGGAGGCAGTCGCCCGGCGACGTGAATGGTCGCGGAGGCTCGCAGTCGCGCGCGCTCAACGCCCGCGGTCGGCGTCCCGGCCAGCCGGGGGCCGGGGGCAACCGTTACGGCGACGACCTCGTGCCGCTGCCCAAGCGCGCGCCGGCGGACCCGAGCAAGTTCCCCAACCGCATCCCGGCGAAGGTGCGCGACAACGGCGACATGGAGCTCGCCTCCGGCGACCGCATCCGCCACGACGACTTCGGCGAGGGTCGTGTCGACGCCGTGACCGGCGAAGGGGCGAAGCGCGTGGCCCACGTGCGGTTCGACTCGGTCGGGCCGAAGAAGCTGCTCATCAAGATCGCGCCGATCACCAAACTCTGACGGCCCGGCTTCCCCGTTTGGGGCGGATTCCTGCGTTTGGGGCGTGAAATATCCGCCCCGAACTGCGGAATCCGCCCCGAACAGCGCTGGCGCGCCCCGCGGGGGGATCGCGGTGGCGGTCGGAGCGCGCCGGGCCTCAGGCCTCCGGGTTTGGGGCGCGTTCTTGCGTTCGGGGCGGAGAATTCTCGCCCCGAACTGCGGATCCCGCCCCAAACCCGCACCCCAACCCCACACCCCAACCCCGCCGACCCCGCCACGACGCCGCACGCCAATCCGCACCCGAACCCCGCCGACCCCGCACAGGGGCCGCGGCGCCGACCACACGGCGCGCGCCCCGCGGACCGCCCAAGGGAACGCCCCGGCTAGGCTGAAACAATGGCTCTCTTCTCGCGCCGCAAGAAGTCCGACTCCGACGACGCATCGGCCGCCCGTCCCGACTCCGCGATCGAGCCGGGCGAACAGCCCGTCGATCCTGCCGGTCCCAGCGACGCCGCTCCCGCAGCGGATTCCGCGGACGCGGCCCCTGCTCCGGCGACTCCGACCGTCGGCATCTCGATGTCGTCGTTCCGCGGCGTCGGCGCCGCCCCCGAGGCAGCACCCCAGCTGACCAACGCCCCGCCGGTGGCCGACCGCCCCTCGGCGCGTCAGCCCGGAGCGATGGAGGCGCCGGAGGCTCCCGAGACGGTTCCGGGTCTGCGCGACAACGTGCTGTTGGGCAACGCCCTCGCCGAGATCAACGGTCAGCCCGAGCCCAACCAGTTGCTCAACGTCGCTCGTCAGCTGCTGCAGGGGCACGTCTTCCTGCGGGTGAAGGGCGACGCGCGCGCCCTCGTGGCTGAGGGCAAGGACCTGCCGCTGGCCGTCGCGAACCGCGGTGACGAGCAGCTCGTGCTCGCGTACACGGGCGGACTCGCGCTGCGTGCGAGCGTCGACGCCGACGGAGATCGCGACACTTCGGCGATGGGCCAGCCCATCATGGCGCTCCTGCGGCACGTGCTCGCCGGACCCTACGCGGGCATCATCCTCGACCCCGCGTCAGAGGAGCACCGCGCCGTGCTCCCCTCGGCCCTGCTCGAGCGCATGGTCACCGAGGCCGACCCCGAACTGCGCATCAAGACTCTGCTCTGCGAGACCCGCGGCGACGAGACGCCCGGCGCCATCGTCGACGCGATCATCGCCGACGCGCCGCTGTGGATCGCCGTCAACCGCGCGGGCGAAGACGGCCCCATCGGTGTCGCCGAGTCGCGGTCGGCTGCGGGCGAGCGCTTCCTCGAGGTCTTCACGCACCCGCTCGAGCTGCTGGCCCTCGGTCGCGGCGACCAGCCGCTGCCGATCAAGCGTGCCCAGCTGTCGAAGGCGCTGGCCACCGACGGCGGGCTCACCGGCATCCTGATCGACGCCGCCGGCCCGTGGATCCGCATGACGCGCGACGAGCTCGCGCCGCTCATCGCCCTGGCCGAGGTCGACGAAACGCCCGCTTCGTAGTTTCCGGATGCCGTGGGGCCGGCGCAGCCGTCGGCCTCACGGCACTCTCCAGGCCGAAGCCGTCGGCCTGCGACCGTGCGGCCGCTACGGTGCCCGCGGGTGCGCGCGGCGTGACTGCGCTTGCGCCCGTGCGCAACTCCGGAGATTCGCCGGGCGGTGCCGTCCCCGCCGCGGTGCTCCGGCCCGAGTGGGGCCGTTTCTCCGGAGTTGTGACCGCTCAGACGCCGTACAGCTCGCCCACGGGCACGGTGACCGGAAGCACGTTGCCCGCGGGCGCGAGCGGGCAGGCCCACATCGGGTCGTACGCGCACGACGGGTTGTAGGCGAAGTTGAAGTCGATCACGAGGGTGTCCGGCGCGGAACCCGTGCCCAGGTCGGCGCCCTTGATCGTGTCGAGCAGGTAGCGTCCGCCGCCGTAGGTTCCGCCCGGGCGTCCGGCCGACGCGTCGCGCACCGGCACGAACAGGCCACCGCCGTACGAGGTGAGGCGCCATACGTCGAGGGAGCCGGTGTCGGGGAGCTCGACACGGCCGATCCGCTCGAAGCCGACCTCGCCGTCGGTGCCCGTCGTCGCGACGAACGACGCCTCGTCGGCGTCGAGCAGTGGCACCTCGAACCGCCACGCGGCATCGTAGGGAGCCAGGGGCAGGCCGACGAATCCGTCCCGCTGCTCCGGAAGCAGGGGAGTGGCGGGATGGTCGGCGAACAGCGCATCGCGCTCGATCCGCCAGAGCTCGTGCGCGTCTTCGGGGTCGTCGGCCTCGCGCACCGCGTCGTACAGCGCGAAAACGCGGCGGCGCCAGTCGACGATGTCTAGGGCGGTGCGGCCAGCAGCGGTGGTCATGCCCTCGAGCGTAGGACGGTGCCGGATGCCAGGGCTCGGGCTGGACATGGGTGCCGCCGGGCGTCCGGGTGTTGCGTGGAGGTGGCCCCGGGGCCATTTCTGTCGCCCCGGGGCCACGGACGGCGCCCCGATCCGCGCCGGATGCAGTGTGCTCGAGGGGTCGGATGCGGTGCCCGGGCCGCGCGAGGGCGCCAGGGAGTGTCCGGATGCCGTGCGCAGGTGGCCCCGGGGCCATTTCTGTCGCCCCGGGGCCACGGACGGCGCCCCGATCCGCGCCGGATGCGGTGGGCCCGGGCCGGGCACGCGCGCCGCTTGGCGCCCGGGTGTTGCGTGGAGGTGGCCCCGGGGCCACTTTTGCCGCCCCGGGGCCACGGATGGCGACCCGATCCGCGCCGGATGCGGTGTGGCCCAGGCCGGATGCGGTGCCCGGGCCGCGCGAGGGCGCCAGGGAGTGCCGGATGCCGTGCGCAGGTGGCCCCGGGGCCACTTTCGCCGCCCCGGGGCCACGGATGGCGCCCCGATCCGCGGCGGATGCGGTGGGCCCGGGCCGGACACGCGCCGCTTGGCGCCCGGGTGTTGCGTGGAGGTGGCCCCGGGGCCACTTCTGTCGCCCCGGGGCCACGGATGGCGCCCCGATCCGCGCCGGATGCAGTGTGCCCGAGGGGGCGGATGCGGTGCCCGGGCCGCGCGAGGGCGCCAGGGAGTGTCCGGATGCCGTGCGCAGGTGGCCCCGGGGCCACTTTTGACGCCCCGGGGCCACGGAGCGCGCCCCGGAACGGCAGCGACGCCTCGCAGGAGCGGCGCCCAACTGCAGCGGCGTCCCGCAGAAGCGCCACCCCGCCCGAACCCCCGCAACGGGGCAGACACGGCCCCGGCCCGCGCACTAGCGTCGGGGCATGGCATCCCCCCGCATCACGCTGACCGTTCCGGGACCCGAGGGTGAGCGCGAGGTCGGCATCTCCAACCCCGATCGCGTGCTGTGGCCCGAGGTGGGAATCACCAAGCGCGAGCTCGCCGAGTACCTGATCGCCGTCGCCGACCCTTTCATCGCGGCGAACGGGCACCGGCCGGTGTCGCTCGAGCGCTTCCCCGAGGGCGTCGGGGGTGAAGCCTTCTTCTCGAAGAACCCGCCGAAGGGCGCGCCCGACTTCGTCGAGGCCGTGACCGTGACGTACAACAGCGGGCGCCGGCATCCGCAGCTCTTCCTCGGCGAGATCGCGTCGGCGGTGTGGGCGGCGCAGATGAACACGATCGTGTTCCACCCCTGGGCCTCGCTCGCGACCGACCCCGACCACCCGATCGAGTTGCGCATCGACCTCGACCCGCAGCCGGGCACGGGCATCGCCGAGGCCGTCACCGCCGCCCACGAGCTGCGCGCGGTGCTGCGCGAGGCCGGGCTCGAGCCCTGGATCAAGACGAGCGGCAACCGCGGCCTGCACGTGTTCTGCCCGATCGAGCCGACCCACGAGTTCCTCGACGTGCGGCACGCGGTCATCGCGGCGGCGCGCGAGTTGGAGCGACGGATGCCGGATGCCGTGACCACCAACTGGTGGAAGGAGGAGCGCGGCGAGCGGATCTTCGTCGACTTCAACCAGGCGAACCGCGACCGCACCATGGCCGGGGCGTATTCACCGCGGGCGCTGCCGACCGCGACGGTGTCGACGCCGGTGGCCTGGGACGAGCTCGACGACCTCGACCCGCTCGCGTTCACCGTGCGCTCGATCCCCGAGCGATTGGCATCCGTCGGGGATCCCTGGAAGGGCTTCGCCGACCAGCCCGGACGCATCGACACCCTGCTGGAGTGGTGGCAGCGCGACCTCGACAACGGTCTGGGGGAGCTGCCGTTCCCGCCCGAGTTCCCGAAGATGCCGGGGGAGCCGCCGCGCGTGCAGCCGTCTCGGGCGAAGAACCCGGAGGCCTAGGGCGTCAACGCATCGCCCGCGGCGCTGCGGTAGTACAGCACCGCGCGGCCGTAGCGCGCTCGGTTCAGCAGCCCCGCGCGTTCCATCACGCGCAGATGCTGGTTGATCGCCGACGTGGACACCCCGAGCTGGAGGGCGAGATCGGTGGACGAGGCCGGTTCACCGAGCGCCGCGAGGAGGGTCGCGCGGGTGCGGCCGAGCAGATCGGACACGGCGTCGGGTGCGGGCTGCCCGCTCGTCGACCACATCGCCCCCTGGCCGCGCGCCGGGTACATCACCGTCGGCGGCAGGTCGTCGTCGATGGGGGTCGATACGCGGACCGTGAAGATGGAGGGGACGAGAGTGAGCCCGTCGCCGCGCACCGGGCGACGGCGGATCTCGGGGTTCCACAGCCGCACGTCGAGGTGGCGGCCGTCGTAGCGGGCGGCATCCGAGAGGCCGTTGAGGACGGCGCCCATCCCGGCCTGGGCGGCGATGCGGCCGCGGTACGCGATGTCGGCGCGCAGCACCGTGCTCATGCGCGCCCAGTGCGGGGCGAAGCACAGGTCCCACGCGGTGGCGAGGGCGCGTTGCAGGCGGGCGATGACCACGTCGTGCCGGCCACGGAACACCGCGGGCACCTCTCCGTGCACGCGCTCGAGGTCGGTGGTGAAGTGGGCGCGCGTGATGCGTCCGAGCGCGGACAGTTCGTCGTCGAGGGAGGTGAGCGGAGAAGCCGGCCGAGGGTTCACGAAGTCGGCGGTCCACTTGCGATCGTTAACGAGCGCGAGCAGCACCTCGAGATCGAGCAGCGGACGCACCGATGCGATCCGCTCGAGCCACGGACGCTGCAGGGGGTAGCCCTCGGGCTGCGAGAAAGCGCGCAGACCGAGCCCGAGCTCCGACAACGGCGAGATGCCGAAGCGGATCGCCGAGATGTCGGCCGCGTCCAACTCGTATCGGATCATGAAGCCCCACGCTACATCGATTGAACGACCCCGTCGTACCTGGATCAATGGAGATGTGACCAGCACGATCCCCACCGTCCCCCTGAGAACCCTCGTGCAGACGGACCGGACGCTCCGCCGTCTGCTCACGATCACCCTGGTCGACACCCTCGGCCGCGGCGCGTTCTTCACCCTCACCACGCTCTACCTCACGCTCATCGTGGGTCTCGAGCCGGTCACCGTCGGCATCGGGCTCACGATCGCCGGCGCGGTCGGTGTCGCGAGCTCGCTCGTGTTCGGGCACCTGTCCGACCGCTTCAGCGCGCGGACGATGCTCGTCGTGCTGCACGTCGTGCAGGGGACCGCCCTCATCGGCTACCTGTTCGTGCGCGATCTGCCCACGCTCGTGGTCGTCGCCTCGCTGGTGCTGCTCGCCCAGCAGGGCGGCGGGAGCGTGCGCTCCTCCGTCGTCGGACGGGCGTTCCGCGGCGAGGACCGCGTGCGCATCCGTGCGACGATGCGAACCGTCACGAACATCGGCATTGGCGTCGGCACGGCCGTCGCGGCCATCCCCCTCGCGCTCGGCACGCCGTTCGCCTTCCACGTGACGATGACTCTCGCCGGGTCGCTGTTTCTGGCCTCCGCAGTGCTCGTCGCCGGTCTGGACCCGGCTCGCGTCGACGTCGTGGTCACGGCACCCGACTCGTCGGCCCCCGCCTTGGGAGGCCGGAGTCCCTACCGCGACCCGCGTTTCCTGTGGCTGACCGCGTTGATGGGGGTCTTCGGCATCCAGTTCGGGGTCTTCGAAATCGGGGTGCCGCTGTGGGTCGTCTCGCACACGATCGCCGCCGACGTGGTCGTGAGCCCGCTCCTGTTGGTCAACACGGTCGTCGTGGTGCTGCTGCAGGTGCGGATGAGCCGCGGGACCGGCACCTTCGCCGGCGCGGGCCGCGCGATGACGCGCGCCGGGTGGCTCATGGTCGCGGCGTGCGCGCTGTGGGCCGGTGCCGGATGGGTCGGGGGAGAGGGCTGGGGGCCCGCGGCACTGGTGATCGTCGTGCTCCTCGCGGCCGCGGTCGTGCACTCCCTCGCCGAGATCATGTCGAGCGCCGCGGGCTGGAGCCTGAGCTTCGACCTCGCCCCGCAGGAGCGCATGGGCAGCTACCAGGGCGTCTACGGCACCGGCTACGCGGTCGGCGCGATGATCGCGCCCGCGGTCGTCACGCTGACGGCGATCGATCTGGGGACCGGCGGGTGGGCGATCCTCGCCGCGATGTTCGCCGGGGCGTCGGCGGGCGTGGTCGTGATCGCCCGGCGGGCGGCACGGGAGGCGGATACCGCGTCAGTCCGGTGAGCCGGGCGGCTGGCCCGGGGCGCCGCTCGGCCTCACCAGGCTGACGCGGGGTGCTGCTCGGCGTCACCAGAACAGGCAACTGCGTCGAGAGCAGGACGATTGCGCCGGTTTCGGCCTGTTCTCGTGGCATCGCCTGTTCTCGTGACATCCCCGGCGCGAGGCCGCACGGCACCGGAGAGCGGCGGCGGATGCCACGCCCCGGGCGCACCGCCAGCTCGACGAGTCGCCGGCCTCAGTCGAGTACGTCGCCCAGGTCGTACGAGGTGACGGTCTCGAGCTGCGAGAAGGTGCAGGAGTGGGCGTCGCGGTCGGGGCGCCAGCGGTCGAACTGCACCGTGTGGCGGAAGCGCATGCCCTCGAGCTGGTCGTAGCGCACCTCGAGCACGAGCTCGGGGCGCAGCCGCACGAACGACACGTCTTTCGACGCCGAGAAGCGCGACCGGTCGGTCTCGCCGACCACGGCCCCGCCGTCGGCGTCGCGCTCCACGAGGGGAGCGAGCTCGTCGATCAGCTCTTTGCGGCGCTTGTCGGTCCATGCCGAGACGCCGCCGACGCCGTGCAGACGGCCGTCGTCGTCGTAGAGGCCGACGAGCAGCGAACCCACGCCCTCGCCCGACTTGTGGATGCGGTACCCGAGGGCGACCACGTCGGCGGTGCGGGCGTGCTTGATTTTGAACATCGTGCGCTTGTTCGGCGCGTAGGGCTGGGCGAGGGGCTTGGCGATCACGCCGTCGAGGCCCGCGCCCTCGAACTCCGCGAGCCAGCGACGGGCGAGGTCGGGGTCATCGGTGGTTCGCGTCACGTGCACGGGGTGCGGCACGGCGCCGAGCAGGTCTTCGAGCTGGGCGCGCCGCTCGGAGAACGGCTCGTTCTGCAGGTCGCGGTCGCCGCGGGCGAGCAGGTCGAACGCGATGAACATGGCCGGGGTTTCTTCAGCGAGCATGTTCACGCGTGAGGCCGCGGGGTGGATGCGCTGCGACAGGGCCTCCCAGTCGAGACGCTGGCCCCCCTCGGCGTCACGAGCGACGACCACCTCGCCGTCGATCAGGCACGGCTCGGGCAGCAGCTCGGCGAACGCCGCCACGAGCTCGGGGAAGTACCGGGTCAGCGGCTTGGCGCCGCGGCTGCCGATCTCGACGTCGGTGCCGTCCCACGAGATGAGGGCGCGGAAGCCGTCCCACTTGGGCTCGTAGCTGAAGCCGCCGTCGACCTTCGCGTGCTCGGGCACCTCGGGAACGGACTTCGCCAGCATCGGCGCCGGGATGTCGTACGGCATCGCCGTCAGCTCTCGTCGCCCGCCAGCGGCACGGGGTTCTTGCGCTTCTTGCGGCGCGCCCACTCGGCCGGCTTGTCGGGGCCGTTCCAGACGGTGATGATGCCCCACACCACGGCGGTCAGCGGCACGGCCAGCAGGGTGCCGAGGATGCCGCCGATCGCGGTACCGCCGGCCAGCACGACGAGCACGACGAACGAGTGCAGCTTCATCGAGCGACCCATCAGCACCGGCTGGAGGAAGTTGCCCTCGAGCTGGTTCACGAGCACGACGATTCCGACGACGATCAGGGCCACGATCGGGCCGTTGGTGACGAGCGCGACCAGTGCGGCCAGGATGCCGGCGGTGACCGCACCCACGATCGGGATGAACGCGAGCAGGAAGACGAGCACGGCCAGCGGCAGGGCGAGAGGCACCTGCAGGATCGCGAGTCCGATGCCGATGCCGATCGCGTCGACGGCGGCGACCGACGCCGTGCCGCGCACGTACGAGCCGAGGACCGTCACGGTCTTGTCACCGATGCGGCGCGCCCGCTCGTAGTCGCTGCCGTGGAACGGACGCAGCACGAACTCCCACATGCGGGGGCCGTCTTTGAGGAAGAAGAAGAGGATGACGACCATCAGCACGAAGCCCGTCACGAACGAGGCGATCGCGCTCACGCCGGCCAGCGCACCGGTGCCGAAGGACGAGCTCGTGACGAAGCCCTGAATGCCCTGGATCGCCTGGTTGACCTGGTCTTGAGAGATCGCGAAGGGCAGCGTGTGGTACCAGTCCTGCGCCTGCTGGAAGCCCTGCACCGCCTGCGAGCTGAGGTAGTCCCACTGATTGATGACGGCGTTCGCCACGAGCCAGCCGAGGCCGGCGAGCACGACGACGACGGCAAGGAGGGTCAGCAGCGTCGCGATGACCGAGGGCACGCCCTTGCGGCGCATCCACATCGTGACCGGGCCGAAGGCCGAGGCGAAGATGAGCGCGAGCACCAGCGGGATGATGACGAGCGTCACCTGCTGGATGCCCCAGATGATCCCCGCGACGAGCACCACGACGACGATGATCTGCACGGCCCGCACCGCGAGCCGGCCGAACCCGTCGGCCCAGAGGCTCTTCGGCGGAGTCTGGACGGCCTGCGCGACGGAGGTGACGGCGTCGCGAGGCGCGGGATGACGAGAGAACAGGCCCATGCTCACACGGTAGCGGGGGCCTCCGACATGGGTGCGGAGGTTGCGCGCCATCCCGGGGGCGGATAGGGCGACGGATGCCGGGATCCCCGGCGTTCCGCGGGCTGCAGGCCCGCGCGGGCCCGCTCCGCCCGTCCGCGCCCCGGGCGCCGAGCCCGCGCCCGGACCGGACAGGATCGGGCGCCGGGTCCCGGCATCCGGGATCGGAGGAGCACGGCTCCGTGGCTCACGTCGGGCGCCAAGGCCACGGCATCCGGGCCCGAACGCGCGCGCTCCGTGGGCTGAGGCCGGGCGCCGGGTCCCGGCATCCGGGATCAGACGAACGCGCTCATGTCGGTGATGTCGCGGCCGAGCAAGAGCGCCTGAACGCTCTCGGTGCCCTCGTAGGTGTGGATCGCTTCGATGTCGGCCATGTGCTGCATGACGCCGTTCTCGAGCAGGATGCCGTTGCCGCCCAGCAGGTCGCGCGCGATCGCGGCGACCCGGCGCGCGGCGCGGGTGTTGTGGTACTTCGCCAGCGATGCCTGTGTGGGGCGCAGGCCGCCGGAGGACTCGAGGTCGGCGAGACGGCGGCAGTACAGCTGCATCGCGGTGAGTTCGTCGAGCATCTGCGCGAGGCGTTCCTGCACCATCTGGAACTTGGCGAGGGGCTTTCCGAACTGCATGCGCTCGGTGGCATATGTCCGCGCGATCTCATAGCAGGCGGTCGCGTGGCCGAGCGCCGACCAGGCGACGCCCGAGCGCGTGGCGAAGAGGACGACCGATGCGTCCTTGAAGGTGTGGGTGCCGGGCAGCACGGCATCCGCGGGAAGACGCACATCGTCCATCGCGATGTGAGCCTGGTGGATGCCGCGGAGCGACACCTTTCCGGTGATGACGGTGCCCGTGTAGCCGGGGGTGTCCTGCTCGACGAGGAAGCAGCGCACGTTGCCGTGGTCGTCGCCGCCCTCATTCTCGACACGAGCCCACACGAAGGTGATGCCGCCGGAGGCGCCGTTGCCGATCCACTTCTTCGTGCCGCTGAGCGACCAGCCGTCGGCGGTTCGGGTCGCGGTCGTCTCGAGCGAGACGGAGTCGGAGCCGTGGTCGGGCTCGGTCAGCGCGAAGGCGCCGAGCACGGTTCCATCGGCGAGGGGCTTCAGCCAGCGCTGCTGCTGCTCGGGCGAGCCGTAGAACGCGAGCGTCCGCAGCGCGAGCCCGCCCTGCACGGCGAGGGCGGTGGCGAGGGAGCCGTCGTGACGCGAGATCTCCATGTTGACCAGCCCCGCGGCCAGGGGCGAGGTGTAGGGCAGCTCGTCGTGCTCGATGCCGTCGGTGAACAGCTCGAGCTCGCCCATGCGTTTCACCAGGTCGATCGGATAGCTCGCGGCATCCCATTCACCCTGCATGCGCGTGCCGACCTCGTCGGCGAAGGCCTTCGCGGTGTCCCACACGGCGCGGTCGGCGTCGGGGATGTCGGCGAACACCGCGTAGTAGTCGGTGTCGCGGCGACCGAGCAGGTCGTAGTGGGCGACGCGCTCTCCGGGGAGCGTGCGGGCATCGGCGTCGATGGTCATGGTTCCCAGTATCGCGCATGTTGGGACTCAGTGCCACGCTGTGCGGGACTCGGGGCGAACGCTCGGGCGGAGCATTCCGGGTGGCCGGGACGCCGTGTGTGCCCAGGGTGCGCGAGACTGCATTCGGCTGACAAATCGGTGTCAGGCTGCAACGCAGTTGTCAGCGAGATGCAGTCTCGCGAGCCCAAAGCGCCGGGCGCCGGGCGCTGGGCACCGGTACCGGGCGCTGGGCACCGAGCACCGGCCCCGCGCCTCAGTCGCCGAGCGTCGCGCGCAGGCGCCGCGTGACCTCGGCGGCGGGCATGCGGCGGGGGAACGCAGCGACGATGAGGTCGTCGCCGGCGGAGTCGTCGCCGTCGGGGTGCACGCCATAGCGGCGGAGCACGTCGTCGAGGGCGCGACGCAGAACGGATGCCGGCACCCGAGCCCCACGCATGAGACGGCGCAGCACGTGGTTGTGCACGGCGGTCACGAGGGCCGAGAAACCGACCGCGTCGAGCGGATCGAGACCGGGCAGCGCTTCGCGCAGATACTCGTCGAACAGGCGCTCGTAGCGGAAGACCGTGATGATCTCGCGGTCGCGCAGCCCCGGAACCTGCCGCACGATCGCGTACCGCCGCCGCGCGACCTCGGGGTCGGCCGCGAAGTGACGGAACACCCGCACCGAGGCCTCGCACACCGCGGCCCACGGGTCGTCGTGCGGCTGCGCGAGGTAGGCGCGAGTCTCGGCGATGAGCACTTCGTGGTCGGCGAACACGACGTCTTCTTTGCCGCCGAACTGCCGGAAGAAGGTCGAGCGCGACACCCCCGCAGCCTGCGCGATCTGCTCGACCGAGGTCTGGTCGTAGCCGTGCTCCGCGAAGAGGTCGATGGCCGCGGCCACCACGGCCGTTCGACTCGTGGGAGCGGCGTTGTCGGTCACGCGTCGAGCCTATCCGCGGGCCCGCGTCGCGGCCCGCGCCGCCGTGCGCGAGGGGTCGAGATGTGTCGCCGATAACGCTCGGAGGCGACACGGATCGACCCCTCACGCGGGGAGTCCGCCGGGTGTGTAGGACGGGTAGACGATCGCGGTCGTCGAGGCAAGCGGATGCCGTGGCGCCGGCATCCGGAGTGGGATGGAACGATGACGTCCTCCCTGTGGCACACCGATTCCGCGTCCGTCGAGACGACACCCCTGAAGGACGGTGGGCGGCACGACGTCGTCATCGTCGGGGCCGGGATCACGGGCTTGTCGACCGCCGTCATGCTCGGCGAGGCGGGAGTCGACGTCGCGTTGGTCGACGCGGGCGAGGTGGGCCGGGGCGCGACCGGGGCGTCGGTGGGCATGGTATCCGTGCTGCAGGGTTCGACCCTCGCGGCCCTGCGCGCGCATCACCCCGCCACCCTCGTGCGGGCCTACGTCGAGGCGAACCGGGCGGGGCAGGAGTGGCTCGCCGAGAAGGCGGGGGCGGATGCCGATCGCCGCACCTCGTTCACCTTCGGTCGGGGCCTCGCGACCGACGTCGCCCTCGACGCGGTGCGCGACGCCGCGCGAGAGGCCGGTCTCGCGATTCGAGAGGACGCCCCGAGCGACTTCGGCGGACGCACTGCGGTGCGGGCCATCGCGCTCGACGATCAGCTGGCGCTCGACCCGGTGCGACTCGCCCGTACGCTCGCCCGCGCGGCCGTCGACGCCGGAGTGACCCTGCACACCGGCGTCCGCGTCAGCGACGTGAGCGTGCTCCCCGAGGGGCGCGTCGACACCGACCACGGCACGCTCTTCGGCGAGACCGTCGTGCTGGCGACCGGCACGCCCATTACCCGACGTGGGCTCTACGACCTGAAGACGCGGGCGCTGCGGTCGTGGGCGATCGCGTTCGAGATGGACGCGGATGCCGCGGCCCCCGGCGGAATGTGGAGCGAGGTCGGCGCCGAGGGACGCAGCGTCGTGGCCGTGCCGTCGTCGTTCGGACGTGCCGCTCTCGTCGTGACCGGGGCACGGCATCCGGTGGGGTCCGCCTCGTCGGAGGTCGCCCTCGCCGAAGCGCTCGCCGCGTGGGCGCGACGCACGCTCCCGGTCGGGGCGGAGCTCGCGCGCTGGTCGGGGCAGGACTACCAGTCGCACAACCTGATTCCCTTCGTCGGCGGGATGCCGCGGGGCCTCGGCCGCTTGCGTTTCGCCACCGGATACGCGGGGTGGGGCCTGACGAATGCCCCGGCGGCGGCGATGCGGTTGAGCGACGAGATCCGCGGGGTGTCGTGGCGCGACCGCCCGCGCTGGATGCGCACGATGGGCACGCGCATGACCGTGCCCGCCGACCTGGGCCGGGGGATCGGCGAGGCCGGGCGCCGCGCCTCGGTCGTGGCGGGAGCCTTCACCGCGGCCACCCCCGCGCCGGTCAAGCGACCGGCGGAAGGCGCGGGAGTCGTGTCGCGCCAGGGTCTGCGCACGGCCGCAGTCTCGACGGTCGACGGGCAGACGCGCGCGATCGTCGCCCCGGCCCCGCTGACCTGGAACGACGCGGAACGCTCGTGGGACAGCCCCGTCGACGGCTCGCGCTACGCCCCCGACGGCACGCGGCTCGAGGGCGCGGCATCCGCCGATCTGGGCGTGCGGGGGCGCTGAGGTTGCGTCGGGCCGGGCGCGCGTGCTGCGGGGCCCCGGCGGCGCGGCGCCGCGCCGGCTGGCCGCCGTGCCGGCGGGGCGCCGAGACTGCATCTCGGTGACAAGTCCGTTGCAGGCTGACGTGCAGTTGTCAGCGAGTTGCAGTCTCGCGAGACTCGCGCTCGGCGGGAGGCCCCGCGCCCGGTGAGCGACCCGCGGCCGGTGAGCGACCCGCGGCCGGTGAGCGACCCGCGCCCGGTGGGGCGCCCCGCGTCAGCTCTTCGCGCCGCTGAGTGCGAGCGCGCCGCCGAGGCCGATCATCATGACCCCGCCGGTGCCCGAGAGGGTCGAGATGCGCTTCGGCGAGCGGGCGAACCAATTGCGGGCGGTTCCCGCGGCGAGGGCCCAGGCGCTGTCGCAGGCGAGGGCCATGATCTGGAACGTCAGTCCGAGCAACAGCAGTTGCAGCCACGCGGAGCCCGCGCGCGGGTCGACGAACTGCGGCAGCACGGCGACGAAGAACGCGATGGTCTTGGGGTTGGTGAGACCGACGATGAAGCCCTGGCGCAGGAGTGTCCACGACGAGGTCGGGCCGCTGACGGCCCCGGCGACGTGGGCGTGGCGGTGGCGGATCGCCTGGATCCCGAGCCACACCAAATAGATCGCCCCGACGATCTTGATCACCGTGAACGCGACGATCGACGAGGCGACGATCGCCCCGACCCCGAACGCCACGGCGATCACCGCGGGAACAGTTCCGAGGGCGTTGCCGACGACGCTCAGCACGCCCGCGCGACGGCCGAGCGCGATGGATCGCCCGATCACGAACAGCACGCTCGGACCGGGAATGACGATGATGACGACCGACGCGGCGATGAAGGCCACGAGGTTCTCGATCGGAGGCATGCGTGAACTGTACTGCCGTCGCGTTTCGGGGATCGCACGGGGGCGCGCCCGTAGACTCCGGCGAGGAGGTCGCATGTCTCGTCCTGTCATCGCCACCGAAGCGGGTTCGGTCGCCGGGTCGCGCGAGGGAAGCGTCGAGCGCTTCCTCGGCATCCCGTATGCCGCGCCGCCCGTCGGAGCTCGACGCTTCGCCCATCCCGCTCCGGTCGAGCCGTGGAGCGAGGTCCGTGAGGCTACGCGGTTCGGGCCGACCTCGCCGCAGTCGCCGTATCCCGGCGCGACCGGCGAGCTGTTGGCATCCGTCATCCTCCCCGGTGACGACATCCTCACCGTCAACGTCTGGAGACCGGCGGAGGCCAAGGGCGCCGCGGTCATGCTGTGGTTCCACGGCGGGGCGTTCGAGCGTGGCACCGCGGCGCTCAGCACCTACGACGGCACGCCTTTCGCCCGCGACGGCGTGGTCTTCGTGTCGGCCAACTACCGTCTCGGGGCAGAGGGCTTCTCGGCGTTGCCGGACGCCCCGGCCAACCTCGGTCTCGCCGACGCCGCGGAAGCATTGCGGTGGACCCATCGCAACATCGCCCGCTTCGGCGGCGACCCCACTCGCATCACGATCTTCGGCGAATCGGCCGGGGGAGCCGTCGTGGCGGCGCTGCTGAGCCGCCCGGACCTACGGCCCCTCGTCGCTGGAGCGATCATCCAGTCGGGTCCGCTCGATGCCGAGACCCCGCGCCGTTCGGCCCGCACGATCCGCAATATCGCGCGGGAGGCGAAGGTGGATGCCACGGCGAAAGCCCTGCGCGACGTCGCCCCCGAGCGGCTCGTCGCGGCCCGCGATCGGCTCGCGGCACGCTCCACGCCTTTGCGCGGCACCCCCGGCTTCACCGCCCGCCTCGACGCGGTCACCCTTCCCGAGTCTCCGCGCCGAGCCCTGGTCGGCGTCGGAATGCCCATCTTGATCGGGACGAACACCGACGAGTACCGCCTCTGGTACCCGCCGCAGGCTCTCGCGAAGCTGACGCGGCGAACGTACGCATTGGTCGCGCTCGCCAAGCGACTCCCACGAGGAGTGTGGGCGGCCTACCGGCGTGCTCTTCCCGACGCCTCGGCCGGCGAGATCATCGGCCAGGTGATCACCGACCTCATCCTTCGCGCTCCTGCCATCGAGGTCGCGCGGGCGCGCACGGCGCCCACCTTCGTCTACGAGTTCGCCTGGCAGAGTCCCGTGCGCGAACTCGGCGCGGCCCACGCCCTCGAGATCGGCTTCGCGTTCGACGCGCTGGACGACCCGGCGGGGCAGCGGATGACCGGCCTCGAGGCGCCCGCGGAACTCGCTCGACAGATGCACGGCGACTGGGTGCGTTTCGCGCAGACCGGCGACCCGGGGTGGGAGCCGTTCGGCGAGAGCGGGCGCGTGCGGCGCTACGACACGGTCTCGCGCGAGGTCGACCTTCCGCGGGCGCAGGTACTGGAGGCGCTGTCGCGCTGAGAGCGGAGGGGCGTGGGCGGTGGTGGCGCAGTCGCAGGCGTCGAGCGGGCTGCGCACGCTGTTCGCGAGCCGGGTGTTTGCGACTGCGGGGCCGAGTTTGATGCTCGGGATGAGTGGGAGGCCGGTCGAGACGATCGTCCGGTTGCGGCCGCCGAAGCCGAGGAACCCGGCGAAGAGCGACCACCGCAGGTTGTGGGCGGCGATGGCCTTGCGCTCGGGGTTCTCCTGTGTGGTGTGTTCGGGGTTCTCGTTGTCAATCCAGCGGCCGGGGCGGTGCTTTAGAGTGCTGTCCGCTGCGGGCGCGTGGGCGGTTTCGGGACGCGGATCGGTGTCGGTCGCGGAGTCCTCCGGCGATGCGGGGAGGTGCAGCGCCCTGCATGGGCGGGGCGTGCCGCCAGCGTAGGGAGGAGGGGTTACCCGGGACGGCGCGGTTGGGGGCGGGGAGGTAACGTTTGGCTCACGCTGGCCGGGGTTTGGAGAGATTGCCTGGTTGAGAAGTCGCGATCACCGCAAAACATGATTGCGGCACATCTCATCTGCGTCGCACGCGGACGTCGCAGCTTCGTTGTCTAGGCGATCTTAACCCTGAGGCTGACTATCCGACCGCTGGGTCGCCGCTGAACGGGAGTGGAATTAGCCGACGCTGAGAATCGCCACACGGTGGCGCGATTCTCAGCGATCAGGCTGACAAGCAGAGAGCACAAGGCGAAAATTTTCGGGCCGAGTGGCACGAGCGCTATGCGCACTCGGGGCGAGAGGCCATACACAAGACCCTCCAACCGCGTGAAGAGGTCGAACGGCTCCTGAATGGAGTACGAGATCTTCTTGCTCATGTATTCAGCGAGGAAGAAGTCATGGTTAGCCTTCTCGTTCATAGCATCGAAGCCTACGTCGCCATTCGTAGGAACGAAAGCGTACGCATTGGATACGTCCAGGAACTCAGCCGCCCCCAGGGCCATGCTTTCCTCGACACCCACCCCGATAATTGCGCTTAGTGGAAGTCCCGCGTCATCCGCCCAGGCGGAGAACGACGGGTGAACAGGTTCCGCTACCCGAATGGGGCCATCGTCGACTTCCCAAGCATCGCTCCTCGCGGGTGCGTACAGAAAATCCACACTCACTTCCTTTGAGCAGCTGTAGACTAGGGCATCTATGATCTCAGCGAGATGAACCCGCGTCAGGCTCGATATGTCAATACCGATGCGTGGCCTTGAGGAATCGAGTCCTTCGATCGCATCGACGAGGGCCGCCCCGAAATCGTCGCTCAGCGGCAAGATCTCGTACGATAGGCGTTCCAAGGCCAAACGATTTTCTTCGTAGCTGAGAGTGCTGACAGTGGGAAATGCAAATGCCAACCGAGTGTCGGAGTCTGGGCCATTCTCCGCAACGAAGCGTCCGCGTTCTTCGAACCCAAGAGCAACCACAAGGAGATCAACGTGCTTCTCGGCGATCGCGCTGGAGACAGTTATACTCCGGTTACTCATGTGAAAACAGCTCCAATTGCTCCGGGCGTGACGGCGAGAGCACAGCGCTAAGAGCGGCCGCACGCTCGAGCCTGAGCGGAAGTTGGTATCCCGTCGCAAGCAGATAGCTTAGGCGGAACCGCTTGCCTCGCATTGAGGTAAGGACTCCCGCGCTGTTTGAATCGGGTACGTAGACGATGGCACCCGTGTTCACTGCCATGCCTAATGCTTCAATGAGAGGTTCAGAAGCTGTCGAATCGACAATGAAAGTGCCGACTGGATCGGAAGTAAAGTCGTTAGCAATTATCTCTCGGCTGAAGGCGCGCCCGACTGTGTCCAGCAGTGGCAAGAGCCCCCTCTTCGCCTCCGTTGCAACCGGTGCCGGGATTGTGGAAAGTAGCGCCCTGAACCTATTTCGCGCGCGAGCGAGTTCGGCGGTCTGAAGCGAGGCTGGTATACGGCCCGGGCCGTTGTCCAGCAAAGCGTTCATCAGTCCGATAATCCAGCGCGGATTACCCTCTAGGACAGTCGCCACCGCGGTACCGCCGGCGTAAATATGTGGGTTCTTCCTAGTTCTGTACCGCTGCTGTCTTCCGCTCCCGGTTCTATCCGGCGCACGGAAGGTAAGTCGCGCGATAACCAGCGGAATGATTTTACGAAGATACTGTGCTCTGGCTTGACCCGTAGTGGCGAGTAGCTCATCGATACCGCCAGTCGCACGATCTACGAAACGCTTGAAGCTGAGATCTGACTCGTACAACTCGCGAACGAAAAAAGCTTGAACCTCTGTTATATCGTCCTTTGAGCGGGTTTCGTAGGAAACCTCGTCGTCATCATCAGGCAGGACTGCGTCGCCGAGCAAGGAGGTCAAGCTAGCTTCTTGATCGAAGCGCTCCCTCACAACTTCTTCCATGAGCGCATAGCTGAATCGGAGCGCCTCGGACTTGTGGCCATAACTGAGCCAGATCGGATCGTGGTCGTGTCCGGGCATGGCGGCTACCGCGGACATCATGTCGTCCAAGTCTGCGCTGTATGGAGCGAGAGCGAGCTTAAAAATGAGGCGGTCGTCAACCGATCGCATCGATGACACCAGGGACCGGCGTAGCTCCTCCGGGGCAAGTTCAAGTTCGTCGAACAATAGGCACCACCGCTGCCCGATAAACGCTGGGGCGATTGCTTCGATAGTGTCAAGCGTGGTCGTCAGCAGGGCTACCAGATCTGAGGAATCAGTAAGGGCCGGATCGTCCTCTCCGCCCTTTCCTCTGCGAAGCTCGTTTGCGAGACGTCCGAGGTCGACGATTCTCTGAGCGGCAGCGGCCCGAACACCCAGAAGGCTGGTCACCCTCAACTTCAGGTGCCAGATTTCAGCGATCGCCACTGCGATATCTGCTTCTTGATGTGCGTCGATGGAAATATCCGGCGCGTTCAGCCATGTCGCCGGGATACTGCGCGACAACCGATCGTGTAGAGCTACACAGAAGGCGCGCAAGACGGAAACTGCGAACGTTGACTCAAACAACCTAGCAACGACGTCCGAATCGAGTCCCCACTTCTCATACGCTTCGATTTGGCGACTCCAAGCGCTGCTGGAGGGGATGAAGACGCCAGTGAACTGAAGGCCGCCACCCAGTCGGAAACGTTTCACGCGAGACGACTCGTCGAGAGCCTCGGGCGTGAGCATTTTCAGCAGTGTGGTCTTGCCGCTGCCACGGGGACCAACCATCACTGTATGAGAGGGCTTGATAAGGAGTTTGAACGCATCAGGCGGTACGAAGGTTCGCGCGACAACGGTAGGGGTGCGGAATCGGGCATTCTCGGCAGCGGGAACTAGAGCCTGTGGGTCTATCATGCGCTGGTTCTTCCTACCTGGGCCGGTTGCCCTTGGATGCTCAGAACGTCAAGGTCATGGACTTGCTTGAGGTTCTTGATGAACGCTTTGAAGTCGGACGGCAAGGTGTAGGCGAGGTCGTCTATCTCCGACTCGAGTACTGTCCAAGAAAGGAACGGCTGAGCTTCCCGATCGAAAATTTCCCGAACCTTTTGAGCGAGTTGCGCACCTGTCGAATAGCCCCCAAACCCGCCTCTATGGGAAAGACCAGATCCTTCTTGGGCGGGCTCGAACCCGCGGGCGGGCACCCAGTCCCACGCGGTATATTTGCCGCGGATGGGATTCCCGGGCGCGGTGTCCTCGATTTCGAGAATGTAAAACTGATTGCGAGCGCTGTTTTGAATTTCATCCCACAGAACCGCTGAGAAGCTACCTGCCGAGAACACCACTGGTGAGCCGCGGCCCCCGCTCGCATAACTGATGTTTGGCCAGTGACGGTGGCCGTGAACGAGAAGCCAGTGACCATAGTCGCCGCATCCCAACAAATCGAGAAGAGCGGGTGCCTCAGCCATGTGGCTCTTGTCGCCCAGGTCGTAATTTCCGATCTGATAGAGCTGGTGATGCGTAACGAGAAGATTGATTCCGGGGTCGGAGGTGGCATCTAGTCTGCGCTTCAGGTACTCGCGAGTTCGCGCTGAAGCTCGACCGTGGCGCCACTCCTCGTCGTTACCATGATAGGCGCTACTGTTGAGGAGAACTGACCTAACGCCAGCCGATTCTTGAACCACCACATTGTTGGCCCAGTACTCATTGTTCAACGCCGCATCGTCGAAGGGGTAGTTGGGCAGGTTCTGAAGCATGCCCCGCGGGTCGTGTCCATTCCTGTGTCGGGAGTCCATATCGTGGTTTCCTGTTGCGGCCAGGAGATTTGGAGCTTTCAGCGATTGCTGGACCTGTTTTATGCGTCCCCAGGTGTACTGAATAGCCGCAGGAGTGGCCTTGTCGCCCATATCGCCGCCCGATATAAGCAGGTCGACCGATAGGCTCTCGCGTGCGATCAATTCACTGAGGGCGGTGAAGGGATTCTCCGCGGCGTTTTCGGCACTGGATATCTCCATATATGACGGTCGGTTCTCGGTCTCCTTCAGTCGCGCCGTTTCGTATGCGTGGACATCACTCAAAACCGCTATTCTAAGCATACTGGCTGCTAAAATTGTCCGCCAATATTTCCCCCAGCAGAACTGTTCTGCCCGCCACGGACCCAGAAACAGATCGGCGTCGGCTCACGTTAGTCACTTGCCACCTCGTCAACTCGGCCTCGAGTTCGGGCTCCTCGTTGAACGACAGCAATACTTGCGCTCCGATGCCGCTCAATCTCCGCAATTCCCTGGCCAATCTTGCGACGTCATCCGAACTACCAAATGACCCGTAACCGTATTCCCCATGAGTGGCGCGACCGTCGTTCCGATACGGTGGGTCTAGATAAACCAAGTCGCCCTCGGCCACGCTTCGTAGGCATTCGAGGTAGTCGCAGTTGAATATTTGCGTTCCCTGGAGGGCCAAACTGCAATCGTATAGCTGTTGCGGGGTTGGGAAGGCGCCAACGCGCGACCCTCTTGGGACGTTGAACTCTCCCTGGCGGTTTGTTCTGTACAAGCCGTTGAATGAGAAGCGGTTCAGATAGAGGAAGCGCGCAGCCCTGGAGGGTGCATCCAGCGACTCTTTTTTTAAGGATCGCACATCAAGGTAATCGCCGCCTTCGACATCGAATTTCTTGAGTTCCGATATCATCTGCGCCGGCGAATCGCGCAACTCGACGTAAAACTGGATCAGTTCAGGGTTGAAGTCTGAGAGGATCGCGGAAGAAGGCTCGACCTCGAAGAAGACGCAACCTGATCCAACGAATGGTTCGATGTATCGATTAAAGGAAGTCGGGAACCGACTCACTATGTCGGGGAGCAAGCTTCGTTTGCTCCCCACCCAACGTAACGGCGACTTTGCCATCGACTCCCACCCTGTTCGGCTACGCCTGAAGCGCTTCTGACGAGTCTGTCCGTAGCTAGCGGGTAGTGCAAATCTGGGACGCCTCATGATCGTGGGTTGTGCGATTTTACCGTTGTGGGGACGCTCTGTCTCCCGCCATGAGGAATGTTCTCCATCTGTGACAGCCCGGGGGCGATCGTGGCGTTCGTTGGCGTGAGACTTCGGATTCCGGCCATGTTGCCGTTGCGCGAAACATCGGTCTTCGTCTGTCCCCGGTTGACGCCTATCGGGTTCAATCGGAGAGAGCCATGTGCGGCTCAGCTCGGGCGGCCATCGAACGCAATCGCGTTGCCCAGAGGGAGTACGTATGGGCCGCGAATGGCTGAGTGAGCGAATGTCCGCTTTGGGGGAGCAGGGACTCTTGCGTGGCCTTCCTGCTGGGAGCGCTTTGCGTTATTACGCCCCACTACGCCCCAGATCGCCCACCTCCGCGGCATCCCGTAGCTTCATCACACCAACCACTCCGAAGGCAGGTGAAGCCATGTCCCGCACGATCTCGTCGACAGTCCACCCGATCCAGCGCTGCATGGCAGCCTCGAACCCGTCTGCGTGGTGGGACGGCCTCGTCATCGACGCCAACGGCTCGACCGCGACGGTCGCCCTGCTGAACGGCACGACGGTGCAGCTGCGGATCGTCGGCCCGGCCGTCGACATCGCGGTGGGGGAGCCGGTGGCGTACCACCCGGTCGCCGAACTGCTCAGCGCATCCGCGATCATCACGACCGCGCGCGCCGCATAGCCGAGCGGCCGCCGACGAAACGTCAGCGGCCGCGCGAAGAAGAGAACTCAGGCGGTCATCGAGGCCATCATGGCCTCGCACTTCATGACCATGTCGTCGCAAGCCATGGCGCAGTAGCGGCACATCTCGTCCATATCGCCGTGCGCGCGGCACTCGGCGGCGCACGCCTTGCCCATGGTCATGCAGGCGGTCATCATTGCGCTCATCACGTCCATGTTCATGCCGACCGGACGCATCATCATGTGCATCGTCGCCTGCGCCATCTCGACCATGTTCGAGCACATGGCGCAGCACGTGGCCATCTCGGCGCCGTGCATCATGTCGCTGCCGGCGCACATGGCCGCGGCCATCGCGCACGCGTTGAGGGACTGCATGCATTCCTGCATGGCATCCATGTCCATGGTCATCTCGCCCATGTCCATCGACTTCATCATCGCCATCGTGTCCATCTGGATCTCCCGTGTTCTCGTCGGTTCGGAGGGACCGGATGCCGCGGAGGGACTCCGGCGTATCGGCGATGCTACGCCGCGGGTGCCCATACCCGACAGGTCTCCGGCTGACTCTTAACCCCGTCTCGACTCGAGCAGCTCGTCCTCACCGCACCCCGCAGAAGCCGTACTGTGCGGGAGCAACGACTCTCGGAGGAGCAACGATGAGCATTGCCTTTCTGCTGACAACGCTGGTGGTGGTGGCTACGCCTGGCACCGGCGCCGTGTATTCGATCGCTGCGGGACTCTCGCGCGGAACGAAGGCCGGGATCATCGCCGCGTTCGGCTGCACGCTCGGTGTCGTCCCCCACATGATTGCGGCCATCACCGGTCTGGCGGCAATCCTGAACGCCTCCGCCATCGCCTTTCAGACGATCAAGTGGTTGGGCGTCGCCTACCTGCTCTATCTCGCCTGCCAGACCTTCCGCGACAAGTCATTGATCGATGTCGACGCGAGCGCGGAGCCCGTTTCGTTCTGGCGCGTGATTCGAACCGCCATCTTGATCAACCTGCTCAACCCGAAACTCACGATCTTCTTCTTCGCTTTCCTCCCGCAGTTCGTTCCCGCGGGCGAAGCCAACGGCACCTGGCACATGGTGTGGCTCAGCCTCATCTTCATGGCGCTGACGTTCGTCGTGTTCGCGCTCTACGGCGTCTTCGCCGCGACCATGCGCAATCAGGTCATTACGCGCCCGAAGGTCATGGCGTGGCTGCGCCGCACCTTCGCCGCCACATACGTCTTGCTCGCCGGTCGCCTCGCGCTCGAGAGTCGCTGAGGCCAAGGGAACGTCAATGACCCTCGACCGATCAGTCACCGGCCCTGGCTGCGGACCCCGCTTATCGGGGCCGGACGCCGACCGACCTCAGCTCGAGTCCCGCAAGGCGATTCATCACCTCGGCGTCTCCCCGTCGCCACGCTGTGACCGCGTCGGGGGCGACCTTCGTGATGGCTCCGACCTTTTGATTGGTGAGGGCGCGCAGTGCCAGCAGATCGGTGGTGACGCCGGCGCGGATGAGGTCGCGGGTGCGCGTGGCGCGCATGGCGAAGCGGAGTCGCGGGAGGAGCCAGATCAGAAGGATGAGCAGGATCGGGAGGGCCGCGACGCCGACACCGAGCGCGATCGCCGCCTGGCGAACGAGGTCTTGCTGGGTTTGACCGACGGCCGCGAGCGTGTCGCCCGCCGAGCTCGCCGTGGCGAACGGGGCGCTGATCCCCTCGCCGATGAGGGGTACACCGCCCAGGCGGGTGCCGACGTCGGTCATCGATGCCCGGAAATCGAGGCCGGTGCTCTGGATCTGGCGGCCCAGCTGCGAGAACTGGTCGACGGTGGCAAAGACGGCGACTCCCGCCGAGACGCTGAGCGCGATGAGCGCGAGGGCGACCACGTCGGCGGTCATCTGACGGGCACGCTGCGCGGCGAAGTCGGAATACAGTTTCACGTCGTCACTCTGGCACGCGAGGTGCGGGGGAGCAGGGAACCCGCGACCGGAGTCCGTGCTCAGTCGCCCGGCTCAGCGGCATCCGGGCTCTCTGCGATGCGGCGGAAACGCGGACCGGAATATCCGTCGCGTTCGACGTGCTCGGTGAACATCGCGATCGGGCGCACCCAGAACGAGTGGTCGCCGTAGAGCGTGCGGTACGACACGAAAACCTCTTCGGTCTCGGAGTGCCTCGCCGTGCCGAACACCTCGTAGCGCATGCCCTTGAAGTGCTCGTAGACGCCGGGTTCGATCTCGACCGGCGCCGCGTCGTCGGGCGTCACCGCAGCGCGGCCTCGGTCGCGGAGTCGGGGGCTCCGTCGGTGCGTGCCTGCAGGTATTCGCAGAGTTTGCCCGTCGTGTACAGCTCCTCGCCGAGGGCGATGAGGTTGCCGCCCGAGAGGGGGAACTCGCCGGAGCGCTCCGAGAGCGCCGCCGTCCATGTGCGCTCGCAGTCGACGTTCAACGAGATCGACGCGGGACCGTGATTGAGGTGGATCGCGACCATGCCCGAGTTGAGGTGCTCGGGGTCTTCCTGACGGAGCACGTGCACGGTTGCGTGGGCGACGCTGTCGTGCTTCTCGTAGTCGGTGACCCACTCGAAGATCTCGTCGTACGTGGGGCGAGCGGCGCAGGTCATATGTCGAGCCTAGACGGCGGGCCTTCCGCGCGGTTGCCGGGCGTCGATCCGCCGCTCAGACGCCGCGCGTCTCGCCGTTGACCGCGTCGGCGATGGCCGGGGCGATCTCCGCGGAGTTCCCGACCCCCTCGCTCGAGTTGAGGGAAAGCGCCGCGGTTCCTGAAGATACGAAGATGCCGCCGTAGGCGTCGCTCAACTTTCCCCAAGCCGCGAGTGTGTCGGCGTCGGGGAAGACGTTGATACCGGCTTCGTAGCCGTTGATGGTGATGTCGAACCGCGCCTTTGCGCCTGAGGCGCCCACCTCGGCGCGCACTGGCTCGGAGTGCTCGATGCCCAGCCGATCGAGTGCACCGACGAAGGTGTCCACGGCGACTTGGATGTCCGACACGGGCGCTTCGCTAGGCGCTTCCGGGGTCGGGGTGGGCGTGACCGTCGGAGTGACCGTGACGGTCACCGCCGGGGCGGCCTCCGCTTGCTCCGGCTGGGAGGACGAGCACCCTGCAGCGGCGAGAGCCGCACCAATGGTTGCTGCGGCGAGGAAAAGGCGGGCGCGTGACATCGAGGCTCTTTCGGTGCAAGCGGAGCTGGTCATGAACGGACGATCTTCACGCCGCGCGAAGCGTGTGACGTCACCGGTAGCGGACGACGGCCTCGCGGATGGCGTCGGCGTGCTCGTAGATCTCGTCGAGCTCGTCGATGGCGTGCCGGGTTTCGACCTTCTGCTCATCCAGGAGACCGAGATACTTCTGCCGTCCGTTGAAATGCAGACGCGCGATCGGCTTGCGGTTGTTGTCGTCGAGGAGCACGGCGAAGTAGCTCTTCGCGTCGCGGTGGGTCACACGGTGCGGCTTGGTCTCTCCGCATGCGATGGCCTTGACGATCTGGTAGCCCTCGAGCTCCTCGAGCGTCGTCTCGATCTCGGTGTCGCGTTCCAGGTCCGCCTGCGTGGCGGGCTCGCTCGAAACCGTCGCGGTGGTTTCCGCTGCCACCGGGATTGCGACGCCGGCACCGGCTCCGAGTGCCGTCTTCAGACGGTCGTTGACGCTCTCGGTGAGGAACTGACGCGATGCCTTGGTCACGAGTGAGGTGAACTGCTCGCGAACCTTTGCGGTGTACGAGCCGTCGTAGACCCGCTGCGTGAAGAACTTGATCCATTCATCGCTCGGCTCGCGGAACTGCCCTGCAATCTCGCGCTTGAGAGCGCCGACGTACTTGAGTTCCTCAGCTGCGCTGATGATCGAATCCAGATCGAAGCTATCTTTACTGAGCTTCTGGACCTCGGGGATCAGCGTGTCGTCGATGTCGAGCAGGTCCAGAACAAGGAACGGCTTGGCATCCATCTTGTTCGGGGCGTCGAGGTCGGTGAAGAATTGCCAGATCACTCCGTTTGTCAGAGCGGCGATACGGGCATTCGTCGTAGCGAAATACCGGAAGAGCTGCGAGGCGTGTTCGATCTTGGGAGCGCCGGTCGAAGCCTTGCACTCGATGAGGATCTGAACCTCGGCGTCACGCATGATCGCGTAATCGACCTTCTCGCCCTTTTTGATTCCCACGTCGGCGGTGAACTCGGGGACGACCTCGAGCGGATCGAACACGTCGTATCCCAGAATGCTCGAGATGAAGGGCATGACGAAAGCGTTCTTCGTCGCCTCCTCAGTGCCGATTGCGGACGCCTGATTGCTCACCTTGGTTGCGAGCGCGGCGAGGCGGTCTTGAAACTCCATCGGTCCCCCATGCTGAAGAAATGCTTGACCGATCGTCACACGCGGGCACTTCTCATTGCGTGGAGGAGTGGGCGTAGTTTTCGCAATCCGGCCCGACAGTTCCATTCCGGTAGAGAACGTTGGCATCCGGTTATCGACCGCGCCGGGGCGAGCGTCTCGGAGCTTGGGACGAGCAGCGCCCCTGCCGTCTCTTTCTCGCAGGAACGGGAGCGGGTATCGTCGGCGGTCCCACGCACCGCGGCGACACGGGAGGCCACGCATGGGCGCATTCGGATGGATCGAGTACGTGTTCTGGGCCGCCATCGCGGTCGGCATCGTCGTGCGACTCACGATCGCGCTGGTTCGCCGGCGGCGAGGGCGCGAGGCAATGCGTTCCGCGCTGCGTCCGCTGATGGACGCTGGAGCGGCGGAGTCCGCGGCCTACGGATGGACGCCGTCCACCTCGACGGACCTTCCCGCCGTCTACGGATCCGTTCTGACGGGGGAGGGCGACGACGGCCGCCCGCGCGACCTGCCGGATCGCCGGGCATGACCCTGCCGCGCGAGGGTCACCGCGTGAGCTGATCGCGGGAGGCCACGGCATCCGCCCCCTGTCGTTCATGCGGCGGAATGTGGCATGCATCGTGCGGCGGCGGCGTCGCGGGGTTTGTAGCGTCGGGTGGATGATCGTGCGCGTTTCCGAAGCCCACTTGCGGGACGGCGTCGAGGACGAGTTCGTCGAGCGGCTGGTCGAGCTCGTGTCGTCATTTCCGTCGCGGTATCCGGGAATGTTGCGGCACGAGGTGCTGGTCGACGACGGGGACGCGCGACGCGTTCAATACGTCAGCGTCTGGGCCGACGAGGTCGCGCTCGAAGGCTACGCGGGGCCGGAATGGCGCAGGAGCCCGGTGACGTTCCCCGACGAGGAGCGGTTCTTGTCGCGCCCGCTCGAGTTGCGGCACTTCGTGTCCGTCGGCATCGAACGCGTATGAGGCCATGCGCTTTCCGCCGGGCTCTGTTCTGAATGCGGGCGCGGTCGCGAGGAGTGCTGCTTGCTCATTATGTGAGGGGTCGGAATTCACCCGCGCCCCTGGGTGGCGGTAGGAAGTCGGGGCCCTACTCTGCACCCCATGTCGCTCCGATCAGACCGTCCGCGCCGCCCCCGAAACGACATCGTCTCGGCGCAGGTGTGGACGGCCGTCTATCGGTACTCAGCACTTCATTCGATGATCGGCGTCTGCGCAGGAGGGTGGCTGCTTCTGCGTTTCATCTCGATCTCCGCGGTTGACGGCTGGGGCTTCGGGCCCGATATACCGCTCGCGGCCGTTCTCGTGTGCCTGTGGGCCGCCGGCGTTTTCGTGCTCTTGAACCCGCCCACGTCTGTCGTTGCCGACGTGGGCGTTGGGCGGCGACCGGTGGGCGTTCTTTCGACCCTCGGACGTCGCTTTCGCTTCTGGAATGTCATCTCAGCGCCGATCAGCGGTCTTCTCCTCGTGTTCCTCGCGTGGCCGCTGATAGAGGTGCTTACCGAACCGGAACCGGCACCCTGAATGCCATCGCTCATCGCTCCGTACTCCGTTGGGTTCGTCGTTGTCGCGACCCTCGCCGCCCGCATCGGGCGGTGGGGAGCGGAGCTCACACCCGACGTCCTGATCACTCACGGGTTCTTTCTTGATCGCCGTTACGCGAGAGATGACGTCAGGGCCGTAACGAGCGCTCGAGTCACGGGGGTGCATGAATGGCTGCTCGGAATGCTGATGAACCGTCCCGCGGCGGAATTCTTCGCGCTTCGAGTGCACCTGCAATCAGGAAAGACGAAAGTCCTCTTCGCCTCGCACTCAACGGAGTACGACATTCAGAAGGCGGCGCGCATCGTCAACGCCTGGTTAGCGCCAGTGGTCGAGATCTCGCCGGATCCGTCCACCGCCCGAAACATCGATCCACCATCATCGACTGCATGACCGACTCAATCGACGCGACCGACCTCGCCCACCTCCGCCGCGCCATCGACCTGTCGGTCGCGGCGCGCGAGCACGGCAATCACCCGTTCGGTGCGCTGCTCGTCACGGGCGAGGGTCGCGTGATCGAGGCCGAGAACACCGTGCTCACCGACCGCGACGTCACGGGTCACGCGGAGACGAACCTCGTTCGACGGGTGTGGAAGGAGGTGGATGCCGCTGAGCTGTCGGCATCCACTCTGTTCACGTCGTGCGAACCCTGCGCGATGTGCTGCGGGGCGATCTTCTGGGCGGGCATCGGCCGCGTCGTGTACGCCCTGTCGGGTACCGGACTCATCGACATCGCCGGGGGAGAAGACGACGGCGCCGCCCTGGACCTCCCCTCGCGAGACGTCTTCGCGCACGGCGGGCGGGCGATCGCGGTATCGGGGCCGCACCTCGAGGACGAGGCGGCGGAAACGCACCGCGGGTTCTGGGGCTGAGCAGGGCGGGAACCTTCGCGGGCGTCAGTCGGGGTCTGGTTGGGCCGAGTAGCGAGACATCAGTTCTCGCTCCATCTCGATGATCATGCGCCGGTAGAGGACCACGTACCAGGCGACAGACGCGAGCATGCTGATCGACATAGCCACCACTCCCCAGAGAAATGGGTAACGCGTGGCCAGCAGTACGAAGGGGAGTCCGGAGATCACTGCGTAACAGGTGAGGACCACGGTCCAGGCGACGATCTCACCGCGCGGCGAGAACAGGACGCGCTCGCGGAGCAGCGTGGGAGTGGCGAGCTTCCGGCGCGTCACGATCGGATACGCGACGGCGATGCTCGAACTGAGGACGAGCAGCAGCACCTCTGTGGCGCCCCACTGGTCTTCATTCACCCGCGACAACCTAGTGCCTGCGGCGACCCCGACGAAGGTCCGCCCCTCACTTCTGTGCGGGCTGAGACCATCGCTTATGCGCAGACTGCGGACGTTGCCCTTGTGGGTTCTCGCCCCGATTTACTTCGTCGTCCTCGGCGGTGTCTATTTCGCGAGCGGGCAGGTGGCCACCCCGGATCGGCCTTATGCGGTGGGCCTTATCGGAGCGGTCATCTTCGGCGCAGGGATGACGGTGGCGTTCATCTTCTTCACCAGACGTGCGCGACGCGACGCCGGCGGGGCCGGTGAATTGGAGCGCATCAGGCAGGCGCTGAAAGCGGAACGGCTTCCTGACCACATCGATGTGGTCGCATGGCGGTCCATCATCGAACGGCATCATCAGCAGCTTCAGCGCGCACTATGGCTGAATCCGGTCGTCTTCGGATTGTTCACCCTTGTCGCGCTCTCACTCACGTTTACTCGAAGTCCGTACTGGAGCCTGGCTGCGGCATTCTTCATCCTGATGCTCGTCGTTTCCGTCGTCACCACCCCGCGCAGCCTGCGCAAGAACGCGGTCATCCGCGAGGAGCTCGCGAGACGCGAAGAGATCGCCGAGGGGACCGACTTGCGGCCAGGCGAGGCTCGCGCTGTCGCGCACGTCGACGACGACCCCGCCCCCGCGCCGTCCTCGCCCTAGGCTCGCGGAATGGGGGATGACGACGACCGTCGACGGCGGCGCGACACCGCTGCACCGATGACCGCCCACTGGCCCGACATCATCCGCGGCGCCGGCCACGCGTGGCTGGTGTTCATGGTCGTGCTCCTCGCCGCCGTCGCCGTGACCGCGGGGCTCGAATTCAGCGGCGATGCGGCGGGCAGCCCATTCACCCCCGCGTCGGTACTGGGCGCCTCGCTGTTGTGGACGGCTCTGATCGGCGGGGGCGTCTCGCTGCTCGTCACAGCCGTCGGGATGCCGCTCGCCTGGCTGTGCGCGCGGGCGCTGCGGCGCCGGCGATCGATGGCTTTCCACGCGGCGGCGTGGGCCGTGTTCGGTCTGCTCGTGGGGCCCGCGACGATCGCGGTGTTCTGCGCCGCATCGGGTGACGCGTACCTGCTGACGACGCCGTTCGCGCCGGCGAGTGCGGCAGCGACCGGCATCAGCGTGCTCTACGGGTGGTGGCGCGCCTCGCGGCGGGTGCGGCGGGCGATCGCTTCGAGCGATCCGCGGGCGCCGATCGGTCTCGACCGCGCGTTCGCCGACGACTGACTCAGGCTCCGCGATCTCCCCGCGCGGGGCCCCGGCGCAGGCCTCACGCCACGGCGCGGATGACGCCCGTGATGATCAGCGTGATCACCGTCGTCCACAGCACGATCGCCGCAGCCTGCCAGGCGATCACGCGCAGCGGGGGCACGCCGGTCGAGGTGAGGGCGGCGGCCGTGAACTGCGTCGGAAGCAGCAGGGGACCGAGCAGGCTCACGCCGGGGGTTCCGTAGCGGTGGTAGGCCTTCTCGAACTTCTCGCGGCGCGCGGTCGGGGGCTTCGCGGCGGCTCCGCGGCGGGTGGTGACGGCGGTGCGCACGCGCGAGGTGGCGAGCACGACGACGGCGACGCAGATGAGGTTGCCCACGGCGCCGGCGATCGCGGCGACGACGGGGTGGATACCGCCGATGATGCCGATCGCGGCGGCTCCCTCGCCCTCGATGAAGGGCACGGCGCCGGCCAGGGCGACGATGAGCGGCTGGACGAACTCGGGCACATCGGAGACGAGGCCCTGGAAACCGAGGATGAGATCGCTGACGGGGTTCGACATGAGTTCTCCTGGGGGATGAGTCCGCGGCGTGTTCCGCGGTGATTCCATCCCATCGATCCGCGCCGTTCTGCGGCAGTGTCGCGGTGTCATGACTGCGCGGGAGGATGCGACGGGCCACCCGTGACGAATGTCACGGCCGTACAGTGGCCGGGGTGAGCACCTCCACCGCCACCTACGCCCGCGACGTGCGCGTCACCTGGTGGTACACGGCGTCGTCGATCCTGTTCCTCCATCTGTTCGCGGCTCTCATCTGGTCGCTCGCCGTCTTCGTCGACGGCACCGTGCCGGCATTCGTGCTCAACCTCATCGGGGTGGCCGGGTCATTGGCATCCGGTGTTCTGTTGCTCATCCGCTACCGCCGTGAGCCGCTCGACGATGGCGACGACGCGATCCGCCGTCGTGCGTGGCCGTTCGTCGCTCTCGGCATCGTCTCGGCGGTGCTCATGGGCGTCAGTGCCGGATCGCTGTTGCTCGGCGTCGGCTTCACCGCCCAGGCGATGTGTCTCGTGCGCTGGAGGCACGGCATCCGGCTGCGTCTGGTCGTGCTGCTGCTCGCCGTGATCGCGGCGGCCTGGTTCGTGGATGCCACGCGCATCCACCCCGCGGGATACGAGGTCAGCGGCTTCGCCCTGCCGCTGTTCGTCGCGATGCTCGCGCCCCTGACCGCGACCTCGCTCTGGTGGTGGGACATCGTGCGCGAACTCGACCGCGCTCGCCGCGCCGAGGGACGTCTCGCCGCCGCGCAAGAGCGCCTGCGCCTCGCCGGCGACCTGCACGACCTGCAGGGCCACCACCTGCAGGTGATCGCGCTGCAGCTCGAGCTCGCCGAGAAGATGATGGGGAGGGATCCGGATGCCGCCGTCGAACAGGTTCGCGCGGCTCGCGCGAGCGTCGACGAAGCCCGTCGCGGCACGCGCGATCTGGCCGCGCGCTTCCGCGGAGTGCCCCTTCCCGACGAACTCGCCAACGCCGCCGACCTGTTGCGAGCGGCGGGGCTGACCGTCGATCTGCTGGTGGACACCGAGGCCGATCGGGCGCCGGCCGATGTGCTCGGACCGGTCGTCCGAGAGTCCACGACGAATGTGCTCAAGCACGGCGGCGGGGTCTCGGCCTCGCTCTCGCTCGCCCGACACGAGGGCGCCTGGGTGCTGGTCGTCGAGAACGACTCGCGCGGTGCCGCCTCACCCGTCGGCGATGGGGCGGGGCTGTCGGGCATCGCCGAACGCGTGGGATCGGTGGGAGGGACGGTGGATGCCACACGGCTCGGCGACCGCTTCCGCGTGACGGTTCGCGTGCCCGAGGAGGTTCCCGCATGATCCGCGTGCTCATCGCCGACGACGAAGACATGATCCGCACCGCGCTCGCCGCGTTGCTGCGCCTGGAGGACGACCTCGAGGTCGTGGCCGAGTGCCGCGACGGCGAGAGCGCCGTGACCGAGGCGCAGCGGCTGAAGCCCGACGTGTGCCTGCTCGATCTCGAGATGCCCGGGCTCGACGGGGTCGACACGGCCGCCAAGATCCTGCGAAGCGTGGCCTCGCGCTGCGTGATCGTCACGCGCCACGCGCGACCCGGAGTGCTGCGGCGCGCGCTCGGTGCGGGAGTCGACGGGTTCCTGCCCAAATCGAGGCCCGCGGATGACGTGGCGGCGGTGATCCGCGAGGTCGCGGCCGGGCGGCGCTACGTCGACCCCGAGATCGCCGCCGACGCGCTGAGCGACGAGCGCAGCCCCCTCACCGACCGCGAGCTCGACGTGCTGCGCGCGGGAGCCCGGGGGGAGACGGTCGCCGAGATCGCGGCATCCCTTCACCTGTCGGCGGGGACGGTGCGGAACCACGTGTCGTCGGTGCTCGGCAAGCTCGGGCTCGCGAGCAGGCAGCAGGCCACGATCCACGCGCGCGAGCGGGGATGGATCTGATGGACGACGAGCTGGCGCCGATCGAGTTCATGTTCCCCGGGCCCGGTCGCGACCGCATCGTCGCGGTGATCCGCGCGGGAGAGAAGACGGCGACGAGCTCGCTGGAGCGGGAGTACGCCGACGCCGGTGACCCGCTGCCCGCCGTCGGCGAGCGTGGCGTGGTGATCGGCTCCCTCGGTGAGCCGGTGTGCGTCATCGAGACGACCGCGGTCGAGGTCGTGGCCCTGCGGGACGTTCCCCTCGCCCACGCCCTGGCCGAGGGGGAGGGGTACGCGTCGGTCGCGCAGTGGCGCGAGGGTCACGTGCGGTTCTGGACGTCGGATGGCATGCGCGACGAGCTGGGAGCGGACTTCGCCATCGACGACGACACCCGGGTGGTGCTGGAGCGGTTCGTGGTCGTGGGCTGACGCCCGCGGTCAGTCGACGACCGCGGCGACCGCCTCGATCTCGACCAGCTGGTCGTCGTAGCCGAGGACGGTGACGCCCATCAGCGTGCTCGGCACGTCGTGGTCGCCGAACGCGTCGCGCACGACCTCCCAGGCCGTGACGAGATCGGCTTGGCGAGCGGATGCCACGAGCACGCGCGTGCTGATCACGTCGGTGATCGTCGCCCCGGCCTCGCACAGGGCGATCGTCATGTTCTCGATGCAGCTCGCGGCCTGCGCGGCGTAGTCACCGACGCCGGCGGTCGAGCCGTCGGCGTTCATTGGGCACGAGCCGGCAAGGAAGATGAGGCGGGCGTTCGCCGGAGCGGTGGCGGCGTAGGCGTACTCGGCGGCATCCGACAGCGATGCGGAACGGATGAGGGTCACGGCGGAGGGCATGGTTCGAGGCTCCCGGGGGTGGCGATGTCGGAGGTCCTCGCCAGACTAGGCGCATGCCCCTCTTCGACCACGTGAGTGTCAGCGTCTCCGACGTCGATCGCGCGATCGCGCAGTTCGATCCGATCCTCACCGCTCTCGGGCTCGAGCGCACCGATGGCGGCAACGGGGCCTCGTGGTACACCGAGGGCGAGACCGAGTTCATCGTGCTGCCGGCCCGAGACACGGCATCCGGCCCCCACGAACACGGGCGGGTCGGGTGGCAGCACCTCGCGTTCGCCGTCGCCTCGCGCGCCGAGGTCGACCGCATGCACGCCCTGGCGCTGGATGCCGGGTGGACGGCCGTGCGCGAACCCAAGGAGTACCCCCGGTTCACGCCGACGTACTACGCGTCGTTCGTCGAAGACGCCGACGGCATCCGCATCGAATTCATGCACAACCCCGGGTGAGCGGCATCCGTCAAGCTCTGCCTCCCGCCCGCCGGCGTCGCTACGGTCGGAGGTATGGCGGACAACGCAGCGGGGGACGCGGGGCTGGCGCGGTACGTGATCATCGGGGTGGTTGTCGGCATCATCGCCGGGCCGCTGATCGGACTGCTCGTGCCCTCGATCGGGGTCGGGTTCGGCGTCTCGATCGGACTGTTCCTCGGGATCATCGGCGCGGTCATCGCGTGGTTCGTGATGCGTCCGAAGAAGTGAGTCGGCGCCCCGGGTGCCGTCGCTGTCACCGTGAGTTCTGCGTTCTGCCGGCCACGGCGGCATCCGGCAACTCCCTCCCATCGAAGGGGCAAGCGTCGGGGGTCTCCAGCCCCGTCTAGTAGGGTTGTCGACTGGCGAAGATCTCTTGATATCGAGAGAGTTCGCCTCCTCCCACCACCGATCGCCAGCGAAGGATTGTCCGTGGATCTCTACGAGTACCAGGCGCGAGACCTGTTCGAAAAGTACGAGGTGCCGGTGCTCGCCGGCATCATCGCCGACACCCCTGAGGAGGCGAAGGCGGCCGCGGAGAAGCTCGGCGGTGTCGTCGTCGTCAAGGCTCAGGTCAAGACCGGAGGCCGCGGCAAGGCCGGCGGCGTGAAGGTCGCGAAGAACCCCGACGAGGCGTTCGAGGCGGCCCAGGCCATCCTCGGCCTCGACATCAAGGGTCACGTCGTCAAGCGCGTCATGGTCGCCGCCGGCGCCCGCATCGCCAAGGAGTTCTACTTCTCGGTGCTGCTCGACCGCGCCAACCGCTCCTACCTCTCGCTCTCGAGCGTCGAGGGCGGCATGGAGATCGAAGAGCTCGCCGTCGAGCGTCCCGAGGCGCTCGCGCGCATCGAGGTCGACCCGATCGAGGGCATCACGCCCGAGAAGGCCCTCGAGATCGCCAAGGCCGCGAAGTTCGACGACGAGCTGGCCCCCAAGGTGGCCGACGTGTTCGTCAAGCTCTTCAACGTCTACAAGGGCGAGGACGCCACGCTCGTCGAGGTGAACCCCCTCATCCAGAGCGAAGACGGCGACATCATCGCCCTCGACGGCAAGGTCTCGCTCGACGAGAACGCCGGCTTCCGGCACCCCGACCACGAGGCGCTCGAAGACAAGGACGCCGCCGACCCGCTCGAGGCCAAGGCCAAGCAGCACGACCTCAACTACGTCAAGCTCGACGGTCAGGTCGGCATCATCGGCAACGGCGCGGGCCTGGTCATGTCGACCCTCGACGTCGTCGCGTACGCCGGTGAGAAGCACAACGGCGTCAAGCCCGCCAACTTCCTCGACATCGGCGGCGGCGCCTCGGCGACCGTGATGGCCGCCGGCCTCGACGTCATCCTCGGCGACGAGCAGGTCAAGAGCGTCTTCGTCAACGTCTTCGGTGGCATCACCTCGTGCGTCGCCGTGGCCGAGGGCATCGTCAAGGCCCTCGAGATCCTCGGTGACACCGCCACCAAGCCTCTCGTCGTGCGCCTCGACGGCAACCAGGTCGAAGAGGGTCGCCAGATCCTCGCCGCCGCCAACCACCCGCTCGTCACCCTCGCCGCCGGTATGGACGAGGGCGCCGACAAGGCCGCCGAACTGGCCAACGCCTAACCCTTCGACAAGCTCAGGGACCGGATAAAGAGAACATGTCTATCTACCTCAATAAGGACTCCAAGGTCATCGTCCAGGGCATCACCGGCGGTGAGGGCACCAAGCACACCGCCCTCATGCTCAAGGCCGGCACCCAGGTCGTCGGTGGCGTGAACGCCCGCAAGGCCGGCACCACGGTCTCGCACAAGGACGCGTCGGGCAACGACGTCGAGCTGCCCGTCTTCGCGTCGGTCGAAGAGGCCATCCGCGAGACCGGCGCCGACGTGTCGATCGCGTTCGTGCCCCCGGCCTTCACGAAGGACGCGATGGTCGAGGCCATCGATGCCGAGATCCCCCTGCTCGTCGTGATCACCGAGGGCGTTCCCGTCGGCGACACCGCCGAGGCATGGGCGTACTCGAAGGCCAAGGGCGAGAAGACCCGCATCATCGGCCCGAACTGCCCCGGCATCATCACGCCCGGCGAGGCGCTCGTGGGCATCACGCCCGCGAATATCACCGGCAAGGGACCCATCGGCCTCGTGTCGAAGTCGGGCACCCTGACCTACCAGATGATGTTCGAGCTGCGCGACCTCGGTTTCTCGACCGCCATCGGCATCGGCGGCGACCCGGTCATCGGCACCACGCACATCGACGCCCTTGCGGCGTTCGAGGCCGACCCCGAGACCAAGGCCATCGTCATGATCGGTGAGATCGGTGGAGACGCCGAAGAGCGCGCCGCCGACTTCATCAAGGCCCACGTGACCAAGCCGGTCGTCGGCTACGTCGCCGGCTTCACCGCTCCCGAGGGTAAGACCATGGGCCACGCCGGCGCCATCGTCTCCGGCTCGGCCGGTACCGCCCAGGCGAAGAAGGAGGCCCTCGAGGCCGCCGGCGTCAAGGTCGGCAAGACGCCGTCCGAGGCTGCCGCCCTGATGCGCGAGATCATCGAGAGCCTGTAAGCAGCACTCTCTTCGGGGCCCGGATGCCATGGCATCCGGGCCCTTTCGCGTGTTCGGCGTATGCGGGCCGGGCGGTTGCGCGTCGGGCGGCGGCGCGGACCGCGTGAGGACGCACTCGGTCGCCGAGGACGTATCGGATGGGCGGCAAACGGGTGCGGTCTGAGCACACGGGTGCGGCTTCGGTGCGGCGGGGCGGTTGCCGCGCGCCCCGCCCTGCGACAGCGACGGAAAAGGGCCCGGATGCCGTGGCATCCGGACCCCTTCGAGAGAAGCGGACGTCAGCCGAGCAGAGCCTCGACCGGGCCACGGGCGAAGAAGACCACGAAGCCGGCGGCGACGATCCACAGCAGAGGGCTGATCCGACGCGCGCGACCCGACAGAGCCTGGATCAGCACCCAGCTGACGAAGCCCGCACCGATGCCGTTGGCGATCGAGTAGGTCAGCGGCATGACCGTGACCGTGAGGAACACCGGGATCAGCACCGACAGGTCGGAGAGGTCGACGTGGCGGATCTGCGCCATCATCAGCGCACCGACGATGACCAGGGCCGCGGCGGCGATCTCGCTCGGCACGATGCTGGTCAGGGGTGTGAAGAACATCGCCAGCAGGAACAGCGCGCCGGTCACGACGTTGGCGAGGCCCGTGCGGGCGCCCTCGCCGATGCCGGAGCCGGACTCGATGAACACCGTGTTCGACGACGACGAGGTCGCGCCTCCGGCGACAGCGCCGATGCCCTCGATCACCAGCGCCGAGCGCAAGCGGGGGAAGGTGCCGTCGGGGGCCGCGAGTCCCGCCTCGCGCGACAGGCCGGTCATGGTGCCCATCGCGTCGAAGAAGTTCGTGAACACGAGCGTGAACACCAGCATGAGGGCGGCGAGGATGCCGATGCGGCCGAACGATCCGGCCAGGTCGACCTGGCCGACGAGAGAGAGGTCGGGAAGGCTCACCCACTGCGCGGGGAGGGTCGGCACGGTCAGACCCCAGCCGCCGGCGTTGCCGTCGGCCTTCGCGCCGAGACCCGCGACCGCCTCGACGATCACGGCGATGACGGTGCCCGAGAGCAGACCGATCAACAGCGCGGCCTTGACCTTGCGCACGAGCAGCACGGCGGTGATGACGAGGGTCAGCACGAACAGGGCGGTCGGGATCGTGGCGATCGAGCCGCCGACGCCGAGGCCCACCGGGGGAGAGCTCAGGCCGGTGGAGGTGACGAGGCCGCTGTCGACGAAGCCGATGAAGGCGATGAACAGGCCGATGCCGACCGTGATCGCCGTCTTCAAGGCGAGGGGCACCGCCTCGAAGATCATGCGGCGCAGGCCCGTGACGGCGAGCAGCACGATGATCAGGCCGTTGACGACGACGAGTCCCATGGCCTCGGGCCAGGTGACCTCGCCCACGATGCCGACCGCGAGGAACGAGTTGATGCCCAGACCCGCGGCGAAGGCGAACGGCAGCCGGGTCACGAGGCCGAAGAGCATCGTCATGACGCCCGCGGTGAGCGCGGTGACCGCGGCGACCTGCGTGAAGCCGAGGGCGTTGCCGGCGACGTCGGGCGTGCCCGACAGGATGATCGGGTTGAGGATGACGATGTAGGCCATCGTCACGAAGGTGACCACGCCGCCGCGCACCTCGGCGCCGACGGTCGAGCCGCGCGCGGTGATCTCGAAGAACTTGTCGAGACGGTTCTTCGGGGCGGGAACGGTCGTGGTCTCGGGAGCAGAAGCGCTCATGAAGGCTCCAGGAAAAAGGGGGGAGGGGCTAGACCGGAGGGGAAGACGCCGACGTATCGTGTGAGCTATGTCACTCTCAGGAGAGTATCTACCCAGCACCAGCGAATGGGCCCGTCAGCAGGCGGAAACGTTCGAAGCCACGGGGGGCAAGGAGTCCGCCGACATGCGGGGCGTACCCATCATCGTCCTCACCACCGTCGGCGCCAAAACGGGCGGCCTGCGCAAGACCGCGCTGATGCGCGTCGAACACGACGGGAAGTACGCGGTCGTGGCCTCGAAGGGCGGCGCCCCGGAGCACCCCGCGTGGTTCTACAACCTCGTGAAGAACCCTCGCGTCGCCCTGCAGGACGGCGACGTGAAGAAGGAGTACGACGCGCACCAGGCCGAGGGTGCCGAGCGCGAGGAGTGGTGGGGCTACGCGACCGAGGTCTGGCCCGACTACGACGAGTACCAGAAGAAAACCGACCGCCGCATCGAGCTGTTCGTGCTGGAGCCGGTCGACTGAGACGCGCGTGGGGGGTCATCTTCTGTCGCGTGGCGCTCGATACGGCGACAGTTTCGGACCCCCCACGCGACTCCCGCCGCGCCTGAGCGGCGGTCGAAGGACGCGCGGGTAGGGTTCCTCTCGCCCATGCATCGCCTTCTTGTCGCCCTTCTGGCCGCTCTCGACGCCGTCCTGGCCGCCGCGGGCGGTATCGCCGTGGTGCTCGCACCTCTCACCCTGCTGTGGGTGTTCGGCATCGGAAATCCCGATTGGTCGGCCCTGTGGCCGGCGTCGGCCGCGGTGTGGCACCTCGGCCACCTCGTGCCGGTCACGCTCACCCTGCCCGACACGTATCTCGCGGCGACTGGCATAGACCCGTCGTTCGCGACCTTCACGCTGTCGCTCGCCCCTCTCGCCTTCGCCGCCTTCACCGCGCTGTTCGCTGCGCGCTCGGGCGTCCGCGCCGGGGAAGCGGGAGCAGCGCTCACCGGCTGGCTGTCGGGATCGGTGGTCTTCACCGCCCTGACCACGGTCGTCGCCCTGACCTCGAACGCCGCGCTCGTGGCATCCGACACCTGGCTCTCGATCCTCCTGCCGTCGCTGTTCTTCGTCGTCCCCGCGTGCATCGGCGCGGTGCTCGGGGCCTGGCGCGTCGGTGACGACGGCCCCGTCGACGCCGTGCGGGGATGGATCGCGCGGATGCCGCGGGACTGGGCCCGCGTGCCCGTCCTGATCCTGCGGGGCTTCGCCGTCACCGCGCTCGGACTCGTGGCCATCGCCTCGGTGATCGTCGTCGTGGGCCTCGTCGCGCGCTCGACGCAGGTGATCGGGCTGTTCCAAGCGAGCAACGCCGACGCCCTCGGCGCGACCGTCATCGCCCTCGGGCAGCTCATGTACCTGCCGACGCTCGTGCTGTGGGCGCTGTCGTTCACGGCCGGCCCGGGCTTCGCGCTCGGCACCGACACCGCCGTGACGCCGGCGGCAACGCAGGTCGGCGCGCTCCCCGGCATCCCGGTGCTCGGCGCGGTCCCTGACACCACCTCGTCGTGGCTGCTGCTGCTCGTGCTGCTGCCCGTCGCGGTCGGCGCGCTGACCGGATGGATCCTGCGATCCCGGATGCCGCTGCACGACGACCACGAACCCGTCGCGCCCCGGCTGGTCGTCGCCCTCAGCGTCGCGGTGCTCACCGGCGGGGCCGGTGCGCTGGCCGCGGTGCTCTCGAGCGGGGCCATTGGGCCCGGACGACTCGTCGAGACCGGCCCCCAGCCCGGCCCCCTCGCGCTCGCGCTCGGCCTCGAAGTGCTCGTCGGCCTCGCGATCATGCTGCTCGGTCCCCGCGTCGGCGGAGACGCCCCGGTCGAGGCCGTCGAACACCGCGACGAGACTCCCGCGTTCGTCCCGGCCCCCCGCGCGCGCACCGCGTTCGACCACGACGAGCACGCGACCGGCCCCGCTCCCGTGCTCGCGGCGCCAGGAACCGGCATCGCCTCCGACGTGTGGCCCCGAACCTTCGCCGAACCGGATGCCGCCCGCCCGAGCACCTCGTCCGCCGCGGCGCCCGAGCGCACCGATGTCGGCCTCACCGACGAGGAGCGTGCCCGCATCCGCGCGGCGTGGGGCTCGGCCGACCGGGACGACCACCGCGACGACCGCTGACCCGCTTCGGCGTGCTCCGACCCACCTGCGTAGACTGAGCGCGTGCTCACGGTCGCCGTCCTCATCTCCGGCACCGGCTCCAACCTCCGCGCCCTGCTCGAGGCGGCATCCGCCCCCGACTTTCCGGCGCGCGTGGTGGTGGTCGGTGCCGATCGCGAAGCCGACGGCTTCGCCCACGCCGAGCACTTCGGCATCCCGAGCTTCCTTGTCGCGTACGACTCGTTCGAGAGCCGCGGAGAGTGGGGCGCCGAACTGGGTGCGCAGCTGGCCGTGTGGAATCCCGACCTCGTCGTGCTGAGCGGACTGATGCGCCTGCTGCCGGCCGACCTCGTCGCCGCGTGGGAACCCCGCATCATCAACACCCACCCCGCGTACCTGCCCGAGTTCCCCGGAGCCCACGGCGTGCGCGACGCCCTCGCCGCCGGCGTCGAGCAGACCGGAGCGAGCGTCATCGTTGTCGACTCCGGCGTCGACACCGGGCCGATCCTCGCGCAGGAGCGCATCCCGGTGCTGCCCGGCGACACCGAAGACACCCTGCACGAGCGCATCAAGCCCGTCGAACGACGTCTGCTCATCGACGTCGTGCGCCGCATCGCCGAGGGCGAGCTCGACCTCGCCGCCGCGGCATCCCGAACCGCCTGACCCGCGCGGCGGGCGCTCGCCCGCTGCGGACGAACCCGACTCGAGACACAGGAGCCGAAAGCCATGGCCGGACCCCGCCACGACCCCGCCGACTACCGTCCCCGCGACATCGTCCCGATCCGCCGCGCCCTCGTGTCGGTCAGCGACAAGACCGGCCTGCTGCAGCTCGGTGAAGCCCTCGCCGCAGCCGGCGTCGAGATCGTCTCGACCGGCGGCTCGGCCACGCTGCTGCGCGACGCCGGCCTCGAGGTCACCGACGTCTCGGCCGTGACCGGATTCCCCGAGTCGCTCGACGGCCGCGTGAAGACCCTGCACCCCAACGTGCACGCCGGTCTTCTCGCCGACCTGCGCCTGGCCTCGCACGAAGCGCAGCTCGACGAACTCGGCATCCGCCCCTTCGAACTCGTCGTCGTCAACCTCTACCCGTTCGTCGAGACCGTGGCATCCGGAGCCGAGGGCGACGACGTCGTCGAGCAGATCGACATCGGCGGCCCCGCGATGGTCCGCGCCTCGGCGAAGAACCACGCCAATGTCGCCATCGTCGTCTCGCCCGAGTCGTACCCCGCGATCATCGACGCCGTGCAGACGCAGGGCGGCACCACCCTCGTGCAGCGCCGCGAGCTCGCCGCCCGCGCCTTCTCGCACACCGCCGCCTACGACACCGCCGTGTCGACCTGGTTCGCCGAGGGCACGCTCGGCGACGACATCGACCTGCCCGCGCACCTCACCATCCAGGCCGAGCGCCAGTCGACCCTGCGCTACGGCGAGAACTCGCACCAGCGCGCCGCGATCTACACGCGCGTCGGCGGGCACGGCATCGCCCAGGCCACGCAGCTGCAGGGCAAGGAGATGTCGTACAACAACTACGTCGACGCCGACGCCGCCCTGCGCGCCGCGTTCGACATGGTCAAGCCCGCCGTGGCGATCATCAAGCACGCCAACCCCTGCGGCATCGCCGTCGCCGCCCCCAACGCGCTCGACCCGATCGCCTCGGCGCACCTGCGCGCCCACGAGTGCGACCCCGTGTCGGCCTTCGGCGGAGTGATCGCCGCGAACCGCACCGTGACGCTCAAGATGGCCGAGAACCTGCGCGACATCTTCACCGAGGTGATCATCGCGCCCGACTTCGAGCCCGAAGCGCTCGAAGTGTTCAAGCTCAAGAAGAACCTGCGCGTGCTGCGCCTGCCCGCCGACTGGACGCAGGAGTCGATGGACGTCCGCCTGGTCTCGGGCGGACTGCTGCTGCAGGACGCCGACCGCTTCCCCGACGACATCGAGTCGGTCGCGAAGAACTGGGAGCTCGTCTCGGGCGAGCGTCCCGCCGAGGCCGACATGGAGAGCCTCATCTTCGCGTGGAAGTCGTGCCGCGCCGTGAAGTCCAACGCCATCGTGCTCGCGCAGGCCTCGGCCACCGTCGGCATCGGCATGGGCCAGGTCAACCGCGTCGACTCGTGCCGCCTCGCCGTCGAGCGAGCCGGCGACCGTGCTGCCGGTTCGGTCGCGGCATCCGACGCGTTCTTCCCCTTCGCCGACGGGCCGCAGGTGCTGATCGACGCCGGGATCTCGGCGATCATCCAGCCCGGTGGATCGGTTCGGGATGCCGAGGTCGTCGACGCCGCGCGCGCCGCCGGCGTCACGATGTTCTTCACGGGAGAGCGTCACTTCTTCCACTGAGCCGTCGCGCTTCGCGCCGCCCTCGTGACCTCGGTCGCGGGGGCGGTGCGGTGTTCGGGGGTGGGTGCGGGCGTGGGTCTGGCGCTGCGGGAGCCTGGCGTTGCGTGGGTTCGCGGGGTGCGGTTTGGGGCGCGTTTCGTCGTTCGGGGCGGGAAAAGTCCGCCCCGAACGACGGAATCCGCCCCGAACCGCGCGGGTGGAGTGCAGGTTCGGGTCGAGGGGCCTTCGCGCCAGCCCCCGACCGCAGGGCGGACGTGTCGCTATGGTGCGGGGAGGCCAAACGGTCGAGCTGGGGGTTCGGATGTCGTCGCGTTGGGTGCGGGTGCTCGTGTTCGTCTTGGTGGTCGTGCTCTCGACGACCCTTCCGGTGGGGGTCGGGGTTCTCCTCACGGTCCAGTCATCGGAGTCGAGCGGCGGTGAGTTGTTCCTCAGTATCTTCGCGAGCATCGGTTTCGTCGTCGGGCCGCTTCTTGTCGGTTCATGGATGGCGTTCTGGGACCCTCGTCGCTCCGCGGATTCGCGCAGGATCTTCCGCCGCATCTGGGTGACGGTCATCCTCAGCGAGGTGGTGTCGGCTGCGCTGATCATCGCGTACACGGTGCTCGCGGGGGCTCCCGTCTGGCTGCCGGTGGTGTTCATCGTCGTGGGATCGGCCCTGATGGCGGCCGCGTTCTGGCTGGGGAACCTGCTGCGAACGACGGCACCTGCGCCGGCTGCGCTGCCGGCCGAATCCCTCTATCCGCCGGCGGAGCGTCGTCGTGACGTGCGTCGCATCGTGGTCGCCGCTCTCATCACGATGGTCGTCGTCAGCGCCCTCTGCACCGCACTCGCGCTCACCGTCGGCCTGGGGGACGCGTGGTTCCCGGTGGTCTGCTTCCCGTTGGCGTTCGCGCTGATCGTCGGCGGCGGCATGAGCTCGTTGCCCACTTTCCGAGTCGGCCGTCGGGCACGCGCCCTCGTCGATGGTGATCTCGGGCGTCTCCGCACCATCGGCAAGGCCGTCACGAGAAGCAAGGGACCGACGCTGACGGCGGAAGACGAGATGGCAGCCGCTCGCTACGCTCCCGCGGCGGCGATCCTCATGACCTATCAGGTGGTGAACATCGTCACGCTGTACCTCGCCCTCGGGCTTCTGCAGGTCAACAATCTCTCGTCGTCGAGCACCGACCCCGCCTTCCGCATCTTGAGCATCGTGCTCCTGGCGTTCTTCGTCGTGACCCTCGTGGTGCTGGTGCCGTTGCAGATCCGACAGATCCGGCGAGCCCGTGCCTACGCGAGCGCGCATCCCGCTCCGCGGTCCGAGTGGGTGGATTCACCGTCGGAAGCTCCTGGCGCATAGCCCGAGCGGGTCGAGGGGGCGGTGCCTGCTGACACGTCCGCGTTCGGGGCAAGTTCTGTCGTTCGGGGCGTGAAACATCCGCCCCGAACGACAGAACTTGCCCCGAACCGGGGATGGCCGCGCAGGCCACGCGGGGGCGGGTGGACCGCGCGGGCGCGGTGCCCGATCTCGCAGGGTGGAGGGATGCAGTCGGCATCCGGATACGTCTCACGCCGCGGCCTCGTGTGGGGTGGCCTCGGCGTGCTCGCCTTCTCGTTCACCGTGATCTTCACCCGCGTCGCGGTGGCGCAGCTCGACCCGCTGTTCGTCGGGGCGGGTCGGGCCGTCGTGGCCGCGGCGATTGCGGCGGTCGCACTCGCGGTGACGCGGTCGCGGATGCCGTCGGCCCGGCAGGCCGCACGCCTCGCGATCGTCGGCGGGGGAGTGGTGCTGGGCTTTCCGCTGCTGACCTCGTTCGCCCTGACCTCGGCGCCCGCGAGTCACGGCGCGGTCGTGATCGCGGTGCTGCCCGCCGCGACTGCCGTGGCCGCGGTTCTCCGCACGCGCGAGCGACCGGGCCGCGGGTTCTGGATCGTGGCCGCGATCGGGGCCGTCGTCGCGGTGGCCTTCGCGGTCGGAGGGTCGAGCGGCGGAGGAGTGCATGCCACCGACCTGCTGCTGCTCGGCGCGGTCGTGGCCGCCGCCGTGGGCTACGCCGAGGGTGGTGTTCTTTCGCGCGAACTCGGCGCGTGGCAGACGATCTCGTGGGCCCTGGTGCTGTCGAGCCCGGTGATGATCGGCCTGACGCTCTTCTCGGTGATCCGCACGCCGATCAGCGCGGACCCGGCCGCATGGGCATCGTTCGCCTACCTCGCGGTCGTGAGCATGTTCCTCGGGTTCGTCGCCTGGTACCGCGGACTCGCGATCGGACCCATGGCCCGCGTCAGCCAGCTGCAGCTCGCCCAGCCGGTGCTGTCGCTGGGCTGGGCGGCTCTGGTACTCGGAGAGCCGCTGACCCTCGGAACCGTGGCCGGGGGCTCGCGGTCATCGCGTGCGCGGCGATCGCCGTGACGATCCGTCAGCGCTCGGCGGGCCCTCCGGCGCCCGTGTCTCTCGAGGCAACGGATGCCGCTGCGCTCACGCGCTCATCTCGATGAGCTTTGCGACGGTGTTGGCATTGCGCGCCGTGCCGATGACGCCGAGGCGCTTCTCGATGTAGCTCGCCTGCACCTTCGACCGCCCGATGCCGTCGGGGTAGCGGACGAACACCTCGCGCCCGTCGACCACGACTTCCTCCGGCGCGCCCGCGGGGAGTTCGAGCGTCGCGGTTGCGGCCGGCTGGTCGAGGAAGACGGTCTGCACCCAGCGCCCCTCGGGGTCGGACGCGAACGGATTGCGCGCGTGCGCGTCGGCGAGCTCGGCGTGCGTGCGGACGATGACGGGCAGGTCGAAGCCGAACCCCTCCCGTACCGCCGTGCGCACCGTCTTCGCGATGGTGGCGGAGTCGCGTCGCCCCGGCTCGAGCACGAGGTTGCCCGCGACCTGCAGCGTCTCGACCTCGCCCAGACCGGCGGATGCCAGTGCCTCGCGCAGCGCGGGCATCTTCATCGCCGTGGGTCCACCGACTCCACGGATCAGGGCGACGGAGCGTGGCATGAAGCGACCCTATTCCGTCGGCACGGGTCAGGAGAGGGTGGGGTGACGGAGACGCGACGGGTCGTTTCCTGCCCGTTCGAGCAACGGCCAACGGCCCACGCCCGCGCCGCCTCAAGCCGAGTCGCGACCCAGGGTCTCGAGCAGGCGCAGCCACACCTCGCTGACCGTCGGGTACGACGGCACCGCGTGCCACAGACGCTTCACCGGCACCTCGCCGACGATCGCGATGGTCGCGGAGTGCAGCAGCTCGGCGATGTCGGGGCCGACGAAGGTCGCGCCGACCAGCACGCCGCGGTCGAGGTCGACGATCGCGCGGGCCTTCCCGACGTAGGCGTCGGACTGCTCGCTCGAGCCGGCGATGCTCGCGAGGTCGTAGTCGAGCACCTTGACGTTCAGGCCCTTCTCTTCGGCCTTCTTCGCGGTGAGGCCGACGGAGGCCACCTCGGGGTCGGTGAACGTCACCTGCGGCACCGCGTCGTGATCGGCGGTCGCCACGTGGGCTCCCCACGGAGCGTCGTCGATCTCGTCGCCCTTCGCGCGGGCCGCGATCACGTCGCCCGCCGCGCGGGCCTGGTACTTGCCCTGGTGGGTCAGCAGCGCGCGGTGGTTGACGTCGCCCACGGCGTAGAGCCAGTCGAAGCCGCGGACGAGGAGGGTGTCGTCGACCTCCAGCCAGGCGCCCGGCTTCAGGCCCACGGCATCCAGCCCCAGATCCTGCGTGCGGGGCGTGCGACCGATCGCGACGAGCACCTCGTCGGCGGTGACGGTCGTGCCGTCGGAGAGCTCGAGCGTGGCGCGGCCGTCGTCGTCGCGACGAGCGGAGGTCGTGTCGGCACCGGTCTTCACGGTGACGCCGCGCTCGCGCAGGGATTCGGTGACCATCTCTCCGGCGAAGGGCTCATTGGCACCGAGCAGGCCGGAGCGGGCGATGATCGTGACCTCGCTGCCGAGGCTCTGGAACGCGGTCGCCATCTCGGCGCCGACGACGCCGCCACCGATGATTGCGAGAGAGGCGGGGATCTGCTCGACAGCGGTCGCCTCTCGGCTCGTCCATGGTGAGATGTCGGCCAGCCCCGGGATGTCGGGCAGCAGCGCAGCCGACCCGGTGCAGACCGCGACCGCGTGGCGCGCCACCAGGTCGGTGGTCGTGCCGTCGGCGGCGGTGACCCGCACGGTCTTCTCGCCGGTCAGGGTGCCGTGGCCGCGCACGAGGTCGATGCCCGCGCCCTGCAGCCACTGCACCTGACCGGAGTCGTCGTAGTTGCTGGTCATGGTGTCGCGACGGCGGAGCACGGCCGCGACGTCGAGGTCGCCCGTGACCGCCTGCTTCGCCCCGTCGACGTCGCGTGCGGCGCGCAACGCGGCGGCGCTGCGCAGCAGGGCCTTCGACGGCATGCAGGCCCAGTACGAGCACTCGCCGCCGACGAGCTCGGACTCGACGATGACGGCGGTGAGGCCGGCCTGCACGGCGTGGTCGGCCACGTTCTCGCCGACGGGGCCGGCGCCGATGACGATGAGGTCGTATTCGCGTTCGCTCATGTCGATCACGCTACTCAGGGGGTCCGACATCGGGCGGGGGTTGCGCTGTGCACCCGCACGCGGGTTTCCGAGCCGACCGCACCCTGGGGGAACCCTGCAAGGTCTTGACCTCCGTCTCTGAACCGGTTTAGAGTTTGACGACTGAACCGGTTTAGGCCGCAGACCCCCACGACGGAGTGACGGATGACGAACGACACGCGACCCACCATCGCCGATGTCGCGCGCCGCGCCGGCGTGAGCAAGGGCCTCGTCTCGTTCGCGCTGAACGGCCGCGCGGGCGTCGCCCCCGACACGCGCGAGCGCATCCTCGCCGTCGCGGCCGACATGGGCTTCAGCCCCAGCCTCCGGGCCCGCTCGCTCAGCGTCGGCCGGGCGTTCGCGTGCGGGCTCGTGATCGGTCGCAGCCCCGACGTGATCGCGGCCGACCCCTTCTTCCCCTCGTTCATCGCCGGCGTCGAAGACGAGTTCTCGGTCTCGGGCCAGGTGCTCGTGCTGGCCGCGGCCACCCCCGGTCGCCACGAGGAGGAGACCTACCGCGGCCTGGTCGCCGATCGCCGCGTCGACGGCGTGATCCTCTCCGACCTCCGCGCGGGCGACCCCCGCGTCGCGCTCGTCGCCGAGCTCGGCATCGCCGCCGTCACGCTCGGCGCCCCCGACGTCGACAGCCCCTTCACGTCGGTGTCGGTCGACGACGGAGCGGGCATCCGTCTCGCGGTCGACCACCTGGCCGACCTCGGCCACACCGACATCGCCCACGTGGCGGGCCCGAGCGCGATGCTCCACGGCCGCAGCCGCACGGCGGCGTTCGAAGCGGCGGCTGCAGAACGCGGCATCCGGTCCCGGGTCGCGCCGACCGACTTCAGCGCGGCCGACGGCGCCCGAGCCACGGATGCGCTGCTCGACGCCGACGTGCCTCCGACGGCGATCGTCTACTCGAACGACAACATGGCCATCGCCGGCCTCGGGCGCGCGCAGCGGCGCGGGCTGGTCGTGCCGCGCGACCTGTCGATCACGGGGTTCGACGACGCCGAGATCGGCCGCCACCTCTTCCCGGCCCTTACCAGCGTCGCCACCGACGCGCGGGGCTGGGGAGCCGCCGCCGCCCGCGCGCTGCTGGCCGCCACCACGGGCGGTGCCGCCGAGGCCCTCGCTTTGCCCGATCCCCGACTCATCGTCCGCGCCTCGACCGGGGCGCCGCCGACCGCTTGACGCACCGCGGGTCATCCCGCACACACAAGGAGGAAGACATGCGACGACGCATTCTGACCACAGCACTCGCCGCCACCGGCGTCTTGGCCCTGTCCGCCTGCAGCGGCGGGGGAGGAGCCAGCTCGGGCATGGACGCCCGTGGCCCGATCACCATCTGGTACTCCAACAACGACGCCGAGATCGCGTGGGGCGAGCAGATGGTGAAGGCGTGGAACGACGCCAACCCCGACCAGCAGGTCACCGCGCAGGAGATCCCCGCCGGGTCGTCGAGCGAAGAGGTCATCGGGGCCGCGATCACCGCCGGCAACGCCCCGTGCCTCATCTTCAACACCTCGCCCGCGGCCGTCCCGGGCTTCCAGAAGCAGGGCGGACTGGTCAACCTGTCGGACTTCCCCGACGGCGAGCAGTACATCACCGACCGCAGCGGCGACCTCGCCGACCAGTACCGCTCCGACGACGGCGGCTTCTACCAGCTGCCGTGGAAGAGCAACCCGGTCATGATCTTCTACAACAAGGACCTCTTCGCCCAGGCCGGACTCGACGCCGAGAACCCGAAGCTGTCGACCTACGACGACTTCCTTCAGACCGCGCAGACGCTGAAGTCGGCCGGGGTCGCGCCGTACGCGATCAACCCGGCGCCCACGAGCGAGTTCTTCCAGTCGTGGTTCGACTTCTACCCGCTGTACGCCGCGCAGACGGGCGGCACGCAACTGGTCGAAGACGGTCAGGCCACCTTCGACGACGCGGACGGCGAAGCGGTCGCCGACTTCTGGCGCACGATCTACAGCGACCAGCTCGCCGGCAACGAGCAGTACCAGGGCGACGCGTTCGCCGACGGTCAGGCCGCGATGGCCATCGTGGGCCCGTGGGCGATCTCGGTCTACAAGGACAAGGTGAACTGGGGCTCGGTGCCCGTGCCGACCGAGAAGGGCACCGCCGCCTCCGACACGTGGACCTTCAGCGACGCGAAGAACGTCGGCCTGTTCACCGCGTGCGACAACAAGGCCACCGCGTGGGACGTGCTGAAGTTCGCCACGAGCGAGGAGCAGGACGGCACGTGGCTCGAGGAGACCGGCCAGATGCCGTTGCGCACCGACCTCACCACGACCTACGCCGACTACTTCTCGGCCAACCCGTCGTACCAGCAGTTCGGTGACCAAGCCGCCCGCACCGTCGAGGTGCCGAACGTGCAGAACTCGGTGGAGATCTGGCAGGCGTTCCGCGACGACTACTCCAAGGCCGTCATCTTCGGCGAGGGCGACGTGAAGACGTTCCTCTCGGATGCCAAGACCCAGATCGACCAGCTCGCGGCAGGGAAGTGACATGACCACGTCCGTCGCCGGCACGGCCGGCCGCACCGGGGGCGACCCCGGGCGGCCGGGCCGTGCGGCGGGCGCGGAGACCACGACCAAGACGCGGCGCCGCCCGTTCGGTGCGCAGCCGCTCGGCATCCTGTTCTCCGCCCCGTACCTGATCTTCATCGGGGTCGTGTTCGCGTACCCGATCATCTTCGCGGTGTGGATGTCGTTCCACGACTACTTCTTCACCGCCCCCGGCGCCAACGTCGAGCGGCCGTTCGTCGGCTTCGACAACTACGTCACCGCCCTGAGCGATCCCGACGTGTGGCGGGCCTTCGGCAACGTCGGCGTCTTCCTGCTCATCAACGTCCCGCTGACCGTGGTGCTGTCGATCCTGCTCGCGACGGCGCTCGACCGCGCGGTGCGCGCCCGCGCGTTCTTCCGGGTGGCCTTCTACGTGCCCTACGTCACGGCATCCGTCGCCGTGGTCGCCGTGTGGCTGTTCCTGTTCTCGAACACGGGCCTGGTCAACAACGTGCTCGGGCCGCTCGCGCCGAATCCGTCGTGGCTGGTCAACTCCGCGCTGGCGATGCCCACGATCGCGCTGTTCGTCACCTGGAAGGGCCTCGGGTTCTACATCCTGCTCTACCTCGCGGCCCTGCAGAACGTGCCGCGCGAGCTGCACGAGTCGGTCGCGGTGGACGGGGGCGGGCGCATCCGCCAGTTCTTCTCGGTCACCGTGCCGGGCGTGCGGCCCGCGACGTTCCTCGTGCTGCTGCTGTCGACCATCACGGGCGCGAACCTCTTCACCGAGCCCTACCTGCTCACGAGCGGCGGCGGACCCAACGGTGCGTCCACGTCGCCCGTGCTCCTCATCTACCAGAAGGGCATCGAACAGCAGAACCCCGACGTGGCCGCGGCCATCGGCGTCGTGCTGATCATCTTCGTGCTCGTCATCGCGCTGCTGCAGCGCCGGTTCGTGGGAAGGGAGGAATCGTGAGAAGCAAGATCGTCACGTACAGCGTGCTGACCGTCGGTGCGCTCGCGTTCCTGTTCCCCTTCTATTACATGATCGCCGGGTCGCTGCAGACGAGCCCCGACACCTCGATCGCGGGGGCGTTCCCGCACCCCTCGAACCTCACGGTGGAGAACTACACCGCGATCGACGGGCGCATCAACCTGTTGCAGGGCCTGGCGAACTCGGGCATCTTCACCGGCGGTGTGATCCTCGGCACGCTCGTGTTCGGCGTGCTCGCCGGCTACGCGCTCGCGGTGCTGAAATGGCGCGGACGCTCCGCGACCTTCGCGCTCGTGCTGCTGGTGCAGGTGATCCCGTTCCAGCTGCTGATGATCCCGCTCTACGTCATGATCGCCCGCGATTACGGCCTGAGCGACAGCTACCTGGGCATGATCCTGCCGTTCTTCATCAACTCCACGGCCGTGGTCATCTTCCGCCAGTACTTCCTGCAGCTGCCCAAGGAGCTCTTCGACGCCGCCCGTATCGACGGCGCCAACGAGTTCCGGTTGCTGTGGAGCGTCGCGCTGCCCCTCGTGCGCCCGGCGCTGCTGACGGCGGTGCTGTTGACCTTCATCGGTCCGTGGAACGAGTTTCTCTGGCCGTTCCTGATCACGAAGGACGCCACCATGCAGCCCCTGGCGGTGTCGCTGGCCAACTTCATCTCGAACATCGCGGCATCCACCACCAACCCCTTCGGCGCCATGATGGCCGGCGCCGTCGTGCTCGCCGCACCCGCGGTGGCGCTGTTCCTGATCTTCCAGCGCTACTTCACCTCGAACGACCTCGGATCCGGAGTGAAAGGATGACAATGACCCCCGAATCCCCCGTCCCCTACCGCCTCACGCGCGTCGGGGTGGTGATGACCCCCGAGCCCGGCAACGCCGACGAGGCCGAGGGCGTGCTCAACCCGGCATCCGGTCGCGGCCGCGACGGCCAGCTGTACCTGCTGCCCCGCCTGGTCGCGGAGGGCAACGTCTCGCGCGTCGGCATCGCCCGCGTCGTGATCGAAGACGGCGTGCCCGTCTCGGTCGAGCGCGAGGGCATCGTGCTGCAGCCCGATCGCGGGTGGGAGCGCGGCGTCGGCAACGCCGGCACCGAAGACCCCCGCACCACGTGGATCGAGGCGCTGGGCCTGCACGTGATGACCTACGTCGCCTACGGCCCGCTCGGACCCCGCACGGCCGTCGCCGTGTCGGAGGATCTGCGCGAGTGGAAGCGGCTGGGGCCGGCGATGTTCCGCTACCAGGACGATCTCGACATGGACCTCAACCTCTTCCACAACAAGGACACGGTCTTCTTCCCCGAGCCGGTCACGGCGCCCGACGGCACCGAGTCGCTCGCGGTGCTGCACCGCCCGATGTGGGACCTCGGCGAGACGAAGCCCGGCCAGGGCGTGCGCGTGCCGGCCGGGATCGAAGACCAGCGGCAGTCGATCTGGATCAGCTACGTGGCCCTCGAGGCCGTCCGCGACGACCTCTCCGCGCTCGCGCTCTGGGGACAGCACCGCTTCGTCGCGGGGCCGCAGTACCCCTTCGAAGAGGTCAAGATCGGTGGCGGTCCGCCGCCGCTGCGCATCCCCGAGGGGTGGCTCGTGCTGCACCACGGGGTGACCGGCGTGATGGACAGCGCCTTCTCGCAGCAGCAGAAGGTCAACTACGCCGCGGGGGCCCTGATCCTGGATGCCGCTGACCCCAGCCGCGTGATCGCGCGCACGCCCGAGCCGCTCCTGGCTCCCGAGACCGACGACGAGCGCAGCGGCATCGTGCCCAACGTCGTGTTCCCGACCGCGATCGAGGAGATCGACGGTCGTCACTTCGTGTTCTACGGCATGGCCGACTCGAAGATCGGCGTCGCCCTGCTCGAGCGCACCGACTGAGTACGGCGCGGCTCCGGCCCTCGCGGGTCCCCTGACGGGACCGTGTCGGCCGGGGTCGCGCACCCGACCCCTCGAAAGGATCCCCCTCCCCATGAACGCACGATGGAGTGCGCGAATGACGGCCGTGCTGGGCGTCGCCGCCCTCGCCGTCCCGCTGACCACCGCCGGAGCCGCCGCGCCCCAGGCGCTCGGGGTGCCCGCCGCCACGGCATCCGGTGCTCTGACCAACCTCGACCACCTCGACTTCCTGCTCGACGAGGCGACGCCGCCCGCCGACGTGGCCGGTCACTCGACCTACCGACAGGCCGAGGAACCCACGATCCTCGCGCCGTGGACCTACGCCGACGCCCGCGACGGCGGCACGTTCCAACGCGTGGGCGGCGGTCCTCTCGACCCCGCGACCGGCGACTGGGGCCAGGGCGCCTTCAACGCCGACGACAACACCCGCGCGGCCGTCGTCTACACCCGGCACTGGGAGCTCACCGGCGACCCCGACAGCCGGCAGAAGGCGTACGAGCTGCTGCGCACCGTCGCGTACCACCAGACGACCGAGGGTCCCTCCGCCGGCAACGTCGTGCTGTGGATGCAGCCCGACGGAGAACTCAACCCCTCGGCAGAACCCGTCGAGCTGCCCGACCCCTCCGACTCGGGACCCAGCTACTGGACAGCCCGCACCGTGTGGGCCCTCGGCGAGGGCTACGCGGCGTTCGCCGACGACGACCCGGCGTTCGCCTCGTTCCTCAAGGACCGCCTCGCCCTCTCGCGCGGCGCCATCGAACGCGACGCGCTGTCGAAGTACGGGCAGTACGTCGAGTCCGACGGCAAGAAGGTGCCGGCGTGGCTGATCGTCGACGGGGCGGATGCCACGGCGGAAGCGGTCCTCGGACTCACGGCGGCCGTGCGCGCCGGTGACGACACCTCCGCCACCGCGGCCCGTCAGCTCGCGGAGGGCGTGGCCGCCATGGCATCCGGGAACACCCGCCACTGGCCGTACGGCGCCGTCCTGCCGTGGGCCCAATCGCCCGCGATGTGGCACGCGTGGGGCTCGCAGATGCCCGCAGCGCTCGCCGAGGCCGGCGACCTTTTCGGCGACGACGCGCTGGTGAAACCGGCGATAGCGGATGCCACGGGCTTCACCACGACGCTGCTCACCGCCGGCGGGCCCGACAACGGGTGGTTCCCGAGCCCCACCGACCGCGTGCAGATCGCCTACGGCGCCGACTCGCGCGTGCAGTCGCTGCTCGCGCTCGCCGACACGACGGGATCGGCCGCATTCGCCGAGCTCGCGGGCATGCAGGCCGCCTGGTTCTTCGGAACCAATCACGCCGGGGCGCAGATGTACGACCCCGCGACCGGCGTCACTTACGACGGCCTGCAACCCGACGGCACGGTCAACCGCAACAGCGGAGCCGAGTCGACCATCCACGGTCTGCTCACCGCGCTCGCGCTCGACGCCCACCCCGCGGTGGCGGAGCGGGCGACGGCCCTGACCGCGGTCGAGAGCCGCGTGGGACTGTCGTACGTCGAGGCCGAAGACGCCGTGCGCACCGACGGCACCGTGTTCACTCCGGAGTCGTCGTGGACGGGGGAGTCGAGCTGGTCGGGCGACGGTCTGACACTGGAAGCACGTCAGAGCGCCACCTGGGACATCGGCCCCTCCGACACCGGACGTTGGATCGAACCCGTCGTGTGGACCGAGCCGGGTGAGAAGTCGCAGTCGACCTGGCGAGGCGGCGGCGCGCTGAAGATCACCGGACCCGAACAGGGCATCTCACCGACGCCGGGCGCTCTGCTGCCGTACGCGCTCACGGCGCCCGCCGCGGGCAAAGGTTCTCAGGTCGACGTGAAGGTGCAGAAGGGCGAGCTCACGCTCGACGGACTGATCGTCCGGCCCTGGATCTCGCGCCTCGTGCTGGGTGGAGACGCTCGCAGCGAGCTCGTGCACTCGAGCGCGGTGGCGCCGCAGCGCGCCGGCATCGGTGCCGCGGGAGTGTCGTCGACCGTGTCGGTCTACGACGCTTCGGGCGCGCTGGTGCGCAGCACGTCGACGAGCGGAACCGTGACCGTGGTCGTGCCCCCGGGTGGATTCGCGATCGCCCAGGGGTGAGTGCATCGGATCGGCCGGGTCCTTCGGGGCGCGGCCGATCCGCTGCGCTGGGTTGCTGCGCCGTAGGGCCGGCGGCCTCGGGGCGTGCCCGTCAGCCGCGTCACGGCCGTGTCCGATTTCCGCCAGCCGATGTCGGAGGTCGATGGCAGGCTGGATGCCATGACCACCACCGCTGCCGCCGTTTCCGGCTTCGCCGAGCGCTACCGCGTCATCCAGTCGCGCGATCGCCGGTTCGACGGCCAATTCGTCACGGCGGTGAGCTCGACCGGCATCTACTGTCGCCCGAGCTGCCCCGCACGCACCCCGAAAGAGCAGAACGTCACGTTCTACGCGACCTCCGCGGCCGCGCACGAGGCCGGTTATCGGGCCTGCAAGAGGTGCTTGCCCGAGGCGGCGCCCGGGTCGCCGCTGTGGGACGTGCGCGGCGACGTCGTCGCGCGGGCGATGCGCCTGATCGCCGACGGGGTGGTCGACCGCGAAGGTGTGCCAGGCCTCGCCCAGCGCCTGGGCTACTCGTCACGTCACCTCACTCGACTGCTGCAGGCCGAACTCGGCGCCGGGCCTCTCGCGCTGGCTCGGGCGCACCGTGCGCATACCGCCAGAGCTTTGCTGGTGGGCACCGACCTCTCGTCGGCCGACGTGGCGTTCTCGGCGGGCTTCTCGAGCGTGCGGCAGTTCACCGACACGATCGGCGAGGTGTTCGGCATGCCCCCGCGCGAGCTGCGCGCCCGCCGGCCGCATTCCTCGGGCGTCGAGGCCGCCGCGGGCGAGATCGACCTCGCGCTGCCGGTGCGCGGGCCGATCGACACGGTCGGGCTGTTCGGGTGGATGCGCGCGCACGCCATCCCCGAGGTCGAGGTGAGTGGCGACGCCTCCTTCGCGCGCGTCGTGCGCCTCCCCGGCGGACCCGCGTGGTTCGAGGTGCGCCTGGCCGACGACGGGCGCCTCCGCCTGCGGGCCCGACTGTCGGCGCTCGCCGATCTCGGCACCCTCATCTCCCGCGTGCGGCGCCTGTTCGACCTCGACGCCGACCCTCTCGCGATCGACGAAGCGCTCGCCCGACATCCGCAGCTGGCGCCCGCCGTCGCCGCCATCCCCGGCGTGCGGGTGCCCGGCGCGATCGACGCCGACGAGATGCTGCTGCGCGCGATGATCGGCCAGCAGATCAGCGTGGCCTCCGCCCGCACCATGCAGGGCCGTCTGACCGCTGCGTTGGGGGAGCAGGTCGGCGTCGGCCCCGAACCCATGACGCTGTTCCCGACGCCCGCCGCGATCGCGGAGCGCGGGCTCGAGGTCCTTCGGGGTCCGGCCGCCCGCATGCGCGCGATCGTCGAAGCGGCCGAAGCGCTCGCCGACGGCAGCCTGACTCTCGGCTTCGGTGACGACGGGGCCGACCAGCGCGCGCGGTTGCTGGCGCGACGGGGGATCGGACCCTGGACCGCCGACTACGTGCGCATGCGCGTGCTCGGCGACCCCGACGTGCTGCTGCCCGGCGACGTCGCGGCGCGCGCCGGTGCCGCGGCACTCGGGCTGCCCTCCGACCCCGCGGGCTTCACCGAATGGTCCGAACGCTTGTCGCCCTGGCGTAGCTACGCCATGGCGCACTACTGGTACGCCGCCCCCGTCACCCAGGCGTGGAGGTCGCCCGCAGAGACCGCGGCGGCCGTCGTGGCCCGACCCCGGGGTGCGCGCGCCCGACGTGCCGCCGATGTGGCGGCATCCGCCGTCATCGCCGGCCGCCCCGATCCCTCAACCCGCCCCTCGACCGGAAGCGAGACCCCCGAATGACCACCGCGATCCTCGAACTCGTCGACACCCCCGACGGTCCCTTCGCGATCCTTGCCGACGAGGCCGATCGCGTGATCGTCTCGGGGTGGACGGACGACACCGACGCCGTGCTCGCGAGGCTGCGGCCCGAGCGGCGGCCAGAGCGCGTCGTGAGCGGCGGCACGGGGGCCGCCCCTGCCGTTCGGGCGTACTACGACGGCGACCTCGCCGCGATCGACACCGTCGCCGTCGCGCAGACCGGCACGCCCCTGCAGCGAGCGGGGTGGCAGGCGCTGCGCACCATCACCCCCGGCGCACCGCTGACGTACACCGGCTTCGCGGCCGCCCTCGGCTCGCCGGCCGCGGTGCGCGCCGCGGCCTCGATCTGCGCGCGAAACGCCGTGGCGCTGTTCGTCCCCTGCCACCGCGTGCTCCGCGGAGACGGGACGCTCGGCGGGTTCGCGTGGGGCACGGGGGTGAAGCAGAGCCTGCTGGCGCGCGAATCGGCGGCCTGACCGGGTGCGGGAGGTGGCTGAGCTTGTCGAAGCCACCGGGTGACTGCGGTTCCGGTCCCGGGTGTGGGAGGTGGCTGAGCTTGTCGAAGCCACCGGGTGGGACCGCGGGTTCCGGTCCGGTCGACGGGCTCAGGGGCCTGGGTCGGTGGGACCGCGGGTTCCGGTCCCTCCGACGGGCTCAGGGACCTGGGCCGGGAGGACCGCGGGTTCCGGTCCTTTCGACAGCCTCAGGGACCTGGGTGGGGGCCGGGAGGTGTCGGGTCGCATCAGCCGCAAGAAATCCTTGCCCTCAGCAATCTCTCAGGGATACTCTGGAGGGCTGCCGTCCCCCCGGCGGAAGCTACACCAACTGAGGAGGATTCCATGGACCAGATCGACGCCCCCGTCGCCCCGGCCGCCGCATCCTCCGTCGCTGCGCGCCCCGGCCGACGCTCCTAGGGCCCCGCGCCGCGCTCACGCGCGACCGCTACGCCTCGACCGACGCTCTTCGTCGCGCCTCCCGGCTCCCTCTCCGCGCCCGATCCCGGCGCCCGCTCCGACCCCACGAGGATCATGACCACCTCAACGCCTCCGCAACGCCTCTCCACTCCGCGCGCGCTCGCGCGCCTTCTGCCGATCGCGCGGCCGGTTCTGCCGCGCCTCATCGCCGGTGCCGTCACCGCCCTCATCGCGAGCCTCCTCGCCCTGGCGATCCCGCTCCTGCTCGAGCAGATCGTCGCAGGCCCCATCGCCTCGCTCGACGCCGGAGCCCTCGTATGGGGCTCGCTCGCCGTGCTCGGCCTGGGCCTCGCCGAAGCCGCCATGGTGTGGCTCCGCCGGTGGTTCGTGCTCTCGCCGGCCACCAAGGTCGAGTACGACCTGCGCCAGTCGTTCTACTCGCGTCTCCAGCGCCTGCCCGTCGCCTTCCACGACCGGTGGCAGTCGGGGCAGCTCCTCTCGCGCATGATGCAGGACATCAGCATGCTGCGTCGTTGGCTCGCCTTCGGCGTGATCCTGCTCGTGGTCAACATGCTGACCATCGCCATCGGCGCGGTGCTGCTGTTCCGCTGGCACTGGCTGCTCGGCGCGTTGTTCCTCGTCACCTCCGCTCCGGTCATCTACGTGGGCTTCCGCTTCGAGAAGCGCTACGGCGCGCTGACGCGTCAGAGCCAAGACCAGGCGGGCGACCTGGCCACCAGCGTCGAAGAGAGCGTCCACGGCATCCGGGTGCTCAAGGCCTTCGGTCGCGGCAAGCACGCTCTGCAGAAGTTCACCCGCCAGGCCGAGTCGCTGCGCGAGACCGAGATCGACAAGGCCCGCGCGATCGGGTGGATCTGGTTCTGGCTCGTGCTGCTGCCCGACATCGCGTTCGCCGTATGCCTCGGCGCCGGCATCGTGCTGACCCAGCTCGGTCAACTGCAGGTCGCCGAGCTCGTGGCGTTCTTCGCGATGGCGACCGTGCTGCGGTGGCCGATGGAGTCGATCGGGTTCCTGTTCTCGTTCCTGCTCGACGCGCGCACCGCCACCGACCGCATCTTCGAGGTCTTCGACGAGCAGAACACCATCGTCGACCCCGAGAACCCCCGCACCATCGCGGAGCCGCGCGGCGAGCTGACGTTCGAGGGGGCGCGCTTCCGCTACCAGGACTCCGCCGGCACCGAGCCCGACCTGCTGAACGGTATCGACCTCGTGCTGCGTCCGGGCGAGACGATGGCGCTGGTCGGCCTCACCGGCTCGGGCAAGACCACGCTCACCACGCTGCCCGGGCGCCTGTACGACGTGACCGGCGGTCGCGTGCTGATCGACGGCGTCGACGTGCGCGACCTGACGCTCGCCGAACTGCGGCGCCACGTCGGCATGGCCTTCGAAGACGCCACGCTGTTCTCGCAGACCGTGCGCGACAACGTGCTGCTCGGTCGCGAGGACCTCACCCCCGGCTCGCCCGAGGCCGAGGAGATCTTGCGCGAAGCGCTGCAGGTCGCGCAGGCGCACTTCGTGTACGACCTGCCCGACGGCCTCGACACGGTCATCGGCGAAGAGGGCCTGAGCCTCTCGGGCGGCCAGCGGCAGCGCCTGGCGCTCGCGCGCGCGGTCGCGGCCCGCCCCGCCGTGCTCGTTCTCGACGACCCGCTGTCGGCGCTCGACGTCGACACCGAGGCCCTGGTCGAAGACGCGCTGCGCGAGGTGCTCAGCGAGACGACCGCCCTCGTCGTGGCGCACCGTCCCTCGACGGTCACGCTCGCCGACCGGGTGGCTCTGCTCGAAGACGGTCGCATCACCGCCGTCGGCACGCACTCCGACCTGCTCCGCGAGAGCGACCACTACCGCTACGTCATCTCGAGCCTCGAAGAGGCCGAGCGCGAAGCCCGCACGGGCGCGATCGATGTGATCCCGTCCGACGACGACGTCCTCACCGAGAAGGAGGCGACCCGATGAGCACCTCCACCGTCTCCGGGACGAGCGGCGAAGACCGCTCCGACTACACGCGCGACGAGAGCCGCGCGATCCGTCAGCGTTCGCTGCGCCTTCTCGGCTCGCTCGTCTCACCGCTGCGCTGGCAGCTCGTGCTCGCCGGCGCGGTGCTCGTCGTCTCGACCGCTCTGCGGGTCGCGGGCCCGGCGCTGATCGCGTACGGCATCGACAACGCCCTGCCGGCCGTCATCGAGCGCAGCGACTGGATGCCGACCTACGGCGTCGTCATCGTGTACCTGCTCGCGGGCATCGGCGGCGCCGTGCTCATCGGCTGGTACGTCGTCGTGGCCGCGCGCCTCACGCAGGCCGTCATGCTCGATCTGCGCAAGCGGATCTTCCTGCACACGCAGCGGTTGAGCCTCGAGTTCCACGAGTCCTACACCTCGGGGCGCATCATCTCGCGGCAGACGAGCGACCTCGACACGATCCGCGAGCTGCTCGACGGCGGCCTCAACGAGCTGGTGTCGGGCGTGCTCTACGGCCTGTTCACCCTCGCGGCACTGTTCCTGATCGACTGGCAGTCCGGGCTGATCCTCACCGTCATGGGCATTCCCATGTACTTCCTCATGCGCTGGTTCTACTCGCGCTCGCAGGTGATCTACCGGGAGTCGCGCGTGATCAGCGCGCAGGTGATCGTGAAGTTCGTCGAGACGATGACCGGCATCCGGGCGGTCAAGGCGTTCCGCAAGGAGCCGCGAAACGATGCGGAGTTCGGCAAGCTCGCCGGCGACTACCGCGACGTGAACATGCGCTCGATCAAGCTGTTCGGAACCTTCGAGCCGGGCATCATGGGCATCGCCGCCGTCTCGGTCGCGGTGGTGCTGCTGTGGGGCGGCGGACGCGTGATCGCGGGGCCGCTCGAGATCGGTGTGCTCACCGCCGCGGTGCTGTACGTCCGCAACTTCTTCTCGCCGCTGCAGGAGGTCGCGTTCTTCCTGAACTCCTACCAGTCGGCGACGGCCGCGCTCGAGAAGGTGTCGGGCGTGCTCGAGGAGCAGCCGACGGTTCCCGACCCGACCGACCCGGTCGACCTGTGGACCGCTCGAGGCCACGTGAGCTTCGACGACGTCACGTTCGGGTACTCCGACGACCGCGTCATCCTGCCGCACTTCTCCCTCGACATCCCCGCCGGGAAGACCATCGCCCTCGTCGGCACGACCGGCGCGGGCAAGTCGACGTTGGCCAAGCTCGTGTCGCGGTTCTACGACCCGACGAAGGGCGCCGTGACGCTCGATGACGTCGACCTGCGGCGTCTGCACCCGAAAGACCTGCGTCGCGCGATCGTCATGGTCACGCAGGAGGCCTACCTGTTCAGCGGGACCGTGGCCGACAACATCGCCCTCGGAAAGCCGGATGCCACGATGGACGAGATCCGTGCGGCGGCTCGCGCCGTGGGTGCCGACGCCTTCATCTCGAAGCTGCCCGACGGCTACGACACCGACGTGAACAAGCGCGGTGGCCGTGTCTCAGCGGGTCAGCGTCAGTTGATCTCGTTCGCGCGCGCGTTCCTCGCCGACCCGGCGGTGCTGATCCTCGACGAGGCCACGGCCTCGCTCGACATCCCCAGCGAGCGGCAGATCCAGGACGCCTTGCAGACGTTGCTCGCCGACCGCACGGCGATCATCATCGCCCACCGCCTGTCGACGGTCGCGATCGCCGATCGGGTGCTGGTGATGGAGCACGGTCGCATCATCGAAGACGACACTCCGGCCGCGCTCATCGCCGGGACCGGCAAGTTCGCCCAGCTCCACGCCGCCTGGCGCGAGTCGCTGGTCTAGCCCGCCCCGCGGGAACACGGATGCCACGCTGCCCTCGGGAGCGTGGCATCCGTCTTTCCGTCGACACCCGTTCGCTGCCCGGTGCCGTTCGCGACCGGTCAGCCGCTCACAACGCGCGGTCCCGCGCCCCGCCCGGATCTTCGAGCCTCAGCCGATCACACCCGCGCGCGAGCGATGACCTCGCCGTAGGCCGTCTCGCCGACCGGTTCGAAGCCGACGCGCTGGAAGAACGCCTCGGGACCACCGACACCGGGTTCGTAGATCACGTCGACGTGGTCCATGCCGCGACCGCGGGCCTCTTCGAGGACGGCGGCGATCGCGTAGCTTCCGACGCCGCGGCCCTGCTCGTCGGCGTCGACGTTGATGCGCCACAGCACCGACTGGAAGTGCTCCTCGTGAGCGTCACGATCGAAGTTGGCGCTGACGAAGCCGACGACCTCGTCGCCGTCGAGGACCACGCGTTGCCAGGTCGTCTGCGGGTTGCTCACCGTGGCGGCGACCCCATAGCTCACGGGCGCGAGGAACTGTTCCTGTCCGGGCTTGAGCGAGAGCGTGTTGACGGCCACGATCGTGGCGGCGGACAGTTCGACGAGACGCAGGTCAGCCATGCGCTCAGGCTACCGGCACGCCCGCCCCGCCCCCAAAGATCGCATACCGACGCATGCTCTTGCCGAGGGGGGGAGCAGGGGCAGAAGGCGAGGGCGGATGCTGAGAACTATCTCGACATCAAGAGACTTTGCCCGCGTGCGATAGGCTGAATCGCAACCCTGGCCGCCTCTACGGAGAGATCTGACGTGCCCGATTCCACCATCATTTACACGTACACCGACGAGGCGCCGGCACTTGCCACCGCGTCGTTCCTGCCCATCGTGCAGGCCGTCACGAAGCAGGCGGGTGTCGACGTCGAAACCCGCGACATCTCGCTCGCCGGCCGCATCCTCGCGGCCTTCCCGCAGCGACTCACGCCCGAGCAGCAGGTCGGCGATGCGCTCGCCGAGCTCGGCGGACTCGCCACGCTGCCCGAGGCGAACATCATCAAGCTGCCGAACATCTCGGCATCCATCCCGCAGCTGAAGGCCGCGATCGCGGAGCTCCAGTCGCAGGGCTACGACATCCCCGACTACCCCGATGAGGCGTCGAGCGTCGAAGACAAGGACGTGCGCGCGCGCTACGACCGCATCAAGGGCTCCGCCGTGAACCCGGTGCTGCGCGAGGGCAACAGCGACCGCCGCGCCCCGCTCGCGGTGAAGAACTACGCGAAGAAGCACCCCCACCGCAACAAGGCATTCGCAGACGGTTCGAAGACCCGCGTCGCAACCCTCGGTCATGACGACTTCCGTTCGAACGAGAAGTCGGTCGTGCTCGGCGACGACGACGTGCTCACGATCCAGCACGTGGCCGCCGACGGCTCCACCACGACGCTGAAGGAGGGCCTCAAGGTCCTTCAGGGTGAGATCGTGGATGCCACCTTCCTCTCGGCCGCCGCCCTCGACGCGTTCCTCGCCGACACCCTCGCCCAGGCGAAGGCCGACGACGTGCTCTACTCGGTGCACCTGAAGGCCACGATGATGAAGGTCAGCGACCCGATCATCTTCGGCCACGTCGTGAAGGCCTTCTTCGCCGACGTGTTCGACCGTCACGGCGACGCCCTCGCCGCCGCCGGCCTGACCCCCAACGACGGCCTCGGCTCGATCCTCGCCGGGCTGTCCACCGTTGAGGGTGGCGACGCCATCGCCTCCGAGATTCGCGACGCCCTGGCATCCGGCCCCCGCCTGTCGTACGTCAACAGCGACAAGGGCATCACCAACCTGCACGTGCCCTCCGACGTGATCGTCGACGCGTCGATGCCCGCGCTCATCCGCAACGGCGGCAAGCTCTGGGGCGCCGACGGGGGAGAAGACGACACCCTCGCCGTCATCCCCGACTCCTCGTACGCCGGCGTCTACCAGGCGACCATCGAAGACGTCATCGCCAACGGCCCGCTCGACCCGGCCACCATCGGCTCGGTCCCGAACGTCGGTCTGATGGCCCAGGCGGCCGAGGAGTACGGCAGCCACGACAAGACGTTCGAGATCGCCGCTCCCGGCCGCGTGCAGGTCGTCGCCTCGAACGGCGACGTGCTGCTCGAGCACGAGGTCAACACCGGCGACATCTGGCGCGCGACGCAGACCAAAGACGTCGCGGTGCGCGACTGGGTGAAGCTCGCCGTCACCCGCGCCCGCGCCACCGGTGTTCCGGCCGTGTTCTGGCTCGACGAGACCCGTGCGCACGACCGCAACCTCATCGCCAAGGTGCACGAGTACCTCGCCGACCACGACACCGAAGGCCTCACGATCGAGATCCTCGCCCCCGCCGAGGCGACGACCTACTCGCTCGAGCGCATCCGCCGCGGGGAGGACACGATCTCGGTCACCGGCAACGTGCTGCGCGATTACCTCACCGACCTGTTCCCGATCCTCGAGGTGGGCACGAGCGCCAAGATGCTCTCGATCGTCCCGCTGCTCGCGGGCGGCGGCCTGTTCGAGACCGGCGCCGGCGGCTCGGCTCCCAAGCACGTGCAGCAGCTCGTCGAGGAGGACTACCTCCGCTGGGACTCGCTCGGTGAGTTCTTCGCCCTCGCGGCCTCGCTCGAGCACCTCGCCGACACCACGGGCAACGAGCGGGCCCGCGTGCTCGCGCAGACCCTCGACGCCGCGACCGGCACGTTCCTCGAGAACGACAAGTCGCCCGGCCGTGCCCTCGGCACGATCGACAACCGCGGCAGCCACTTCTACCTCGCCCTGTACTGGGCGCAGGAGCTGGCGGAGCAGTCGACGGATGCCGACCTGGCCCAGGTCTTCGCCCCGGTCGCCGAGAAGCTGGCCGCGGAGGAGCAGACGATCGTCGCCGAGCTCAACGCCGTCCAGGGTCACCATGCCGAGATCGGCGGCTACTACCGCCCGAACGCGGAGCTCGTCGAGAAGGTCATGCGCCCCTCGGCCACGCTGAACGCCGTGGTCGACGCCCTGCGCTGATCCCGAAGCCCGGAGGGGGCGGATGCCACACGGCATCCGCCCCTTCTGCGTTCCCGGGCCGCGGCTCGGCTTCGTCGGCGCGGCACAACTCCTGCAATCCGCGGTTCTCGGGCGCCGCGGAGGGCACGGTCGGGACATAGTGCAGGAGTTGTGCGCGCTGGGGCCCCGGAAGCGGAGTGTCAGGGCGGGTTGCCGGGCGGAAGTCCTGCGTTGTGTCGCGGCGGGGCGACGCAGCGCTCCAAGACGCTGTCGCGCCAAGACGCCGGCCCGCCAGGTCGCTGTCCCGCCGGGACCCCGGCCCGCCGGGGCGAAAGACAGAGGGGCGGATGCCGAAGCATCCACCCCTCTCAGAAGCATCCGGGTTCAGTAGTGAACCGAGACCTCCGTGCCGCGGTAGGCCCAGTCGTAGAGCTCCTTGGCCTGCGCGATGGTCATGTTGATGCAGCCGTGGCTCATCGGCGTCCCGAAGTTGTTGTGCCAGTAGGTGCCGTGGAAGCCCTCGTCGCCGTTGAAGTACGACACCCAGGGGACGTCCTTGGTGCAGTAGTCGTAGCCGGGGACGCAGCCCATGTCCTGCATCGCGGTCTTCCAGCCGATGCGGAAGTTCCCCGTGTGCGTCGCGTGCTCGCCGGCGCCCGACGAGATCGTGTAGGTGCGGTACACCTGACCGTTCTGCCACAGCGTGGTGGTCTGCGTGCTGAGGTTGACGTCGATCCGGCGCTCGGTCTTGGTGGTGTCGAACGGCGTCTCGGTGACGTTGAGTGCGTAGCGCCCGTTGCCGTCGGCGAGCTGCGTCGCGAAGGCCGCGGCGATGCCGGCGGTATCGCCGAGCGCGCGACCGGTCTGGCCCTCGGTGAGGGTGTGGATGACCTCTCCGCCGGTGTCGACGATCACGTCGGCGTTGACGGCGCCGCGGTCGACCGTGCCGGTCAGGCCGTCGACAACCGTCTGGATGGCGGTCTGGTCGGCCGAGATGGCGAAGTCGCCCGTGCCGTCGGGGGTGACGGTGAGCCACGAGGCGGCGGTGGCGCGATCGACAGGGACGGTGCGCTCGTCGCCGACGTAGAAGCCGGCCGAGTCGAGGATGCCGTTGAGGGTCGCGACGGCGGCGCCGGCCTCGTCGGTCGAGACGGGGGCCTCGACGGGAACGAGGGTCGCGTCGACCGTGGTGCTGCTCTCACCGGAGTCGAAGGCCGACTGCAGGGCGGCGGCGACGGTGGCGACGTCGATGCCCTCGCCCGCTTCGGCGGGGGTGGCGACGTAGGCCTGCGAGCCCGCGTCGTAGGCGACGGTGGCGTCGACGGGCGCGCGGTACGCGCCGGGAGCCTTGTCGCGCAGGGCGGCGGTGGCGGCGGACTCGTCGATCTGGACGGCGACACCGGCTCCCTCGGGGAACCACGCGGCCGGCTTCCACATGGGGTTGTCGGCGAAGGCCTTGTCGGCCAGGGCGGCGGCGTCGACCGTCGCGCCGAGGTCGGCTCCGGTGACGGTGACCTCTCCGGCGGGGCTCTCGACGACGACGGCGGTCTCGGCCAAGCGGTTCGAGATCGCCTGGGCGGCTGCACCGGCGGTGAGGCCCCCGATCTGCACGCCGGCGACCGAAGCGCCGGGGGCGATCAGCACGAGAGAGGCCGCGATGAGGGCCACGGCCGTCGCACCGGCGGGAATACCGATCCACAGGCCGGAGCGGTTCTTGCGCGTCGTGGGCTCGGGCGGAGCCCAAGCGTAGGTCGCGCCGTCGGTGCCAGGTGCGCCGTCGGTCATGAGTCAAACCCCCCGGAAGTCAGTCTTCCCATGCTAAAGCCGCGCCCTGCGCATCACCCCCGAGCAATATCACGGTCTGATCACGCCGGTGGCGCGACGTGGCCGGACCGGCCGCGGACGGCCTCAGGGCGCGAACACCTTTCCCGGGTTCAGGATGCCGAGGGGGTCGAACACCCGCGCGATGTCGCGTTGCAGGGCCCACTGGTCGTCGCCCAGCTCGTCGGCCAGCCAGCGCCGCTTGAGCACGCCGATACCGTGCTCGCCGGTGAGGGTGCCGCCCAGCGCGAGCGCCGCGCGGAAGAGCTCCTCGGCGGCCTGCCACACGATCGGGGGCACCTCGGGCCCCTCGAACACGAAGTTGGGGTGCAGGTTGCCGTCGCCCGCGTGGGCGACCGCGGGGATGACGAGGCCGAACTCGCGTTCGATGCGGGCGATCTCGTCGAACATGTCGGGCAGCGCGCTGCGCGGCACCGACACGTCTTCGATGAGGGTCGTGCCGAGGGTCTCCATCGCGGGATGCATCGCGCGCCGCACGGCCAGCAGCGCCTCGCCCTCGGCCGCGTCGGCGGCGACGGTCACCGTTCCACCGGCGGCGCGCAGCACCTCGGCGACCGCGCGCGCTTCATCGACGGCAACGGGTCCGTCGGTCTGCACGGTCAGCTGAGCGGCACCGGCGACGGGGGCCGGCAGAGACAGCAGGCGATGCACGGCCGCGAGGCTCGTGGCATCCATCAACTCCATGATCGCGGGCTGGATCCCGGATGCCGTGACCGCCGCCGACGCGACGGCGGCGGCCCGCACACCCTCGAACAGGGCCGTCAGAGTGACGCGCTCGCCCTCGACGAGGCGACGGAGCTTGAGCGTCGCGCCGACGACGACACCGAGCGTGCCCTCAGACCCGATGACGAGCGAGGTGAGATCGAGACCCGTGACGCCCTTCACGCTGCGGTGGCCGAGGTGCAGGAGTCGCCCGTCGGCGAGCACGAGGTCGACGCCGAGCACCGCGTCGCGCACGACGCCGTACTTCGCGCACAGCAGGCCGCCGGCGCCGGTGGCGATGTTGCCGCCGACGGTGGAGATCGCGCGGCTCGCGGGATCGGGCGCCCACCACACGCCGTGCGGTTCGAGCTGCGCGTTGAGGTCCGCGTTCACAATGCCGGGTTCGACCACGGCCAGCAGGTCGTCGGGGCGCACCTCGAGCACGCGGTCCATGCCGCGCACCGACAGGCTGATCTCGCCGCCGCCGGTGTTCGCACCTCCCGCGAGGCCGGTGCCCGCGCCGCGCGGCACGACGGGGGTGCGCGTGGCGGTGGCGATGCGCATCACCGCTTGAACGTCGGCGACGGATGCCGCGTGCACGACGGCCAGGGGGAGTCCCTCGGCCGCATGGCCCGACTTGTCGGCCCGCGCGGCCTCGAGCGACGCGGGCGAGGTGTCGACGCGGTCGCCGAGCTCAGCTCGAAGCAATGCGAGGGCCCGGTCGGGCGCGCGGGGAGACGGCGCCTCGGAGGCCGTCCCGTCGGCGATCACGCCAGGCGCCGCCGGCCGTTCAGAGCGCCGAAGGTGACGGCGACGATCGCGAACACGAGGCCGATGAGGGCCTGCCCCATGCTCCACCACGCCACGGTCGCTGCGGCGTAGACGAAGAGCTCGACGATCGCGCGGACGAAGGGGTGCACCGCCAGCACGGCGCGCGGCGAGACGAACAGCGCCCACACGGCGATCGCCAGGACGGGGGCGCCGATGCCGGCGACGATGCTCCAGGGGAAGGGCCACGCGGTGAAGCCCCAGATGGCGAGCGTGATGAAGGCGAAGAGGCCGCAGATGACGCTGCCGATCTCAACCCCCGACGGGCGCGGGCGCATGCCGGGAGCGAGAGGCGCCTGCGCGCGGACGTTCGGAGTGTCGGTCACCCCAGCATTTTACGCGGGCGTCGGGGCACGGCATCCGGGTTCGCTCACCGTCGAGCCGTTCGCGGCGCAGTCATCTCGCGCAGCGCAGGCCCCTGAGCTTGTCGAAGGGCCCGGGCACCCGCGGTGGCCCCGGTGGCTTCGACGGGCCCAGCCACCTCGCGCACCAGCTGAACCCGATGACCTCCACGAGCTCAGCCACCTCCGCTCCGGGTGGAACCTGTGGAGGAACGGTGGATGCCGCGACGCGCGAGGACGCGCGCGTGATACGCGCTACAGTGGCACCGTCGCGACTGGCGTTGAGGTGGGACACCACCGGGGAGCGACCGCTTGACGGTATTCGACCGCACGCCTGGGTCGATGCGGTATCTCCGCGGACTCGCCGAGTCCGCGGCATCCGGAACCATCGTCAAGGAGATCGCATGACCGATCCGTACTTCAACGCCCCTCTCTCGGAGGTCGACCCCGAGATCGCCGAGGTTCTCGAGCGCGAGCTGAACCGTCAGCGCGGATTCCTCGAGATGATCGCGTCGGAGAACTTCGTCCCCGTCTCGGTGCTGCAGTCGCAGGGCTCGGTGCTGACGAACAAGTATGCCGAGGGCTACCCCGGTCGTCGCTACTACGGCGGCTGTGAAGAGGTCGACGTCGCCGAGTCGCTCGCCATCGAGCGCGCGAAGCAGCTGTTCGGCGCCGAGTTCGCCAACGTCCAGCCCCACTCGGGCGCCTCGGCCAACGCCGCGGTGCTGCACGCGATCGCCCGCCCCGGCGACACGCTGCTCGGCCTCGCCCTCGACCAGGGCGGTCACCTCACCCACGGCATGAAGATCAACTTCTCGGGCCGCCTCTACGACATCGTCGCCTACGGCGTCGACCCCGAGACCAGCATCATCGACATGGACGAGGTGCGCCGCCTCGCCCTCGAGCACAAGCCGAAGGTCATCATCGCCGGCTGGTCGGCCTACCCCCGCCAGCTCGACTTCGAGGCGTTCCGCGCGATCGCCGACGAGGTGGGCGCCCTGCTGTGGGTCGACATGGCGCACTTCGCCGGTCTCGTCGCCGCGGGCGTGCACCCCTCTCCGATCCCGCACGCGCACGTCGTCTCGACCACCGTGCACAAGACGATCGGCGGCCCGCGCTCGGGTCTCATCCTCACCAACGACGCCGACCTGGCCAAGAAGATCAACACCGCGGTCTTCCCCGGCCAGCAGGGCGGCCCGCTCATGCACGTCATCGCCGCGAAGGCCACGGCGTTCAAGCTCGCGATGACGCCGGAGTTCAAGGAGCGCCAGGAGCGCACCCTGCGAGGCGCGTCGATCCTCGCCGACCGTCTCACCCAGGACGACGTGAAGAACGCCGGCATCGCCGTGCGCTCGGGCGGCACCGACGTGCACCTCGTGCTCGTCGACCTGCGCGAGGCCGAGATCGACGGCAAGCAGGCCGAAGACCTGCTGCACGACATCCACATCACGGTCAACCGCAACGCGGTGCCGAACGACCCGCGTCCGCCGATGGTGACCTCGGGCCTGCGCATCGGCACCCCGGCGCTCGCGACCCGCGGCTTCGGCGACGCCGAGTTCACCGAAGTCGCCGACATCATCGCGCTCGCGCTGATCCCCGGCGCCGACGTCGAGGCCCTGCGTGCACGCGTCGCGACGCTTGCCGACGCCTTCCCGCTGTACCCCGACCTGCACCAGTGAGCCCCGGCCGGGGCGGGGCTGCTGTTGCGGCCCCGTTCCGGCGGGCGGCCGCGCACACGGCGGGCCGCCCCCATCGACACCCAGGAAGAGGGATGCCATGACGGCGACGATTCTCGACGGTAAAGCCGCGTCGGCGGCGATCAAGGCGGAGCTCACCGAGCGCGTCGCGGCCCTGCGCGCGAAGGGGATCGTCCCCGGTATCGCGACGGTGCTCGTGGGCGCCGACCCCGCCTCTCAGCTTTACGTCGGCATGAAGCACAAGCAGTCCGAGGCGATCGGCATGAACTCCATCCAGGTGGAGCTTCCGGCCGAGTCGACCCAGCAGGAGGTCGAGGCCGTCATCGACCGCCTCAACGCCGACCCGGAATGCCACGGCTACATCGTGCAGCTGCCGTTGCCGAAGCACATCGACACTGACGCGATCCTCGAGCGGATCGATCCGGCCAAGGATGCCGACGGCCTGCACCCCACGAACCTCGGGCGTCTCGTGCTCAACGTCAACGCGCCGATCCACACGCCGCTGCCGTGCACCCCGCGCGGCGTCATCGAGCTGCTGCTGCGCAACGACTACGACCTGAAGGGCAAGGAGGTCGTGGTGGTCGGCCGCGGCGTCACGATCGGCCGCTCGATCGGGCTGCTGCTGACCCGTCGCGAGATCAACGCCACCGTGACCCTCACCCACACCGGCACGGCCGACCTGGCGAAGCACCTGCGCGAGGCCGACGTGATCGTCGCCGCCGCGGGAGTGAAGCACATCGTGCGCGCCACCGACGTCAAGCCGGGTGCCGCGGTGCTCGACGTGGGCGTCACGCGCGAGACCGACCCCGAGACCGGGAAGTCGCGCGTGTTCGGCGACGTGCACCCCGACGTGGCCGAGGTCGCGGGCTTCGTCTCGCCGAACCCCGGCGGGGTCGGACCGATGACCGTGGCCCTGCTGATGACCAACGTCGTCGAGGCGGCCGAGCGGGCGGCATCCGCTTGAGGGTGAACCGCGCGCAAGCGCAGGCTGAACAGCCGTCGCGGCGCGCGCAAGGTGTTCCCCACAGGGAGTCCGACGTGGGATCGTTGATGCATGACTGAGTCCGTGCTGAACGACCTCCTCCGCCGCGTCACCGAGAGCGGCCTGCTCGACGACGCCCAGATCGACGAAGACAGCGTCATCGGGTCGGGACACCTGGATGCCGCCGGCGTCGAGGTGGAGGTCGACCTCGACCCCGAGATCGACGAAGAAGACGCCCCCGACCTCGACGCGATCATGAGCAACCTCAAGGACGTGCTCTCGGTCGGCGAAGAGCGCTGGCGCGCGATCGTCGAAGAGGTCGCGAGCGACATCGAAGACGCCCTGGACGACGACGAGCTCGATGCCGACGTCGACCTGCGCACCGACCTCGAGGCGATCGGCGTGGGCGTGTTCGCCGACGCGATCATCGTGGTCTTCGCCGGTCAGACCTCGTTCCCCGACGCCCTCGTGCACGTGCAGCTCACGCCCGAGCTCGAGGTCGAGGACATCGAGATCATCGGCGACGACGACGAAGACGACGAAGACGAGGACTGACCCTCGACACCACGAAGGGCCGGACGAGCGATCGTCCGGCCCTTCGTCGTTCTCGGGATGCGGTCGGCGCTCAGATGATCGCGGCGCGCAGCTCCGCGGCGGCGGCGCCCACATCGGGGGCGCTGTAGATGGCGCTGCCGGCGACGGCGACCTGGGCGCCCGCCTTCTGCACGTCGGCGATGCTCGACGCGTTGACGCCCCCGGCGACCGAGAACGGCACGCCCGAAGCTTCTCCGTCGCGCAGCAGCGTGGCGAAGGTGAAGCCCTCCTCGGCCTGCTCGTCGAGGCCCGCGTGCATCTCGACGAACTCGACGCCCAGGGCGATGACCTCCTTCGCGCGGGCCGGCTTGTCGGCGACCCCGATGAGGTCGACGACGACGCCCTTGCCGTGCCTCTTGGCGGCGGTGACGGCTCCGACGATCGTGCTGTCTCCGGCGCTTCCGAGCACCGTCACGAGGTCGGCTCCCGCGCCGAAGGCAATGTCGGCCTCGAGCTCGCCGGCATCCATCGTCTTCAGATCGGCGAAGACGATCTTGTCGGGGTGGGCCTTCTTGATGGCGGTGATGGCCGAGAGGCCCTCGCTCTTGATGAGCGGGGTGCCGAGCTCGAGGATGTCGACGTGCGGCGCCGCGGCGGCGGCGAGGTCGAGGGCGGCCTCGGTGGTGAGGGTGTCCATGGCGAACTGCAGCTTCATTGGGGGTCCTGACTGTCGGGGTGGAGGGTCATTCGAGATTCGCGTGGCGGGGCCACAGGTCGTCGGCCGAGAGGCCCGAGCGCTGCCAGAGCGCGTCGAAGATCGCGTCGCCGACGAGCACGACGGCCTGCTCGAACAGACCGCCGGCGTACTGGGTGGATGCCGTGCCCGAGCGAACGAGCTTCGTCGCGGCGGGCACCACGACGAGGGCGTCCGCCGCCCGCCCGAGGGGCGAGTCGGGCGCGGTGGTGATCGCCACGACGCGCGCGCCGACCTCGGCGGCCGTGTCGACGGCGCGGACGATCCCCGTCGTCGTGCCCGAGCCGCTGGCGGTGAGCAGCACGTCGCCGGCGCGGATCGCGGGGGCGGTGGTCTCGCCGACCACGTGCACGGCGAGGCCGAGGTGCATGAGGCGCATCGCCGTCATCTGCAGGGCGAGGCCCGAACGGCCGGCACCGAGGACGAACACGCGGTCGGCGCCGCCCAGCACCTCGAGCACGTCGTCCGCGCCGTCACCGGTGGCGAGGCGGTCGACGACCACGGTCAGCTCGCCCGAGATGCGGCTGAGGGATGCCGCGATGCCGGCGTCGGGGGAGGTCATGTCTCCATGCTTCGCCGGGGGAGCGGAGCGCGTGGCCGGTCGACGGCACAGGTCGACCTACCCGATCGGGTAGGTTCGCCTCCGTCGGCTAGGTTTGGGCGGGTGAAGCCGTCCGCCGAGTTGTCGTCTCCCGCGTCCCGCGCCCTCGTCATCGAGCACGAACGCATCGTCGCCGAGCAGGCCGACCGCCACGCCGTGACGCTCGAATCGGTGCTGGCGATCCTGCGGTCCACGCGTCTCGACGACCGGGCCGCGCGCGCCCTTGCCGTGGAGACCGCGGCCGCCGCGCTCGTCGTGCTGCGGACGTCGACCGATCAGCAGCGCAGCGCCCTGCTCGAGCCCGTCACCGGGGCCTTCGCCCGGTTGCGCACCGACCTCCGTCCGCTCGTTCGACACGGCGACCTCGACGTGCAGTTCGTCGAGCCTCCGGCGACCGGGCGCGCCCTGCCGGGTGAAGTCGCGCACGAGGCGCGGGCGATCGTCCGCAGCGCCGTGCTCGCCCTGCTCGACCGGGGCACTCCGCATCGCGTGCGCATCCAGTGGGACTGCGATGGACTGAACCTGCTCATCGGCATCCGCGACGACGGCGCGGGCACCCTCACCGCTCATGACGACTCGCTGGGGCCGATCGTCGAGCGGGTCAGTGCGCTCAACGGGGCGTTCGATGTCGCCTCGACCCCCGGGTGGGGCTCGGAACTGTCGGTCGTGCTGCCGCTCGATCCGCCCCCGCGCCCCGACTTCCTCGACGAGGCGGTCGACCTCAGCCCCCGCGAGAGCGAGGTGCTCAGCCTGATCGTCGCGGGCTCACGCAACCGCGCCATCGCCGAACGCCTCGGCATCAGCGAGAACACCGCGAAGTTCCACGTGTCGAACCTGCTGCGCAAAGCCGGCGTCTCCACACGAGCCGAGCTCGCGGCGCTCGGAACGGCGCGCGCTCAGTAGCTATCGCGCTGCGCCGTGCGCCCGGTGACGAACCGAGCCGTCAGCGCCTCGGACGCGCGGGCGAGCAGGGCCACGTCGGCGCCGACCGCGACGAAATCCGCGCCGGCGTCGAGGTAGGCCTCGGCCACCACGGGGTCGAAGGCGTTGACGCCGACCGGGGTCCCGGCATCCTTCGCAGCCGCGAACACGTGGTGCACCGCCGCGACGACGTCGGGGTGCGACTGCTGGCCGAGCAGACCCATCGAGGCCGAGAGGTCGCTGGGGCCGACGAAAACGGCATCCACCCCCTCGACCGCGGCGATGTCGGCGGCGTTGTCGACGCCCGTCGTCGTCTCGATCTGCACCGTGAGAGAGACGTGCTCGGCGGCCCCGGCGAGGTAGCCGTCGACGCGGTTCCAGCGGGCGCTGCGGGCGAGGGCGCTGCCGACTCCGCGCACGCCCTGCGGCGGATACCGCGTGGCGGCGACCGCGGCGCGCGCCTCGTCGGCGGTCGAGATCATGGGCACGATGAGGTTCTGCGCGCCCAGGTCGAGCACCCGCTTGATGGTCACGGGGTCGTTCCAGGGCACGCGCACGACCGGGGTGACCGGGTAGGCCGCGGCCACCTGCAGCTGGGTCAGCACCGACTCGAGCGAGGTCGCGGAGTGCTCCATATCGAGCAGCAGCCAGTCGAGGCCCGAGCCCGCGGCGACCTCGGTGATCGTGGCGTTGCCCGAGCACACCCACATGCCCGCGAGGGGGCGGTCGGATGCCGAGAGGGCCGAGCGGAAGGTCGGGGTCAGACGAAGCGGCACGAGATCGTTCCCATCGGTCCGTAGTCGCACAGCACGTCGTCGCCCTGCGACACCCACATCGGGCGCGTGAACGATCCTGCCAGGATGATCTCGCCCGCCTCCAGGCGCGCGCCGTGCTGGTGGAACTTGTTCGCCAGCCACGCCACGCCCGTCGCCGGGTGGCCGAGAACGCCCGCGGCGACGCCGGTCTCTTCGATCTCGCCGTTGCGGCTCAGCACGCCCGGAACCCAGCGCAGGTCGATCTCGTCGGGGCGCTTGCGCACGTCGCCGAGCACCATCGCCCCGTAGGCGGCGTTGTCGCTGATCGTGTCGACGATGGTGCGGCCCTCGAGTTCGATGTGCGAGTTGAGCACCTCGAGTGCGGGCACGGCGTAGTCGATCGCGGCGAGGGCGTCGTCGAGCGTGCAGTCGGGGCCTTCGAGCGGGGTCTTCAGCACGAACGCCAGCTCGACCTCGATGCGCACGTTCGAGAACAGCGCGACCGGGATCTCGTCTCCCGAGCGGTACACGGTGTCGTCGAACATCACGCCGTAGTCGGGCTCGGTGATGCCCGTCGCCTGCTGCATCGCCTTCGACGTCAGGCCGATCTTGCGCCCGACGAGGGTGCGCCCCGCGGCGATCTGCGTATCGCGCCAGCGGCCCTGGATCGCGTAGGAGTCTTCGACCACGGCATCCGGATACCTCGCCGTGATCCGCGGGATCACCGCGTGCGCGCGGTCGGCCTCGGCGAGCTCGGCCGCGATGGCGTCGATCTGTGCGTCGGTGAGCATGGGGTCTCCTTGGTCGGTCTGACGAACCTCGTCCCACTTTCGGTGGAGCGTGTCCCGAATTCGGCTGGCTGAGAGGGGCTCAGACCGCCAAAAGTGGGACAGGGGTGGGCGGGGACGGCCTACGGCTGTGCGCACGTCCCACTTATGGCGGCGCGTGTCCCGATTGTGGCTACTTCGACGGCGCTCAGGCCGCCGAAAGTGGGACATGGGTGGGCGGGCGCTGGCGCTGGCTGGGCGGGCAGGGCGGCGGCTTACAGCTGGTTGCCCAGCTTGAACTCGCCGGCGCCGACCTCTTCGGGGGCGCGGGTGTAGCTGAAGCCGTCGGCGCCGATGGTCACGGCCATCTCGCTCGAGTCGGTGCGGGCGCGCACCGGCTGCGGGTTGCCATCGAGGTCGAGCACGAGCGAGCCCTCGGTGTACCACGACGGCACGACGGGGTTGCCCCACCAGTCGCGGCGCTGGTTGTCGTGCACGTCCCACGTGACGACCGGGTTGTCGGGGTCGCCGGTGTAGTAGTCCTGCGTGTAGATCTCGACGCGGTGGCCGTCGGGATCGCGCAGGTACAGGTAGAACGCGTTCGAGACGCCGTGGCGGCCGGGGCCTCGCTCGATGGCATCCGAGCGGCGGAGGGCGCCGAGCTTGTCGCAGATCGAGAGGATGTTGTGCTTCTCATGCGTGGCGAAGCACACGTGATGCATGCGGGGCCCGTCGCCGCCGGTCATGGCGGTGTCGTGCACGGTGGGCTTGCGGCGCATCCACGCCGCGTAGACGACGCCCTCTTCGTCTTGGATGTCTTCGGTCACGCGGAAACCGAGCGACTGCATGAAGTTCACCGCGCGGGGCACGTCAGGGGTGATCTGGTTGAAGTGGTCCAGGCGCACGAGCTCGCCGGGGGAGTACAGGTCGTAGCGCCACGACAGGCGCTCCTGGTGCTCGGTGTCGAAGAAGAACTCGTACGGGAAGCCGAGGGGATCGACCACGCGCACCGAGTCGCCGATGCCCTCGGTGAATCCGTTGGGCTCGCGGCGCACCTCGCAGCCGAGCTCCTCGTAGAAGGCGACGGCCTTGTCGAGGTCTTCTGCGCTGCGCACGCGGTACGAGAAGGCGGCGACGGCCGCGACGGGGCCCTGGCGAAGCACCAGGTTGTGGTGGATGAACTCCTCGGTCGAACGGAGGTAGATCGCCTCGTCGTTCTCTTCGGTGATGTGCAGGCCCAGGATGTCGACGTAGAAGACACGGGATGCCGCGAGGTCGGTCACCACGAGCTCCATGTACGCACAGCGCAGGATGTCGGGCGCGGGCGAGGTGGGCGTGGGGATGGGGTCCGAGGCCTCGATGGGAGCCTCCTGCGAGACGAAGAATCCCGACGAGGTGCGGGTCATCTGGCTGCGGTCTGTCATCTCAGGCTCCCTTGCCGAAGGTGGGGTTGTGGGCGGGGCCGAGCGTGATGTGCACGGCCTGCTGGTCGGTGTAGAAGTCGATCGAGCGGTAGCCGCCCTCGTGGCCGAGGCCCGAGGCCTTCACCCCGCCGAAGGGCGTGCGCAGGTCGCGGACGTTGTTCGAGTTGAGCCACACCATGCCGGCCTCGACGTTCTGCGCGAACAGGTGCGCGCGTTTGAGGTCGTTGGTCCACACGTACGCGGCCAGGCCGTACTTCGTGTCGTTCGCGAGCGCCAGGGCCTCCTCATCGGTGTCGAAGGGGGTGATCGCCACGACCGGGCCGAAGATCTCCTCCTGGAAGATGCGCGCGTCGGATGCGACGTCGGCGAACACGGTGGGGCGCACGAAGTTGCCCTCGTCGAAGCCCTCGGGGCGACCGCCGCCGGCGACCAGGCGTCCCTCGGTCTTGCCGAGCTCGACGTACGACATGACCTTGGCGTAGTGCTCGGGGTGCACCAGGGCGCCCACCTCGGTGTCGGGGTCGTCGGGGAAGCCGACCTTCACGCGATCGGCCTGAGCGGCGTAGCGCTCGACGAACTCGTCGTAGACCTCGCGCTGCACGAGGATGCGGCTGCCCGCGGTGCAGCGCTCGCCGTTGAGCGAGAAGACTCCGAAGATGGTCGCGTCGATCGCGGCGTCGAGGTCGGCGTCGGCGAACACGATCGCCGGGCTCTTGCCGCCCAGCTCCATCGACAGGCCCTTCAGGAAGGGCGCCGCGTTGGCGAAGATCAACTGCCCCGTCGAGCTCTCGCCGGTGAACGAGATCAGCGGCACCTCGGGGTGCTTCACGAGCGCGTCGCCGGCGTCTTCGCCGAGGCCGTTGACGAGGTTGAACACGCCCTCGGGCAGTCCCGCCTCCTCGAAGATGCCGGCCCACAGCGACGCCGACAGGGGAGTGAACTCGGCGGGCTTGAGCACCACCGTGTTGCCGGTGGCAAGGGCCGGACCCAGCTTCCACGACTCGAGCATGAAGGGGGTGTTCCACGGCGTGATGAGGCCGGCGACGCCGATCGGCTTGCGGTTGACGTAGTTGAGCTGGCGACCGGGCACCTTGAAGGCGTCGTCGGTCTGGGCCACGATCAGGTCGGCGAAGAAGCGGAAGTTCTCGGCCGCGCGCCGCGCCTGGCCGAGCGCCTGGGTGATCGGCAGGCCGGAGTCGAACGACTCGAGCTCGGCGAGGCGCTCGTCGCGCGATTCGACGATGTCGGCGATGCGGTGCAGCACGCGCGAGCGCTCGCGCGCCTGCATCCGGGGCCAGGGTCCCTCGGTGAAGGCCTTGCGCGCAGCGGCGACGGCGAGGTCGATGTCGGCCTTCTTTCCCGCGGCGGCCTGCAGGTAGGTCTGGTTGGTCACCGGGTCGAGAACGTCGAAGGTGTCGCCGTCGACCGAGTCGACGAAGCGGCCCCCGATGTAGTGCTGGATGCGCTCGGGCAGATCGGCCGGGATCCGGCGGGCGGTGGTGAGCGGGGTGGTCATGGGTGCTCCTTCGGTGAAGAGGGGTGGATGCCGGGTGGCAGGCGATCCGCGACGGCGATGTCGTCGGGGCGCGGGGTCATGGCATCCGGAACTGTCTTTCGAGGTCAGAAAGCGGGAAGGCCAAGCACCTGGTCGGGGTGCTCGTGGATCATGTACGCGTCGAGGGTGGCCGAGCGGTGGCGGCGCGAGACCTTCTCGATCTCGGCCAGGGGAGCGCCGTTCTCGATGAGCACGAGGATGTTCTCGTGCTCGCGCACCGACTCCGCGGCGCGGCCCGGCACGAAGCTGAACGTCGAATCGCGCAGGTGCCCCAGGCGCGCCCACTCGGCCTGCACGAGCTCGAGCATGCGCGGGTTGGCGCACTTCTCGAACAGGATCGCGTGGAACTCCTGGTTGAGCGCGGTGAAGGCGCGCGGGTCGAAGTGCTCGAGCGTCTCGACCATCAGCTCGTTGACCTGGCGGGCGCGGCGCACGTCGTCGTGGGTGAGCGCGCGGGCCGACAGGGCGGTGGCGGCCCCCTCGAGCAGGCTGAGGGCCTGCATGCTGAAGCGGTAGGCGGTGTCGTCGACCATCGACACGCGCGCGCCGACGTTGCGCTCGAACATCACCAGGCCCTCGGCCTCGAGCTGGCGGATGGCCTCGCGCACGGGCACGACGCTCATGTCGAGCTCACCGGCGATCGAGCCGAGCACGAGGCGGTAGCCGGGGGTGAACTCCTGCGACGCGATGCGCTGCTTGATCCACTGGTACGCCTGCTGCGACTTGCTCTTGGTGGTCGTCACGTCTTTCACTTCCCGACCTCGCTTTCGTAGCGCGCGCGCCATTCCGCGTTCATCGGGAAGAGCCCCTCGATCGGGTGCCCGGATGCCACCTGCGCGGCGATCCACGCGTCTTCGGCCTCTTGCGCGAGGGCGGCGTCGACCACCTCTTCGGCGATCCCCGGCGGGATGACGATCACGCCGTCGCCGTCGCCCACGAGGACGTCGCCGGGCTCGACGGTCGTGCCGCCGCAGCCCACGGCCACGTCGGTCTCCCACGGCACGTGGCGGCGGCCGAGCACGGCCGGGTGCGCCCCGGCGGTGAAGACGGGGATGCCGACCGCGGCCACGGCTTCGGCGTCGCGAACCCCGCCGTCGGTGACGATGGCCGCAGCCCCCCGGGCGTGCGCGCGGATCGCGAGAATGTCGCCGAGCGTGCCGGAGCCGGTCTCGCCGCGGGCCTCGATGACGATGACCTCGCCCGCGCCGACCGCGTCGAACGCGCGCTTCTGGGCGTTCTGTCCGCCGCCGTGCGAGGCGAAGAGGTCTTCGCGGTGGGGGACGAAGCGCAGCGTCCGCGCCGTGCCGACGAAGCGGCTGCCGGGGGTGAGCGGGCGCACACCGTCGATGGTGACGTCGTTGAGGCCGCGCTTGCGCAGCTGCCCGCTGAGGGCGGCGACGGGGACGCGCGAGAGCTTGTCGCGCAGGGCGGGGGAGAGGGCGGGGGCCGGGGTCGCGGCATCCGTTGCCTTTCCGCCGGCGTCAGTGACGTCGCCGGTGCGGGGCGGGGCGGCATCCGTCACCAAAACAGGGGATGCGACGGGAACAGGCTGATTCGCCGGGGTTTCTCCTGTTCCGGTGACATCGCCTGTTCTCGTGGCAGCGGCAGCGGCGGCGGCCGCCCCGGCCGAGCCCCACGCCTCTGTGCGCTGGGTGTCGTCGACCGCGGGGAGCGAGCCGATCGCGGGGTCGAACGACTGCGCGCCCTGGGTCACGGTCGTGCGGAGGCGGCCGGTCGTGAGGGCGCCGGCATCCACCTGCACCTCCACCACGTCGCCCGGGACGACCACCGACGAGCCGGCGGGGGTGCCGGTGAGGATCACGTCACCGGTCTCGAGGGTGAAGTGCTGCGAGAGGTCGGCGACGATCTGGGCGAGCGAGAAGATGAGGCCCGCGGTCGAGTCGTCCTGCACGAGGTCGCCGTTCACCCAGGTGCGCAGGCGCAGGGCGGTGGGATCCACCTCGCGGGCGTCGATGAGCGCGGGGCCGAGCGGGGTGTATCCGTCGCCGCCCTTGGAGCGGACGTTCGAGCCCTTGTCGTTCGCGCGGAGGTCGTAGAGACCGAAGTCATCGGCGGCGGTGACGGATGCCACGTGCGACCACGCGGCATCCGGAGTCACCCATCGCGCCGGCTCGCCGATGACGAGCGCGATCTCACCCTCGAACGCGAGCAGCTCGGTGCCCGCGGGGCGCACGATTTCGGACCCGGATGCCGCGAGCGAGCTCGACGGCTTGAAGAAGTACGACGGGGCGGCCGGTCGACGACCGCGCTGATCGGCGCGCGAGCCGTACGACAGGTGGACGGCCACGATCTTGCCCGGGCGACCGCCGAGGACGGTGAACCGGGGGTCGGTGGTGTCGTTCATGAAGCTCCCTTGCGTCGTATCCGAAATCGTATACGATGACGAACGCCCCAGCAACACCGCGCCTCGTCGCCGACGACGACGTCCCGGGGTCTGACGATGACGTCTCGAAGGAGTCCCCATGTCCCGCTCTCAGCCACAGGGCTTCACGCCCACCGGCACCATCTCCACCCCGAAGGACCGCCGCCGCGTGGTCTTCGCCACCGTTGTCGGCACCACCGTCGAGTGGTACGACTTCTTCCTCTACGCCTCGGCCGCCGGCCTCGTCTTCGGCCAGCTGTTCTTCGCGCCCGCCGGCCCCGGCATCGCGCAGATCCTGTCGTTCCTCACGGTGGGTCTGAGCTTCTTGTTCCGTCCCCTCGGCGCCTTCCTCGCCGGGCACCTGGGCGATAAGTACGGCCGCCGCGTCGTGCTCATGCTGACGCTCATCATGATGGGCGCCTCGACCACCCTCATCGGCGTGCTGCCGACCTACGAGGTCATCGGCGTCGCGGCTCCCGTGCTGCTGATCCTGCTGCGCGTGCTGCAGGGCATCTCGGCCGGTGGCGAGTGGGGCGGCGCGGTGCTCATGGCCGTCGAGCACGCCCCCAAGACCAAGCGCAGCCTCTTCGGCGCCTCGCCGCAGCTGGGCGTGCCCCTCGGCCTGCTGCTCGCGAGCGGCATGCTCGGCCTGATGGCCGTGATCGCCCCGGGTGACGCGTTCTTCGCGTGGGGCTGGCGCGTGCCGTTCCTGCTGTCGTTCGTGCTGATCCTCGTCGGCTACTACGTGCGCAAGAAGGTCGAGGAGAGCCCGGTGTTCGTCGAGCTCGCCGAGCGCAAGGAGCAGACCCGGATGCCGATCGTGCAGCTGTTCCGCAAGCACTCGCTGCTCGTGATCATCGCGGCGTTCGTGTTCGCCGGCAACAACGCCGTGGGCTACATGACCACCGGCGGATACATCCAGCGCTACGCGACCAACCCCGACGGCCCCCTGGGCCTCGCCACCGCCGACGTGCTCGGCGCGGTGACCCTGTCGGCCATCACCTGGCTGATCTTCACGTGGCTCGGCGGATGGCTCGGCGACAAGATCGGCCGCCGCAACACCTACATCATCGGGTGGCTCTCGATGCTGGTGGCGATCGTGGCGCTGTTCCCGCTCGTGAACTCCGGCAGCATCGTGCTGCTGACCATCGGTCTCATGCTGCTCACGGTCGGCCTCGGCCTGACCTACGGGCCGCAGGCCGCGCTGTACGCCGAGCTGTTCCCGGCATCCATCCGCTTCTCGGGGGTGTCGATCGCCTACGCGCTCGGTGCGATCCTCGGCGGCGCGTTCGCCCCGACCATCGCCACGGCCCTGGTCGATGCGACCGGAACGACCGTGTCGGTCACGGTGTACCTCGCGATCATGGCCGTGCTCGGTCTGGTCGCGACGCTGCTGCTGCGCGACCGCAGCGGCATCCCCCTCGGCCCCGACCACGAGGCCGAGCAGGAGGTCAGCCCGATTCGCGGGCTGTCGAAGGTCTGAGTCGCTCGACGGACGGCCCTGTCGCGCTCCGGCGCGGTGGGGCCGTTCGGCGTTGCGCGGCGCGCGGCCGGCGCTCACAGCAGGGCTCCCAGCGCCATCAGCGCCGTCGAGCCACCCATCGCGGCGTGGTGCGCGCGGCCGGCGGGCGACCCGCTGCGCATCCGGTGCGCGGATGCCGCGGTGTACACCAGCGCGAGGGCGGCGCACAGCCCGGCCAGCACCGGCCCGCTGTGGGCGTGCGTCGTGGTGGTGATCGGGAACGGCTCGCCGTGCGTCGACGACGCGATCAGCGCGGCCATGACCACGAGGCCCGCGGGGGTGTAGACGCCGTGCTCACCGCGCCCCGCACGCCACCGGCGCGACGCGCTCAAGACCAGCGCGGCAGCGAGGAGGACGGTCGCCCAGGCGATCGGCGGCACGAAGTGCAGGACGGCGGTATCGAGCATTGCAGCGGTCATGAGCACCGACGCGATGATCCGCTCCCGACGCTCATCGGCGGGACCGGATCGCGCGCAGCACGAGGCGACCCCCGAGCAGACGAGGGCGGCTCCGTGGGCCGCCAATTCCAGCGTCATCTCCGGCCCCTCGCACCCGTGCCCGACGGCCCCGCCGAGGGTCGTCGCTGCCGGATCGAACGCATGAGGCGAGCGTACGAAGAGCGCCGCCGCCCGCGACAGAGCCCGGAGTCCATCGTGCGCGCGCAGCACAGTCGCGTGCGCGGGTGAGCGAGTCGTGCTGCGCCGGCCAGCGCGGACCGAACCTCAGATCGAGCGGTCGGGGGTCAGGATGCCACGCGGATCCAGCGCGGCCTTGATCGCGCGCTGCACGTCGAGGGCCACGGCATCCTGCTGCCAGGGGAGCTCGTGACGCTTGACCGAGCCGATGCCGTGCTCGCCCGAGATGGTCCCCCCGAGTGAGAGGGCGAGGCGCGTGATGTCGTCGATCACGAGCTCGGCCGCGGCGTACTCCTCGGGGCTCTCGCCCGCCTCGACCGTCGGGTGCAGGTTGCCGTCGCCCGCGTGCGCGACCACCGCGATGCGGCGGCCGTGGCGCTCGGCCAGTTCGCCGATGCCGCGGAACACCGTCGCCAGCTGCGCGACGGGCACGCCCACATCGCACGACACCCGCAGACCCTGCGCGGTGAGCGCGGGGTTCGCCAGGCGACGAGCTTCGAGCAGGCTGTCGGAGTCGCTGATCTCGGTCTCGACGGCGCCGTGCGCGCGGCAGACGGCGGCGATCGCCTCGGCGGTGTCGAGGGCGGCGAGGCCCACGGTCTGCCCGACCAGCATCGCCGCGCCGGGGGAGGGGAGGCCGCTCGGGTGGAAGGCCTCGATGATCTCGACGCTGCGCGCATCGATCAGCTCGAGCACCTCGGGGGCGGCCGGGCCCGACACGATCGCGGTGACCGCGCGACCGGCGTCCTCGATGTCGTCAAAGCTCGCGCGGAAGGTGCGGGGCTGCCCGGGTGGCACGGGCTTGAGGCGGACGGTCGCCGCGGTGATGACGCCGAGCGTGCCCTCCGACCCGGTGAACAGGCTGGTGAGGTCGTACCCGGTGGTGTTCTTGCGCGTGCGCGCACCGGTGCGCATCACGCGACCGTCGGCGAGCACGACCTCGAGGGCCGCGACGACGTCGGTGGTCACGCCGTGGGCGACGCAGCGCAGGCCTCCGGCGTTCGTGGCGATGTTCCCGCCGATCGTCGACCACTGCGCGCTCGCCGGGTCGGGCGGGAAGAACAGGCCGTGCGCGAGGGCGGCGGCATCGAGATCCGCCGTGATCACCCCCGCCTCGACGTCGGCGAGTCGGTTTTCGACGTCGATGTCGATGATGCGGTTCAGCACCTCGAGCGAGACCACCAGCCCGCCGGCGTAGGCCACGGCCCCGCCCGAGAGTCCGGTGCCGGCTCCTCGGACGGAGACGCGGATGCCACGGGCGTGCGCCCACGCGAGAGCCCTCGACACATCGCCGGTCGAGGTCGCCCGCACCACGGCGATCGGCAGGCCCTCGGGCTGCGCGCGCGAGCTGTCGACGGCGTAGGCGGCGAGGCTCGCGGGATCGTCGAGAAAGCGGTCGCCGAGGGCTGCGCGGAGTTCGTCGAGGGCGTCGGTCGCCGCGGCGCCCGCTGTCGCGTCCGTCTCTGCGCGCGGCATCGCGGTGGCCGCCGCGTCCCGCACCGCGCTGGCCCCGGCCGCCGGCTCGCTCACGAGTTCACCTTGATGATCTCGCGCTGGTACGGGGCGATCACGGTGCCGCTGATGCGCAGGTCGAGCAGCAGGAACGGCCGCTCGGCGGGGTCGCGGCGGGTCCATTCGGCCAGCGCCTCGAGGTCGGCGACCTCGCGCACCACCACTCCCTCGGCGCCGAAGCCGCGTGCGACGGCGGCGAAGTCGACCTCAGGGATGAGCATCGGCTCGCGGGCGAGGCCCTTCAGCCCGTACAGGTTGATCTCAGCGCCGTAGGCGGCGTCGTTCCACACCACCGCGATGCCGTGGCCGGCGGCCGTGCGCACGGCGCTCTCGAGGTCGGCGATCGCCATGAGTCCGCCGCCGTCGCCGGTGGTGAGCACCACCGTGGAATCGGGGCGGGCGGCGATGGCTCCCGCGACCGAGGGGAAGCCGAGGCCGATCGACTGGTACGCCGTGCCGACCATCATCACGCGGTCGGGCGAGGAGACGGGCCAATACATGTTCGACCAGCCGAGGAAGTGCCCGCCGTCCGACACGACGACCCGGTCTTCAGGCAGCAGCTCGCCGATCCGCGCGGCGGCCGAGCGGGGGTCGAGGCGGCCGTCTGGGGCGAGTCCCTCCCCGGCCTCCTGCTCGCGCAGCGGAGCGACATCGACGCGGTCGCGCCAGCCCGACGACACCGCCCCGCGAGAGCGCAGGCGGTTCACGATCTCGTCGGCCGCCACCGCGGCATCCGCTCGTACGAACCCACCCACCTGGGCGTGGGTCGCGGTGGTCGCCACGTCGACCTGGAACACCTGCGTGCCCGGGGCGAAGAGCTCGCCGAAGCGCATCGTGAACTGGTTGAGCCCCGCGCCGAAGACGACGGCGACGTCGGCCTCGCGCACGAGCTCCATCGCGCCCGCGGCGCCGAAGCCGCCCGTGACGCCCAGGTCGTGGGCGGTGTCGGGGAAGATCCCGCGGCCGAGAGCGGTGGATGCCGTGATCGCCCCGGTCGTCTCGGCCAGGCGCCCGAGCGCGGGGCCGGCGTCGGCGAGCCAGGCTCCACGACCGGCGAGGAGGAACGGACGCTCGGCTGCGGCGAGGGCGTCGGCGATGCGGTCGAGTGCGGCGCTCGCGGCCGGACCCTGCGGGGCCAGGGGAGCAGGGATCGTCACGGTCCCGGCATCCGTCAGCTCTCCGGCCTCGCGCGTGACCACGTCGTACGGGATCGCCAGCACCACCGGCACGCGATACGTCAGCGCGTGCTCGAGCGCGATGAGCACGGTGGCCGAGGCGTCGCGGTCGCCGACGGTATAGGTGCGCACGCCCACGGCCGAGGCGAGGGCCACCTGGTCGACGCCCCACGGGCGCGGGCCCGAGGTGGGTTCGTCGCCGACCACGAGCAGCAGGGGGATGCGCGCCTGCGCCGACTCGGCGAGCGCGGTGAGCGTGTTCGTGAAGCCGGCGCCGTAGGTGGCGGTGGCAGCGGCGATGCGGCCCGACGCGCGATAGTGAGCGTCGGCGGCGACGACCCCGCCGGCCTCGTGCCGCATCGCGGTGAAGACGGCGTCGGTGTGCCGGTGCAGGGCGTCGAGGAAGTACGCGTTGCCGTTGCCCATCACGCCGAAGACGTGGTCGAGGTGGCGGCCGAGGGTGTGGGCGACGTGCGCGGAGACGATGGGCATGCGGAAGCCTTTCGCGAAACAGGAACGGGAATGAGCCGTATGTGTCTCGCGCGGGTCTCGCGCTACGTGCCCCTTTTTCGAGCAGCGACGCACGACCTCGTGCGCCTGACGGGAGCGATCATATACGATCGCGCGGGCTATGCGGGGGTCGTTCGGGCGAGGGCCGGTCCGGGGCGCAGGCCTGCCCGGGCCGAGGGTCGGTTCGGGGCCGCGAGACTGCACCTCGCTGACGAGCCCGTTGCAGCCTGGCACGCAGATGTCAGCGAGTTGCAGTCTCGGCGGAATGCGGGCCGGGCGCCGGGCGCCGGACGAGCCGGGCAAGCGGGCACGCCCGGTCATGGCCCGCGCACGCGCGGACAAGCGGCGCGCGGGTGGCCGGCGGAGGCTGACGGGACGGGCATCGCGCACCACGGCCCGGGACACGAATCGAAGGAGCCGAGATGTCCGACCCCACCCCTGCCCTGGCCGAACCCGAGATCGACGCGGCCGTGCCCGCTGCCGCGCCCGACGCCGACGACGCCGCGCTGCTCGCGCGAGTGCAGGCTCCCGAGGGTCAGGGGCGGGAGATTCCGGATGCCGCCACGCGCGAGGTGATCGGCCGGGCGCCGGTGCACACCGTGGCCGAGGTTGACGCCGCCGTGGGTCGCGCCCGCGCCGCGCAGCCCGCGTGGGACGCCCGGGGCCACGAACAGCGCAGCGGACTGCTGATGGCCGCCGCCGACCGCATCGAGGCGAACGCCGAAGCCCTTGCGCGCCTGCTCTCGCGCGAGCAGGGCAAGCCCCTCGACGGCCCGAACGCCCGCTTCGAGGTGGGCGCGTGCGCCGCGTGGCTGCGCACCGCCGCGGGAACCGAGCTGAAGCCCGAGGTGGTCGCCGACGACGGCCAGGTGTACGCCGAGCTGCACTACCGCGCGCTCGGCGTCGTCGCCGCGGTCGGGCCGTGGAACTGGCCCATGATGATCACCGTGTGGCAGATCGCCCCCGCGCTGCGCATGGGCAACACCGTCGTGGTCAAGCCGAGCGAGTACACGCCTCTCAGCGTGCTCGCCCTCGTCGACGTCATCAACGAAGTGCTGCCCGACGACGTGCTGATCGCCGTGGCGGGCGACCGCGACGCCGGCGCCCGACTGGTCGCCCACCCCGACATCGACAAGGTGATGTTCACCGGCTCCACCGCGACCGGTCGCAAGATCATCGAGAGTTCCGCGGGTAACCTCGCCCGCCTCACGCTCGAACTCGGCGGCAACGACGCCGGCATCGTGCTTCCCGACGTCGACCCGGTGGCCATCGCCGAGGGACTGTTCTGGGGCGCATTCATCAACACCGGCCAGACGTGCGCCGCCCTCAAGCGCCTGTACGTGCACGACGACGTCTACGACGCGGTCGTCGACGCGCTCGCCGGTTACGCCGCGCAGGTGCCCATGGGTCGCGGTCTTGACGAGGGCACCGTTCTCGGCCCGCTGCAGAACAAGCAGCAGTTCGACATCGTCGACCGCCTTGTCGACGACGCCAAGGCCGCCGGCGGGCGCATCGTGCTCGGCGGCGAGCCGGCCACCGATTTGGGCGAGCTGTTCTATCGCACGACGATCGTGGCCGACGTGGCCGATGGGGTCGCACTCGTCGACGAGGAGCAGTTCGGGCCGGTGCTCCCCGTCATCCGCTACACCGAGCTCGAGGACGCCGTCGCGAGCGCGAACGGCCTCGACGTCGGGCTCGGCGCCTCGGTGTGGTCGAGCGACCGCGACGCCGCACGACGCGTGGCCGCGCGCCTGCAGGCGGGCACCGTGTGGATCAACTCCCACGGCGGCGTGCACCCGCTCATCCCGTTCGGCGGGGTGAAGGGTTCGGGCTACGGCCTCGAGTTCGGTGTCGAGGGCTTGAAGGCGCTTGGCGTGCCGCAGGTCATCAACGGCTGACGCCGCCCGGGCGGGGGTGGGCTCCCGCCCGGGCCGCGGGTCGTGCGTCCTGCGTCAACCCGGGGGCACCCCTGGTCAAGCAGAGCACGCCCCCGACGCAGATGATGTACTCACCCGCTCCACCCCGGCATCGCGGCATCCGCCCGCCGGACCCGTTCCACCCCCACCGTCGTCGCCCAGACGCCGCCGAACACCCGGGAGCCCCATGACCGTCGCAGACCTCATCCTGCACGGCGCCGTCGTGCGCACGGCGGACCGCTCGCGCCCGCACGCCACCGCGCTCGCCGTCGCGGACGGACGTCTGATCGCCGTCGGCGACGACGAGGAGGTGCTCGTCACGGCCGGCCCCGACACCGAGGTGCGCGACCTCGGCGGGGCCGCGGTCGTCCCCGGACTGGTCGACGTGCACAACCACCACCTCATGGCGGGCGAGGCCGAGCTCTTCCAGCTCGCGTTCCCGCCCACAGCGGGCCTCGACGAGGTGCTCGAGGCGGTGCGTGCCTATGCCGCCGATCTCGGTCCCGACGAGTGGGTGGTGGGCGAGGCGTTCGGCAGCGTCCTGCTCGACGAGTTCTCGACGGTCTCGACCCGCGCCCGGTTCGACGAGGCCGCGGGCGGGCGTCCGGTCGTGCTCACCGACGACAGCCACCACAACCGCTTCGCGAACTCCGCGGCGCTCGAGGCGGCCGGCATCCGCTCCGACACCCCCGATCCCGCGCAGGGACGCATCGTGCGCGACGCCGAGACGGGAGAGCCGACGGGCCTGCTCATGGAGGCGGCGACCCTCGCCGTCACCGAGGCCCTCGACCGCAACCTCGCGCGGACGCCCGAACGCTACCGTCGGGCCAGCGCCCGGGCGATCGAGATCCTGCACTCCTTCGGCATCACCGCATTCCAGGATGCCGCGGCCACCGTCGAGATCATGGGGGCCCTGCGCGACCTCGACGACGACGGCGATCTGCACGCCTGGGTGGTGTCGTCGCTGCTGTCGAGCGAGTTTCTCTTCGCGAACACCCCGGTGGGAGACGAGCTCGTCGCGCGGCGCGAGGAGTTCCGCACCACCCACCACCGGCCCGACTTCGTCAAGGTCGCCCTCGACGGGGTGCCCCCGACGTACACGGGCGCGTTCCTCACCCCCTACCTGCCGAGCCCCGACCACGGGCACGCGCACTGCGGCGTCACCACCATGGACCCCGCACACCTCACCGACTGGCTCGTCCGCACCGCGGCGCAGGGCCTGGGCGCGAAGATCCACTGCACGGGAGACGCCGCGGTGCGCGTCGCCCTCGACGCGATCGCCGTCGTCCGCTCCGGCGGCGACACCGCCACGCGGTACCAGATCGCCCACGGCCAGTTCGTGCACCCCGACGACCGGCAGCGCTTCGTCGAGCTCGACGTGTCAGCCGACATCTCGCCGTTCCTGTGGTTCCCCGGGGTGATTCCGGATGCCATCGCCCAGGTGCGTCCGCAGCCCGAGGCCGCGCACCTCCAGCCCAATCGCGACCTCGTCGACCGGGGCGTGCTGGTCGCCGGCGGCTCGGACTGGCCGGTCAGCGTCTCGCCCAACCCATGGGAGGGCATCCAGGGTCTGGTCACCCGCGCCGACCCGCTCGGCCGCGCGCCCGGCACGCTCTGGCCCGAGCAGGCACTCACCCTCGACGAGGCGTTCGAGGTCTTCACCGTCAACGCCGCCACCGCGATGGGACTCGGCGAGGTGACCGGCTCGCTCAGCGTCGGCAAGTCTGCCGACTTCGTCGTGCTCGATCAGGATCCCTTCTCCGTCGAGATCGAGCGCGTCGTGCACACGCGCGCGGTCGAGACGTGGTTCGCCGGTCGCCGGGTCTTCACCGCCTGACCGCCGCACAGCTTCATCCGCCCCTCGCATCCCCGGGGGCGGCCCTCGGCAACCCCTCGCGCCACCCGCACCACCCGCACCTCACACCCGCCCGTTCCACCCGTAAGGAGCAGCACCATGAAGCGTCGCCTCCGCCTGACCGCGATGGCCTCGGTCGTCATCGCCGGTCTCGCCCTCTCCGCCTGCAGCACCACCGCCGCCGACGACGCCGGATCGGGGTCGAGCGCGGCCCCGGCCGAGCGCGGTCCGGTCAAGAAGATCCTGTTCGACTACCCCTTCACCGCCCTCCCCGTCTACGGAGCGATCGTCAACATCGTCGAGGCGCGCGCCGCGGAGAAGGGGGTGGAGGTCACCTTCACCAACGATGAGATGGACCTGCAGAAGCAGGTCAGCCAGCTCACCTCGAACCTCACCAGCGACGTCGACGCGGTCGTGTCGTTCCCCGTCGACCCGGCGAGCCTCGAATCGGTCGCCCAGCAGTACCGCGACGGCGGCAAGTACTGGGTCACGTACGGCGGCGACATGACCAACCAAGACGCGACGCTGCAGTTCAGCTTCTACCAGTCGGGCGTCGACCTCGGAAAGGACGCCGCCGAGTGGGCGCTGAAGAATGTCGGTCCGAACGCGAAGGTCATCGTGCTCAGCGAGACCGAGCGGCAGATCGGTCAGGAGCGCACGCAAGGCCTGCTCGACGGCCTCAAGGCCGTCGGCCCCGACCTGCAGATCGTCGGTGAGCAGCAGGCCGTCACCCCCGACGATGGGCTGTCGGTCACCACGACGCTGCTCGCGCAGCACCCCGACGCGAACGTCGTCGTCTCGGCCGTCGGCGACGCCGCGCAGGGTGCGTACCAGGCGCTCGTCGCCTCGGGCCGACCCGAGACCGACACGAAGACCTATGTCGGCGGGCTCGACCCCAACCTGTTCCTGCTGCAGAAGATGAAAGAAGGCGGCTTCTTCCGCGCCGCGACCTACTTCTCGCTGAAGGACCTCGTCGATAACGTCATCGACATCCCCATCGCCCTCGGAGAGGGCAAGACCGACGCGAGCGTCGATCTGCCCGTGACCGTGGTCACCGTCGACGATCCGAACCTCTCGAGCTACATCACCGAACTGGGCGGCTGAGCCCTCGGCGGGGGCGGGGCGACCCGCTCCGCCCCCGCCCCCACTCGACGAGAACGGAGAAGACATGACGGTCACCGTGCACGGTCTGACGAAGCGGTACGGCGCGACCCTCGCGCTCGACGACGTCACCCTCGACATCCCCGGCGGGCGCATCCATGCGCTGCTCGGTCACAACGGCGCGGGCAAGTCCACGCTCATCGCCTGCCTCGGCGGGGGAGTGGCCCCCACGGCGGGCACGATCGAGATCGACGGCACCACGCATGACGCGCTCACCCCGCGCACCTCGATCGCGGCGGGCGTCGCCGTGATCTACCAGCACCTCAGCCTTCTCGAGAACATGACGGTCGCCGAGAACCTCTTCATCGGCCAGGAGCTCACCGCCGCCGGGGTCATCCGCCGCTGTGAGCAACGCCGTCTCGCCCGCGAGGCGCTCGACGCCGTGGGTGCCGGGGCCATCGACCCCGACGTGCGCGTCGCGACGCTGCCCATCGGGCAGCGGCAGCTCGTCGAGATCGCCAAGGTCGTGCGCCGAGACGCGAAGCTCATCGTGTTCGACGAGCCCACCGCCGCCCTCTCCCGTGCCGAGGCGACGCGGCTCGGGGCGCTCGTGCGCGACCTCGCGGGCCGGGGCATCGCGATCCTCTACGTCACCCACCTGCTCGGCGAGGTGCTCGCGCTCGCCGACGCTGCGACCGTCATGCGCAACGGACGGGCCGTCTGGTCGGCCGAGGGAGCCGGGATCACGCGCGAGGCTCTCGTCGCCGCGATCAGCGACGGTCACGGCGCGACGAACGACCGACCCGCCCCACCGCGCCAGGGCGAGACGCCGGTGCTCGAGGTGCGCGGACTCACCGCCCCCGGCCTCAGCCCCGTCGACCTCGCCGTCGCCCCGGGCGAGATCGTGGCCTGCTACGGACTCGTCGGCTCGGGACGCACACGCTTTCTCGGCACGGTGTTCGGCCGCATCCCGCGCACGGGTGGAACCCTCGCGATTGACGGCGTCGCCCGCGAGACCCGGTCGCCGGCGCAGGGCCTGCGCGCGGGGATCGCGCTCGTGCCCGCCGACCGCGCGCGCGAGGGACTGTTCGCCGCCCTCCCCGCGCAGGACAACACCGTGATCGACGCGATGCGCCGCCTGGGCTCGTGGGGTCTGCGCTCGCTGCGCGCCGAGCGTGGCGTGTTCGACCGCATCGCCGACGCGCTCGTCCTGCGGCCGCGCGCGGCCGACCTGCCCGCGGGCCGCTTCAGCGGCGGCAACCAGCAGAAGATCCTGCTCGGGCGCTGGGTCAACGACGCCGCCCGCACGCGCGTGATCCTGCTCGACGACCCGACTCAGGGCGTCGACGTCGGCGCCCGCAAAGACATTTACGACGCAATCAAGGCCCTCGCCGCAGAGAAGCTGCTGGGCGTGATCGTCGCCACCAACGAACCCGAAGAGGTCGTCGACCTCGCGCACCGCTGCCTGATCTTCTCGCGCGGCGCCGTGGTCGACGAGCTCGACGTCGCCGAGACCACGGCCGATGGCCTGCTCTCGGCCGTGCACACCGCCCCCGCCGCTCTCACCGAAGGAACCCGCCCGTGACCGAGAACCGCTTCCTCCGCGCCGCCGTCGAGGGCGTCGTGCGCACGCCGCTGCTCGTCGTGCTGATCATCATGGTCGTCGGCGTTCAGCTGGCCACCGACTCCTTCTTCGGGTGGCAGAACATCCGCGGCATCCTGCAGGACAGCGCGGTGATCGCGATCGTGGCGATCCCCGTGGCGATGCTGTTGATCGCGGGCTACATCGACCTGTCGGTCGGGTCGAGCCTCGCGTTGGGCGGAGTAGTGGCATCCCTCGTCATGGACAAGGGAGCAGGCCAACCCGCCGTCGCGATCGTGCTCGCGATCCTGGCCGGGGCGGCGGTCGGGCTCGTCAACGCCGTGGTCGTCACCATCTTGGGGCTCAACTCGTTCATCACCACGCTCGGGACCCTCACCGCGGTCCGCGGCGTTGCGCAACTGATCAGCCCGACGCCGAAGAACAACTTCGGCGCGCAGTTCGGCCTGCTGGGCGTCGGCACCGTCGCCGGCGTACCGATCTCGGTGTGGATCGCGGTGCTGCTGCTCGTGTTGGCCGGGGTCTTCCTCGCGCTCACCCCGACCGGACGCCACGTCTACGCGGTGGGCGTGAACCGTCAGGCGGCCTATCTGTCGGGCGTCCCCGTGCGCCGCCTGCCGTTCTCGCTGTTCGTGCTCTCGGGAGCGATGTCGGGCTTCGCCGGCACGATCGTCGTGGCGCGCCTCAACAGCGCTCCGGCGGGGCAGATCGGCGCCGGCTTCGAGCTCGTCGTACTCACCGCGGTGCTGCTGGGAGGGGTGGCCCTCACCGGCGGAGAGGGCACGATCTTCGGTGTCGTGGTCGGCGTGCTCTTCTATGGAGCGCTGAACAACTCGCTCGTGCTGCTCGGCGTCACCACGTTCTGGCAGGCGGTCGCGAGCGGCCTCGCCCTGGTCGCTGCGATCGGGCTCAGCGCCCTCACCCACGTGCTGCGGGTGCGGTTGGCGACGGCGCGGGCGCAGAGGCTCGTGGCGCTCGCCGCCTGACCCGCCGCTCCGCTCGCGAAGCCGCGCTCCCTCGGGTGCGCGGCTTTCGCGTGGGTCGCGCGGAGTGCGGATCTGCCCGGGTCGCCGCGCCGGACGAGTCCCGGCCGGGGGACCGGTCGCGAAATCGAAGAATCGCGCCGAGGTCGGATGGATGCGGCTGTGGCATCCGATTCTGCTGAGGTTCTCCGATTTCGGTGCGGTCCACGCGGTCCGCCCGCGTCGCGGCTCGCGCCTGCGGTGCTGTCCGAAGGCGGCCCGCTCGACACGCCATGGACTCGGATCAGCACACCAGCTTCGGGCGGATGCCGCCGAAGCATCCGATCCTGTTGCACTCATCCGAATCCGTCGCGCTCCCGAGCCCCCGCATACGCGAAGAGCCGCGCCCCCGCAGGGACGCGGCTCTCGGCCGAACCGCCCGCTCAGCGCTCCAGCGGACGCGCGGGGTCGTACTCGGCGGGGTGCACGGTGTTCGACAGCAGCCGACCGTGCGCTCCGAAGGTGAAGTGCGTGGCCCCGGAGCCCGACTCGTCGGTGCCGAACAGCACGCCGTGGGCGCGCAGCGCTTTCTGGTCGCGGTGGTCGGCGATCGTGACCGAGCCGCAGGGGATGACCTTCTCGCGCCAGGTGAACACGTAGATGCCGGGACGCACGCGCCACACGGTGTTCTCGTCGGTGTCGGCGAGGCCCTGCTCGGGGCCGGCGAGGCACTGCCAGGTGTACCAGTGCGGCGAGAGGTACACGTGCTCGTAGGCGTGGACGCCCGAGTAGACCCACAGCACGCGACGGCCGATCAGCTCTTCGGTGGGGGCGGGGGCGTCTCCGCGCGCCTCGAGCTCGGCGATATGCGCGGGGGTGAAGCTCATCCGCACGGCGGTGCGCCCGGGAGCGGCGGTGCCGAGCAGGCTCCGCACGGTGAGGGCGTGGCCGCTGCGCAGATCCAGGATGAGCGTCACCGCCTCGTCGGGGTGGGCCGCGGGTGTGAACTGGGCGTAGTAGAGCTCCTCGTCGACCGCGATGACCTCCACGTCGTCGCGGCCGGTCTCGGCGTCGCGCTCCCACGACACGGCATCCGCCTCGAACCGGTACACGGTCCGCGAGCCCGCCTCATCGACGGTGGTGAAGGTGCGACCGGCGAGGTCGGCGCTCAGATCGGCCTTTGCGGCATCGAAGCCGGGCGCGAGCCCGTCGAGCGGCAGCCAGGTGCGGGTGTCGGACAGGTTCAGGGTGTCGGTCGTCATGCGATCTCTTTCTCTGGGGCAGGGCAGGGCGGGCGGATGCCGAGACCCGGCGCGGGCGCGGGGTCACGGCATCCGGAATCGAGGTCAGAGTCCCGGCACGGGGTCTTTGCCCTTCTGGGCCGGGACGACGTTGAAGGCTTCGAGGTCGTCGCTGAGCGCGGCGTAGACGGCGGGCTTGCGCCGGCGGAGGAACACGCCGTAGCCGATGCCGCCGATGACGGCCGCGAGCAGCAGCAACGGCATCGCGCGGATCGCGGGCTCGCTGGAACCGGCGACGACGTCGAAGTTCGCCACGGCGAGCACGACGATCACGGCCAGGGCGACGAAGCCGATGCCGGGGGCGATCATCGTGCTCCACCAGCGGCGGTCGTCGCGGCGGCGGAAGAACACCACGATCGACAGGGCGGCCAGGGCCTGCAGCACGATGACGGCGAGCGTGCCGAAGCCGAGCATCGCGGGCACGAGGTTGAGGATCGGGTCGAGGCCGGCGAGGGCGAAGAGTCCCGCCACGATCGCGGCGAACCCGGCCTGCACGATGCCGGCGATCTGCGGGGCGCCCGAGGCGCGCGTGCGGGCGAGCGCGAAGGGCAGCACGCGGGCGCGGCCGAGGGCGTAGAGGTAGCGGGTCGCTGAGTTGTGGAAGGCGAGCATCGCGGCGAACAGGCTCACCAGCAGCAGGACCTCCATCACGACGGTCAGCTGCGGGCCGAGGTAGGTCGCGGCGAGGCTGAAGATGAGGTCGCCCGTGGCGAGGTGCTCCTGCGCGGTGCCCTGCGCCTGGGCGACGCCCGTCGCGCTGACGACGGCCCAGGTGGTCACGCCGAGGATCACGCCGATCGCGATGATCGCGGTGTAGGTCGCGCGGGGGATGGTCTTCAGCGGGTTGCGCGCCTCTTCACCGAAGAGGGCGGTCGCCTCGAACCCGAGGAACCCGGTCGCCGCGAGCAGCAGGCCGATCGGCAGTGAGCCCGAGAACACCGCTTCGGGCGAGAACGCCCCGAGGTCGTAGCCGGTCTGCACCAGCACCGACACGTCGAACACGACGAGCATGAGCACCTCGAGCACGAGGGCGACCCCGAGCACCTTCGACGAGAAGTCGACGCCGGTGCGGGCCATCGCGAAGCACACGATGATCGACAGCAGACCCCAGAGGTACCAGTGCATGTCGAAGCCGGTGAGCCCCGCGATGATCGACTGCATGAAGAAGCCGCTCGTGCCGATCGTGCCGACGACGAAGAAGTTGTAGCCGAGGGTCGCGATGAGCCCCGCGATGAGCCCGCCGGTGCGCCCGAGCCCCTTCACGACGAAGGCGTAGAACCCGCCGGCGTTGACCAGTTGCTTCGACATCTGCGCGTAGCCGACCGCGAACAGCAGCAGGATCACCGCGATGATGAGGAACGACGCGGGGGTGCCGCCGCCGTTGCCGAGCGCGATCGCGAGCGAGGCGACCACGACGATGCCGGTCAGCGGCGCCACGGCGGCCAACACGAGGAAGACGATGCCGGCGACGCCCAGCGCGCCGCGCTGCAACGCGGTCGAGGAGCCGGCGGAGGTCGAGTCGGTCATGGCAGTCCTTCGGGGGGTCGGGTGCGAGCGGGCGCGTCGGCCCGTTGCAGCGATCTTGCTCCGCTCGTGAACGCCCGACTTGACCGCCGGTGAGCGGGACTGTTGCGTGCGCGCAAGGACGGATGCCGTGCCCCGGGCGCGCGCTCAGGATGAGCGCATGGAGCTTCGACTGACCTCGCGCCGCGCACTCGTCACGGGTGCGGCGGGAGGCATCGGCCGTGCGGCGGTGCGGGCGCTCGTGGGGGAGGGCGCGCACGTCGCCGCCGTGGACCGCGACCCGCGCGTGTGGGAGGTCGCCGCCGCGGCATCCGTCGCCGATCTCACCGACGCGGATGCCGCGGCCTCGGCCGTCGACGAGTGCGCGCGGGCGCTGGGCGGGCTCGACGTGCTCGTACTGGCCGCCGGCGTCTCGGGTCCGGTCGGCACCCCGCTCGAGCAGACGTCGCTCGCCGATTGGGAACGCGTGTTCGCCGTCAACGTCACGGGTGCCTTCCTCGCGCTCCGCGCCGCCCTGCCGTGGCTGCGCGCGTCTGACGCCGCCTCGGTCGTCGTCGTCGCGAGTGATTCGGCCCTCGTGGCCACCCCCGGCATGGTGCCGTACGGCGCCTCGAAGGCCGCGCTGCTGCAGCTCGCGCGGGCGGCGTCGGTCGAGTTGGCGCCGCACGGCATCCGGGTCAACGCGGTGTGCCCCTCGATCGTCGACACCCCGATGAGCCGAGGCGATCTCGAGCTGCCCGACGGGTTCGGCGGCGCGGGGTATCCCGTGCAGACGGCGGCCGAGGTCGCGGACCAGATCGCGCTGCTGGCCTCGCCGCGGCTGCGACCGGTGTCGGCGGCGACGTGGGTGTCGGATTTCGGTGTGAGCGCGCGATCCGGCTTTCCGGCGTGAGAGCGAGAGACGCCCGGCGCGAGCCCGGGAAAAGGAGGAACGAATGGATGCCGACCTGAACGGTCACGTGGTGCTCGTCACCGGCGGAGGTACGGGTATCGGCGAAGCCGTCGCGCGGCGGTTCGCCCGCGAGGGCGCGCACGTCGTCGTGACGGGCCGCCGTGCGGAACCCCTCGAGCGGGTCGCGGCCGAGATCGGGGGAACGGCGTTCGCCGCGGATGCCGCGGACTCGGTCGACGCCGCCGTCCTCGTCGCCCGCGTGCTCGAGCTGCACGGCCGGCTCGACGTCGTGGTCGCCAACGCCGGAGGGCACGGCTTCGCCACCGTCGCCGACACCGATGACGCCGCGTGGGAGAACGCGCTGCGCGCCAACGTCACCACGGCGTTCGTCGTCGTGCGCGCGGCGCTTCCCGCCCTCATCGCCGCGCGGGGGCGCGTGGTCGTGATGTCGTCGATCGCGGGGCTCGCCGCGGGTCCCTCGGTCGCGGGCTACACCGTCGGCAAGCACGCGCTGATCGGCCTCACCCGCTCGCTCGCCCGCGACTACGGCCGCCAGGGCGTGCGCGTGAACACCGTGTGCCCCGGGTGGGTGGCGACCCCCATGGCCGACGACGAGATGGACGCCTTCGCCGCCGCGGCCGGCCTGCCCGACCGCGACGAGGCCTACGCGACCGTGACGCGCGACGTGCCGCTCGCCCGCCCCGCGCAGCCCGACGAGATCGCCGCGGTCGTGCGCTTCCTCGCCTCGAGCGAGTCGTCGTACATCACCGGCGCGACGATCGTCGCCGACGGCGGGGCGCACATCGTCGACGTACCCACCATCGCGTTCGGCCACGCGGGCATGTGAGATCGGCTCCGGCGGGGGCCGCGTCGTCGCCGCCTTCGCCCCCACCGGCGGGCTCAGCGCGAGTTTCGGGGCGTTGTTCGTGGCCCCGGGGCGTCGTGGGTGGTCCCGGGACCACGGGCGCGCAGGGTGACCGGTCGAAGCGGGCTCAGTGACGTTTCGGGGCGTCGTTCGTGGCCCCGGGGCGTCGTTCGTGGTCCCGGGGCCACGGATGCGCAGGGTGACCGGTCGAAGCGTGCTCGGCGCGAGTTTCGGGGCGTCGTTCATGGCCCCGGGGCGTCGTGGGTGGTCCCGGGGCCACGGGCGCGCAGGGTGACCGGTCGAAGCGGGCTCAGTGGGTTTCGGGGCGTTGTTCGTGGCCCCGGGGCGTCGTGGGTGGCCCCGGGGCCACGGGTGGGCAGGGGGGGCAACCGGTCAGAGTGGATTGTGCGATCCGTTCATGCGAGAACGGCGGGGCGCGGCGCGTCAGCGCGCCGCGCGGCACTCGCTCGGTGAGAAGCCGAACGCCGTCTTGAACGTGCGGCTGAAGTGCGCGGCATCCGGGAACCCCCACCGCGCACCGATCGCCGACACCGACTGACCGGCGAGCAGCGGGTCGGTCAGGTCGCGGCGGCAGCGTTCGAGCCGACGCGAGCGGATGAGCGCGGCCACCGTCGTGTCACGACCCTGGAAAAGGGTGTGCAGGTGTCGCGTCGAGATGTAGTGCGCCGCGGCGATCGCGCCGGGGGCGAGATCGGCCGAGTCGAGGTGGGAGTCGATGTACTCCTCGACCCGGCGGCGCAGTCCCGCGTGCGGGTCGGTCGCGTCGACGCCGCTGCCGAGCTCGTGCGCGTAGACGGTGGCCAGCAGGTCGAGGGCGGTGTGTACGAGGCGCGACCCGGAAGGGCTCGCGACCTGGTCGAGGTGCGTGCCGAGCTGCGCGAGGAACGGCGCGACGACCCCGCCGAGCCCTCCGTCGCCGGCGATGCGCACCGCGGTGAGCTGCGCCAAGGCCGACGAGGGCAGGGGCAGCGCGCTGGGGGCGAACATCGTGACGATCGTGCGGAAGTCGCCGCTGAAAGCCAGCGTGTACGGCCGCGACGTGTCGTACACGGCGAAGTCGCCGGGGCGCAGCAGCGCTTCGCGGCCGTCCTGGATGAGAAGGCCCGAGCCCGCGAGCATGAGGCTCATCTTCACGGCCGGGCCGTCGGCGCGGGCGATGAGGTCGGGCGTGCGCTCGACCACGTGCGCCGAGGCGGCGACGGTCGAGACATGGATGCCGTCGGCCGAGGCCGCGCGGATGCTCCCGCGGAAGTGGTCGGGGTCGGCGGCGGTGACGTGCAGCGGCACGAAACTGTCGTCGACGGCGGCGCGGAAGGCAGCCAGGTCGGCGGCGTGGATGGCGGTGACACCCGATCCGGGTCGGGTCATGACGATCGACATGGGAGACCTCCTCGTTTCCCTTGACCTTCGGCTCCCGCATCATTTTTATCCGACGCTTGTAGAGCCAAAGTTTCCCGAATATTACCTCTCTGTATCGGCTGCCGCGAGTGCTTTCTCAGCGGAGCATGTCGACGAGGGCGTCGACCGTCGCTCGCATGCGCTGCTCGCGCGCCGTCTCGGGCAGCAGGATGCCGTTGGCCTGCATCCCGTTCACCGCGTGCAGGATCGCATCGCTCACGGCCTGCACATCGAGGCCGTCGCGCACCTCGCCCTGGGCCTGCGCCTCGGCGACCATCTCGGCGAACGCCTGCTGCCACTCGCGCATGAGATCGCGGAACATCGTCGCCAACGCGGGGTCGGCGGCGGCGTACTCGAGGAAGGCGATGACGATGCGCGCCTCGAGAGCGCGCTCCTCGTCGATGGGCGCGGCCTCGAGCAGAAAGGCCCGCAGTGCGGCGAGCCCCGTCGCCCCCGACGCGGCGCGATGCGCGGCGACGCGCGCATTGGTCGCGGCGAACACATGGGCGAACGCCGCCGTGAGGATCGCGCTCTTGTCGGGGAAATAGTGCGTCACGCTGCCGTTGGCCAGGCCCAGCTCGCGCGCGAGCTCGCGCATGGTCGTGGCCTCGATGCCGCGCTCGGCGATCAGGCGCCAGGTCGCCAGCACGATCTCGTGTCGGCGGGCCTCGTGGTCGACCAGTCGGGGCACGCGCGTCCTCTTTCCTCGTGTCCGGATGCCGGGAGGGATCGGCTCGACCGGCTCACCCTATCCGGCGGGTCGGGGGCGGCCGGCCTGAGCTGTCGTAACCCCAGCGATTCGCGCATCCTCCGCGGCATCCGGGGCCTCCGGGCTGAGGTCGTGCGGATCGCCGAGGTTCTGCGGCGCACCGGCACCCGCGGGGCGCAACCTCAACGATTCGCGCATCCTCCGCGGCATCCGGGGTCTCCGGGCTGAGGTTGTGCGGATCGCCGAGGTTCTGCGGCGCCCGTCAGTGCCCGCAGCTGCAGGCCGCCCCGCCCCCGCAGCATCCGTCGCCGCCGCCCGCGTGCGCCTGCGACGACTCGGGCAGATCAAGCGCCGGGTTGCGGTCGAGGAAGCCGTAGGGCTTGAGCCAGAATCCGGCGTAGTCGACGGGCATGATCGGCCAGTCCTCGGGCCGTGGCACGTGGGTCAGGCCGAACGTGTGCCACAGCACGAGATCGGCGCCGTCGATCGAGCGATCGTCGGCGGTGTAGGCCGGAAGCCCCGCGCCACCCGCGTGAGCATTGGGGTAGCGACCGGCGGGCCAGCGTTCGTCGGGGTCGTACGCGGTGCCCCACAGGTGCTTGGTCGCGAAGGCCGCGCGTGCGGCGACCGTCGAGGCCGGATCCGCCATCAGCAGAGCCGTCGGCTCGGGGATAAGGTGGTACGCGGTGGGCTTGCCGACGTAGTTGGTGCGGGTGGTCGACTGCACCTCCCACACGCGGGCGACCGAGGTGTCGGCCTCGCGCTGCGCCTCCTGCTCGGTACGCAGCGGCGTGTGCGACCAGGTGAAGGCGTTGCCGAACGGATTGTCGTCACCCATCGGGATGCGCTCGGCGTCCACCTCGAACAGGCGGTTCTCGTCGCCGTCGACCGCCATGTCGAGCCGCGCCGAGAAGAGGTGCTGGTGCACCGGTGCGAACACGCCGGGCGCGATCTCGGGGGCGTGCCGGTTGGTCGAGCCGGGCTCGCCGCCGCCGACGAACACGATGCCGGTGGCCTTGGCCTCGACCTGGATCGACCCGTCGAGGTAGAAGTACCAGAAGAAGCCGTAGTCGTAGTTGCCGATCGTGGCGAAGTACGACACCACCAGGCGCCGCGAACGACGCACGTGCGAGCCGACCGGGCCGGGCTCGGTGTGCTTCCACAGCACGCCGTAGTCCTCCTCGTGCATGCAGACCGCGTTGGGGATGCGCATCGCGTGACCGTGGTCGTCGGCGACGTGGCCGTCGAAGTAGTGGATGACGCCGAGGCAGTCGCACCCGAGCTCGAGGTGGTTGGCGTTCTTGCCGAGCAGGTACTCGCCGGCGTCGAAGTAGCTGATCCAGAAGCGGGTGTTGCTGGTGTCGCCGTAGGGCACAACCATCTCGGGCACGCTCGCGCGCGAGAGCACGGGGCGGTCGTCGAAGCGCACGTCGTGCAGCACGAGTCCTTCGCGGGCGTTGAAGTCGACGCGCAGCGACCAGTTCTCCCACTGCACGTGCGAGCCGGTGACCGCGAAGCTCGGCCCCTCGGGCTGGGTGATCTCGATCGGCCTCAGCGTCGTGCGCGCGGGTCCGGTCGCCGCGGGGTCGTATCGGCCGCTGCCGGAGGGCACGGGCACGTCGCCCTCGTCCTCGATGCCGATCACCCGGTTCGCGGTGAGGTCGATGTGCACGATCAGGCCCTCGACGGGGTGCGCCCACGCGATGTCGTCCTCGCTGTCGCGGAGGAAGGTGAGCGAGCGGATGACGCGGCGCCCGACCTCGTTCTCCCGCCCGACGAACCCCGGGGCGAGCGGTGTGCAGAACGCCAGGTCGATGCGGTCGGCGAGCCCGCGACGCTCCATCGCGGCCTGCCACTCGGGCGAGGCCTTGACCAGTTCGGCGGCGCGCTCGTACTCCTCGAACAGGTACTGCGGCTGCCCGTAGGGCGCGGTGTCGGACACGTACCGACGGCTGCTCACCACGTCGCCCGCGGTGATCGCGACGATCGCCTCGGTCACCTCCCCGGTCGCGGTGTCGAGCAGGGTGACGTCGGCGCGACGGTCGAGGGGGTCTCCCGGATGCCACGCGGCCACGGCCGTCTTCTCGGGTTCGGCGGGCAGCAGCATGGGCACCCGCACGGTCTCTCCGAGCAGTCCCGCCGCGACCAGGATGTCGCGCGTGCGCTCGATCTCCCCCGCGCTCAGCGGGTCGAGGGGATGTGTCGCCGGCCGGGCGCCCGTCGCGGGCTCGAGGTCGGGGTTCTCCATCGCCTGGTCGACGGTGGGGTGAGCGTGTTCGTGCATGTGTGTCTCCTCCACCGTCCACCCTCGTCGCCCGGGATCGAGCGGGGTTGTCTGCGCGTGCACGGCCGATGTCAGCGCGTGCGTGGCCCGTCTGGCCGTGAGACTGCACCTCGCTGACGAGCCCGTTGCAGCCTGACACGCAGATGTCAGCGAGTTGCAGTCTCGGCGGAATGCGTGTCGGGCAGGGCCGGGGCGCAGCGCGGGGGACAGCGCGACGCGCGTCCGATCTACAGCGCCCCCCGGATCGCGGATGCCGCGGCCTCGAGCCGCGTGGCGATCGCGGCGTCGTCGAGGTCGGTCGACACGTGCACGGCGGCCACCGCCGCGGGCTCGCGGCCCTGCACCGCGAGGGGGACCGCCACCGCGCGGAGCGTCGGGATCACCTCGTCGTGACTGCGCGCCCAGCCGCGGTCTGCGGCATCCGCCACCTCCGACGCCAGCCGGGCGTCGACCTCGTCGGGCCACCGCCGCGGAGGGAGCTGCGCGAGGATCGCGCGACCGGGAGCACCTCGGGTGACCGGATGCCGCGACCCGGGCCGCTGCGCCACCGCGGTCACCGTGTGCCGGGGTTCGACGCTCGCGAGGGTCACGCATTCGTCGTGGTCGAGCACGACGAGGAAGCACGTCATGCCGAGGTCGTTGGCGGCCGCGGTGAGCTCGGGCAGGGCCTCGGCCTGCAGGTCGGCGGCGACGCCCGCGGCCAGGGCGGCCAGGCCCGTGCCGAGGCGCACGGCCCCCGCGGCGTCACGGGTGACGAGGCCGTGGTCTTCGAGCGTGCGCAGCAGGCGATAGGCGACCGAGCGGTGCAGGTCGACGCGCCCCGCGAGCTCGTCGATCGTGAGCGGCGTGCGGGCGTCGGCGAGCACCTCGAGCAGCCGGATGCCGCGACTCAGCGTCTGCGAAGCGGGGGCGGAGTCTTGCCGTGGCGTCATGGCTCGGCTAACCTCTCGTTCGATAGCGGAACGCTGCGTTCGAATATAGAACACACCGTCTCGCGGGGCAACCTCGACATCGACGTCAGGAGAAACGATGCAGTTCCACCACCACGGCTACGTCTCGGGCGATCCGCGCGTGCAGAACGCCGCGGGCACCGGCCTCGACCGACCCGAGCGCCTGCCCGACGAGGTCGACGTGCTCATCGTGGGCTCCGGACCCGCCGGCATGCTGCTGGCCGCGCAGATGTCGCAGTTCCCCCAGCTCACCACGCGCCTCATCGAGAAGCGCGGGGGGCGTTTGCCGCTGGGTCAGGCCGACGGCATCCAGCCCCGCAGCGTCGAGACGTTCCAGGCGTTCGGCTTCGCCGACCGCATCACCGCCGAGGCCTACAACATCGGCTGGATGAACTTCTGGGCTCCGAACCCCGAGGCCCCCGACGAGATCGTGCGCACCACCCGCACCGAGGACTACGGCTTCAAGATCAGCGAGTTCCCGCACCTCATCGTCAATCAGGCGCGCGTGCTCGACTACTTCGCCGAGGCCGCCGCCGACGGCCCGGCGCGCATCCGCCCCGACTACGGCGTCGAGTTCCTCGGACTCACGGTCGGCGAGGGGGAGTACCCCGTCGAGGTGCGCGTGCGCACCGCCGAGGGCGAGCGCACGATTCACGCGAAATACGTCGCCGGATGCGACGGTGCCCGCAGCGGCGTGCGCCAGGCGATCGGCCGCATCCACGTCGGCGCCGCGGCCCGGCACGCGTGGGGCGTGATGGACGTGCTCGTCGAGACCGACTTCCCCGACTGGCGCATCAAGTGCGCGATCAACGCGGCGGCGGGCAACATCCTGCACATCCCGCGCGAGGGGGGCTACCTCAGCCGCATGTACATCGACCTCGGCGAGGTCGCGGCCGATGACGACCACCGCGTGCGGCAGACCCCGATCGACGAGGTGATCCGCCGGGCCAACGAGATCCTGCACCCGTACTCGATCGACGTGAAGCAGGTCGCGTGGCACAGCGTGTACGAGGTGGGGCACCGGGTGACCGACCAGTTCGTCGACGACCTCGACAGCCCTCGGGTCTTCCTCACCGGCGATGCCTGCCACACCCACAGCGCCAAGGCCGGGCAGGGCATGAACGTCTCGATGCAGGACGGCTTCAACCTCGGCTGGAAGCTCGGGCACGTGCTCACCGGCCTGGCCTCCGCCGACCTCCTGCGCACCTACGACGATGAGCGTCGCCCCGTCGCCCAGCAGCTGATCGACTTCGACCGCGAGTGGTCGTCGCTCATGGCGCGCAAGCCCGGCGAGATCACCGACCCCGCGGAGCTGTCGACCTACTACCTGGCCACGGCCGAGTTCCCCTCGGGCTTCATGACGCACTACGGCCCCTCGGCGATCACCGCCGACGCGCCCGCTCAGGAGCTGGCATCCGGATTCCCCGTCGGCAAGCGCTTCAAGAGCGTCGAGGTCGTGCGGGTGTGCGACGGCAACCCCGTGCACCTCGGTCACCACGCGCGCGCGGACGGTCGCTGGCGCGTGTACGTCTTCGCGGATGCCGAGGGCTCGGCACTGCGGGAGTGGGCCACGGCGGCGCGCGAGATCGTCGAGCGTCTCACCCCCGCGGGGGCCGACCTCGACGCGGTGTTCGACGTGAAGGCGGTGTACCCGGGGCGCTGGGAAGACGTGGTCGACGTGCCGGATCTGTTCCGGCCGCGCTCGGGCCCGCTCGGCCTGACCGACTGGGAGAAGGTCTTCGCCGCCGCGCCCTCCGCCTGGACGAGCGCCGACATCTTCGCCGAGCGCGGGATCGCCGCCGAAGGAGCCGTCGTGGTCGTGCGCCCCGATCAGTACGTCGCTCACGTGCTGCCGCTGACCGACCCGGCCGGGCTCGAGCGCTTCTTCGCCGGGGTGATGGCGCAGCCGGCGGAGGCGGTCGCGCACTGACGGCACGGGAACGTGCGCCGGGGACGGCTGGCCACGACGGCGAGCACGCCAACCCCGTTGTACGCAACGTATATCGGCGCACCCCCGTGTGCTGACGAGAATGGGCGGGACACCCCCGCATCGATCCAGGAGGATTCATGACCGATTCGCGCGAGAGCGAGCTGCTGGCATCCGTACCCACCGGCCTGCTGATCAACGGGGAGTGGCGCGCCGCCACGGGCGGCAAAACCGTCGACGTCAACGACCCCTCCACGGGTGAGGTCATCCACCAGATCGCCGACGCGACCGTCGACGACGGCATCGCGGCGATGGATGCCGCGGCCGACGCGTTCCCGTCGTGGGCCGCGACCCCCTCGCGCGAGCGCGCCGAGATCCTCCGTCGTGCGTTCGACCTGCTGCAGGAGCGCAAGGAAGACATCGCGCTGCTCATGACCCTCGAGATGGGCAAGCCCCTCGCCGAGGCGCGCGGAGAGGTCGGCTACGGCGGGGAGTTCCTCCGCTGGTTCAGCGAGGTCACCGCGCACACCCAGGGCCGCTACGGCGCCAACCCCGAGGGCACCGGTCGCATGATCGTGTCGCAGCACCCCGTGGGCCCGTGCTACCTCATCACCCCGTGGAACTTCCCCCTCGCGATGGCCACGCGCAAGATCGCGCCCGCGCTCGCCGCCGGCTGCACGGTCGTCATCAAGCCCGCGACCCTGACGCCGCTCACGACGCTGTTCTTCGCGCAGATCCTGCAGGACGCAGGCCTCCCCGCCGGTGTCGTCAACGTCGTGACCACCACCCACACCGGTCCGGTCTCCGAGCGCATCATCTCCGACCCGCGCCTGCGCAAGCTCTCGTTCACGGGTTCGACCCCGGTCGGCGTGAAGCTGCTGCAGCAGGCCGCGCCCGGCGTGCTGCGCACCTCGATGGAGCTCGGCGGCAACGCCCCGTTCGTCGTGTTCGACGACGCCGACCTCGACAAGGCGGTCGAGGGGGCGATGCTCGCAAAGTTCCGCAACATCGGTCAGGCCTGCACCGCCGCCAACCGCTTCATCGTGCAGCGCGGCGTCGTCGAGGAGTTCACCCGCCGAGTCACCGAGCGCGTGCAGGGCATGAAGATCGGCCGCGGCACCGAAGAGGGCGTGCAGATCGGACCCCTCATCGACGACCGCGCCGTCGACAAGGCCAAGACCCTCGTGGGTGACGCCGTCGAGCGCGGCGCGACCGTCACCGTGGGCGGCTCGCCCATCGATGGTCCCGGCACGTTCTTCGAGCCCACGGTCGTCTCCGACGTGCAGCCGGGCAGCGACATCCTCCGCGAGGAGATCTTCGGACCCGTGCTCGCGATCATCCCCTTCGACGACGAAGACGACGCCGTGCGCCTCGCCAACGACACCGAGTACGGCCTTGTCTCGTACGTCTTCACCGAGTCGCTCGCGCGCGGTCAGCGCATGATCGACAAGCTCGAGACCGGAATGATGGGCCTCAACGTCGGCGTCGTCTCCAACGCCGCGGCCCCCTTCGGCGGGTGGAAGCAGTCGGGCCTCGGCCGCGAGGGCGGCGACGAGGGCATCCACGAGTACCTGCAGACCAAGTACACGCTGACGGCGAACCCCTACGCCTGACCGGCTGAGCCCAGAACACCGGATGCCACGACCCTGGCGCCCCACGAGGGCCCGGGGTCGTGGCATCCGTCGTTCCGTCCGCATCCCCGCGACACAACGCAGGAGATCCCGTTCTCCGGCGGCCCATCTGGTCCGTTGGGAGGCTTCGTCGCGCGGAACTCCTGTGTCATGTTGGGGCAGGCGGAGGACGCCACAGCTCCCCGTTGCTCGGCGCGCCGGGGCGGCGCCGTCCGCGGCACTCGCCGTTCCACGACACGAAGCAGGAGATCCCGTTCTGCGGTCGCCTATCCGACCCCCTGGGCGACCTCGCCGACCGCACGTCCTGCGTTGTGTCGCAGGAGGGGGCGGATGCCGACGTCCCCGGCCGACCCGGCGTCAGCCGTTCGCGTGCCGGTCGAGGAAGGCGAACACCTCCGCGTCGTCGACACCGGGGAACATGCCGCGGGGGAGGGGCGAGAACATGTGCCGGTGCACGCGCGCGCTCGGCCAGGCCTTGCCCTGCCAGCGCTCCGCCGCCTCGGTGTCGGGGCGGCGGCAGCACGATTCGTCGGGGCAGTGCGACACACCCCGCGTCGAGGTCTCGCGTCCGCGGAACCACCGCGCGTCGTCGAACGGCACGCCCACGGTGATCGAGAAATCGCCGTCGCTGGTGATGCCCGTCTGGGTCGAGCACCAGAACGTGCCGGCGGGGGTGTCGGTGTACTGGTAGTGCTCGGTGGTGCGGTTGTGCTCGTCGAACGCCGACCGCGCCGAGAACTTCTTGCACACGACCTGGCCCTCGACGGACCCGGTGACGTCGGTGGGAAGCGGGAGTCCGTCGTTCTCGTACACGCGCGAGATCGCGCCGTCGCCGTCGACGCGCAAGAAGTGCAGATGGATGCCGAGGTGCGTCGTCATCAGATTGGTCATGCGCATCGCGGCTGCCTCGTGGGTCACCCCGAAGGCGTCGCGGAAGTCTTCGACGGCGAGGTTGCGGTCTTTCTTCGCCTGCGCGAGGAAGGCCACCGAGCTCGTCTCGGGCATGAGGCAGCACGCGGCGAAGTAGTTGATCTCGAGGCGCTGCTGCAGGAAGTCGGCGTAATCGGTGGGCGGGCGGTGCCCGAGCAGGCGGTGCGCCATCGCCTGCAGGGCCATCGAGCGCAGGCCGTGGCCGCCCGGGATCGAGGCCGGCGGCAGGTAGATGCGCCCGTTCTCGAGGTCGGTGACCGAGCGGGCCGAGTGCGGCAGGTCGCTGACGTAGAGCAGCTCGAAGCCCAGCTGCTCGGCCATGATGCTCACCGTGCGGTGGGTGAGGGCGCCGGTCGAGTGCCCGGCGGCCTTGAGCTGCTTCTCGGCGAGGCGCTCGATCTCGGGCAGGTGATTGGCGATCTCGCGCATGCGCAGGCGCAGCTCGGTGTTGGCGCGGCGGGCTTCTTCGGGGCTCGCGATCGTGGCGCGTTCACGGCGCTGCAGCTCGCGGTGAAGGCCGAGCACGGCTTCGATCGTGTCGTCGCTCGTGCCCTTGGTGACCTTGACCGGCGGGATGCCGAGCTGACGGAAGAACGGAGAGGTCTGGGCCTTCTCGAGCTCGATCTCGAGCGCCGCCCGCCGGTTCGGGGGTTCGCGCGAGAGCAGCTCGGTGACCTCGGTTTCGGTCGCTCGCGCGATCTCCTGCAGCAGCGAGAGCTTGGGTTCGCGCTTGCCGTTTTCGATGAGGCTCAGCTGGCTGCCGGCCACTCCGACCAGGGCACCGAGCTCGTCGAGGGTGTAGCCCCGCGCGAGGCGATGGTGCCGGATGCGATGACCCAGGGTCGTGAGTTCGAAGGTGGACGCCATTCCTTGACCATAGCGAAAGAATGCCGTTTCTTACAGGTCGGAATCTCTTTAAGACCGTGTTCTGCACCCGCACCATGGAGGAACGACACCGATATTCGCTCTCAACCGAGGAGAACGACATGGCACTCGCCGACTTCCTGGCCCCCCGCTCCACCGGCCGCGCCGCTGCGGCCCCCACCGCCCCCGCCCGTTCCGGCTACGGCGTGCGCCCGGCCGTCGACGGTCCCGGCCTCGCCGCCCTCACCGCCTGGGTCGACCAGGTCGCCGCTCTCACCCAGCCCGACCGCATCCACTGGGTCGACGGCTCGGCCGCTGAGAACGACGCCCTCCTTCGCGAGATGGTCGACGAGGGCAAGCTCATCAAGCTCAATCCCGAGTGGCGCCCCGGCTCGTACCTCGCCCGCTCGCACCCCGGCGACGTCGCCCGGCTCGAGTCGCGCACCTACATCGCCTCGAACCGCGAAGAAGACGCCGGCCCCACGAACAACTGGATCGCGCCCGCCGAGATCCGCGAGACGCTGAACGGCGTCTTCGAGGGCTCGATGCGCGGCCGCACCATGTACGTCGTGCCGTTCTCGATGGGCGCGGTCGGCGGCCCGCTCAGCCACATCGGCGTGCAGATCACCGACAGCGCCTACGCCGTGGCATCCATCGGGGTCATGACGCGCGTGGGCACGGCGGTGCTCGAGCAGATCGCGCAGGGCGCCCCGTGGGTCAAGACCGTCCACTCCGTCGGCGCCCCGCTCGCGCCGGGCGAGGCCGACGTCACGTGGCCGTGCAACGACGAGAAGTACATCGTGCACTTCCCCGACACGCTCGAGGTGTGGTCGTTCGGCTCGGGATACGGCGGCAACGCGATCCTCGCGAAGAAGTGCTTCGCGCTGCGCATCGCCTCGGTCATCGGCCGTGACGAGGGCTGGCTGGCCGAGCACATGCTGCTCATCCGCGTCATCGACCCGAAGGGCAAGGCGTACCACGTCGCGGCGGCCTTCCCGTCGGCGTGCGGCAAGACGAACCTCGCGATGCTGCGCCCCACGATCCCCGGCTGGCGCGTCGAGACGCTCGGCGACGACATCACCTGGATCCGTCCCGGCGAAGACGGGCGCCTGTGGGCCATCAACCCCGAGGCCGGCTTCTTCGGCGTCGCCCCTGGCACCGGTGAGTCGACCAACGTCACGGCGATCGAGACGCTGTGGGGCAACACGATCTTCACCAACGTCGCGCTGCGCCCCGACGGCGACGTGTGGTGGGAGGGTCTGACCGACGAGGCGCCCCCGCACCTCACCGACTGGGAGGGCAAGGCCTGGACGCCCGCGTCGGGCCGCCCTGCCGCGCACCCCAACTCGCGTTTCACCGTCGGTGCCGCGCAGTGCCCGCAGATCGCCGAGGACTGGGAGGCCCCCGAAGGCGTCCCCCTCGACGTCATCCTGTTCGGTGGCCGCCGCGCGACCAACGTCCCGCTGGTCGTCGAGGCGACCGACTGGTCGCACGGCGTGTTCATCGGCTCGACGGTCTCGAGCGAGAAGACCGCCGCGCAGGAGGGCACCGTCGGAGAGCTGCGCCGCGACCCCTTCGCGATGCTGCCCTTCTGCGGGTACAACATGGGCGACTACTTCGGCCACTGGCTGAAGGTCGGCCAGAAGCTCCGCTTCGACCGTGCTCCGCGCATCTTCCAGGTGAACTGGTTCCGCAAGGGCGACGACGGCCGTTTCCTCTGGCCCGGCTTCGGCGACAACGCCCGCGTGATCGACTGGATCATCCGACGTGTCGACGGACAGGTGGATGCCGTGGACAGCCCGATCGGCCGCCTCCCCAAGGTCGAAGACCTCGAGCTGTCGGGTCTCGACCTCCCCGCCGCCGACCTCGAGGAGCTGTTCTCGATCGACCGCGCGTCGTGGCTCGCCGAGGCCGACCTGACCGAGGAGTTCTACGACACCTTCGGTTCGCACCTGCCGGCCGCCCTGCGCGCCGAGCTCGCCGCGCTGCGCTACCGCCTGCAGCGCGCCTGAGACCGGCTCGCCCTCCGCGCCGTGTCGCGCGGACAGGGCGAGCCCTCGAATCGACGCCCCTCCCGTTCTTGGCGCGCGGGAGGGGCGTCGGTGTTTCCGCTCACGATGCGGTCGGCGACTTCTCCTTCTCGCCGGGGCTGTTGGGCGTCCAGCCGTACCAGCCGTCGGGCGTGGCGATCACCGACCATGCCCCGCACGCGAACACCCGGTCCTTCGCGTAGACGTCGGGGGCGTCGTCGATGTGCACGGTCGGGGCTGACTGCCTCTCCACCTCGACGCAGGTCGCGGTGTCGAGAGGGGAGCCGCTGCGCGCGATCGCTGCGGCGACCTCGCCGTCGCGCTTGGTCTTCACGACGATCCCGGTCGCGTCGGAGGGCAGCCACGGCACCGTCGTGTCGGCCCGGGCGGCGACGTCGGCGGCGTCGGTGTACTCCGTGGTGACCTCTTGCGACAGCGCCTGCTCGATGCCGGTGCAGCCGGCGAGCGAGAGGGTGAGGGCCCCGCCCGCGGCCACGGCCAGGGCGAACAGGAGCGGTGAGGTGCGGTGCGATGTCATGGTTCGATCGTGGCCGGGTGAGGTCGCCGGGTCGTCGTCCCCGGGGATGACGACCGTCCCTCTCGAGACGCATTTCACCCCGCCGCCCGTGCAGCGTCATCCCCGGGATGTACGACGAGACGACGTCAGGCCGATGCCGCCGGTCGGGGGTGATCCGTAGCGTCGCAGTCATGCAGCAGAATCCTTCCGACACCGCGCCGATGGCCGCGCGGGTGCAGAACCTCACGAAGACCTTCGGTACCGGCGAGTCGCGCGTCCACGCGCTCGACGACGTCACGATCGGCCTCCGCCGTGGCGAGTTCACCGCGATCATGGGACCGTCCGGCTCGGGCAAGTCCACTCTCATGCACGTCATGGCGGGACTGGATGCCGCGACCTCGGGCCGCGCATTCATCGGCGACACCGAGATCACCGGGCTCAGCGACCTCGACCTGACCGTGCTGCGCCGCTCGCGCGTCGGGTTCGTCTTCCAGTCGTTCAATCTCGTGCCGACGCTCGACGTGCTCGGCAACATCACGCTGCCGTTCGAGCTGGCCGGTCGGTCTCCCTCGCCCGAGACCCGACGCCGCATCGACGCGCTCGTCGAGTCGATGGGACTGGGCGGTCGTCTGCGTCACCGCCCGCACGAGCTCTCGGGCGGTCAGCAGCAGCGGGTCGCCATCGCGCGGGCCCTGGCGACGCAGCCCGACCTGATCTTCGCCGACGAGCCCACCGGCAACCTCGACTCCCGCACCGGCCGCGAGGTGCTGACGTTGCTGGCCGCGGCGAGCCGGGAGCACGGGCAGTCGATCGCGATGGTGACGCACGACCCCGTCGCCGCCTCCCACGCCGATCGGGTGATCTTCCTCGGCGACGGTCGCTTTGTCGCCGACACCCCGCGCCAGAGCGCCGAGGCGATCTCGGCCTACATGCTGTCGTCGGAGCTCAGAGCATGAGCGGCGTCGTCGAGCGGCCCGTCGGTGCGGCGCGCCCCCGCCGTCTGCCGCGTGCTCTGTCCCCGGCTCTGCCCCGCGCCCTGCCCCGTGCGCAACGCGGTCTCGGCGCGTCGGTCCTGGTCGCCGCCATCTCGAGCGGCTTCGGCACGCTGCTCATCGCCGCCACCGGTTTCATCGGCACGTGGTTGCTGGCGGCGCCTTACCTCGCGGGTCGCGAGAGCGTCGTCGCGGTCGTGGCGATCCTCAGCGCGCTGCTGGTCGGCGTGGCGATGTTCGTCGCGGCGATCGTCACCACCAACACCTTCGCGACGATCGTCGCCGGCCGGACGCGGCAGATCGCCCTGATGCGCCTGATCGGGGCCTCGGCGCGGTCGGAGCGCGTGCGGGTCGCGTGACAGGGTCTCGTGGTGGGGGCCATGGGAGCGGTCGTGGGGCTGATCGGCGGGACAGCGGTCGCCGCCGCCCTGCTGCCGGTGGCGCGCACCGCGTGGGGGATCGACGTCGACTACGCCCTCCTGCAGCCGGTACTTATCGCTCCCGCCGTCATCGTGACCCTCACGACGTGGGCCGCCGCCTGGGTCGGTTCGCGCCGGGTGCTCGAGGTGACGCCCCTGCAGGCGATCTCGGGGGCGACCGAGCGCAATCGGAGCGAGGCCGTCGGCGGTCGCGGTCGCCGCATCTTCGCGGGAACCCTCTTCTTCGGCGGCACGCTGGTGCTGGCCGCGGGGATCGCCCTGGGCCTTCTCTCACCCCTCGGCGTCGTCGTGGCGTTCTTGGGCGGCATCTTCTCGTTCACGGGACTGAGCCTCGGCGCGACCGTGGTCATGCCGCCCCTGCTCCGCGTGACCGGACGTCTCTTCGGTCGGTCGGCCGAGGCGCGCCTGGCGGCGGAGAACGCGCTGCGCTACCCCGAGCGCTCGAGTCGCATGGCGATCGGCGTCGTGATGGGAGTCACGCTCGTGACGATGTTCGCGGTCGCCTCGCAGTCGGCCCGTGACCTTCTCGTTCGATCGGGCGGCGGCGAGCCGCCGGAGGAACTGCTCGCGCTCATGGACACCTTCGCCACGATCATGATGTCGCTCGTCGCCGTGTCGGCCGTCATCGCCGCCGTCGGCCTGGTGAACCTCCTCACGCTCGGGGTGATCCAGCGCCGCCGGGAGCTCGGTCTGCTGCGCACGCTCGGCTTCGCCGCCCCGCAGATCCGGCACATGGTGCTGCTCGAGGCCGCCCACCTCACCGTGACCTCGGTGGCGCTCGGGCTCGTGCTCGGCGTGATCTACGGCTGGGCGGGAGCGCAGTCGCTGCTCGGGTCGGTCGGCGTCCCGCCGGAGTTCTCGTCGCCGACGTTCCTGCGGCCGAGCATCCCGTGGGCGACCGTGGGGATCGTCGCGGTGGCCACCGCACTGCTCACCGCCGTCGCCGCCGTCGCTCCCACGCGCCTGGCCACGGCGGTGTCGCCGATCGACGCCCTCTCGGGCGACTGATCCGCCGCGCCGGGCGCCACGCGGGCCGGCCGACCCACTGCGACCGCGAGACGGCATCCGGCTGACAACTCGGCGTCGAGCTGCAACGGACTCGTCAGCGAGATGCAGTCTCGCGTTCGGAGTGAGGCTCGTGCCCGCCCCGGGCCCACCGCCCGCCCCGCGCCGATCAGACCAGCAGCTGGTGCTTCGCCAAGTCGCGGTAGAGGGGAGTGGATGCCACGAGCTCGCTGTGCGTGCCCCGACCCACGACCCGGCCCTTGTCGAGCACCACGATGAGATCGCTGTCGACGACCGTCGACAGGCGGTGCGCGATGACGAGCAGGGTGCGGTCGGTCGCGACGGCGTCGATCGCCTCGCGCATGCGCTGCTCGTTGACGCCGTCGAGCGAGGAGGTCGATTCGTCGAGCAGCAGCACCGGGGGAGCGGCCAGCAGTGCGCGGGCGATCGCGAGGCGCTGGCGTTCTCCGCCCGAGAGCATGACGCCGTCTTCGCCCACGGGAGCGTCGACACCGAGCGGGCTGCGCTCGAGCACGTCGCCGAGGTTGACCGCGCGCAGCACCCGCTCGCAGTCGGCGTCGGATGCCGCCGGCGAGGCGAGTCGCAGGTTGTCGGCGATCGTGCCGGCCAGGGTCGGCGCATCCTGCTCGACGTAGCCGAAGCGGGCGCGCAGGTCGTCGCGGGAGAGGTCGCGCGCGTCGACGCCGTCGACGAGGATCGCCCCGCCCGTCGGGTCGTAGAAGCGCTCGATGAGGGCGAGGATCGTACTCTTGCCCGCGCCCGAGGGGCCGACCAGGGCGACGCGCGACCCGCGCGGCACCTCGAACGACACTCCCCGCAGCACGTCGCGGTCGTCGTCGACCTCGGCGGCCGTCTCGTCGGCCACGCGCTCGAGGTGCGCCTGCTCGAGCACCGAGCGGGCCTCGGCGGCGGCGGCCTCGCGCGCCTTCACGACGTTGTCGGGATAGCGGAAGTGCACGTCGCGGAACGTCAGGGCCGCGGCATCCGGAACAGCCGCAGGCGACGAGGGACGGTCGGCGTCGTCTTCGAGGGGGAGGTCGAGCACCTCTTGGATGCGCCCCAGCGCGCCCAGCGCCTGATTGACCGAGGTGATGGCGCCGATCGCCGAGGCCAGGGGCTGCACGAGCAGGAACAGGAAGATCACGAAGGTGACGAGCGAGGCGACGTCGATGGCGCCGGATGCCACGCGGTATCCGCCGACGCCGAGCACGACCAGCAGCGACACCTGCAGGGCGACGAAGGCGATCGGCACGATGAGCGCCGACACCCGCGCAATGCGCACGCCCGCGGCATAGGCGGCCGTGGCGTTCTCAGTCACCGCCGCGATCTCGCGCTCGGTCGCGCCCGACGCGCGGATCGTGCGGATCGAGCCGACGGCGCGCTCGACGCCCGATGACAGTTCGCCGACCTTGGCCTGCTGATCGGCGGACGCCGCGCGGATCCGCGTGCTCAACAGCACGACCACCGCGAGCGACGCGCCCACGACCACCACGATGAGCCCCAGCAGCAGCGGGTCGATGAAGGCCATCGCGATGACCGCGCCGACGAGGATGAGGGCGTTGCCCACGGCATCCGCGAAGCCCTGGGTGAGCACCGCGTACAGCAGGGTCGTGTCGGTGCCCACGCGCGAGACGAGATCGCCCGTGCGACGCGCGTCGAACTCGCTGATGGGCAGGCGCAGGATGCGCGCGATGAGTCGCCGCCGGCTCGAGAACACCACCGCGGTGCCGGTGCGCTGCAGGAGATAGTGCTGGAAGCCCGAGATGACCGACGACAGCACGACGAAGCCCACCAGCAGCCACACCAGGGCACCGAGGGGGATGCTGGCCTGCACGCGCGAGATGACCTCGCCGACGAGCAGCGGCTGCGCGAGGGTCGCGGCGGCGCCGAGCACGCTGAGAACGGCGACCACGACGAGCGTGCGCTTGTGCTCGAGCAGGAACGGGACCAGCTGACGGAACGACGCGCGCGGGCCTTCGGGCGCGCGGCGGCCGCGCCGACCACGCGCGGGAGCGGGAAACGACATGCTCACCTCGGGAAAGGAATGGGGTGCTTCGACCGTACCCCGCACCACCGACACCGCCGGTCGGTCCGCTCGACGGCGTGCACAACTCCGGAGAATTCATCGACTCACCGCGATGCGAGCAGTCCGGGCTCCCCGCGCAGCCGCGGATCTCCGGAGTTGGGCCCGCACGACGACGAAGCCCGGTGAGAACGACGGATGCCACGAGGCCTGGGCCCCGTGGCATCCGGTGTCCGATGCGAACGCGTGGTTACGGCGCGGTCGCTCCGGCGGCGATGTTGTCGTCGTAGTCGACGTCCTTCGTCTCGGGCGAGAGCACGAGGGCGATCAGCGTCAGCACGCCCATGACCGAGAGATACACGCCCACGAGCCACGGGTTGCCGTCGCCGGCGGCCCACAGCGCGACCGCGACGATCGGCGCGAGGGCCGCGCCCAGGATCGACGAGACGTTGTACGAGATCGCCGACCCGGTGTAGCGGGTGTTGGTCGGGAAAAGCTCCGGCAGCACCGCGCCCATCGGGCCGAAGGTCGCGCCCATGAGCAGGAAGCCCAGCACCAGGAAGGCCTGCACCAGCGCTCCGGTGAACTTGGGATCGGCCGCGGGCAACAGGAACACCGAGAACAGCAGACCGAACACGATGATCGCGATGGTCACGCCGATCAGCAGACGCTTACGGCCGATCGCGTCGGCGACGGGGCCGGAGAGCATCGTGAACACACCGAAGAACACCACGCCGATGATCTGCATGATCACGAAGTCGGTGTAGCCGAAGCCGAGGCCGGGCACGTAGGCGGCGGCGTCGAACGCGGTGCCGGCCTTCTCGGCCGCAGCGGCGGCTCCCTCGGCGGTGGGCTTGGTGCCGTACGACAGCGTGAAGCTCGTCATCAGATAGAACAGCACGTAGGTCGCCAGCATGATGAACGTGCCGAGGATCAGCTGCTTCCAGTTGCGGCGGAGCACCTCACCCAGCGGGAACTTGCGGATCGCGCCGCTCTTCTCGGCCTTCGCGAACGACTCGCTCTCGACCAGCTTGAGGCGCACGTAGAGGCCGACGATGACCATGATCGCCGAGAACAGGAACGGCACGCGCCAGCCCCAGGTGAGGAACTCCTCGGAGCGCTGAGCCGTGCCGTCGGGGTGCGGCAGGGCGAAGTTGATCACGAGGAACACCGTGTTGGCGATGATGAAGCCGATCGGGGCGCCCAGCTGCGGGAACGTGCCGAACAGGGCGCGCTTTCCCTTCGGGGCGTTCTCGGTGGCGACCAGCGCCGCGCCCGACCACTCGCCGCCGAGGGCGAAGCCCTGCGCGAGGCGCATGATCAGCAGCAGCACCGCGGCCCAGACGCCGATCTCGTTGAAGGTCGGCAGGCAGCCGATGAGGAAGGTCGCGACACCCATCGTGAGAAGGGATGCCACGAGGGTGGCCTTGCGGCCGAAGCGGTCGCCGAAATGGCCGAACACGACGGCACCGAGGGGGCGCGCGACCATCGCGGCGCCGAAGACGCTGAACGACAGCAGCAGCGAGGTGGTCTCGTTGCCGGTGGGGAAGAAGAGCACCGGGAACACGAGCACGGCCGCCGTGGCGTACGCGTAGAAGTCGTAGAACTCGATCGTGGTGCCGATGAGGCTCGCGGTGATGACGCGCGAGCGCGGGTTGGCCGGTGCGGCCGGGGTCGAGCGAGTGGAGGGGGATGACGTGGTCATGACTGCCTGACGGGAAGGGTCTTCAATCGCGTCCGGGGTGGGGCGCAGCGGTGGCGCGCAGCGGTCACGGGGGTGGTGGTGAGAGAGCGCACGGGCGGAGGCACCGGCGACGTCCCCGAGTGAGGGGCGTCTAGACCCTCCAGTCTATGCGCGCGCTGAGCGCGCCCCCGACGCGCGCGGTCAGCGCCAGATGACGGCGAGACCGGCGTTGAGCAGGGCCCCGACCCGCGTGCGGTCCCTGAGCTTGTCGAAGGGCCCGCCTCCGACCCGCGCCCGCCCCGACCCGCGGACCCCCGGTGGCTTCGACATGCTCAGCCACCTCCCTCCCCCTGACCCGCACGCCCCCGGTGGCTTCGACAGGCTCAGCCACCTCCCGCCGGCCCGCGAACGCGAACGGGCCCGGCGACCGCAGAGGTCGCCGGGCCCGTCGTGAAGAACGCGTCAGCCGCGCAGGTCGCGCAAAACGAGGGCGGTGCGGATCGCGGCATCCGCGGCCTCTTCGCCCTTGTCCTCCTTGGAGCCCTCGAGGCCCGCACGGTCGAGGCCCTGCTGCTCGTCGTCCAGCGTGAGCACGCCGAAGCCGACGGGCTTTCCGGCGTCGAGGGCCACGCGGGTCAGGCCGTCGGTGGCCGCCGACGAGACGAACTCAAAGTGCGGCGTTCCGCCCCGGATGATCACGCCCAGGGCCACCACGGCATCCGCCCCGCCCTCGAAGGCCGCGCGGGCGGCGACGGGCAGCTCGAACGAGCCGGGGACCCGCACGACGCGGTAGGTCGCGCCGGTCGCGTCGAGCACGCGCTTCGCGCCCGCGATCAGACCGTTCGTGATGACCTCGTGCCACGTTCCCGCGACCACGACGACGTTCAGACCCGACGCGTCGACGCCGCCGGTCTCGGGTGCTCCACTGCCGGCCATCAGGCGCTCTCTTCCTTCATGTGCGCGAGGGCGTCGCGCAGGTCGTCCTCGGCGATGATGTGACCCATGCGGTCGCGCTTCGTCTCGAGGTACTGGTGGTTGTTGGGGCCGACGCCCACGAGCAGCGGAACCTGCTCGACGACGTCGAGGCCGAAGCCGCGCAGCTGCGCGACCTTGTCGGTGTTGTTCGTCAGCAGGCGCACCTTCTCGACGCCGAGGTCGGTCAGGATGCCGGCGGCGGCGGCGTAGTCGCGCGCATCGGCGGGCAGGCCGAGGGCGAGGTTGGCGTCGACGGTGTCCATGCCGCGCTCCTGCAGGTTGTAGGCGCGCAGCTTGTTGATCAGGCCGATGCCGCGACCCTCGTGTCCGCGCATGTAGATCACGATGCCGCCATCGCGGTCGATCGTGTCGAGGGCCGCCTCGAGCTGCGGACCGCACTCGCACTTGAGCGAACCGAAGGCCTCACCCGTCAGGCACTCGGAGTGCACCCGCACGAGCGGGGCCTCATCCGAGAGGTCGCCCGACACGACGGCGAGGTGGTCGGTGCCGGTGATGCGGTCCTTGTACGCGAGGAAGCGGAAGGTGCCGTGCGAGGTGGGCACGTTCGACTCGGCGCGCAGGCTCACCCGGCGGCGCGCGGGGGCGGTCGCGGGCAGCGGGTCGGTCTCGTTGAGGTAGCCGATGAGCTGCTCGATCGTGATGACCGGGATGCCGTCGCGCTCGCCGAGCTCGAAGAGTCCGGGCAGGCGCATCATGCTGCCGTCTTCGGCGACGACCTCGGCGATCGCGCCGACGGGTTCGAGTCCCGCGAGGCGCATGAGGTCGACCGCGGCCTCGGTGTGGCCCGCGCGCTCGCGCACGCCGCCGTCGACGGCGCGCAGCGGCAGCACGTGTCCGGGGCGGATGAGGCTGGTCGGAACCGACGCGGGGTCGGAGAGCACGTTGAGGGTTCGCGCGCGGTCGGCGGCGCTGATGCCGGTGGTGACCCCGGATGCCGCGTCGACGCTGACCGTGTACGCGGTGCCGCGGGCGTCCTGGTTGACCTCGACCATGGGAGGCAGGTCGAGGCGATCGGCCCATTCGCCGGGCATGGGGGCGCAGACGTATCCGCTGGACCACCGCACGGTCCAGGCGAGCCACTCGGGGGTCGCGAGCTGCGCCGAGATGATGACGTCGCCCTCGTTCTCGCGGTTCTCGTCGTCGGCGACCAGGATGGGTCGACCCTGACGCAGGGCCTCCAGGGCCTCGGGGATGGTGGACAGGCTCATCGGGAGCCCCTCTCGGTCTGTGCGGCGGTCGCCGCGGGATTCTCTGTCGTGCGGAAGGCGAGCATGCGCTGGACATGACGGGCCAGAATGTCGGTTTCGAGGTTCACGGGCGTGCCGGCTTCGGCGCGGCCCAGGGTCGTGGCCTCGAGCGTTTCGGGGATCAGCGAGACCTCGAGCCACGGCTCGGGCTCGGAGGCGTCGCTCACGGCACTGACGGTGAGCGAGACGCCGTCGATCGCGATCGATCCCTTGTCGACCACGAGAGGGGCGAGGTGGGCCGGGATGCCGACGCGCACGACGCTCCACTGCGCACCGGGTCGCACCTCGCGCACCACGCCGGTGCCGTCGATGTGGCCCTGCACGATGTGCCCGCCCAGGCGGCCGTGCGCGGCTGTCGCTCGCTCGAGGTTGACCGGGAGGCCCGGGGCGACGCCCGCGAGCGTCGACATGTCGAGGGTCTGCTTCATCACGTCGGCGGTGAACCAGTCGTCGCCCTGGTCGACGACAGTGAGGCACACGCCGCTCACCGAGATCGAGTCGCCGTGACCGGCGTCCGACACCGACAGGGGGGCGCGCAGGGTCAGGCGCACGCCGTCGCCCGAGGGCTCGACGGCCGTGACGGCGCCGATCTCTTCGACGATTCCGGTGAACATCAGGCGTCTCCTTCGTTCTCGCCCGCGGTCGCGGGCACAGTCTCGGTTCTTCGGGGTGTGGTCGCGGCCGGGCGGGCGACGATCAGCAGATCGTCGCCGAGGGGGGTGACGGATGCCATTGACAGGCGCTTCGCCGCGTCGATGCTCGGCACGCCCACATCCCCCAGAGCGAGGCGTGAGCCACCGAGCAGCACGGGCGCGACGTAGACGAGCAGCTCGTCGGCGAGGCCCTCGCGCACGAACGCGCTCGCCAGCGTCGGCCCGCCCTCGACGAACACGCGCTGCACGCCCTGCTCGGCGAGGTCGGCGAGCACCGCGTGCAGGTCGCGCGTCGCATAGAACAGGGGGTCGCGCGGGTGGCGGCGCACCGCGGCATCCGGAGCCGTCTCGCTCTCGCCGATGATGACGGGCATCGGCTGGTCCTCAAGGAGCGTCCCGTCGTCCGCTCGCGCGGTCAGCGCGGGGTCGTCGGAGCGCACGGTGCCCGTGCCGGCGACGATCGCGTCGGCCTGCGCACGGCGCGCGTGCACGTCGCGTCGGGCGTCGGGTCCGGTGATCCACTGGCTCGTGCCGTCGTCGGCGGCGGCGCGACCGTCGAGGCTCTGCGCCCACTTGACCGTGACGTGCGGGCGGCCGGTGCGCTGCAGGTGCGTCCAGTCGGCGACGAGCGCCGCGGCGGCATCCGCCTCGGGTCCCGACTCGACGTCGACGCCGGCTGCGCGCAGGCGATCGGCGCCGCCGGCTGCGGCGTCGGTGGGGTCGTCGAGCGCGAAGACCACGCGCGCGACCCCCGCCTCGATGAGCGCGACGGCGCAGGGACCGGTGCGACCGGTGTGATTGCACGGCTCGAGGGTCACGACGGCGGTGGTGCCGCGGGCCGCGCCGGGGGCGAGCTGCGAGAGCGCGTCGACCTCGGCGTGGGCGGTGCCGGCTCCGCGGTGGAAGCCTTCGGCGAGGATCACGCCCTCGGGCGAGAGGATCACGGCTCCGACCTGCGGGTTGAGCCCGCGCGGGCCGCGCCGGGCGAGCTGCAGCGCTCGCCGCATGGCGTCGATCTCGACGGCGGATGCCATTTCCCTGTCCTTCCCGCGGAATCGGGGCAGGGCCAGCGGGAAGGCGCGTCGCGCCATCCGTGCTGCCTCCTATCCGGACTAGCGAGGGCTGACCCTCGCATCACCGTCGGTCCCGGAATTCCACCGGATCGGCCCCACCGCCTGAGCGGAGGGGTTCGCGGACTATCACCGCCGGTTCGGATTCTCACCGACCCCGGAGCACGTTTTTGCTCTTCGGAGTCTACTCAACGCCGCTCGGGCGGTTTCATTCCCCGTCATGGAGCGACGTTTGGTGGTGATCCCGTGACCGCTGGTCATCGGGGGCTCACCGCCTTCGGAGGACCTTCTCGTCGTGATCGGCGACGCATCGCGGGTGGCTTCACCCCTCTGCCGCGCGCCCCCTGCCTTGCGGACGACCGCGCTCGGCCGACCAGGATCGACCGACATCCGAGAGGGAGACATGCCGCAGAACCCGAACGCAGACCACGGAGACCTGGCAACCCGTCGACAGCTGATGGCGGGCGCCGTGTGGGCGGTCCCGGCCGTCTCTGTCATGGTCGCGTCGCCCGCTTACGCGGCTTCGACATCGCGCATGCGGTTCGGAAGCACGGCGTACACGACGACGCTCGAACAGAACGTGCTCGTTAGTCTGCATGTCGACGACGTCGACACGAGGGGGGTCAGCGCGGCGCTCGTCTACAGCGCCGGCGTGCGGGGACCCGCCACCGTCGTGATCGCAGGGGGCGTCGCGTCCTTCTTCGTGCGTGCGGATTCGACGGGCGTGGGGTGGATCACCGCGGCCAGCGCCATCGGGACGACCACCGCCTCGGTTCTCGCAAGAACTCCCACGATCGACGATCTGCGACAGCGGTGGCGACTGACGGCCGTCGGCGAGTCCCTCGACGGCGACCACTTCGACGAGAACGTCGCCAAGGCCGCGGCCGGCGAACTCGGTGTCTCGAACTATCGCGCGGGGCTCTGGGCCAGGTCGATGCTGCTCTCGTCGTCGAGTCTCTGGGCGGATCTTCCGCTCGGAACCAACTCCGCCAACCTCACGTCGACCGCGAACAGGCTGGAGGCGATCGGTATCGCGTCACGGACGTCGGGCAGCGCCCTCTGGGGCGACGAGTCGGTGTCGACACGAATCGCGGCCGGAGTTCTGCGCTTCATCGAGATCGCCTACCAACCCGGAGCGGTCGAATACGGCAACTGGTACGACTGGGCGATCGGCGCGCCCCAGAGGCTTCTGAGCGCGGCGATCTTCGCGCACGGGTCGTTGACGCCCGCGCAAGTGACCCGGATCGTCGGTGCCGTCGGTGGTCACGTGTCCGACGCGAGCATCGCGCTCGCAACGGCCGCCAACACGTCCGACATGCTCGTCAGTCGCGTGCTCTCCGGTGTCCTCTCCGGGGATCCCGCGTTGATATCGGCGGGCATGGCGGCGGTGCCGAAGGTGATCGACACCGTGTGGAAGGGTGACGGGTTCTACGCTGACGGATCTTTCGTGCAGCACACCCGCGTGGCCTACACGGGCACCTACGGAGCCGAACTGCTGCGCGGAGTGGCTCTGTTGGCCGGACTGACCGCCGGGACCTCGTGGGCGCTCTCGGCCACGGACCTGTCCCGCCTGGTGCAGCACGTGGAAGACGGGGTGCTGCCCCTGCTCATCGCGAGCATCGTGCCCGACGCCGTCTCAGGGAGGGCGTGCGCATGGATCGGCACGAGCGACAACACGCGCGGCCGTCACCTGGTCGCCCAGCTCGTGCGCCTCAGCGACGTCGTGCCGACGTCGGTTCGGGCCTCATGGCGCGCGCGGTTCGCAGACTTCTTCTCGCGCTCCCAACCGACCCCTATCACGACGATGCGTCAAGACGAGTACAGCGTCGTCTCCGACGTCCTTCGAGACCTTTCGATCGTCCCCAGCGCCGCTGCATCATCACGGTCGTTCACGATGATGAGCCGGGCGGTGCTGCGGGCGAGCACATGGGGCGTCGCGATCGCCATGTCGTCCACCCGTACCTCGTACTACGAATACGGAAACAACGCCAACCGTCGGGGGTGGCACACCGGCGTCGGCATGGTCAGTTGGTGGGGCGTGGATGGTCTCGGATCGACGCAGTTCGCCGACGACTACTGGCCGACGGTCGATCCGTACGCCCATCCCGGAATCACGGTGAGTCGAAAACCCGTCCCCGACGGATTCGGCGGCGACTTCGCGAACACCCGGCCGAGCAACGCGTGGGCGGGCGGCGCGCTCTGCGAGAACGCCGCAGCGATCGGAACCATCGCGAAGCCGATGAACTCGACCCTCGCCGCAAAGAAGTCGTGGTTCTTCGCCGAGGATGTCCTCGTCTGTCTCGGGAGTGACATCTCCTCCGCCGACGGCTACCCGGTCGCGACCGTCGTCGACAACCGCAATCTGGGTGCCGAAGGGGAGTGCATCTTCACTGTCGACGATGAGCGGATGCCATTCCCGCTCGGCACCCAGAAGCGTCTCACCGACCGCCCCTGGATCCATCTCGACGGCACCGGCGGATACGTCCTGCTGCAGCAGGGTCTCGTCGACGTCGCGTGGGAAGAACGGTCGGGGCGGTGGTCGGATATCGCCTTCGGGGGCACCACCCCAGTGACGACTCGACGGTACGCGCGCGTGTCGATCGATCACGGCGTCGATCCGACGTCGGGTTCTTACGAGTACGTCATGCTGCCCGGTGCGAGTCTCGTCAGGGTGCGGGATTTCGCGGAGACCATCGACGCGAGGGTCGTTACCCTCGCCCAGGGCGCAGACGCTCACGCCGTGAGGTTCGCGCAGTCGGGCGTCGTCACCGCGAACGTGTGGGCCGCGGGCGGGCCGATAGCCGGAGTGTCCGTGACGCAGCCGGTCTCGTTCGTCTTCGCTCCCTCGGCGACTCAGCCCTGGCTCGCCCTCGCCGATCCGCAGGTGACGCTGACCTCGGTGGATGTGACAATCGCGAGAGCGGGAACCTACGTCGGACAGGATCGTCGTGTCACCGTGCTCGAGAGCGGCGACAAGGTGCGCCTGCGCGTCGACCTCTCCGGCTCGGGTGGGGCGAGCGTCGTGCTTCCCCTGCGATGGGCGGGTGAAGAGCCGGGCGATAACGTCACTTGAGCAGCCGCGACAGCCGGCGGTCGGCGAGCAGCTTGCCGCCGGTCTGGCAGGTGGGGCAGTACTCGAGGGAGTTGTCGGCGAAGAACACGCTGCGCACCTCATCGCCGCAGACCGGACACGCCTCGCCGCGTCGCCCGTGCACGCGCATGCCGCGGCGCTTGGCGTCCTTCAACTCGGCGGGCGGTTTGCCGCGTGCCGCGTCGATCGCCTCGGCCAGAGTCGTCGTCATCGCCGCGTAGAGCTGGTCGACCTCGGCATCCGACAGATTCGCCGCCAGCGCATACGGCGACATCTTGGCCGCGTGCAGGATCTCGTCGGAGTAGGCGTTGCCGACGCCCGCGATGATCGACTGGTCGCGCAGCACGCCCTTGATCTGCGTGCGACGCCCCTCGAGCAGCGAGCCGAACGTCGCGCGGTCGAAGCCCTCGCTCAGCGGATCGGGACCGAGCCGCGCGACGCCCGGCACCTCGGCGGGGGAGCGAACGGCGTACACCGCGAGCGACTTCTTGGTGCCGGCCTCGGTGAGGTCGAACCCCGAGCCGTCATCGAAGCCGACGCGCAGGGCGATCGGCGTCTTGCCGGGCTTGATGATCGTCGCGGGTAGCGCGTCGTACCACCGCAGCCATCCCGCCTTGGCGAGGTGGAACACCAGGTGCACGCCCGCATCGGTCGAGACGTCGACGAACTTGCCGTGGCGATCGACACCCGTCACGTGGGCCCCGACCAGCGCGGTGAGCGGCGGGTCGTAGGTCTTCAGTGCGTTGATGGCCGACACGGTGGCCTTGTCGACGCGCAGCCCCGTCACGCGCCCGCGCAGGTATTCGACGAGCCCCTCGACCTCTGGCATCTCCGGCATGCGGCCATGCTGCCACGGACCTCCGACATCGGCGCAGGCCCTTGCCCCCGGCCTAGAGCACGGGCCAGGGCTGAGGGTCGCGGGCGTCGGAGCGCAGCAGCCCGCCCACCCACATGTCGGAGCGCCCCAGCGAGTTCACGCCCGCCTGCCGCAGCAGCCCCTCGTAGCGGAACCCGACCGCCCGCGCCACGCGCGCCGACTCGAGATTGCCCACGACCGCACGCCACTCGATGCGCTGCACCGTCGGCCGTTCGGCGGCGAAGCCCCAGTCGACAACGGCCCGCGCCGCCTCGGTGGCCAGCCCTTGACCGCGCACGCTCGACGAGACCCAGTAGCCGATCTCGGGACCACCCGACGGCAGTTTGGCTAGGCCCACCATGCCGACCAGTCGCCCCTCGAAGCGAATCGCCCACGTCGCCTCCGACCCCTCGGTCCACCACGTGCGCGTCAGTTCGACGAACGTCTCGGCGTCGGCCGGCAGGTAGGGCGACGGCACGGTCGTGAACCGCTGGATCGCGGCATCTTGGCACTCCGCGTGGATCGCCGCGACGTCGCTCCCGCGCGGCGCCGACAGCTCGAGGCGGGCGGTGCGCAGGATCTCCGGTTCCATCCGGCCACGCTACCGGCGGCGGCGGGCCCGTCCGCGGGTAGCGTGGCCGGGGCAGCCGCACCTCGGCGCGGTGCTGCGGCACAACGCAGGACTTTCCGCCCGTTCCGCGCCCCCACACGCCACACGTCGCGGATCACCCGAGAAGATCCTGCGTTGCGCCCCGCACCGCGCACAGGCGGGCCTGCCCGACCCGGCGTGGGACCGGTGACCGGTCCAGGGCGGCGCGAGCCTCGGTGAACACAACGCAGGACGTGCACTGTGAGGAACGGCAATGACATCGGCATCATTGGGCACACGGAGCGCTTTTCCTGCGCTGTGTCGAGGCTTCTCCCCACCGGCGCCGCTGCCCCAGTTGTCCCCGCTCGAGCCGGATTCGCCGATCACTGCGGCAGGATCCGTCCACTGTGTGTCGGATGACCTCACCTTCCATTCCCGATTTCGCACCCGGTCACACGCTGAGCTACGCGGACGTACGCGCAACAGGGGCCACCCGGGCCGAGGTGCGCTCGGCGCTGGCCGAGGGGGTGCTGGTGCGCGCCCGTCGGAACGTCTACCTCGATGGCTCAGCGCCGCAAGCCGTTCGGGCAGCGCAGCGTGTCGGCGGTCGACTCGACTGCGTGTCCGCCCTCGCTGAAGCGGGCATTTTCGTTCTCGACAAGAATGGTCTGCACGTCCAGGTCGAGCCGGAGCGTTCGCGGCTGAGGTCGCCCCATTCCCGCGAGACTCGACTGTCCGGTAGTCAGGGAGTCGTCGTCCACTGGCGCGCGTGCGCCGCGGGCAGCCTCCACACGGTCCCGATCGTCGAGGCTCTTGCGGCTGCGGTTCGTTGTCAGCCTCCTCGCGCCGCGATCGCGACACTCGACAGCGCCTTGTTCACTGGTGCGATCGACGCGGACGGCCTTGCGGAGGTGTTCAAGCTCCTCGCGGCCCGATATCAGGTGCTTCGACCCCTCATCGATGCTCGCGCGGAGGCGGGTTCGGAGACGATCGCCCGCCTTCTCCTGCGCGCGAACGGCTGCGACGTTCGAGTTCAGGTGCAGATCGACGGAGTCGGGCGAGTTGACCTCCTGGTCGATGACTGGATCGTCGTCGAATGCGACAGCCGCGCACATCACGGTGGGTGGGAGGCGCAGGAGCGAGATCGATTGCGCGACCTGCGCCTGGCCGAGCGCGGTTACGTGGTTCTGCGTCCCTCCGCGCGGCTGATTTTCTCCGAGCCTGAGATCCTCGCGCGCGCCGTTGCCGGCCTTCGGCAGCACTCCGCTCGGCTCAGCAGGTGATAGCACGTGGGTGCCCGCTGAGATATAACGCAGGAGCATAGGGCTCCAGTATCCGCAGAGGGGGCGTGAGCTCCACCCAGAGCGTCAATCTCCTGCGCTACGTCGCGATGGCGTGCGGGTCCGGCTCCGCTCCGTCACTCGCCTATGGGGGCGACGTTTCCTCAGCGGACAGGGCGTCCCCCCCCGTCCCCCCGACGCAGCGCAGGAGAATCGCTCGTGCGCCCACCTCTGGGGACGGCGGAGAGGGGGCAGAGGCGTGGAATTCCTGCGCTGTGTCTGGGAAGCCCCGCGGACGGGCTTCCCTCGGACGGCCGTTGGACGCAATCGGGCCTCCGGAGGCACGCCCACAGCCGCCCCCGAAATCACGACGCCCGCACGACTCAGCGAGTCGCGCGGGCGTCGGACAGCCGAAGGGTCAGCCGCGCCGGAGCATGCCGATGCGGTCGTACACGTCGGTGAGGGTCTTCTCGGCGACGGATGCCGCCTTGCCGGCGTTGACGGCCAGCACGCGGTCGAGTTCGGCGGGGTCGTCGAGCAGTTCCATGGCCCGCGCGCGCACCGGCTCGAACTCGTTGACGACGACCTCGGCGAGGCCCTTCTTGAAGTCGCCGTAGCCGCGGCCCGCGTACTCGTCTTCGATCGAGGTGATCTCGCGGCCGGTGAGGGCCGAGTAGATGACGAGCAGGTTCGAGACGCCCGGCTTGGTCTCGCGGTCGAAGCGCACCGACCCCTCGGAGTCGGTCATGGCGCGCATGATCTTCTTCGCGCTGACCTTGGGGTCGTCGAGCAGCCACAGCACGCCCGCGTCGGACTCGGCCGACTTCGACATCTTGGCTGTGGGGTTCTGCAGGTCGTAGATGCGGGCGGTCTCGCGCCGGATCACGGGCTTCGGCACCGTGAAGGTCTCACCGAAGCGCTGATTGAAGCGCTCGGCCAGGTCGCGCGTGAGCTCGATGTGCTGCTTCTGGTCGTCGCCGACGGGCACGACGTCGGTCTGGTACAGCAGGATGTCGGCGGCCATCAGCACCGGATAGGTGAAGAGGCCGACGTTGGTGGCATCCGTGCCGTAGCGGGCCGACTTGTCCTTGAACTGGGTCATGCGCCCGGCCTCGCCGAAGCCCGTGAGGGTCGACAGTACCCACTGCAGCTCGGCGTGCGCGGGCACGTGCGACTGCACGTACAGCGTCGAGCGCGAGGGCTCGATGCCGGCGGCGATGTACTGGGCGGCGGTGCGGCGGGTCTTCTCGCGACGCTCGGCGGGGTCGCCGGGCTGCGTCAGGGCGTGCAGGTCGACGACCGAGAAGAAGGCGTCGTACTGGTCCTGGAGGTCGCGCCACTGCAGGAGGGCCCCGATGTAGTTGCCGATCTGAAGGCTGTCGGCGGAGGGCTGCATTCCGGAGTAGAGGCGCTCGGTGGTCACCGTACGATCCTAGGCCGCGTGCGCGGGGCCGACCTTCCGTCGGGGGAGGGTCCGGATGCCGGCACCCGGCCCGGCGACGCATCGGGGCACCGCGCTCGGCGCACGCAGGGCGACGGTCACCCCACCGGACGATGGGTCCGGTGCCACGTTCGCGGCGGAGAGGACCGGATGCCGGTCGCCCGAGGATTCGCGCCCGACGCGCGGCGACGCCCGCGGCCGGTCGCCCGGGGATCCGCGGCTGACGCGCACCGAGGCCGGGCGGGTACGCCCCGGCGTCAGCGCCCGAGCGTGTAGTCGACGATCACGGGGGAGTGATCGCTCCACCGGGTGTCGTAGGACGGGGCGCGGTCGACCCGGTACGAGGTGACGCGCTCGGCCAGGGCGGGCGTGGCGACGTGGTAGTCGATGCGCCAGCCGCTGTCGGTGTCGAACGCCTTTCCGCGCATCGACCAGAACGTGTACGGCCCCTCGACCTCGCCCATGGCGCGGCGACCCACGTCGATCCAGCCGAGGCCGGTGCCGGTCGACCCGTCGACGCCCTCGACCTGCTCGCCCGCGGGGCCGAAGAAGCGGTCGAAGTAGGCACGCTCGCGCGGAAGGAAGCCGGCGTTCTTGCGGTTGCCGCGCCAGTTCTTGATGTCGAGTTCCCTGTGGCCGACGTTCAGATCGCCGGTGACGAGGGCCAGCTCGCTCGAGGTGGCGAGCTCGGCGAGGCGGCGTTCCATCGCGTCGAGGAACAGCCATTTCGCGTCTTGCTTGGGGGTGTCGACCTCGCCGCTGTGCACGTAGGCGCTGACGATGGTGACGGTCTCGCCGTCGATGTCGAAGTCGGTCTCGATCCACCGGCCCGACGCATCGAGCGGCTCGGGGCCGAGGTGCGTGCGGGTCTCGACGCCGGGCAGGCGGCTGAGGATGGCGACTCCCGCGCGCCCCTTCGCGAGGGCTTCGTCGTTGACGATCTCCCACCCGGGGAGGGCCTCGGCGAGCTGGTCGGCGGTGGCCCGCACCTCTTGCAGGGTGACGATGTCGGCGCCGGAGGCGTCGAGCCATTCGACCATGCCCTTGCGGACGGCGGCACGGATGCCATTGACGTTGACGGAGACGATACGCACGGAACGAGCCACCCCACGAGCCTATCCACGACCTCCGACATCGAGCCCGTGCGGGCGGGACGGGGCTGCGCGCCCGGCCGCCGGCATCCGGACCCGAACCGGCTCAGTCGGGCAGCAGCGACGTCCGCCGAGGGGCGGGCACGTCGGCCTCGGCCCGCGCGAGGTTCTTCTCGGCGGCGATCACCCGACGCTTCGCACGCCAGCGGAGCGGCCATCGCGACATCGCGAACGCCTTCTCGGCCTCGCGCAGACCCACCTGGGCGGCGATGACGAGGGCGGCCTGCTCCATCGCCCGGCGGTCTTCGGGGGAGCGCAGCGGCACGTCGCGATCGCCCGCGGCCACCGCGATCCACGCCGCCGACACGAGGATCACGATGCCGATGAAGCGGAACCACAGCAGGAATCCGATGAGCACCGTGAAGGTCGCCAGCAGCGGGTTCGAGGGGGTGTAGACGAAGAGGAAACCGGCGGCCACCTGCAGCACGACGATGCCGGTCGCACCCACGACGGCGCCGGGCCACGCGCGCCGCCACGACAGCGTCGTGCCGGTCAAGAAGCGGAACAGCGAGGCGAGGGCGACGGTGTTGATGCCGAACGCCACGACGAGCGAGACCAGACGCGCCCCGATCGACCAGCCGAGGGTCTCGCGATCCCACCCGATGAGCCCGAACACGAGGTCGACGGCGCCGGTGGTCACCGAACCCAGCAGAGCGCCGACGAGCAGCGAGATGCCGAACAGCACCGAGGCCACGAAGTCGCGGGCCTTGAGCATGACGTAGTTGCGCAGGTCGAAGGGGAGGCCGAAGGTGTCGCGCACGGCGCGGCGGGTGAAGGTGACGAAGCCGATCGCCGTCCACACGACCACCACGACGGCCACGATGCCGGTGACAGTGAGCAGGCGCCCGCTCTCCTGCGCCACGGCCTCGACCTGGTCGCGGTCGACGAGTCCGTTCTCGCTGATCAGGCCCGGGATGTAGCTGTTGACGATCCGGATGAGTCCCGTGATCGCGCTGGTGCTGCCGCCGAGCCAGATGCCCACGCCCGCGAACGCGAGATACAGCGCCGAGAAGACGGCGAACAGCCCCTGGTAGCTCATGCCGGCGGCGAGCAGGAAGCCGTTGTGCTGGAGGAAGTGCCGCCACACCCGGATCGGGAACCACTGCGCGATGCGTTGCGCCCGCGCGAGGGGCTGGTCGAGTCGCCCGCGCACCGCCGACTGGGCCTCCGCGAGGCGCTCCCGCAGCGAGGTGTCCTCGGCGCGCACCGCGGGCAGCGGACGCGGGTCGGGGGCGGTCTCGGTCACCTGGAAAGCCTAGATGAACGGATGCCGCGGGCTCGGCCGTCGCGCGGGATCCCGGCATCCGGAACCTTCGGTCGCCCCGCGGGAGTCGCCACGATCTTTCGCCTCGACCCGCGCCGAAGCGACGGGTCGTGGCCTCTCGCGCGCGCACGCGCGCCGGGAACGACGAACGGCGGGGCGCCTGCGCGCACCCGCCGTTCGAGAGGCTGAGGTCAGCGACCGCCGCGGAGGACGGCCTGCTTGACCTCGGCGATGGCCTTCGTGACCTCAATGCCGCGCGGGCACGCCTCGGTGCAGTTGAAGGTGGTGCGGCAGCGCCACACGCCCTCTTTGTCGTTGAGGATGTCGAGGCGCACGTCGCCCGCGTCGTCGCGCGAGTCGAAGATGAAGCGGTGCGCGTTGACGATCGCGGCGGGACCGAAGTACTGACCGTCGGTCCAGAACACGGGGCACGACGAGGTGCACGCGGCGCACAGGATGCACTTGGTGGTGTCATCGAAGACCTCGCGGTCGACGATCGACTGCACGCGCTCCTTGCCGGGCTCGGGCTTCGAGTTCGAGATGAGGAAGGGCTGCACCTCGCGGTAGGAGGCGAAGAACGGCTCCATGTCGACGATGAGGTCCTTCTCGAGCGGAAGGCCCTTGATCGCCTCGACGTAGATCGGCTGCGAGATGTCGAGATCCTTGATCAGCGTCTTGCAGGCCAGGCGGTTGCGGCCGTTGATGCGCATGGCATCCGATCCGCAGATGCCGTGCGCGCACGAGCGGCGGAACGACAGCGAGCCGTCGACCTCCCACTTGATCTTGTGCAGGGCATCGAGCACGCGGTCGGTGGAGAACAGCTCCACGTCGTAGTCGACCCAGCGCGGCTCGTCATCGACCTCGGGGTCGAAGCGACGGATGTTGAAGGTGACGAGGAACGACTGGATCCCGGTGTCTTCGGGGGTCTCCACGACCTCGTCGGAGGTGTCTACGGTCTCGACGACGGTGGATGCCATCTCAGTACTTCCTCTCCAGCGGCGGGTAGCGGAGCTCCCCGGCCTCGTTCTTGGTGAACACCACGGGCTTCCAGCCGAGTTCGATGTGATCGGCCGGGTGCGACGAGTGGGGGTCGCCCGACAGGTACGCCATGGTGTGCTGCATGTATTTCTCGTCGTCGCGCGTGGGGAAGTCGTCGCGCATGTGACCGCCGCGGCTCTCCTCGCGGTTCTGCGCCGAGTAGACGACGACCTCGGCGAGGTCGAGCAGGAAGCCCAGCTCGACGGCCTCGAGCAGGTCGGTGTTGAAGCGCTTGCCCTTGTCGTCGACGTGGATGTTCTTGTAGCGCTCGCGGAGGTCGGCGATCACGTCCATGACGTGGGCGAGCGACTCGTGCGTGCGGAAGACCTGCGCGCCCTTGTCCATCTCGTCCTGCAGCGTCTTGCGCAGCACCGCGATGCGCTCGGTTCCGCTGTTGTTGCGCAGGTCCTCGATGAGACCGCGCACCTCGGCGGCGGGGTCTTCGGGGAGCGGCACGAAGTCGGCGGTCTTGACGTACTCGACGGCGTTGCGGCCGGCGCGCTTGCCGAAGACGTTGATGTCGAGCAGCGAGTTGGTGCCGAGGCGGTTCGAGCCGTGCACCGAGACGCACGCGCACTCACCGGCGGCGTAGAGGCCCGGAACGACGGTGTCGTTGTCGGCGAGCACCTCGGCCTTGATGTTGGTGGGGATGCCGCCCATCGCGTAGTGCGCGGTCGGCATGACCGGCACCGGCTCGACCACCGGGTCGACGCCCAGGTAGGTGCGGGCGAACTCGGTGATGTCGGGGAGCTTGGTCTCGAGCACCTCGGCGCCCAGGTGCGTGCAGTCCAGCAGCACGTAGTCGCGGTGGGGGCCGGCTCCGCGGCCCTCGGCCACTTCTTGCACCATGCAGCGGGCGACGATGTCGCGGGGCGCGAGGTCTTTGATGGTGGGGGCGTAGCGCTCCATGAAGCGCTCACCGCTCGCGTTGCGCAGGATCGCGCCCTCACCGCGGGCACCCTCGGTGAGGAGGATGCCGAGGCCGGCGAGGCCGGTCGGGTGGAACTGGAAGAACTCCATGTCCTCCAGCGGCAGGCCCTTGCGCCACACGATGCCGACGCCGTCACCGGTGAGGGTGTGGGCATTGGAGGTGGTCTTGAAGATCTTGCCGAAACCGCCGGTCGCGAAGATGACGGCCTTCGACTGGAACACGTGCAGCTCGCCCGTGGCCAGGTCGTAAGCCACGACACCGGCGACCTGCGTCTTGCCGGCGTCATCCTTCACGGTGACGAGGTCGAGCACGTAGAACTCGTTGAAGAAGTTGATGCCGAGCTTGACGCAGTTCTGGAACAGCGTCTGCAGGATCATGTGACCGGTACGGTCGGCGGCGTAGCAGGCACGGCGCACGGGCGTCTTTCCGTGGTCGGCGGTGTGCCCGCCGAAACGGCGCTGATCGATCTTGCCCTCGGGCGTGCGGTTGAACGGCAGGCCCATGTTCTCGAGGTCGATGACGGCGTCGATGGCCTCTTTGGCGAGGATCTCCGCGGCATCCTGGTCGACGAGGTAGTCGCCGCCCTTGATGGTGTCGAAGGTGTGCCACTCCCAGGAGTCCTCTTCGACGTTGGCCAGCGCCGCGGCCATGCCACCCTGCGCCGCACCGGTGTGCGAACGCGTGGGGTAGAGCTTCGAGATGACGGCGGTCTTCGCGCCGGGGCCGGCCTCGATGGCCGCGCGCATGCCCGCGCCGCCGGCGCCGACGATGACGACGTCGAACTGGTGGTAGTGGACGCCGTCTTTGACGATCGAGTCCGAACTGGTCTGAGTGCTCACGTGTGCAATGCCTCTGCTGTCAGGGGAAAGACGTCGGGGGAGATCGGATGCCACCGGCTCACGCCGCCTGGCACACGTCCCACAGGCTGCTGGACTCGGTCACGCCGATGCAGGGGTCGAAGGTGAAGACCACGAGCGTGCCGAGCAGGATGAGGAAGCCGGCCGAGACCCACAGGGAACCGACGAGGATCTTGCGGACGGTCGCGTTGCCGACGTAGTCGTTGACGATCGTGCGCATGCCGTTGGCGCCGTGGATGAGGGCGAGCCAGAGCATCAGCACGTCCCACCACTGCCAGAACGGCGAGGCGAGCTTGCCCGCGACGAACGCGAAGTCGACCTGGTGGATGCCCTCGCCCGTCATGAGGTTGACGAAGAGGTGACCGAAGATCAGGACGATCAGCAGCACGCCGGAGGCGCGCATGTAGATCCAACCCCACTTCTCGAGGTTGGAGCCCTTCTTGCGCACGCTGGGGGTGCGGGGGGCGGGGATCGTGGCGGCTTCTTGGGCGACGGACATCAGTGGCTCCCGGTGACGGCGCTGAAGACGTTGATCAGGTGGCGCGGGGTGAACCCGAGCATCGTGACGACCCACAGGCCCAGCACGCCCCACCACAGCTGACGCTGGTGGCGCGTGGCCCAGGGCCAGAAGTCCACGAGGATGATGCGCAGGCCGTTGAACGCGTGATAGGCGACCGCGCCGACGAGGGCGACTTCGCCGAGGCCCATGATGGGGTTCTTGTACTGCGCGATGACGGCGTCGTAGGCCTCGGGCGAGACGCGGATGAGCGCCGTGTCGAGGATGTGCACCAAGAGGAAGAAGAAGATGGCGACGCCGGTGATGCGGTGAAGCACCCACGACCACATTCCTTCGCGGCCCCGGTACAGAGTGCCGCGGGGCCTCTTCGAGGTGGTCTCTTTCACCGACGGCGTGGCACGTGCTGGTGCTGACACGGTCGTCCTCCCTGATCGAACACGGTGTGGGGCCTCGCACGGGCCCCGAGCGTCACACGGGCGCCATTGAATACTACGGCCGGGCTATGAACGCCGGGGATTAGGGCCGCCTAAGACTCTCTCGATATCGAGATATCCCGGATGCCGTTCACCCGGCGTTCCTCCGCGTCGCGCGCGCAGGCGGGAGGGGGCGCGAACGCTAGTGTCGGTGCCATGGCACACCCTGCGATCGACGATTTCTACGCCGTGATCCCCGCCGGAGGGATCGGCAGCCGTCTGTGGCCCCTGTCCCGCGCCGATGCGCCCAAGTTCCTCCACGACCTCACCGGGTCGGGCCAGACGCTCCTGCGCGACACGTGGGACCGCCTCGCTCCGCTCTCGGGCGACGACCGCATCGCCGTCGTCACGGGTCGTGCGCACCGCGCCGCCGTCGAACGCGAGCTGCCGGGCGTTCCCGACCACAACGTCTTCCTCGAGTCGGAGCCGCGCGACTCGTCGGCCGCCATCGGCCTGGCCGCGGCGATCCTCGTGCGCCGCGAGCCCGACGTGATCATCGGCTCGTTCGCGGCCGACCACGTCATCCGCCAGACGCGGCAGTTCGAGTTCGCGGTGCACCAGGCCGTGGCGGTGGCCCGCGAGGGGTACATCTGCACGATCGGCATCCAGCCGGCCGAGCCCTCGGTCGGCTTCGGCTACATCAAGCAGGCCGACGAGCTGATCGTCGAGGGCGCCCCCGAGGCCTACATCGTCGAGCGCTTCGTCGAGAAGCCCGACCTCGACACGGCCAAGGAGTACTTCGCCGACCGCGCGTACCTCTGGAACGCGGGCATGTTCATCACGCGCGCCGACGTGCTGCTGGCCGAGCTCGCCGTCAACGAGCCCGAACTGCACGCGGGTCTGCTCGAGCTGGCCGAGGCCTGGGACGACCGGGATCGTCGCGGCCCCGCGGTCGATCGCATCTGGCCGGGTCTGAAGAAGATCGCCATCGACTACTCCGTCGCCGAGCCCGCGGCCGAGAAGGGGCGTCTCGCCGTCATCCCCGGGCACTTCGACTGGGACGACGTGGGCGACTTCGCCAGCCTCTCCAAGCTCAACTCCTCCGGCGGCCGCAACGAGCTGGCCATCCTGGGTGAAGACGCGCGGGTGCTCTCCGACGCCTCCAGCGGCATCGTGGTCTCGCAGACCAAGCGCGTGATCAGCCTCATCGGCGTGCGCGACATCGTCGTGGTCGACACCCCCGACGCGCTCCTGGTCACGACCAGCGAGAACGCCCAGCGCGTGAAGGGCGTGGTCGACGCGCTCAAGCTGACCGGTCGCGGCGACGTGCTCTGAGACCGGATGCCACACCACGTGGCATCCGGTGCCTTCGGGCGGAGGGCGTGTGGCGGTCTCATGACGCGAGATTGCGTCTTTGTAACCATTGGCCCGCACGGCGGCTCCCCGGTCACGAGCATCGCGACACAGTAGGTAACGTGACGGGATCGTCCCCCGAACCCGTTGGGGGCATCCGTCTTGGAGGACCATTCGTGAAGACCACGAAGAAGGCCGTCGTCAGCGGCCTCGCCATGATCGGCGCCGCGGCGCTGCTCGCCGGTTGCGGCGCCGCACCCGAGAGCAACGGCGCATCCGGTGGTGCCGCCGCCGGCGCCAGCGACTACCTGCCCTGCATGGTGTCCGACGCCGGTGGCTTCGACGACAAGTCGTTCAACCAGCTCGGCAAGGAGGGCGTCGACGAGGCGGCCTCGCAGCTCGGCTCGAAGACCCCGATCGAGGTCGAGTCGCAGGCTGAGACCGACTACGCCTCCAACCTGCAGAACCTCGTCGACCAGGGCTGCAACACGATCGTCACGGTCGGCTTCCTCCTCGCCCCGGCGGCTCTCGAGTCGGCCAAGGCCAACCCCGACCTGCAGTACGTCTCGATCGACGACACCGTCGACAGCGACTTCGACGGCAAGACCGACGCGCCGAACATCAAGCCGATCATCTTCGACACCGCGCAGTCCGCGTACCTCGCCGGCTACCTCGCCGCGGGCACCTCGAAGACCGGCGTCGTGGGTACCTTCGGTGGCCTGAACATCCCGACCGTGAGCATCTTCATGGACGGCTTCGCCCAGGGCGTCGAGAAGTACAACACCGACAACGGCGCCACCGTGCGCGTTGTGGGCTGGGACCGCGCCGCCAAGGACGGCTCGTTCACCGGTGGCTTCGAGGCCAACGACACCGCCCGCCAGACCGCGCAGGCGCTCATCGACCAGAACGTCGACGTGCTGCTGCCCGTCGGTGGCCCGATCTACCAGTCGGCCGCCGTCGCCATCAAGGACGCCGGGCGCGAGATCGCCCTGGTCGGCGTGGACGCCGACGTGTACGAGACCGACCCCTCGGTCGGCGAGCTGCTGCTGACCTCGATCCTCAAGGGCATCGACGTGGGTACGAAGGACGCCATCGTCGCCGCGGGCGAGGGCAACTTCGACGCCACCCCGTTCGTCGGCACGCTCGAGAACGAGGGTGTCGGCCTGGCCCCGTACCACGACTGGTCGGACCGCGTTCCCGCCGAGCTGACGTCGAAGATCGACGAGCTCAAGGCCAGCATCATCAGCGGAGACATCACCGTCGAGTCCTACCTCGCCGGCTGAGTCAGCACCGCTTTTCGGGGAGGCCGGCTTTCGCCGGCCTCCCCTCCCTTATGAACGAGACCGGTGACATCGGTCTGCTCCCCGGGGATCGCCGCCCACGAAGCGGCCCCCAGCCGGTCCGCCCTCCGCGACCGGCGCCACAGAACCTAGGATCGGGAACATGAAGCTCGAACTCCGCGGGATCACGAAAACCTTCGGATCCCTGGTGGCGAATGATCACATCGACCTCACCGTCGAGGCCGGAGAGATCCACTGCCTGCTCGGCGAGAACGGTGCCGGCAAATCCACCCTCATGAATGTCCTCTACGGCCTCTACCAGGCCGACGGGGGAGAGATCCTGCTCGACGACGCCGTCCAGCACTTCTCCGGCCCCGGCGACGCGATGCGCGCGGGCATCGGCATGGTGCACCAGCACTTCATGCTCATCCCCGTCTTCACCGTCGCTGAGAACGTGATGCTCGGTCACGAGCCCACCAAGGTCGGCGGGCGTCTCGACCTCGCGGCCGCGCGGGCCAAGGTCAAGGAAATTTCCGACCGGTTCGGGTTCGCCGTCGACCCCGATGCCCTCGTCGACGACCTCCCCGTCGGCGTGCAGCAGCGCGTCGAGATCATCAAGGCCCTCTCGCGCGACGCGAAGGTGCTCGTCTTCGACGAGCCCACCGCCGTGCTCACCCCCCAGGAAACCGACGAGCTGATGGCGATCATGCGTCAGCTGCGCGACGCGGGCACCTCGATCGTGTTCATCACGCACAAGCTGCGCGAGGTGCGCGAGGTCGCCGATCGCATCACCGTCATCCGCCTCGGCAAGGTCGTGGGCGAGGCCGAGCCCACGGCCTCCAACGCGGAACTGGCTTCGCTCATGGTCGGTCGCGCCGTCGAGCTCACCGTGCAGAAGGACGCCCCCACCCTCGGCGAGGTCGGACTTGCCGTCTCCGGGCTGAGCGTGGTCGACGCGATCGGTCAGGTGGTCGTCAACGACGTCAGCTTCGAGGTGCGACGCGGCGAGGTGCTCGCCATCGCCGGGGTGCAGGGCAATGGGCAGACCGAACTCACCGAAGCGTTGGTCGGGCTCCAGGAGCGCGTCGAGGGGTCCATCCGCCTCGACGGCAAAGAGCTGCACGGGTCGACGGTTCGCGCCGTGCTCGACGCCGGAGTCGGGTTCGTGCCCGAAGACCGCAAAGAAGACGGGCTGGTCGGGGAGTTCTCCATCGCGGAGAACCTCATGCTCGACCGCGCCGACGGGGCACCGTTCGTCAAGGCGGGGGCCCTGCAGCTGTCGACCCTGGCCGAGTTCGCGCGCGAGAAGGTCTCGGAGTTCGACGTGCGCACCCCCTCGATCGAGACCCCGGTCGGGCGTCTGTCGGGCGGCAACCAGCAGAAGGTCGTTCTGGCGCGCGAGCTCAGCCGCGATCTGCGGCTCTTCGTGGCCGCACAGCCCACGCGCGGCGTCGACGTCGGGTCGATCGAATTCATCCACAAGCGCGTCATCGAGACGCGCGACGCCGGTGTCCCGGTCATCGTCGTCTCGACCGAGCTCGACGAGGTCACCGCTCTCGCCGACCGCATCATGGTGATGTACCGCGGTCGCGTCGTGGGCATCGTCCCCGGCGACACCTCGCGCGACGTGCTCGGCCTCATGATGGCCGGCGAAGCGCCCCAGAACGAAGGAGTCGCCGCGTGAGCGATTCGTACAGCCCGCACGACCCGACCGCCGCGCGTGCCGATCGCGCCGCCGAGGTCGCCGAGGCGACGCAGGCGGACGTCGCCCTGGAGGGCGCCTCGCCCGTCGATCCGGCCGCAGGTGCGCGCGTCGTCGCGCCCGAACCCGCCCCCGACGAGAACCGTTGGCGGCGCGCGGCGCGCGAGATCGCCACCGGAAACGCGATCATCTCGGTGCTCGCGGTCATCCTCGCCCTCATCGTGGGCGCGATCATGATCGCGGCCACCGACGAGAACGTCCAGGCGGCGGCGGGGTATTTCTTCGCTCGACCCGGCGACACCCTCGCCGCGATCTGGCAGTCGGTGTCGGGGGCCTACGCGTCGTTCTTCCAGGGCGCGATCTACAACTTCCGTCGACCCGAGTTCGCCACCGGCATCCGCCCGCTCACCGAGACCCTGACGTTCGCGACGCCGCTGATCGCCGCCGGTCTCGGCGTCGCCCTCGCCTTCCGCGTCGGCATGTTCAACATCGGCGGTCGCGGGCAGATGCTCGTCGCCGCGGCGGCCGGCGGGTACGTCGCGTTCGCGTTCGACCTGCCGTGGGGTCTGCACATGATCGTCGCGCTCGTCGCCGGCGTCGTGGCCGGAGCCCTGTGGGCCGGCATCGCCGGTCTGCTCAAGGCGCGGACCGGTGCGCACGAGGTGATCGTCACGATCATGCTCAACTACGTCGGGTTCTACCTCGTCTACTACCTGCTGCGCACGCCCGGCCTGTTGCAGGCTCCGGGGTCGAACAACCCCACGACCCCGGCGATGAAGGACACCGCGGTGTTCCCCGACCTGTTCGGTTCGGGCTACAACCTGCACTTCGGCTTCATCCTGTCGCTCGTGGCCGTCGCGGTCGTGTGGTGGATCCTCGAGCGGTCCTCGCTCGGCTTCCGTTTCCGCGCCGTGGGGCTCAACCCCAACGCCGCTCGTGTGGCCGGCATCAACGTGAAGGCGATGTACGTCATCGCCATGCTGATCTCGGGCGCCCTCATCGGGCTCGCCGGCGTCGATCAGGTGCTCGGCACCGTCACGACCGGCTTCTCCAGCGGCATCGACGCGGGCATCGGTTTCGACGCCATCACCGTCGCCCTGCTCGGTCGCTCCACCCCGGTGGGCGTTCTGGTCGCCGGCATCCTGTTTGGCGCGTTCAAGGCCGGCGGGTTCGCCATGCAGGCCGCCAACGGCGTTCCGATCGACATCGTGCTCGTCGTGCAGTCGCTGATCGTGCTGTTCATCGCCGCACCCCCGCTCGTGCGCGCCATCTTCCGTCTGCCCGCCCCCGGGGCCCGCTCGACGAAGACCCGCGCCCCGAAGAAGAAGGAGGCGGCCAAGTGAGCACCACGGTTCCGCACGCCGAGGCGTCGTCGCAGCCCGACGCGCTCGAGAAGTCCGTCGTCGTCAGCAAGAAGACGCCCATCATCTACGGCGTGATCACGCTGCTGGCGCTCGTTCTCTTCGTCATCGCCCGTCAGGACGGCGACGCGGTGTTCCGCATCTCCAGCCCCGGCGAGTTCCTGCAGCTGCCCGAGGTCGTGCTCGGCGGTGTCGTCACCGGCATCGTGTGCACGATCCTGCTCGCGGCCGTCACCGTGGTGAGCGTGCTCATGGTGCGCGCCCACCGCCGCCCGCCGATCTGGCTCGCCGTCATCTTCGCGCTGGTGTTCATGACCGGCTTCCTCACCTGGGCCGCCGCCGGTGCCACCACCTCGGTCATCCCGCTGACGGGTCTGCTCGCCGGTGGCCTGAGCCTCTCGGTCCCGCTGATCTTCGGCGCGATGGCCGGTGTGCTCAGCGAGCGGGTCGGCGTGGTCAACATCGCGATCGAGGGTCAGCTACTCGCCGGTGCCTTCACCTCGGCGGTCGTCGCCACCGCGACGGGCAACCCCTTCATCGGTCTGCTGGCCGCGGGCGTCTCGGGCGTGCTGGTGTCGTTCGTACTGGCGGCCTTCGCCATCAAGTACTTCGTCGACCAGGTGATCGTCGGTGTCGTGCTCAACGTGCTCGTGGTCGGACTGACGAGCTTCCTGTTCTCGCAGGTGCTCGCCCCCAACGCCGAAACGCTGAACTCGCCCCCGCGCTTCCCGCGTCTGCCGATCCCGCTGCTGGCCGACATCCCGATCCTCGGGCCGATGCTGTTCAACCAGACGATCATCGTCTACCTGATGTACGTCACGGTCGCCCTGGTCTACGTCGGTCTGTTCCACACCCGCTGGGGCCTGCGCCTCCGCGCGGTCGGCGAGCACCCGCAGGCAGCTGACACGGTCGGCATCAACATCGCCAAGACGCGCTTCTGGAACGTCGCCCTCGGTGGCGCCATCGCCGGTCTGGGTGGGGCGTTCTTCACGCTCGGCTCCGTCGGCGCGTTCAACAAAGAGATGACGGCCGGTGCCGGTTACATCGCCCTCGCGGCGGTCATCTTCGGCCAGTGGGACCCGATCCGCGCGACGCTGGCGGCACTGCTGTTCGGCTTCGCGTCGAACCTGCAGAACACCCTCGGCGTCATCGGTTCGCCGGTGCCGAGCGAGTTCATGCTCATGCTGCCGTACGTGGTGACGATCTTCGCCGTCGCCGGTCTGGTCGGAAAGGTCCGCGGACCCGCGGCCGCCGGCAAACCGTACGTCAAGGGCTGACCGGCCCGACCACCCGTCCCTTCACGAGAGGACCCACCACTCCACGATGACCGACATCGACTGGGACGAACTCCGTTCCGCCGCCACGGATGCCATGCACCGCGCGTACGCGCCCTATTCCCGCTTCAAGGTGGGCGCCGCGGCGCTCGTGGCCGACGGCCGGATCGTCTCCGGATGCAACGTCGAGAACGCCTCGTACGGCGTGACGTTGTGCGCCGAATGCGGACTCGTGTCCGACCTGCACATGAGCGGGGGCGGCCAGCTGGTCGCCTTCGTGTGCGTCGACGGCGAGGGTCGCACACTCATGCCGTGCGGCCGCTGCCGCCAGCTGCTGTTCGAGCACGCGATCCCGGGCATGCTGCTCGAGACCGTCAGCGGCATCCGGACCATCGACGAGGTGCTGCCCGACGCCTTCGGCCCGCGCGACCTCGAGGAGGCGGCACGATGACACTTCGACAGGGACCCGTCGAGTCGTACGACGCCGTCGACATCATTCGTTCCCAGCGCGATGGCAAGGCCATCTCCGAGGGCGAGATCCGCTGGCTCGTCGACGCGTACACGCGTGGCTACGTGATGGACGCGCAGATGGCGGCGTTCACGATGGCGGTCCTGCTGAACGGCCTCGGCCGCGACCAGATCCGCGTGCTGACCGACGCGATGATCGCCTCGGGCGAGCGCATGGACTTCTCGTCGCTCGGCAAGACCACGGTCGACAAGCACTCGACCGGAGGCGTGGGCGACAAGATCACGCTCCCGCTCGCTCCGCTGGTCGCCGCCTTCGGCGTCGCCGTGCCGCAGCTCTCGGGTCGCGGTCTCGGCCACACCGGGGGCACGCTCGACAAGCTCGAGTCGATCCCCGGCTGGCGCGCGGCGCTCTCGAACGACGAGATCATGGCGCAGTTGCGCGACGTGGGCGCTGTCATCTGCGCCGCCGGCACCGGTCTCGCCCCCGCCGACAAGAAGCTGTACGCCCTGCGCGACGTCACCGGAACCGTCGAGGCGATCCCGCTGATCGCCTCGAGCATCATGTCGAAGAAGATCGCCGAGGGCACCGACTCCCTCGTGCTCGACGTGAAGTTCGGCTCGGGCGCCTTCATGCAGGACATCGATCGCGCGCGTGAGCTCGCCGAGACCATGGTCGCCCTCGGCACCGACTCGGGCGTGAACACGACGGCGCTGCTCACCGACATGAACGTGCCGCTGGGTCTTGCGATCGGCAACGCCAACGAGGTGCGCGAATCGGTCGAGGTGCTCGCCGGCGGCGGACCCGCCGACGTGGTCGAGCTGACCGTCGCCCTCGCGCGCGAGATGCTGACCCTCGCCGGCAAGCCCGACGCCGACGTCGAAGCCGCCCTGTCGGACGGCCGCGCGATGGACGTGTGGAAGCGCATGATCCGTGCGCAGGACGGCGATCCGGATGCCGCTTTGCCCACGCCCCGCGAGACGCACACGGTGGTCGCCGACCGCTCCGGCGTCGTCACGCGCGTCGACGCCCTGCCCTTCGGCATCGGTGCGTGGCGCCTGGGCGCCGGCCGCGCCCGCGCGGAAGACGCCGTGGTGCACGCCGCGGGCATCGACCTGCACGTGACGGTCGGTCAGTCCATCAGCGCCGGTCAGCCGTTGTTCACCCTCTCGGCCGACGATGAGACGCGCTTCCCGCGCGCGCTCGACGCGGTCGAGGGAGCGTGGGAGATCGGCGACACCGCCCCCTCCGCGCGGTCGCTCGTGCGCGAACGCATCACCGCGTGATGGCATCCGGAAAGAGGAGCACCATGGCCACCGAAGACGTCCGCATCGGCGGCCGGAAGATCAGTGATCTTCCGAAGGTCTCGCTGCACGATCACCTCGACGGCGGCCTCCGCCCCGAGACGGTGCTCGAGCTCGCCGACGAGGTGGGTCTCGACCTGCCCGCCGACGACGCGAAGGGCCTCACCGCCTGGTTCAGCGACCACCTCGACGGAGGCTCCCTCGAGGACTACCTCGAGAAGTTCGACGCGACCGTCGGTGTGATGCAGACCCGTGAGGGTCTCGTGCGCGTCGCGAAGGAGTTCGTCGAAGACCTCGCCGTCGACGGCGTCGTGTACGGCGAGGTGCGCTGGGCTCCCGAGCAGCACCTCACCCGCGGGCTGAGCCTCGACGACGTGGTGGATGCCGTGCAGGAGGGCATCGAAGAGGGTGAAGACGCCGCCGACGCACGCGGACACGACATCCGCGTCGGTCAGCTGCTGACGGCCCTGCGCCACAACGACAACGCGCGCGACATCGCCGAGCTCGCCGTCTCGTGGCGCGGTCGCGGTGTCGTCGGCTTCGATCTCGCCGGCCCCGAGGACGGGTTCCTGCCGTCGCGCCACCGCGAGGCGTTCGACTACCTCGCGCAGGAGTTCTTCCCCACGACCGTGCACGCGGGCGAGGGGGCGGGACTGGCCTCCATCCGCTCCGCCCTGATCGACGGTCGCGCCCTGCGCCTCGGTCACGGCGTGCGCATCGCCAACGACCTCGACGTCGTCTCGCGCGAGGGCGAAGAGGTGCAGGTCACCTTCGGCGACCTGGCGCGGTGGGTGCGCGATCGCGAGATCACGCTCGAGCTGTCGCCGACATCGAACCTGCAGTCGGGCGCCGTCACGGCCTGGGGCGACACGATGGACGCCCACCCGTTCGACCTGCTCTACCAGCTCGACTTCTCGGTGACCGTGAACGTCGACAACCGCCTGATGAGCGCGACCACGCTCACGCGCGAGCTCGGTCTGCTCGCTCAGGCCTTCGAGTACGACCTCGACGACCTCGAGGCGTTCCAGCTCAACGCCGCCGCCGGGGCCTTCCTGCCGGTGGAGGAGCGCGAGGAGCTCATCGAGATCATCAGCGAGGGCTTCCAGCGCTGAGCCGGGCTGTTCAGGGGCGTGCACCTGCGGGTGCGCGCCCCTTCGGCTTCCTCGGTGAGCGTCCAGAACACCCGGACGACTCTGCGCGATGGTCCGGGTGTCGTGGACACTCAACGGGAGCTGGATGCCGCGTCCCGGGGCGCATGTGTGCTGAGCGTCCAAAACACCCGGACGACTCTGCGCAATGGTCCGGGTGTCGTGGACGCTCAACGGGGGGCGCGGGGCGCCGAGGGCGCGGGAGCGGGATGCTCAGGACGCGGCAGCGACCACCGTGTAGCGCGTGCTCGGCCGGCCGGCGGTGGAGTAGTCGAGGCTGCGGGTGCACTCGCCGTCCTCGGCGATGTGCTCGAGGTACCGACGGCAGCTGACCCGCGAGAGCCCGAGGCGATCTGCGACCTCCGAGGCGCTCGCGGAACCGAGCTCGACCAGCGCCGACCGCACCAGGTCGAGGGTGGGGCGTGACAGGCCCTTCGGCAACGGTCGGCGGGTGATCGGTCGGAGCACGGCGTCGACGCCCTGCTGGTCGAGGGAGCCCGCGACCGCGGCCGACGATCGGCGTTCGGCGAGCACGTCGTCGATGCGCGCGTGCAGCTCTCCCGCGGTGAACGGCTTCACGAGGTAGTGCTGCACGCCCATGAGTCGGGCGGTGCGCACGGTGTCGACGTCGCGCGCGGCGGTGACCGCGATGACCTCGGGTTGCGGAAGGCCCGCGTCGGCCCGTACGGCGCGCAGCGCGTCGAGCCCCGAGAAGCCGGGGAGGTGGACGTCGAGGAGGACGAGGTCGGGGCGGAGTCGGTCGATCGCCGTCACGGCATCCGGACCGCTCCCCGCCGTCCCGACCAGCTCGCACGACGGATGCGCCGAGACGAAACGGCCGTGCAGAGACGCGACCGCGGGGATGTCGTCGACCACCAGCACCCGCAGCATCACGAGACCCTCTCCGCCACGGGCAGCGACACCTCGAACCGGGCGCCGCCCAGCGGGGACGGCACGACGCGGGCATCGCCGCCGCGCCGCCGCGCCACGCGGCGCACGAGCGCGAGCCCGATGCCGCGGGCCCGGTCGCGGGTGTCCTTGGTGCTGACGCCCTCGTCGAAGACGTGCTCGCACAGAGCGGCCGGCACCCCCGCGCCGCTGTCGTCGACCCGCACGTGCACGCCGGGCCCGGTGGCATCGACCTCCACCCGCAGACGATCGCCGGGGCGACACGCTTCCAGAGCGTTGTCGACGAGGTTGCCGACCACGGTCACGAGGTCACCGACCACCTCGGGAGCCGGGGTCCCGTGGGCTGCGACCTCGAGGCCGACGTCGAGCTCACGCGAGCGGGCGAGCTTGACCGACAGCAGCGCCGTCAGCTCGCTGCCCAGGGCCGCGGCATCCGGACCCGGATCGAGGGGACCGCCGGGCCGCACCCGGGCGATGAAGTCGCGGGCGTCGTCGTAGGCGCCGAGCTCCAGCAGGCCCGAGACCACGTGCAGCGAGTTGGCGAACTCGTGCGCCTGCGCCCGCAGGCCCTCGGTGAGCGACTGCTGGCCGTCCATCTGGCGCAGCGCCTCGTGGAGTTCGCTGTGGTCTCGCAGCAGCAGGGTCGCGCCCACCGAACGCCCGCGGTCGTCGCGCAGGCCCGTCGAGCGAGCGATGACGGGGCGTTCTCCGGCCAGCACGAGCCGCCCCTCGGGCTCACCGTCTTCCATCACTTGCAGCAGCGGGCCGTCGAGCGTCTCGTCCGCGCGCCGACCCACCAGCGGTCCGCGGCCGATGAGCCTCTCGGCGGAATCGTTGGCGCTGGTGACGATGCCGCGGTGGTCCACGCGCACGACGCCCTCGCTGAGGCGGTGGAGCATCGTCTCGCGCTCGCCGACCATCTCGGCGATCTCGTCGGGCTCCAGACCGAAGATGCGCCGCCGGATGAGGGCGGCGACCCAGGCCGCGCCGAAGACGCCCGCCACGGCCGCGCCGCCGAAGGCCAGCAGCAGTCCCGGCAGGCGCGATTGCAGGTCGGCGGCGAGCTCGGACTCCAGCACCCCGACCGAGACCGAGCCGATGACCTGCGCCCCCTCCTCGTCGCCGTCGGCGAAGACCGGCACCTTGACGCGATACGACTCGCCGAGCGTGCCGGTCTCGGTGCCCGACCAGACCTGCCCCGACAGGGGAATCGACGGGTCGGTCGACACGCTCTCGCCGATGCGGTCGGGATTCGGGTGCGAGAAGCGGATGCCGGAGGGGTCGGTCACCACGACATAGGTCAGCGACGACGCCTCGCGGATCACCTCGGCGACGGGCTGGATCGCGACGGAGGGGTCGGGGTCGTCGAACGCCTCGACGATGACGGGCAAGCGTGCGATCGACAGGGCAACGCCCACCATGCGCTCGCGGTAGGAGTCGCGGATCGCGCTCTCCTGGATCCACACGGTGACGACGCCGGCTCCGAGGGTCACGACGCACACGATCAACGCCTGCAGCAGCAACAGCTGCAGTCTCAGCGACAGTGCTCGGACCACGGTTCATTCTCTCTCGTCACCCGCACCTGGCCGACGGTCGAGCGCGACCAATAGTTGCCGAACTCGTTCTTAGTTGCGCAAGCGCGACGGCATCCGGCAGCTCTGCCTACCGTGAGCGATCAGCGGGGAGGCGACGGAGCCTCCTCGAACTCGAAGAGGAGTACCGCGCATGCGTCGCACCACCTTTGCCCTCGTCCCGCTGGCCGCGCTGTCGGTCGTGGCCCTCACCGCGTGCAACCCGCAGGGGGCGGGAGCCGGGGGAGCAGCGGCGTCGCAGGATGCCGCATCCATCGACGCCGTGAACATCGTCGTCCCCGCCGACCCGGGCGGTGGCTGGGACCAGACCGGTCGCGCCGTCTCGGACGTGCTCACCGGAGACGACCTCGTCGGCACCGCGGCCGTCAGCAACGTCGGCGGCGCCGGCGGCACCGTCGGACTGGCCTCGCTCGCCAACGAGCGCGACCCCTACACGCTCATGGTCACGGGCCTGGTGATGGTGGGAGCCGTCGAGACCAACGCGGCCGAGAACCGCATCGAGGACACCACCCCGATCGCCCGCCTCACCGAGGAGCCCCTCGTGGTCGTGGTGCCCGCCGCGAGCGAGTACCAGACGCTGAAGGACCTCGTCGACGCCGTCGTCGCCGACGGACAGGCCGTCACCATCACCGGCGGTTCGGCGGGCGGTGCCGACCACATCCTCGCCGGCCTCCTGCTCGAAGAGGCCGGGCTCACGGGCGCCGACATCACCACGAAGCTGAACTACGTGCCCAACGCCGGCGGCGGCGAGGCCGTGTCGCTCCTGCTCGGCAACAACGCCGCGGCCGGCATCTCGGGCGTGGGCGAGTTCGCCGAGTACGTCGACTCGGGCGACCTGCGCGCACTCGCCGTGTCGAGCGAGGAGCCCGCGACGCTGCTGCCCGACGTGCCGACGATGACCAGCGAGGGCTTCGACGTCGTCTACACGAACTGGCGCGGACTGCTCGCACCCGGCGGGATCAGCGAAGCGGATGCCGAGGGTCTGACCAAGCTCGTGACCGACATGCACGCCTCCGACGCCTGGAAGAGCGTGCTCGAGGAGCGCGGCTGGACCGACGCCTTCCTCACGGGTGAGGAGTTCACCACGTTCGTCGACGAGAACATCGTCGACGTCTCGGGCACCCTGAAGAACATCGGGCTGGTGTCGTGACGACGACCGACGCACCGGGAGCGGCGACCGCCCGCCCCCGGTGGGACGCCGACCGGGTCGGCAACGCGATCTTCGCGGGCGTCGTCTTCGGCCTCGGGGTCTTCGCCCTCGTCGGGGCCTTCGCCATCCGCGTGCCCGCAGGGGCCGCGATCGGCCCCCAGGTGTTCCCCTTCGCCGTCGCGGTGATCCTGCTCGGCTCGGGTGCGGCGCTCGTCGTCGCGGCGCTGCGGGGCCAGGTCGCCCCGCGCGAAGAGGGCGAAGACATCGACCCCGACGCCACGACCGACTGGTGGACGATCCTCAAGCTCGTCGCCCTGATGGTCGCCGTGCTGCTGCTTCTCGAACTGCTCGGCTGGTGGATGGTCGCCGCCCTGCTGTTCGGCGGCGTCGCCTGGACCCTCGGTGCCAAACGCCCCTGGGTCGCCTTCCTCGTCGGTCTCGTCATCGGCATCGGCACCCAGCTCCTTTTCGGTGAGGGCCTGGGCCTCTTCCTTCCTCGCGGGGCCGCCTTCGACTGGTGGTACGGCCCCGGACCCCTGTTCGGCTAGGAGACCGTCGACATGGATGCTGTCAACTCCCTCATGGAGGGATTCGCCACCGCGCTGCAGCCGGAGTACCTGCTGTTCGCGCTGCTCGGCGTCGTCATCGGGACCGCGGTCGGAGTGCTCCCGGGCATCGGACCTGCCATGACCGTGGCGCTGCTGCTGCCGCTGACCTACTCGCTGTCGCCGACGGCGGCCATCATCACCTTCGCCGGGATCTACTACGGCGGGATGTACGGGGGCTCGACCACCAGCATCCTGCTGAACACCCCCGGAGAGTCGGCCTCGGTCATCACCGCGATCGAGGGCAACAAGATGGCCAAGCTCGGTCGTGGAGCGGCGGCCCTGGCCACCGCGGCGATCGGCTCGTTCATCGCCGGCACGATCGCCACGGCCCTGCTGACCCTGTTCGCGCCCCTGTTGGCGCGCTTCGCGGTCAACCTCTCACCGGCCGATTTCGTCGCCCTCATCGTGGTCGCGTTCATCACCGTCGGGGCCCTGCTGGGTTCCTCGCCCGCGCGCGGCCTCGCCTCGCTCGGCATCGGACTGCTCGTGGGCCTCATCGGCACCGAGGCGACGACCGGTCAGGCGCGGTACACGATGGGCGTGCTCGCCCTCTCCGACGGCGTGAGCGTCGTGCTCGTGGCCGTCGGCCTCTTCGCCGTCGGCGAGACCCTGTACGTCGCCGCGCGCCTGCGGCACGGCACGATCCCCGTGATCCCCGTCACGCGCGGCTGGCGCAGCTGGATGACGCGAGAGGACTGGAGGCGCTCCTGGAAGCCGTGGTTACGCGGCACCTTCATCGGCTTCCCGATCGGCACCATCCCCGCCGGCGGCGCGGACGTGGCGACCTTTCTCTCGTACGCGAGCGAGAAGAAGCTGTCGAAGAACAAGGAGCAGTTCGGTCGCGGGGCGATCGAGGGCGTCGCCGGTCCCGAGGCGGCCAACAACGCCGCCGCGGCGGGCGTGCTCGTGCCGCTTCTGACCCTGGGTCTTCCGACGACGGCGACCGCGGCCATCATCATCACGGCGTTCCAGTCCTACGGCATCCAGCCCGGACCGCAGCTCTTCCAGAACCAGGGCGACCTGGTGTGGGCGCTGATCGCGAGCCTGTACATCGGCAACGTACTGCTGATCGTGCTGAACCTGCCGCTGGCGGGCCTGTGGGTGAAGGTGCTGCAGATTCCGCGTCCGTACCTGTACGCCGGCATCCTCACCTTCGCGGTGCTGGGCGCCTACGCGGTGAGCTTCTCGACGCTCGACATCGTGATCCTGCTCATCGTGGGAGCGCTCGGGTACTTCATGCGGCGCTTCGGCTTCCCGATCGCCCCGCTCATCGTGGGGCTGATCCTCGGGCCCATGGGCGAGCAGCAGCTGCGCAAAGCGCTGCAGCTGAGCCAGGGCAACGTCGCCGACCTCGTGCTGCACCCGTTCGCCGCGAGCGCGTACGTGCTGCTGGCCGTCTTTCTTGTGGCGGGCCTGTGGCTGAAGCGTCGGCAGAGCCGGTACGAGCGGGCGCTGGAGGCCTCGCTCGCCGCGACCGAGGGGCACCCTCAGGCCGCGGTCGACCACCTGTGGGAGGCGGGCGAGCGCCCGACCGACGTGCGGACCGAGACGATCCGCGCCGAGCTCGCGGCCGAGAAGGCACGGACTGCGCGGGGTGAGCCTCCGCGGGAGTGAACCCCTGTCGAGTGTCCACGACACGCCGCACCCGGGCTGGGGGTGCGGCGTGTTCTGGTTTCTCGGCGGGGGTCGAAGGCGAGGGCGGATGCCGTGACACCCGGCCTCCGTCCGTGCGGCCCATCGCGGGCTCAGGTCCGGGGCGGGAGCTTCCGACGCGGAGGCCGACCGGCCCACCAGACGTAGAGGCCCGTGACAAGAGCGGAGCCGGCGAGGACGAAGATCCACCAGGGAAACGTCGGAATCTCGGGGTGGCCCCCCGCGCCGTCGAGCTCGGACTGCGGGGTCGGGATGACTCGCTCTCCGGTGACGAGGATGCGGTGGCTGTTGACACCCAGTGGGGTGCACGTCACGAGCGTGACGAGGTCGCGGCCGACGACCGGGGCGAGTGATTCGGTGTCCTCCGGCTCGACGACGCGGGTATCGACCACCCGGTAGACGAGGACTTCGCCGAAGACCTCGATGGTGAAGGTGTCGTCGTTCGCGACCCGATCGAGGTGGGTGAAGAGCTCGGCCGTGGCGAGACCGCGGTGCGCGGTGAGGACCGAGTGGGTCGTATCGCCGCCGACGGGCAGCGCCGTTCCCTCGAGATGGCCGACGCCCTCGTAGAGCACCTGCTCACTCGTGCCGTGGTAGACCGGCAGGTCGACGTCGATGCTCGGGATCTTGAGCCGCGCCATCAGTCCCGCCTCGTCGGAGCGCAACTGATCGGCGTACTCGCTCGTCTGGTCGGGCGCGTTGGCCAGGGGAAGTCGTTCATTCGCCGCGATCTCGGCACCGCCGTCGACGAGGCGGGCGTTGTACCGCCGCGCGGCCTCGAGCCGGTCGGCCAGGGTGTCGGCGCCGAGGTCGCGGATCTGATCGGAGTATCCGTCGATGATCTGCGACTGCGCGTACTGCGCGAACCATGCCGCGACGGTGGGGTACATCAACAGGGCCACCCCCGCCAGCGCTCCCACCGCGAGAAGGAGGGAGACGACGGACAAGCGCCACGGTGCGCGTCGACGGTCCCGACGCAAGGCCGGAGGGGAGGCCCGATCTTCGGACCTCCCCTCCGGGGAGGGGGACGACGGTGCGGCAGCGCGCCGACCCGTCATCCCCTTCACTGTGCGATCGTCCCTCAGGCCGAGGCCGGGGCCGTGCGGACACGCCGCCGCGCGACGACGAAGGCGGAGCCGACCATCACCGTGAGCAGGGCCGCACCGCCGACACCGAACCATAGGCCGCCGTCGCCACCGGTGATGGGCAGGGCGAATGCGGGAACCTGGTTGTGTGCGAACTCGAGGTAGTTGCGCACCGGCGCGGTGGTCGAGGTCGGGCCGGGCACGACCGCGGTCAGGACGCGGTCGGGCGAGGGCAGCTGGTAACCGGTGGGCGGCGTGATCTCACGCACCCAGTAGTTGCCGGGGGTGATGATCGGAATGACCACGTTGCCGTTGGCGCCGGTCGTCCAGTTGGTCTCGCCGTTGATGACGATCGGGTTGGCCCCGTTGATCGCATCCTGCTCCGTGAGGAAGACCTGGTAGATCGCGCCCGCGAGGTTCACGCGGCCGCCGTTCGAGGTCGTGTAGGCGTTGACCGTGAGCTGGCCGATCGGCGTGCTGCCGGTGACCGTCTCGAGCGCGCCATTGACGTTCGCCGACGCGGTGTTGACGATGACGCCGCTCGCGGGGATCGACGTGGCGCGGGTCAGGACGTTGAACGTCACCGTTCCGCCCTGCAGCCCCGCGAGGCGCGTGCGGCCGGCGGGGGTGAAGGTGAGAGTGAGCGCGCCGGCCGTGTTCGTGATCGTGTAGTCGGAGTTCTCGGTGAACGTCTGCGCCGCGCCGGCCGCGTTGGTGACCACGACGTTCGTCGGGGTGACTCCCGCGGGAACCGTGGCCGCGGTGAGGTACGTCAGCTCGGCCGGCAAGTTGTCGGTGAGCGTGAAGACGTCGACCGCGTCACCCGCGGCGAGCGTCGGAATCGACGAAGCGATGGCCCAGCGGATCAGATCGGGGTTGCGCTGCTCGACCGAACCGGCCGGAGCGGGAACCCGCGTCTTGGTCAGTTGCGTCACCGCGTTCTTCGGATAGACGTGCACGTCATAGATCCACTGATTGGCGGGGGAGCCCGCGGCGCCGGTCGGCGTGGGCAGCGTCAGCAGGAACGGCGCGGCGGGGTTGGTCGCGGTCGCCGGGAGCTGCGTCTCGGTGATGAGGTACACGCCGATCGGCAGTCCGGAGGGATACAGTGCCGGGTCGGGCGAGAACGTCGAGACGCCCGCCGCGTTCGAGACGGACGAGACGAAGCTCACCGTGTTCGGGCGCTGCGCCGCCTGCGCCGGGGTCAGCGATGCGGCCTGCGTCCAGCCCGCGGCCGTCGTCAGGTCGATTCCCGAGACCAGCGTCGCGGTGAACTGCGCGCCCGACAGAGGATCGGCGGGCGGGCTCGCGAGCTGCTGACCCGTGCTGATCGGGTTGAGGGGCGTCGACGGGCCCAGCGCGTGCTTGTGGATCGTCAGCGTGCGGGTCTGGTCCGAATCGATGTTGCCCGGGAGCGTCACGGCTGAAGCCGGTGCGACGGCACCGACGGCGGCGAGGGCCCCGAGCGCGAGGACGCTCACAATGGCGCCTGCTCTCTTGCGGATGGACATTTTCTCTCCTTGAGAAGTGATGGGTGAGGCGGATGGGGATGGGGAAAGCGGTTGTGGTCGGCGGCGTCGCGCGACGGGAGGGGTCATGTCGGAAGGCTCCCTCCCTTGCGTCGGCGAGAGATCGCGGCGCCCGCGACGGCGAGGGCGAGCAGGAGGCCCCCGGCGATGACGAACGCGTCGGCGCCCATCCCGCCTGTGAGGGGGAGACGGGGTCCGACGACCGGGGCGTTGACGAACCGGTACACGACGTTCTGCCCGGCGGCGGGAGCGGTGATGGTGCGGCTGCTCACCGTCGTCCAGGTCGTGCCGTCGAGTCGCTCAAGGCGGAGGGTCTGATAGCTCAGCCGGGTGCCCGACACCGTGGGGGCTTCCGAGAGGGTGTACCCGTGACCCGGTCGCACCTCGAAGGTGCTCGCGGCGTTCTGTCCGGCGGAGTAGGCGGCGCCGACCCGGCTCTGGGTGGGAAGCGTGGCTCCGGTCAGCGCGGCGGGAGTGGCCGTCACGGTCCAGGTCGAGGGCACGAAGCCGGAGCCGGGTGTCACGACGTCCTTCAACAGGGTCATCGTGGCCGTGGCGTTGGTGACCGTGCAGGTGGCCGCGGCTCCGGTGGCGAGGGTGACGTCTCCTGCGGCGGTGACGGGCAGTGCGGCACCGCTCGCGTCGACGCACTGCCAGGGCCCCACCTGCACGTACGCGGCGTTGGTGCCGGACTCCGAGAGGCGGTAGGCGCGCGCGGGGCTGACGGGGACGTTCGTGGTGGCCGCGGTCCCCGTGCGCCCGGTGGGGCCGGGCAGGGCGCCGGCGGGACCGGTGGCGGTCACGGTCCATTCGGTCGCCGCGAGCGAGCCGGACGACACCGTCTTCACAAGGGTGAGGGAGGTGATCGCCTGATTCGTCAGGGTGCACGCGACGGTCGCCGAGGGGCCCACGTTCAGCAGGGTGCCGCTGACGACCCCGGCTGCGGTCGTGAAGGTCACCGGGGTGGTCGCCCCGTTCACCGTGCAGGTTCCGCTGACGAAGGTGAAGCGCGTCTGCTGCACCTCCGAGATGGTCAAGGTCGCCCGCGACGCCGCGGAGCCGTACAGCACCGTCCAGACGGCATTGCCCGAGGCATCGGAGTTCTGCCGGGGCGCTTCGCTCGGCAGGACGGTCGCCGTGCCGGTGGTCGCGGTCGCCGCGGCGCCGAGACTCCAGCCGGCGGCCGGGGTGGACTGCCCCGTCGCCGGATCGAGCACGCGTTTGGTGATGGTCACCGTCGCCACAGGACTGGGGGAGTTGAAGAACGTGCACACGACGTTGGCCCCGAACCGGTCGGGCATCGCGAAGCCGGCGCTCACGGCTGTCGTGTTCACGATCCGGATGCCGTCGGTCCAGCACTCGAGTCGAACCGTGTAGGCCCCGATGACCGAGGTGGATCCGGCCGCCATTGCCTCCGATACCGTCAACGCCGTGCCGACGCGCACGGGGAACGGTCCGACTTGGGCGGTCTGCCGCCCGGTGGTCGAGCCCGCCGTGGTCGCGGTGCCGACCGCGCCGGTGGGGTCGGCCAGGGTGATCTGAAACTGATCGGCGGCCACTGCGCGCCCGACGACGTTCTTGAGCACGCTGACGCTGCCCGGTGAGGTGCAGGTGGCGAGGTCGGTCGAGGCGAAGTCGATGCGCGGGCTGCCGGCGATGCGAGTCCACGACGTCGGATCGAACTCGTATGTGCTCGTGTTGCTCGAGAGGTAGACGGTGCCGCGCGGAGAGAAGGCGATGCCGTTGACGCTGCCGAAGGCCGGGGAGGCGTCCAGTCCGACCAGGGCGCGCGTCGTCGAGGTGTTCACGGCGAGGCTTCCTCCGTTCGCCGCGGCGAGCGTGTCGGCCGTCACGGTGAAGATGGCGGCGCTGCTGGCGTTGTTGACGGTCGCGGCGCCGAGGACGTAGAGATTGCCGCGGGAGTCGAAGGCCATGTCGCCGTTGCCGTTCGGCGCCGATCCGGTGGCGAAGGATCCGAGGTAGGCGAAGCGGGAGGCGGCCGGCGCCGACTCCGTGAAGCTCCAGACGTAGAAGAGCCCGGCGTTGAATTTGCCGAAGAGATAACGGCCCGTGGTGAGATCCACCGCGCCCGCTACGATGCTGCCCGCGACCGCCGTTCCGCCGGGTCCGACCGGGGTGTAAGCGGTGTTCGCGAGCGTCTCGAAGCCACCCGTCTGCGACCACTTCAGTACGGACAGCACCGTCGCGGCATCGGTCGATCTGTTCAGGGCGAAGGCGGTGGTGCCCCCGGCGCCCACTCCGAGCGAGTTGGCGCCGGTGACGTTCGGCCAGGTGCCGACCGTCGATTGACCGCCGTTGACGATGTCGCCCTGCACCAGCGCACCGCTCGTGGTGACGCCGTAGAACAACCCGCTGTCGCAGGCGAGGCGAACCTGCTGCAGGGTGTTGCTGAAGGTGCAGACGATCTCGGCGCCGGGGTCGCTGGGCATGACGATGGTCCCCGAGCGCGATGCTCCGGTGGCGACGACCGTGCCGTCGCGGGTGCACTCGTACGAGCTCGCGTAGCCGATGCCGGCCCCGGAGGTCGGCGTCTCATGGATCGTGTACGTGCCTCCGGCGTCGACGATCTGTCGTGACACCTGCGCGGACTGCACGCCGCTGCTCGTCCCGCTGGTCGTGGCCGAGGCCACCACCGTGGTGCCGCTGCGGATCGACAGGGTGAACTGGTCCGTGGATGCGGCGCGGGCGGGGAGGTCCTTGCGTACGGTCAGTCGCGAGGCGGGGGTGACGGTGAGCGTCGCGGCCTCCGGGGCGATCAGCGGGGTGACGACGTTGGCCGGGACGTTGACGTAGGTCGCTTCGGCGGATGCCACGACGTCGACGGTGATGGTGCACGAGGTCGCGCCCGGGGCGAGGTCTCCTCCCACCGCGCCGATGCTCGTCGCACCCGCGAGGGCCGTCACGCCGAATGCCGTGCCGGTGACCTGCGCGCACGTGCCGCCCACGTCGGGGGTCGGGGCGACGGTCAGCCCGGTGGGGAGGGTGTTCGTGAACGACCAGTCGCTCTTGGCGAGGAGGTCGGAGGTATTGGTGATCGTGTAGGTCAGCGTGGAGGGCGTGCCGACGGGGACGCTGGTGGGTCCGAACGACCAGTCCAGGCTCGGGGTGACATCCAGCAGCCGCAGGTTGTCGACGCCGAAGCCGCTGCCGGCGCCGGTCGTGGTGTTCGTAAGGCGCACCTGGGCCGAGGCGATCTGCGCCGGAGTGAGCAGCGCGGAAGCGGTTCCGGTGTAGGTGGCCGCTCGGGCCGACGTCGAGACGGCAGGGTCGAGGATGCCGCCGACGCCGCCCGTGGCCGCCTGTGCGGGGGAGGTGTAGAACACGTTGCCCGTCGCCGCGCACGGGTTCACGGCGGTCGGGAACGCGGTCAGCAGGGTTGTCGTGCCCGTGACGAGCGAGAGTGCCAGGGCCGGTGGGTTCGCGGCGCAGGGTGCGGCGGCGGCGTCGAAGCGCAGCGTGTAGTAGCGCGAGCCGGCGGCCGTGACGCCGAGGCCCGCTGTGCTCTGCGCGACAGTGGTCCCGCCCGCCGCCACAGCGGCGTAGGGGAGGGCCACGAGCGCGTGATTGTTCTGGGTCGCGGTCGTCGAGCCGTTGGTCGGAGCGTTGGCGGTCGCGGAGCCCGCGGTGCCAGCGGCGAGCTGGCCGAGGACGTCGGCGAGGCGGCGCACCTCGCGGGCGGAGGTCGTGGTGAGCCCGAGGCCCTGGCTGGGGCAGAACTGTGTATTCGGGTAGACGGCGTTGCGGTTGAGCAGAACCCCGGTGCACGTGATGCCGTTCGCCCAGCCGGCCGAGGCGGTGTAACGGCCGCCCGCGTACGCGCTGATCGACGATGGCGCCGTCAGTGACAGGCCCTGTTCGAATGGCTCGGTCCACACCTCGGCGGGCTGTTCGGGGATGCCGGCGGCGAGGATGCCGATGCGTGCGCCGGGGGGTGCTCGGGCCGGGGTCTCGGCCGCGCCGACGTCTTCTGCGACGTCAGCCTCAGGCTCTTCCGTCTCGGTCGGTGCCGGAACCGGTACCGCGGGTGCGACGGGCTCGGCCGGTGCGTCGGGCGCATCCGTGGGCGCGGAGGGGGAAGACGGCACCTCGTCGACCGCAGAGCTTTCGGGAGAAGGTGTCGGAGAGGCCGGGGCCGACGTGGCCGTCGGCGTCGGGGTGGGGGTCGGCGTGGCCGACGGCGTGCTGTCGACCGGAACCGGGGTCGCTGTCGCGGCGGCACCCGCCGGGGTCGTGACGGCGCCCACCAACACCGCGACCACAGCGACGACGGCCGCCGTGGCGACGGCTCGCGTCCGGATCGGACGCGCGGGGGGACGCGACGAGAACATGGGCCTCTCGCGCGACGCTCTGCGTCGCGAGGGGTCGACGAACGTCGGCTATGGGGCCGAGCGGTTCGGGGGGAACGGGCGATGGCTCCGGTCTCGTCCGTTCAGTCGTGACTCGCGAGGACCGATGACATCGATGCTACGAATTCGCTGAGGAAGGCGGCAACGCGGCCGACTACCGGGTCGACTACTGGTTGTGACTACCTATTTCGACCCGAACGAAGCGCGCTGCGAGTGTGCTGCGCACAGCGGCTTGAGCCGCGCGCTGCGCGGAGGTAAGGTGCAGCAGCAGCGCACCGCTCCTCGGCCGTCGCCGCCTCACGGCCGCGGCAGGAACCCCGCCAGCTCGTCGGCGATGACGCGGTCGACCTCGGCCGGATCCGCCGTGGGGGTGCCGTCGCCCGGCTGCGGGCCGTACGCGCCGAACGACGCGTGCGAGGCACCGGGAATCTCCACGAACGTCGCATTCGCGGGGAGTTCGCCCTTGGCATCCGCGATCTTCTGGGGAGTCGAGAGGCCGTCCTCCGAACCCGACAGGCTCAGAACGGGAAGACCGGATGCCGAGAGGTCGTTCGCACAGTACGAGGCGAACAGCACGAGGGCATCGGCGTCGGATGCCAACTGGCAGGCCCTGACGCCGCCGAGGGAGTGGCCGCCGACCGCCCAGCTCGACACGCCGGGCGCGAGTTCGGTGAAGGTCGACAACGGCCGCGGATCGAAGAAGGCGAGGTTCAGCCACGGACGGGTGATGACGACGGTGATGCCGTCGTCGACGACCGTGTCGACGAAGGTCGCGATGTAGCCCTCGGCCTCGACCTTCGCCCCCGGAATGAACACGAGCCCCTGCCCGGTCGCGCCCGAGGTGGGGGAGAGCACGATCCCCGTGCCGTCGGAGCTGATCGTGAGGCCGGGATTCGCCTCGGCGGCCGCGAGGGGCTCGGCTTCGGCGCCCATGACGCCCACTTGGGTGTAGATCAGGATGCCGCCGATCAGCAGCACCACGATCACGGCAAGACCACCGAGGATCCAGCGCAGAAGACGACGACGCCGGCGGGGCGCTCGGGGCGCTCCGCCGGCGTCGGACGGGGTCGTGTCGGTCACCTGTCGAGGGTAACGCGGGGCTCAGGCGGGCAGTGCCGCCTTGCGGGCCGCGACGATCTCGACGATGCGCGCGTACAGCGGGTGCGCGGCGTCGAGGCCGGTGACCTCCGCCGTGAACGCCTCGGCGTCGAGCTCGCGCAGCATGCGCTGCAGGTCGACGGCCTGGGTGTCCTCGGTGTCCGAGAACTCGAGCGCGGCGGCCATGGCGGCGACCAGGGCGTCGACGGGCAGGCCACGCTCCACGGCCTCGGCGGCGGGCCCGACGAAACGCTCGTGACGCGAGAGCTTGCGCAGCGGCTGACGTCCCACGCGCCACACGGTGTCGGGAAGGGCGGCGTTGCGGAAGCGGCGCAGGATCGTCGAGCGGTACTCGCTCTGCACGCCGGCATCCAGCTCGTGCTTCTCGACCAGCAGTGCGCTGGTCTCCTCGAGTGCGGCCTCGACCTTCGACGCGATCTCGGGGTTCGCCAGGGCGTCGGAGATACGCTCGATGCCCGCTTGCGCGCCGAAGTACGCGGTGGTGGCGTGCCCGGTGTTCACCGTGAAGAGCTTGCGCTCGATGTACGGCTCGAGGTCGTCGACGAAGTGCGCCCCGGGGATGTGCGGGGGAGTGTCGCCGAACGGCGCGCTCTCGATCGCCCATTCGTAGAACGGCTCGACGGTGACGTCGACACCGCCCTGGGCCTGCGCCGGAACGATGCGGTCGACCGCGGTGTTGGCGAACACGGCACGGGCCGCCAGGGCGTCCCACGACTCGCCGGCGAGCTCGACCACGTGCTCGCGCAGCTGGTCGGTCGCCCCGATCGCGTTCTCGCACGCCATGATCTGCAGCGGCGGGAGCGAGGGATCGCGCAGCGCCAGGCCCGCAACGATGTGCGGGGCGACGAACTTGAGGATCGTCGGGCCGACGGCGGTGGTCACCACGTCGGCGGTGGCGATCTCGTCGACGAGGGCCTCGGCGTCGACCGAGCTGTTGATCGCACGGAAGTTCGTCACCTGCTTGTCGACGCCTCCGTCGCCCACCTCGTGGACCGTGTACGACGACGCCGAGTTGATCGCCTCGACGAGGGCCGCCGAGACGTCGGAGAAGACGAGGTCGTAGCCGCCTTCGTGCAGCAGCAGACCGACGAAGCCCCGGCCGATGTTGCCGGCGCCGAAGTGGACGGCCTTCATGCGTTGACGGAGCCCGAGAGGGCCTGGAAGAGCTCCTCGGGGGAGGAGGCGGCCTTCAGACGCGCGACGTCGTCCTCCTCCGAGAACAGGATCGCGATCTGCGACAGGATCTCGAGGTGCTCGTCGCCCTTGCCGGCGATGCCGATCACGAAGCTGACGGGCTCCCCGCCCCAGTCGACGCCGCCGTCGTAGCGCACGACGGAGAGGCCCGACTCGAGGATGGCCTGCTTGGTCTCGTTGGTGCCGTGCGGGATCGCGAGCTCGTTGCCCATGTACGTCGACACGGTCTCTTCGCGCTGCTGCATGGCGGCGAAGTAGTCGGCGGTGACGGCGCCGGTGGCCTGCAGCAGGTCGGCGGCCTCCTTCATCGCCTCCTCGCGGGTGGCACTGCCGGGGTGGATGCGGACGGATTCGCTGCGGAGGACGTTCGACATGGTTCTCGCCTTTCTCGTCGTGCTGTCCAGCCTCGCAAACCGCGGGCCGGACGGGAAGACGCCAGGGGTCGGGCTGACGCACCGACCCCTGGCGTGCTAGGGGAATTACTTGGTCTCGTGCTGAGCGCGCACCATCTCCACGACCTCGTCGTACTTGGGCGAGTTCATGAAGTTATCGACCGACACGTGCACCGAGTCGGGCGACTGCGCCTTGGCGCGGTCGGTGAGCTGATTCTGCGTGATGACCAGGTCGGCCGAGCCGTCGAGGTTCGCGATCGCCTGGTTGGTGACCGTGACGCCGTCGATGCCGGCCTTCTTGATCTTGTTGCGCAGGACGCTGGCGCCCATGGCCGAGGAGCCCATGCCGGCGTCGCAGGCGAACACGATGTTGTTCAGCTGCTTGGTCGCCACGGCTCCGGCGACCCCGCCCAGGGCGGCGTCGACATCGCGGTCGGCCGCCTCGGTCGTGCCCGAACCGGTGGTGCCGGCGGCGCGGGTGCGGAGGGCGCCGAGGGCCGACGACTCCTTGCCCTTGTTGGCCGCGGTCTGGTCGATCGCGGCGGCGAAGCTGTCGCCCTCGGCCTCCTGGTCGCGCTTGCGCGAGGCGCGGAGGATGATGCCGGCCACCAGGAAGGTCACGACGGCGGCGACGACCACCGACAGGTAGACCACCAGGAGGTTGGCGGGACCGGCGCCGATGGCGGCGACGGTGACGGCGATGATGCTGCCGGGCGCGGCCGGGAAGGCCAGGCCGCCCTGGAAGATCATGTTCGTCGCGACACCCGAGGCGCCACCGGCGATCAGCGCGAGGATCGTCATGGGCTTCGCGAGGGCGTACGGGAAGTAGATCTCGTGGATGCCGCCGAGGAACTGGATGATGATCGCGCCGGGAGCCGACGCCTTGGCCGCACCGACACCGAAGAAGGTGAAGGCGAGCAGCAGACCCAGGCCGGGGCCGGGGTTCGCCTCGATGAGGAACAGGATCGACTTGCCCGACTCCGCCGCCTGCTCGATGCCGAGCGGGGTGAAGACGCCGTGGTTGATGGCGTTGTTGAGGAACAGCACCTTGGCCGGCTCGACGATGATCGACAGCACCGGCAGCAGGTTGAACTGCACGAGGAACGCGACGATGCTGCCGAGGACCGCGCTGATGCCGAGGAAGACCGGACCGAAGGCGAAGAAGCCGATGATCGCGAGGATCATGCCCAAGATGCCGGCGGAGAAGTTGTTCACGAGCATCTCGAAGCCGGGGCGGATCTTGCCGTCCCACAGCTTGTCCATCTGCTTGGTGACCCAGGCCGCGAGCGGGCCCATGATCATCGCGCCGAGGAACATCGGGATGTTGGTGCCGACGATGACACCCATCACGGCGATGGTCGCCACGACGCCACCGCGGGCGCCGTAGACGATGCGTCCACCGGTGTTGGCGATCAGCAGCGGCAGCAGGTAGGTGATCATGACGCTGACCAGGCCGACGTAGCCCTGGTAGGTGCTGCCGTCTTCGTTGGCCGTGAGCGCGGTCATGGCGCCGGGCCAGTTGATCGTCGCGGCGTTGCCGCCTCCGCCGAGGATCTCGGCGACCGGGGCCCAGTGCCAGCCGAACGGGCTGCGTGCACCGAAGAATCCATCGGGGATGAAGAGCATGGTGATGAAGCCCCATGCGATGAACGCCGCGATGTTCGGCATGATCATGCCGGAGAGGAACGTGCCGAATCGCTGGACTGCGATCCGTGCCCCTCCCGGCTTCTTGGTGGGTGACGTCGTCGTCATTGCTGTGTCTCCTTGACTGGCTGTGCGGCCGGGGCCGCGTGGGGGGTACGGCTTTCGCCGCGGTGTCGACGGGGCGGCCGGAACCGCCCCGGGGTTCACGGGGTGTGGACGAGAGAGGAGGCGGCCTGGGCTGCCTCGCGGGCGGAGGCCGCGTCGTCCGCGGCCAGGGCGGCCTCGGCGATGCGGCGGGCATCGTCGAGAGTGTGGGTGAGCAGGGTCGCGCGTACGTCGGCGAGGGCCGTGGGGGCCATCGACAGCGTGGTCGCGCCGAGCCCGACGAGCACGACGGCGAGCATCGGGTCGGCCGCGGCCTCTCCGCAGATGCCGACGGGCTTGCCGTGCGTGCGGCCCGCGGCCCCGACCTCGCGGATGAGGCGGAGGACGGCCGGATGCCACGGGTCCTGGAACGACGCGACCGAGCCGAGCAGGCGGTCGGCGGCGAGCGTGTACTGCGTCAGGTCGTTCGTGCCGATCGAGGCGAAGTCGGCGATCTCGAGGATGCGGTCGGCCAGGAGGGCCGAGGAGGGGACCTCGACCATGACGCCGGTCGTCTTGAGGCCGTAGTCCTTCGCCAGGGCGGTGAAGTACCGGGTCTCCTCGACGGTCGAGACCATGGGCGCCATGACCCACAGGTCGGCGGGGCCGGCCTCGGACGCCCGGGTCGCGGCATCCGCTTCGGCGAGGGCCGTCAGCTGCTCGCGCAGGATGTCCTCGCTGGCGCGGAGGGCGCGCAGGCCACGCAGACCGAGCGCGGGGTTCTCCTCGTGCGCGTCGTTGAGGAACGGCAGGGGCTTGTCGGCGCCGGCGTCGAGCACGCGCACGACGACCTTCTTGCCGGGGAAGGCGCTGAGCAGCTCGATGTACGCCGCGCGCTGCTCCTCGACCGTGGGGGCCGAGCTGGAGCTGAGGAAGAGGAACTCGGTGCGGAACAGGCCCACGCCCTCGGCGCCGAGCTCGACGGCCTCGCCCGCTCCGCCGGGCTTGCCGAGGTTGGCCAGCAGCGGAACCTTCGTGCCGTCGGCGAGGGCGCCGTCGGTGATGGGGGCGGATGCCGAGGCGGCCCGGGCCGCGGCACGGTTCTCGGCCCGCGCCAGGTCGTCGGCGCTCGGGTCGACGGTCACGACGCCGGCGGCGGCATCGACGATCACCGTCTGGCCGTCGACGAGGTCCTTCGCGCCGGCGGCGCCGACGACCGCGACGATCGACTTCTCGCGGGCCAGGATCGCGGTGTGCGAGGTGGGGCCGCCCTCGGTGGTGACCAGGGCCAGCACCTTGTCGAGGTCGAGCAGGGCGGTGTCGGCGGGGGCGAGGTCTTTGGCGACGAGCACGAAGGGGTGACCGGGATCGGGGATGCCGGGGGCGGCGACGCCGCGGAGGCGCGCGATCACGCGCTGGGCGACGTCGTCGAGGTCGGCCGCGCGCTCGCCGAGGTAGCCGCCGAGGGCCACGAGCTGCTCGCGGAACGAGGCGAAGGCGTCGTGCACCGCGAACTCGCCGGTCTTGCCGGCGGCCAGGCGCGCGTCGACCTCGGCTTCGAGGGTGGGGTCTTCGGCGATCATCGCCTGCGCTTCGAGCACGTCGCGGGCGGCGCCACCGGCCTGGGCGCCGCGGGCCTCCAGCTCGCGGGCGACGGCGCCGATGGCCTCGCGCACGCGGGCGGTCTCGTCGTCGACCGAGAGCTCGCTCTTGGCGTCCTTCGGGGCGGGCAGGGGCTCGGCCATGCGCGCGATGGGTCCCTGGGCGACGCCCAGTCCGATTCCGACTCCACGGAGTTCCGTCATGGTGCTGTGTTTCCTTTACTCGGCGTCGTGGTCGGTGGTCAGGAGTTCGGCGAGGCGCTCCAGCGTCGCCTCGGCGTTGTCGCCGTCGGCGACGAGGGTCACGTAGTCGCCCTGCTCGAGCCCCAGGGCGATGATTCCCAGGATGCTCGCGGCGTTGACCGGCTTTCCGGCGTCCTTGGCGAGGGTCACGGGGATGCCGGAGTCTTTCGCGGCCTGCGCGAAGAGCTTCGCGGGGCGGGCGTGCAGGCCGTGCGACGAGCCGATGCGGACGGTGCGGGTCAGGTGGGGCATGAGTGTCCTCTCCGTCGAGTTCAGATCGTGTCCGCGGGCTGGGCGGAACGCAGAGCGTTCTCGACCAGGGCGAGGGTTCGGATGCCGCTCTGGTCGGCGAAGACGTCGTCGGGCAGCAGCACGACGGTCACGCCGCGCGGGGCGGCCTCGAGGCGGATGCGCTCGAGTTCGGGCGCGAGGTGCGGGCCCACCAGCACGAGATCGGCGGCGTCGAGGTCGATCGGGAGGGACCGCGACGTTCCCGCCGAGGCGGAGTAGTCCAGGCCCTTCTCATGCGCAGCACGACGAACGCGTTGCGCGACGAACGTGCTCGACGCACCCGCTCCACACACCACGAGGATCCTCATCGACCGGCCTTTCTTCCTCTCGATTGTCCGCACCTGTCTCACAGCGGACAACCAGGTTCGTTTCCCACCCCCCGGAACACGGATGCCGCGGCCGGGCGCTGCGCGCGCCGTCTCGCCCCGCGCCGGGGGCGGAAGGGCGTGAAAGGATGGTCGGAACGCTGCCAACCGGGGCGGCGCGGAGGACGGATCGTGACGACCAAGGCTCGCCAAGACCGCCTGCTGGCCCTGCTCATGCGGGACGCGGAGTGGTCGACCGCGGCGTCGCTCGCCGACGCGCTGGGCGTGACCCCGCGCAGCGTCCGCTCGTACGTCACGGCGATCAACGCCCGCGTCCCGGGCGGAGCCGCGATCGAGTCGGGGCCCCTCGGCTACCGCGCCGGGGCCGACGCCGCCGCGGCCCTCCGGGCGTTGACGGGGGCGGATGCCGGCACCCCGCGCGACCGCCTGCACACCCTCGTGCGCCGGTTGCTCGACTCCGCCGACGGCATCGACGTGTTCGAGACCGCCGATGCCCTGCACGTGAGCACGGCCACCCTCGAGGCCGACCTCGCTCGCGTGCGCGGCCTGCTCGGCGGCACTGAGCTGACCCTGGAGCGCTCGGCATCCACCGCCCGTCTTCGCGGCACGGAGGTCGCCCAACGTCGACTGCTGTCCAAGCTCGCGCACGACGAGATGGACGCCGGACTCTTCGACCTCGATGCCCTGCGGCGCACGCTCGGCGAGCAGTCGGTCGGCGCCCGGGCGTTCGGGCCGTTCAAGGCCGAACTCGTCGCGGAGCTCGGCGCCCTCGGCTACTACGTCAACGAGATCGGCATCGGCGACGTGGTCATGCACATCGCGATCGCCGCCGACCGCACCACGCGCGATCGGGCCCTCGGTTCTCCGGGCGGGGATTCGTCGGATGCCGCGGCCGCCGTCGTCGCGCTGCTCGACCGGCTGACGGTCAAGCACATCGGCGTGCAGCTCGGCTCGGGCGACCTGCGCCACCTCGCGACCCTCGTGCTGACCCGCATCGTCGCGCCTGGATCGCCGGCCGGCGACGACGTGCGCTCCCGCCTCGACCCAGCCGTCGAGGTGGCCGTCCGGCGGGTCGTCGAGAACGCGGCATCCGAGTTCCTCGTCGACATCGCCCACGACGACTTCATCCTGCGCCTCGCGCTGCACGTGCAGAACCTGCTGCACCGCGCGAAGGAGCAGGCGTGGTCGCGCAATCCGCTCACGCGGTCGCTGAAGTCGACGTACCCGATGATCTTCGAGGTCGCGGTCTACATCGCTAAGGGGCTGCAGGACGGCCTCGGCATCCCCATTCTCGACGACGAGATCGCCTACATCGCCATGCACGTCGGGGGCCGGCTCGAACGCAGCCGTCGCGCCGACCAGCTGCTGACCGCGACGATCGTGTGCCCCGGATACTACGAGCTGCACGAACTGCTGCGCTCGAGCATCGACCGCTCGCTCGGCCAGGCGATCGAGGTCGTCGGCGTCGAGACGCGCATCGACCCCGCGTGGGACTCCATCGACACCGACCTCGTGCTCACGACCATCGACCCGCCGCGGCCGGGCGACCGGTTCGTGCGGATCCAGCCGTTCCTCACCGACGCCGACGTCGAGCGCGTACAGGCCGCCGCCGGTCGCATCCGCCGCGGTCGTCGCCTCGCGCGACTGCGGGCCGAGCTCGAACGCTACTTCGCGCCGGGCGCCTTCGTGCGGGGGCTGGATGCCGCGAACGGCGAGGCCGGCGTGATCCAGCGCCTCGGCGGGATGCTCGTCGAACAGGGCGTGATCGATGACGCGTACGTGGACCGCGCGGTCGAGCGCGAGTCGATCTCGTCGACGGCGTTCACCGACGCGCTCGCCGTGCCCCACGCGATGGGCATGACCGCGACGCAGACCCGCATCGCGATCGGCATCGCCGACCCCTCGATCGAGTGGGGCGAAGGGCGCGTGCAGGTGGTCGCTCTCGTGGCCTTCAGCGAAACCGACCGCGAGGCGTTCCAGACGGTGTTCGAGCAGTTCGTCGAGGTGTTCAGCGAGCGCGACAGCGTGCAGCGCATCGTGCGCCGCGCTACCTCGTTCCCGGCCTTCCTGGATGAGCTGGTCGCGGTGATCGACGGCTGACGCAGGCTTCGCCGGGCTGACGCGGGTCTCGCCCGGCTGACGCGGGGTCTCGCCCGGCGCGGGCCGCCGTGGCGCCTTTGCTGGCCGTTCTGGGGCGTGGTTCGTGGCCCCGGGGCGTGGCGGGCGCCTTGGTTGCCGTTCTGGGGCGTGGTTCGTGGCCCCGGGGCGTGGCGGCCACCTGTCTCGGCCGTTGTGGGGCGTGGTTCGTGGCCCCGGGGCGTGGCGGGCGCCTTGGTTGCCGTTATGGGGCGCTGTTCGTGGCCCCGGGGCGTGGCGGCCACCTGTCTCGGCCGTTGTGGGGCGTGGTTCGTGGACCCGGGGCGTGGTTCGTGGCCCCGGGGCCAGATTTGTCGCCCCGAACGCCCGCCCCTGCTCCGTGGGGTTAGGCGAGCTGACGCGGGGCCTCGCCCGGTGCGGCCTATTCGGGCGCCGTTGTGGGGCGTTGTTCGTGGCCCCGGGGCGTGGTTCGTGGCCCCGGGGCCAGATTCGTCGCCCCGAGCGCCCGCCCCGGCTCCGTGGGGTTTGGCGAGCTGACGCGGGGCCTCGCCCGGTGCGGCCTGCCCGTACGCCGTTCTGGGGCGTAGTTCGTGGCCCCGGGGCGTGCGTCGTGGCCCCGGGGCCGGATTCGTCGCCCCGGACGCCCGCCCCGGTTCCGCGGGACGACGGCGTCACGCTGCACCGCGACGGGCAGCTTCGGGCGACGTCTCCGTCGAGTCGTGCGCTGAGGCGGCCGCGAACTCCAAGGCGCGGCTGCCCTCGGCGTCGATTCAGGACCCGCAGGCTGGAATGCGCCTGCCACCCGAAGCTGTTCAGGGACGCGGTCCGGGGCGCACCCCGAAGGCAGCGAGGCGGCGGCCCAGAGCGGCGGCATCGCTGATGTGTTCCCAGCCCCAGCGCACCATTGTGCGCCCGGTGGTACCTCGAATCCAGTCCTCGCGCTGCTTCTCGGCTTCGACGATCTCGCGAGACGAGCGTTCGGACGCGTCGGCGAGCTCGCGATACTTCACCTTGCCGTCGAATTCTCCCCATGCATTCGCTTCATCGAACCCGAAGTCGAGCCAGTAGGTCTTGCCGCGCGGTCCGTCAACGGCAACCTGCAGTGACGGGGAGGCGAAGCCCAGCTCATCGAGTCGAATTCGACTGATGCTCTCTCCGGGGCGCTGTGCCCGTCCGTCTGCGAACTCGAGAACGCGGCGCCCGCGTCTGCGCCCGCGCGGAGAGAAGTCGAGGGCCTCGATTGCGGACTCGCGAAAGGTCTCAGCCTTCACCAGGTCGTACGTGCCGGGCGCAGTCCATGCGATGGCGCGCAGACCGGCGTCAGCCGCCGCCACAGCCGACTCGCGCGATTCCCATCTCGCCACATCAGCGACAGTCCGAACGAGTGACGTACACGCGATCCCGTCGATCTCGGTGATGTCGTCGGCGCCGAGGTCTCCGCGGTGGCGGACGACGTCAGAAGCAGAGCCCGGTCGATTCTCGGGCGAGCAGATGTGGAGTCGCCCATCATCTGCGATCAACGGGAGTCCATGCAGGGCCGCAGCAGTGCGACCCGCGAAAATCGGGCGAGAGGTCGCAACAGCACCGTAGGAGCGTGCCCGAACGACCACCTGCTCCTCGGTCTTCAGATCCCGCAGCTCGGAAGCGCGCGCGAACACACCGCGCCGCACGGCGATGAGTGAGCCCGCCTGCAGAGCGCGGGCAATCTGGCGGGAGTCCCACCCCAGATCCTCCAGGTCGCGACGACGACGCAGAGGAACGACCAATCCGTTCGACATGACCTGATCGTCGCGGTCATGAGCGCTCCCTCGCGGACCGTGATGCCCCGACGAGGGATAGAGGGCGCAAACCCGAGGATGGGGAGGAGGTGTGCACCCCGTGTCGGCCTTCTCCCGGATCGTCCACGGCCGCATACCCCGAGCCTCACTGACCTGCCCATTCGTGGCCCCGGGGCCACGGATCACGCCCCGGGACCACGATCGGCGCCCTGAACCGGGTCGTGGCCCCGGGGCCACGGGGCGCCCGCCCGGGGGCACAATCGGCGCCCCGAACCGGTGCCAGCCGGGAGGTCGCCCGGGCGCGCTTCACAGCGCAGCAGCACCAGCGATTCCGCGGCCCCGCATGCTCATGGTGCTCGCGGCCACGTCCCCGCAGGCGCGGTGACCTGCTCATTCGTGGCCCCGGGGCCACGAATCGCACCCCGGGGCCACGGTTCACGCCCCGAACCGGGCGGACGGGCGGTGGTCGTCCGCGGCGCCAGCGCGCGTCAGCGCACCGACACCAGCAACTCCTCGGCCCCCGCGCGCAGCGCCTCGAGGCGCCGGCGGGCCTTCTTCGCCGACGAGCCGCGCACGTCGAGGTACAGCTTGAGCTTGGGCTCGGTGCCGCTGGGGCGCACGATGAGGCGCGAGCCGTCGTCGAGCCAGAGGCGCAGCACGTCGCCCGGGGGCAGTCCGTCGACGCCGAGCAGCAGGTCGTCGGTGCGCGACACGGCGATCTCGCCCACCGCGGCGGGAGGCTGGGCGCGCAGGGCGGCCATGATCCCGCCGATCTCGCTGACGTCGCTCACGCGCACCGAGATCTGGTCGCTCGCGAATGCGCCGAACGTGTCGCGGAACTCCTGCAGCAGGTCGGCCACGGTGCGCCCCTGGGCACGGGCCTCGGATGCCATGCCCAGAAGGGCCACGGCGGCCGAGATCCCGTCTTTGTCGCGCACGGTCGTCGGGTTGACGAGGTAGCCGAGGGCTTCCTCGAAGCCGAACACGATGCCGGGCGCGCGCGAGATCCACTTGAACCCGGTGAGGGTGGAATGGAACTCGAGACCGTAGTGCTCGGCGACGGCCTGGAGCCCAGGCGACGAGACCAAAGAGCAGGCGAGGGATGCCGGCGCCCCGGCGTCCCCGCGCGCGTCGCCGGACCCGTCGGAGGCGTGTCCCGCAAGCCGCGCCGCGCGCCACCCCAGCAGCAGCCCGATCTCGTTGCCGGTCAACCGGCGCCACCCGCCCTCGGCGTCGGCGTCGGGGATCGCGACGGCCAGGCGGTCGGCATCCGGATCATTGGCGATGACGAGCTCGGCGTCGACGGCCCGTGCCGTCTCGAACGACAGGTCCATGGCCCCGGGCTCTTCGGGGTTGGGGAACGCGACGGTCGGGAAGCGCCCGTCGGGGTGGATCTGCGCCTCGACGACGGTGGGCTGGGGGTAGCCCGCTTCTGCCAGCACGCGTGAGACGGTCTCCCACCCGACGCCGTGCATCGCCGTGTAGACCCAGTTGAGGCCCTCGGCCCCGCCCGGCGCAGGCGCAACGGCCGCGGTCGCGGAGACGTACGCCTCGACGACCGACTCGGGGGCGTTGGCGTAGCCGACCGAGCGGGGGAGCGTGGTGATGTTGCCCTCGTCGGCGATCCGCTGGATGTGTGCAGCGATCTCGGCGTCGGCGGGCGAGACGATCTGCGCGCCGTGGTCGTCGCCGCCCAGGTAGACCTTGTAGCCGTTGTCGTCGGGCGGGTTGTGGCTCGCGGTGACCATGACGCCGGCGTCGGCGCCGAGGTGGCGCACGGCGAAGGCGAGCACGGGCGTCGGCAGCAGGCGGGGGAGCAGGATCGCGTTCAGGCCCGCGCCGGCGAAGATCTCGACCGAGTCGCGCGCGAACACGTCCGAGTTGCGGCGTCCGTCGTACCCGACCACGACGGTCGGCGCGGAGCCGGACGAGCGCTCGAGCAGGTACGCCGCGAAACCCGCCGCCGCCTGGGAGACGAGCACGCGGTTCATGCGGTTGGAGCCGGCGCCGAGCGTTCCGCGCAGGCCCGCGGTGCCGAAGGCCAGCCGCGTCGAGAAGCGATCCTCGAGGTCGGCCGCCGCCTCCGCATCGCCGTCCTCGACGCGCGCGAGCAGTGAGGTGAGCTCGTCGCGGGTCACGGCATCCGGGTCCTGCGCCAACCAGGCGCGGGCCGCGTCGACGTACCCGCTCACAACGCGCCGATCACGCGGGCGAGCAGCGCCGAGATCACCGGCTCGGCCTCGCGGCCGGCCTCGAGCACCTCTTCATGGCTGAGGGGCGTCTTCTGGATGCCGGCGGCGAGGTTCGTAATGAGCGAGAAGCCCAGGATCTCCATGCCGGCCTGACGCGCCGCGATCGCCTCGAGGGCGGTGGACATGCCGACGATGTGGCCGCCGATGGTCTTGGCCATCTGCACCTCGGCGGGCGTCTCGTAGTGCGGCCCGCGGAACTGCGTGTACACGCCCTCGTCGAGCGAGGGGTCGATCGAGCGGGCGACGTCGCGCAGGCGCTTCGAGTACAGGTCGGTGAGGTCGATGAAGGTCGCGCCCTCGAGGGGTGAATCGGCAGTCAGATTGATGTGGTCGCTGATGAGCACGGGCTGGCCGGGCTTCCACGTCTCGCGGATACCGCCGGCGCCGTTGGTGAGGATCATCGTCGTGGCGCCCGTCGCGGCCGCGGTGCGCACGCTGTGCACGACCCGGCGCACGCCGTGGTTCTCGTAGTAGTGCGTGCGCGCGCCGATGACGAGCACGTTCTTGCCGCCGGGGGTGCGGACGCTGCGGAGCGTGCCGACGTGCCCCTCGAGGGCGGGCTTGGAGAAACCGACGACCTCGGTCGCGGGGAACGACGCCGTCTCCTCGCCGATGAGCTCGGCGGCGCGTCCCCAGCCGGACCCGAGGGTCACGGCGATGTCGTGGTGCTCGACACCCGAGAGGCGGGCGATGTCGGCTGCCGCGGCGGCGGCGATCTCGAACGGGTCGACCGCGGGGTCGTCGAGCGGGTGGGCTGTGCTGTTGGACATTCCCCCACTCTAGAAAAGGCGGGGGCCGCGAGCCAGACGGCACACACCTCGGATCATCGTGTCGGGCGCAGCTGTGAGGCGCATCGGCATCCGCCCAGCGCTGACAGAATGGATGCCATGGTGCAGAGCTTCGAGCGCAAGCAGTCCGTCGCGATCGTCGGCGGCGGCCCCGGCGGGTACGAGGCGGCCCTCTCCGCCGCGCAGCTCGGCGCCGACGTCACCCTCGTCGAGCGTGCGGGAGTCGGCGGCTCGGCCGTCATCACCGACGTCGTCCCCTCGAAGACCCTCATCGCCACCGCCGACGCGGCTGTCGCGATCCGCAACGCCAGCAGCCTCGGCGTGCAGCTGTTCGCCAAAGACGACCGCGGCAAGCCGCTGACCCCCGAGGTGGCGATCAATCTCGCCGCGGTCAACCAGCGCCTGCTCTCCCTGGCTCGTCAGCAGTCCGACGACATGCGTTCGTCGCTCCTCGAGGCGGGCGTCCGCATCATCTCGGGTCACGGACGCCTCGACGGCAACGGCGCCGTGGTCGTCTCGACCGAGGCCGGCGGAACCGACTTCGACCGCATCGAGGCCGAGACCCTCGTCGTGTCGGTCGGCGCCTCGCCCCGCGAACTGCCGTCGGCGCAGCCCGACGGAGAGCGCATCCTCACGTGGACGCAGCTGTACAACATGAAGTCGGTGCCCTCGCACCTCATCGTGGTGGGCTCCGGTGTGACCGGCGCCGAGTTCGCCTCGGCGTACATGAACCTCGGCGCAAAGGTCACGCTCGTCTCGAGCCGCGACCAGGTGCTCCCGGGTGAGGATCAGGATGCCGCGGCCGTGCTCGAGCGCGTGTTCCAGCGCGGCGGCATGACCCTGTTGGCGAAGGCGCGGGCCGACTCGGTCGTCAACACCGGCGAGGGCGTCACCGTCACTCTGTCGGACGGCCGCACCATCGAGGGCAGCCACTGCCTGATGGCGGTCGGATCGATCCCCAACACCGCCGGCATCGGACTCGAGCAGGCGGGGGTGCAGATGACGGCATCCGGTCACATCCGCGTCAACCGCGTCGCCCGCACCTCGGTGCCCAACATCTACGCGGCCGGGGACTGCACGAACTTCTACCCCCTGGCATCCGTCGCCTCGATGCAGGGGCGCCAGGCGATCTTCCACGCCCTCGGCGACATCGTGATCCCGCTCGAGACGCGCCGCATCACGGCCAACATCTTCACCGCGCCCGAGATCGCCACCGTCGGTTTCAGCGAGCAGGACGTCATCGAGGGCCGGATCGCCGGTAAGGTGCGCAAGCTCCCGCTCTCGGCCAACCCCCGCGCGAAGATGCAGGGCATCACCGACGGCTTCGTCAAGCTCATCGCCCGCGAGGGCAGCGGCACGGTGATGGGCGGCGTGATCGTCGGCCCCAAGGCGTCGGAGCTCATCTACCCGATCGCGATCGCCGTCGAGCGCCGCCTCACCGTCGACCAGGTCGCCCGCGTGTTCGCGGTGTACCCCTCGCTGACCTCGAGCATCACCGACGCCGCGCGCGCCATGCACATCGTCGACCGCGACGACCCCGGCGAAGACTGACGCGGGTCTCTGAGCTGGTCGGTCCTCGCCGCGGGTCGCGGTGGCTTCGACAGGCTCAGCCACCTGTACGGCGGAGGTCCCTGAGCGTGTCGACGGGTCCGGTCGTCGCCGCGGGTCGCGGTGGCTTCGACGGGCTCAGCCACCTGTGACGCGGTCAGGGCTCACGCGCACGAACGACGGCGCCGCGCCCCCGAAGGAGCGCGGCGCCGTGTGAACGAAAGGGCCCGTCAGCTGATCAGCAGCAGCTGGTGTCCCGCGGCGACCGTGGTGCCGGCCGACGCGTCGATGGCGGCGACCGTGCCGTCCTTGTGGGCCTGGATGGGCTGCTCCATCTTCATCGCCTCGAGCACGACGACCAGGTCGCCCTTGACGACCTGCTGGCCCTCTTCGACGGCGACCTTGACCACGGTGGCCTGCATCGGCGACTTGACCGCGTCGCCCGTGGCGCCGGCCGTGGGCGAGGCGGCGTGCGCGCGGCGGGACGGGGGAGCGACCGCGGGCCGACCGACCTGCGGTGCCGCCGCGGTGATGCGGTCGGGCAGGCTCACCTCGAGGCGCTTGCCGCCGACCTCGACGACGACCGTGTGGCGGCCGGGGGCCGCGGCGGGCGCTTCGAGCTCGCCGTCCCACGCGGGGATGTCGTTGACGAACTCCGTCTCGATCCAGCGCGTGAAGACGCCGAACTCGCCGTCCTCAGCGGTGAAGGCGGGGTCGCGGAGGACCTTGCGGTGGAAGGGGATGACGGTCGGCATGCCGGCGACCTCGAACTCGTCGAGGGCGCGGCGCGAACGCTCGAGCGCCTCGGCGCGGTCGCGGCCGGTGACGATGATCTTCGCCAGCAGCGAGTCGAAGGCGCCCGAGACGCTGTCGCCCGCGGTCACGCCGGAGTCGAGACGGATGCCGGGGCCGCCGAACGTCTTGAACACGTGGATCGGGCCCGGCTGGGGGAGGAACCCGCGACCCGGGTCTTCGCCGTTGATGCGGAACTCGATCGAGTGGCCGACGGGCGCGGGGTCGTCGTAGCCGAGCTCCTCGCCCTCGGCGACGCGGAACTGCTCGCGCACGAGGTCGATGCCGGTGACCTCTTCGGAGACGGGGTGCTCGACCTGCAGGCGGGTGTTGACCTCGAGGAACGAGATCGTGCCGTCGGCGCCGATGAGGAACTCGCAGGTTCCGGCGCCGACGTAGCCGACCTCCTTGAGGATGGCCTTCGACGCCGAGTACAGGATGGCGTTCTGCTCGTCGGTCAAGAACGGCGCGGGGGCCTCTTCGACGAGCTTCTGGTGGCGGCGCTGCAGCGAGCAGTCGCGTGTGGAGACGACCACGACGTTTCCGGCGGAATCGGCGAGGCACTGCGTCTCGACGTGGCGCGGCTTGTCGAGGTACTTCTCGACGAAGCACTCGCCGCGACCGAACGCGGCGACGGCCTCGCGCGTGGCCGACTCGAACATCTCGGCGACCTCGTCGAGCTCGCGCGCGACCTTGAGCCCGCGTCCGCCGCCGCCGTACGCGGCCTTGATGGCGATCGGCAGGCCGACCTCGTTCGCGAAGGCGATGACCTCGTCGGCGCCCGAGACGGGGCCGGGGGTTCCGGGGGCCAGCGGTGCGCCGACCTTCTCGGCCACGTGGCGGGCGGTGACCTTGTCGCCGAGCGCCTCGATGGCGTCGGGCGAGGGGCCGATCCAGATGAGGCCGGCACCGATCACGGCGCGGGCGAAGTCGGCGTTCTCGGCGAGGAAGCCGTAGCCGGGGTGCACGGCGTCGGCGCCGGAGCGGCGGGCGACCGAGAGGATCTTCTCGATCGAGAGGTAGGTGTCGGCGCTGGTCGCACCGTCGAGGGCGTAGGCCTCGTCGGCGAGGCGGGTGTGCAGGGCGTCGCGGTCCTGATCGGCGTAGACCGCGACGGAGGCCTTCCCCGAATCACGGGCGGCGCGGATGACTCGGACGGCGATCTCGCCGCGGTTGGCGACAAGGACCTTGGCGATCTTCGGCATCCTCCCAGCCTAGCGAGGGGGCACCCCGGCCTTTTGACCCTCCTCGATAAGAAACGCCGAAAAACGTGTGAGGGAGTCTACGAACGGTTCCACAGGTCGGTCCACGAGCCGCCCAGTTCGCGCACCAGACGTCGGACCGTCGAGAGCGACATGCCCACCACCGTCGACGGGTCTCCGTCGACGCGCTCGATGAACGCCCCACCGAGACTGTCGACGGTGAAGGCCCCCGCCACCAGCAGCGGTTCGCCGGTGGCGACGTACGCGGCGATCTCGTCGTCGTCGACGTCGGCGGCGAAGGTCACCGAGGCCTCGGCGACGGCGTGGGCCTCCTGCAGCTCCGCGCCGGGGGAGAGGCGGAAGACGCTGTGTCCGGAGTGCAGCACCCCGGTGCGGCCCCGCATCCCGCGCCAGCGCGCGGTCGCGGCATCCGGGGTGTACGGCTTTCCGAGGATCTCGTCGCCCAGGGCGAACATCGAATCTCCCCCGATGACGAAACCGTCGAAGTCGGGCTCCTCCGCGCGCAGGCGGTGCGCGACGTCGGCGGCCTTGCGGCGCGCGAGGAGCAGCACGTGCTCGGGGGCGGGCAGGCGCCGCGCCTCGGCCGCCTCGACCTCCGCGATGACCGCCTCCTCGTCGACCCGGGGCGACCGCGCCTCGGGCTCGATGCCCGCCTGGCGCAGCAGCATGAGACGAGCGGGGGAAGTGGATGCCAAGCACACGCGCATGCGCCAACGCTACCCACGCTCCGGGGGCGTCCGGACTCTCGGGTCTCGGATAGCGAGGTGGCTGAGCGTGTCGAAGTCACCGGGCCGCGCGTGGGTCGCGGGCCCTTCGACAGGCTCAGGGATCCCCGTCGACAGGCTCAGGGACCTCCGTCCCGCGCCCGGCGCTCTCCCGGCCGCATGTGACAGGCTCGGAGGATGCACGACGGCGACCTCATCGAACTCGACATCACCGGCATCGCCCACGGCGGTGTCTTCGTCGGACGGCACGAGGGGCGCGTCGTCTTCGTGGCGGACACGCTGCCGGGCGAGCGCATCCGCGCCCGCCTCACCGACACGCGCAAGAAGTCGTTCTGGCGCGCCGACGCCGTGGAGGTGCTCGACGCCGCTCCCGAGCGCCGGCCGCACGTGTGGAGCGCCGCGGGTATCGACGTCGATCCGTCCGACCGCGTCGGCGGGGCGGAGTTCGGCCACATCGAGCTCGCCCACCAGCGGGCCCTCAAGCAGCGCGTCATCCGCGAGGCCGTCGAGCGCGTCGGCAAGCTCGAGCTGCCGGTCGAGGTCCGCGCCGCGGGAGACGCCGAGCACCCGGAGTCGGCCGACGGCACGGGCTGGCGCACGCGCGTGAGCCTGCACGTCGACGAGGCGGGCCGCGTCGGTGCCTACGCCGCCCGCTCGCACCACGTGGTGGAGACCCCCGACCTCCCCTTGGCGACGGATGCCGTGGCCCGCGCGGCCGCCGAAGCCCGGCACGCGGCGGCTCCGGGGCGTATCGACCTCGTCCAGCCGTCCGACGGTCGTGTGCGGGTCCTGCCGCGTCCCGAAGGCACGCGGTCGCACCCGGCACCCGAGGTCGTCGAGGAGCGCGTGGGCGACCGGGTCTTCCGCGTCGACGCGGGCGGCTTCTGGCAGGTGCACCGTCTCGCGGCGCACACCCTCACCTCCCTCGTCGCGGCGGAACTGGCCGCACAGGTCGGCGATCTCGATCCGGATGCCACCCACCTCGACCTCTACGGCGGTGTGGGCCTGTTCGCGGCGACCCTGGCCGAGGCGGGCGGCCCCGCCACCCGTGTGATCAGCGTCGAGTCGGACGCCCGGGCCACCGAGCACGCCGGCGAGAACCTCGCGGAGTGGATCGGCGCCCGCGCCGAGACCGCGCGGGTCGACCGCTTCGTCACCGCGCTCGCCGCCGACGCCTCCGCGCGCGAGCGCGAGCGCCTGTCGCGCGGAGTGGTGCTGCTCGACCCCCCGCGCGCAGGGGCCGGATGCCCCGCCGTCGAGGGGATCGCGGCCCTGTCGCCGGCCGCCGTCGTCTACGTTGCCTGCGATCCGGTGGCCCTGGCCCGCGACCTCGCGATCTTCGGCGAGCACGGGTACCGGACCGACGGCATCCGGGGCGTCGACCTGTTCCCGAACTCGCACCACGTCGAGGCCGTGACGGTGCTGCGCCGCTGACGCGCCCGCCGCGGGAGCGCTTCTGCGCGGCGAGGGCCCGCGCCGATACGATGTGGGGATGACGCGCGTCGCCCTCATCGATGACCACGAGTCGGTCCGGCTCGGGCTGGAGGCCGCCCTCGCGCGCACCGAAGCGACCGAGGTGGTCTTCTCGGGTGCCAACGTCGCCGCGTATCTCGACTGGCGCCGCGCTTCCGTCACCACTCCGGCCGACGTGGTGGTGCTCGATCTGACGCTCGGCGACGGCACCACGGTGTCGGAGAACGTCGATCGCGTCGTGCGCGACGGCTCGAGCGTCATCATCCACAGCGTCGCCGACCGCGCCGCCGCGGTGCGCGAAGCGCTCGCCGCCGGTGCGGCCGGAATCGTCAGCAAGTCCTCTCCCACCCACGAGGTGCTCGGCGCCATCCGCACCGTCGCCCGCGGCGAGCTGCTCGACAACGTCGAGTGGGCCAGTGCCGTCGAGGGCGATCGTGCCTTCGCCGACGCTCAGCTCTCGGTCCGCGAGCGCGAGGTCCTGCGCCTGTACGCCGCGGGCCTGCCGCTCAAGGCGGTCGCCGACCGGCTGGGCGTGGCCTACTCGACGGCCAAAGAGAACATCACCCGCGTCCGTGTGAAATACGTCGAGGTGGGGCGCCCGGCCCCCACCAAGGTCGACCTCCTGCGTCGGGCCATGGAAGACGGCATCCTGCATGACGCGCCCGATGACGCTCCCACCCATGGCTGAAATCGATCGGTCCGTGCTCGACGACGCGTGGGGGCGCATCCCCCACACCCGAGAGGGGCAGGCGGAGCAGGGATCGTTCACGCAGACGCGTATCGAACGCGTCATCACCCTCATCGTCGGTCCGGGTTCGCTCGTGCTCGGCGCCCAGGCCTTCGCCGCGGCCTTCGGCCCGGGAGACGAGGCCGAGGGGTGGCACGTCCCCCTGGTGCTGGCGGTGTTCGTTCCCCTGCTCGCGATGATCGTCGCGTGCACGATCGGGCGCTTCGCACGCGTGTTCTCGGGCATCTTCGCCGTGGTGTTCGTTCTCGCCCTCGCCCTGTGGCCGATCGCGACCGCGGGTGGGCCTGCGCCCGCGCCCACCGAAAATCCCTGGATCTTCTACCTCATCAACGTCGCCACGGTGGCGACCGTGGTGGCCTTCCCGATATCGCTGCAGATCACCTGGACGGTCGCGGCTCCTCTGCTGTTCGGCGTCGTCCGGCTCGTGCAGGCGGGCGGGCGCAGCGAGTTCATCCTGCCGATCGCGCTCGATGTGACCTTCGCCCTCATCCTCGGCAGCGTGCTGCTGACCCTGGGCTGGATGTACCGCTCGATCGCCGCCAACGTGGATCAGGCGCGCGCCTCCGCGGTGTCGAGCTACGCGTCGGCGGCGGCCACTGCTGCCACCGAGCACGAGCGCGTGGCGGTGGCCGCCCTCATGCACGACAGCGTGCTGGGCGCGCTGCTGGCCGCGGAGCGCGCCGCGACCCCCCGCGAACGCACGCTCGCGGTGAGCATGGCCCGTGAGGCGCTGACCCGTCTCGCCAACGCCGAGAAGGATCCCCTCGAGGGCAGCGACGAGCCCGTCGCCGCGCTGCGGTTGGCCGATGACATCGAGGCGGCCGCCCGCGAGCTGGGCGTCGAGCTGACCGTCGCCCGCGCCGTCGAGGAAGGCACCCCGCGCGTGCCCGGCCGCGTCGCCCGCGCTCTGGTGCTGGCCGCGCTGCAGGCCGTCGCGAACGCCGTGCAGCACGCCGACGCGCAGGGGCTCACCGTGCTGTTGACCGGCTCCTCGACCCCGGGCGGAGTGGCGGTGCGCGTTCGCGACACCGGACCCGGATTCGACGTCGCGGCGATCCCGGCCGATCGTCTCGGCATCCGCGGCTCGATCGACGCCCGCCTCGCCGCGGTCGGGGGGCGCAGCGAGATCGACTCCCACGCCGGGGGCACCACCGTCACCCTCGAGTGGGAGAGCGGTGACCGCTGGTGACCGTCCGCTCCATCCTCTCCGTCATCGGGCTCGCCTTCACGGCCTACCTCGCCGCCCGCGGCCTCATCTGGACCTCGCCCGACACCGTGGTGCGCGGATGGCTGCTGGTGGGCGCTCTGTTCCTCTACCTGCCGGTGACCTGGTTGTGGATCTTCGCGATCGGTGCGCGCGACCCGCGCGCCGAGGTCTCGTCGAACGCTCCGGCGCGGCTCCCCGGGTGGGGCGTCGCCCTCGCCCTCATCGTGGCCGTCCTCGTGTCGAACGCGCCGTTCCTCGCCGTCACGGCCGAGGGACGCGCCCAGCCCTTCGTCACCTGGGTGATCGGCGGGATCGGCGCGCTCATGACCATCGTCATGGTTCGCCGCCGCCCCGTGGTCGCGTGGACGGGCATGGCGATCCTCGCGGTGTCGACCTCGCTGTGGCTCGGCCCTCTCGAGGCCCTGAGCCTCGGGCTCGTGGGGTCGATCGTCTGGGTGTCGGCGGCGCAACTGGTCATGATCGCCCTCGACCGGGCAGCGCGCGACGCCGAGCATCTCGCCGAGCTGCAGCAGGCGGCATCCGCGTGGCAGGCCTCGCAGAGCGGACGACAGCGCGAGCGCCGCATCCACGTGCAGCGGGCGCTGCAGGCGGCGGGGCCGATCCTCGCGCGCACGATCGAGAACGGCGGCAACCTCCGTTCCACCGACAAGGAGGCCGCGCGTCGCGCCGAGGCGAGCCTGCGCGACGAGCTGCGCGGCAATCGCCTGCTCGACGACTCCGTCCGCTCGGAGATCGACGCCGCGCGGCGCCGCGGAGCGATCGTCAACCTCTTCGACGAGGGCGGGCTCGAGGGGATCCCCTCGGTGGACCTCGATGCGATCCGCGCCGAGTTGGCCGGGGTACTACGCGAGGCGGTGTCCGACCGCGTGATCATCCGCACCTCGCCGCACCATGAGATCGCCGTCACGGTGGTCGGACGCTCCACCGCCGATCAGGCCGGCGGCGACGACGACCACGTCGACCTCTGGCACGAGATCCGCCGCCCGCGCTGACCCCGCACCGACGGCGAGGCCCGAGCGCCGACTTCGGCAGCAGGCGACGCCGGATGCCGGCGCGCCCGCGCCCGCGAGACGGGGTCTCCGGCAGTGCGCCCGACCCACGGGGCAGACCCGGGGGGAGGCCGTCGACGCAGCGGGGAAAGAGGATGGGGTGAGGGGCGGCGATAGGCCGACCCCTCACCCGGGCGAACGGTTACCCGAAAACCGTCCGCGCGGCCGAATCCGGCTCGAAGGAGCGGTCCGGCCGAACGCGTGATGCGTTCCAGCTCCTCCAGTATTCGCGACGGTCAACGCGGCGTCTGTAGGTATTTCGGGGGACACTTCCCGTCCGAGCGGTCAGCCCGTGAAACCGTGCCACCCCGCGGAGCGGTTCAGCGGCGCACGCAGACCTCGCGCCGAGAGCTCCCACCGCGAGCGGGGCGCGTCGTCGGGCGCCGTGGCATCCGCCACCTCGCGCAGGTACGCCTCGCTGACCACGACGATCGCCGCGGCCAGCTCCTCTTCGGTCGGGGTTCCGCGCACGACCTCCGCCACGGCGGGCGGCAGGTCGGCGGCGGATGCGGCGTCGGTCACAGCGGGATGTTTCCGTGCTTCTTGGCGGGCAGGCTCGCGCGCTTGTTGCGCAGCGCCCGTAGGGCCTTGGCGATCGAGACGCGCGTCTGCGCCGGCTCGATGATGCCGTCGAGCTCACCGCGCTCGGCCGCCAGGAACGGCGACGCCACGTTGTAGGTGTACTCGTTGGCCAGGCGCGTGCGCACGGCCGCGACGTCTTCGCCGGCCTCTTCGGCGCGCTTGATCTCGCCGCGGTAGAGGATGTTGACCGCGCCCTGACCGCCCATGACGGCGATCTCGGCGGTGGGCCACGCGAGGTTGATGTCAGCGCCCAGCTGCTTGGATCCCATGACGATGTAGGCACCGCCGTAGGCCTTGCGCAGGATCACCGTCACCAGCGGCACGGTGGCCTCGGCGTAGGCGTACAGCAGCTTCGCGCCGCGACGGATGACGCCGGTCCACTCCTGGTCGGTGCCGGGGAGGTAGCCGGGCACGTCGACGAGGGTGACGATCGGCACCGAGAACGCGTCGCAGAAGCGCACGAAGCGGCTGGCCTTCTCACCCGCGTCGATGTTGAGGGTGCCGGCCATCTGCGAGGGCTGGTTGGCGATGATGCCGACCGTGCGGCCCTCGATGCGGCCGAAGCCGATCACGATGTTGGGCGCGAACAGCGGCTGCACCTCGAGGAACTCCGCCGCGTCGACGATGCCGTCGATCACGGTGTGGATGTCGTAGGGCTGGTTCGGGGAGTCGGGGATGACGGTGTTCAGCGAGCGATCGGCATCCGTCGTCTCGAACTCGAACGGCGTCTCGTACACCGGGATCTCGGCGAGGTTGTTGTCGGGCAGGTAGCCGATGAGGCCGCGCGCATAGTCGATCGCGTCGTCCTCGTCGTCGGCGAGGTAGTGCGCGACGCCCGAGCGGGTGTTGTGGGTGTGGGCTCCGCCGAGCTCCTCCATGCCGACGTCTTCGCCGGTGACGGTCTTGATGACGTCGGGGCCGGTGACGAACATCTGGCTGGTCTTGTCGACCATGATGACGAAGTCGGTGAGGGCGGGGGAGTACACCGCTCCACCGGCGGCGGGTCCCATGATGATCGAGATCTGGGGGATGACTCCGGATGCCGCGGTGTTCAGGCGGAAGATCTCGCCGTACTTGCCGAGGGCGACGACGCCCTCCTGGATGCGGGCTCCGCCGGAGTCGAGGATGCCGATGATCGGGATGCCGCTGCGCAGCGCCAGCTCCATGACCTTGATGATCTTGTCGCCGGCGACCTCGCCGAGCGAGCCGCCGAAGGTCGAGAAGTCCTGCGCGTACACCGCTACCGTGCGGCCGTGGATCGTGCCGGTGCCGGTGACGACCGAGTCGCCGTACGGGCGCGACTTGTCCAAGCCGAACGCGGTGGTGCGGTGGCGCACGTATTCGTCGAGCTCGACGAAGGAGCCGGGATCGACCAGCATCTCGAGCCGCTCGCGGGCGGTGAGCTTGCCCTTCGCGTGCTGCTTGTCGCGGGCGGCGGCTTCGGCGTCGACGACCGCCTCCTGGAACCTGCTGCGCAGGTCGGCGATCTTGCCGGCGGTGGTGAAGAGATCGGGCTGGTCGGTCACGCTTTCCACCCTAGCGACAGCGTCGGCGCGCACGTTGGAGGGTGCGCACAAGCGAACCGGCGAGGCGCTGTGGCATCCGGCCATCGCGGCATGGAGGGGCCGATGCCGTCGGCGCAACCGGATGCCGCGCACCGGGCCGGTTGCCTAGGGTGTGGTCATGCCGATCCCCGCAGCCGGATACCCGCTCGCCGCCGCCCACAGCCCTCGTCTCCAGGTCGTCGAGACCACCGACTCCACGAACGCCGACGTCGTCGCCGCCGTCGCCGCCGACCCCGACGGGTGGCCGCACCTGTCGCTGCTCGTCACCGACGACCAGCGCGCCGGCCGCGGCCGCCTCGACCGGTCGTGGACGGCCCCCGCCGGAACGGCGCTCGCCGTGTCGGTGGTCGTCGACGCGACGATGGTCCCGCCCGCGCTGCGGGGCTGGATCCCCCTCGCCGCGGGAGCCGCGATGACGCGCGCGATCGGCCATCAGCTGACCGGCCACGGCGGCACCGCCGAGCTGAAGTGGCCGAACGACGTGCTCGTGGACGGGGGCAAGATCTGCGGCATCCTCGCCGAGGTCGTGCCCGGCGACCCCGACACGGTCGTGGTGGGCGCGGGAGTGAATACGCGCATGACCCGCGCCGATCTGCCCGTGACCACGGCGACCTCGTTCGCCGCGATCGGTGCCGAGTGCGACGACGACCAGCTCCTCGCCGATTACCTCGACGACCTGTCGAAGACGCTCGCCCGCCTGACCCACGACGACATCGACCGCGTCAACCGCGAGATCGAGAAGCTGTGCGTCACGGTGGGGCGCGAGGTCGCGGTGGCGATGCCCGACGGGACGACCCTGGCGGGCACCGCGGTGCGCATCGATCCCGACGGACGCCTGGTCGTGGCATCCGGAACGATCGAGACCATCGTCTCGGCCGGCGACGTCGTGCACGTGCGCTGAAGCCCGCGTGGCATCGGGATCGCACAGGCTCCACCACGCACAATGAGAGCGTGACCCAGCCGTCGAGCTCGATCGGACGCCCGCGTACGCCGGCGCCGGGGGCCGCCGCGCCTGAACTGCGCATCGCGCGCCTGCGCTCGCACGCGCGGCGCCTGTCGCTCTCGGCCCTCGTGCTGATCGGCGTCGCCGGGGCCACCGCCTACTTCTACGACAACCTGCCCGAACCCTACGAGAACTGGATGCTGCTGACCGCGGCGGGGACTCTCGTGCTGCTGCTCGTGGTGGTGCCCTACCTCGTCTGGCTCTCGCACACGTGGACCATCACCACGCGGCGGGTGATCGAGCGCTCGGGACTGTTCGGAACGAGTCAGCGGGAGATCTCGCACGTGCGCGGCTACGCGATCCAGATGCGCCGCGGGATCCTCCAGCGCCTGTGGGGAGCCGGCACCCTCAGCCTGTCGAACGGCGTCGAGCCGCCGCTCCGGATGAAGAACGTGCCGAACGCCGTGCTCGTGCACGAGACGCTCGTCGACCAGGTCGAGGTGAACCAGATCCTCGCGCACCGCGACTCGCAGACCTTCGGTTCGGGCTCGATCGAGACCTGAGGCTCGCCGGGGCGACGCGGTCTGCCGGTTGCGGTCCCTTCGACAGGCTCAGGGACCTCCGGCGGGCTCGGGGGCCTGAGGGGGCGCGCCCGGCTCGCATCGCCGCGCGCGGCCCGTCAGAATGGGAGCCGACGGAAGGAGCGGCATGGCGCTGCGAGTCGGAGTGGTCGGTGGCGGACAGCTGGCGCGGATGATGATCGCGCCCGCCGTCGAGCTGGGTGTCGAGATCCGCGTTCTCGCGGAGACCGAGGGCATGTCGGCGGCGCTCGCCGCGACGGCCGTCGGCGACTACCGCGACGCCGAGACGGTGCTCGCCTTCGCCCGCGACGTCGACGTCATCACCTTCGACCACGAGCACGTGCCGCAGGACGTGCTCGCCGCGCTCGTCGCCGCCGGTGTCGCCGTGCACCCGGGGCCGGCGCCTCTCGGCGTCGCGCAGGACAAGCTCGTCATGCGCGCGAGGATGGCCGAGCTCGGCCTGCCCCAACCCGATTGGGCCGCCGTGTCCTCAGCATCCGATCTGCAGGACTTCCTCGACGCCCACGGGGGTCGTGCGGTCGTGAAGACCCCGCGCGGCGGGTACGACGGCAAGGGCGTGCGCGTCGTGTCGGCCGCGACCGAGGCCGACGACTGGTTCGCAGCTCTCGCCGAAGACGCGGGCGGCGGCTCGCTCCTGGTCGAAGAACTGGTCGACTTCACGCGCGAGCTCGCGCAGCAGGTCGCGCGTCGCCCGTCCGGAGAGGTGCGCGCGTACCCCGTGGTCGAGACCGTGCAGCGCGGGGGCGTGTGCGCCGAGGTCGTCGCCCCGGCGCCCCGTGCCGACGCCCGCGTCCAGCGCGTCGCCGCAGAGATCGGCGTCGCGGTCGCCGAGGGGCTCGGCGTCACCGGCATGCTCGCCGTCGAGCTCTTCGAGACCACCGATGAGCGCATCCTCATCAACGAACTGGCCATGCGGCCGCACAACAGCGGTCACTGGACCCAGGACGGCGCCGTCACCAGCCAGTTCGAGCAGCACCTGCGTGCGGTGCTCGACCTCCCTCTGGGAGCGACGGATGCCGTGGCCCCGTGGACCGTCATGATCAACGTGCTGGGCGGCCCGGCCGAGGGCACCCTCGACGAGCGGTTCGCCGGCGCCATGGCCGCGCACCCCTCGGCCAAGATCCACACCTACGGCAAGGACCCGCGCCCGGGCCGCAAGGTCGGGCACGTCAACGTCGTCGGCGACGACCTCGACGACGTCGTCTACGAAGGACGAGCGGCGGCCGCGTTCTTCGACTGAGCGCGCCGCTCCGCGATCTTTCAGCGGGCGCGCCTAGCCTGGACCGGTGACCCGGCCGCTGCATTCCTCCGAGACGCCCGTGGTCGGCGTCGTCATGGGCTCCGACTCCGATTGGCGCGTCATGGACGCCGCCAGTCAGGTGCTGACCGAGTTCGGCATCCCCCACGAGGTCGAGGTCGTCTCGGCCCACCGCACCCCCGACAAACTCGTGCGCTACGGCCGGGAGGCTCGGGGCCGCGGTCTGCGCGCGATCATCGCCGGGGCCGGGGGAGCGGCGCACCTGCCCGGCATGTTGGCCTCGGTCACTTCGGTGCCCGTGATCGGCGTGCCCGTGCAGCTGGCCACCCTCGACGGGCTCGACTCGCTGCTGAGCATCGTGCAGATGCCCGCGGGGATCCCGGTGGCCACCGTCTCGATCAACGGCGCGAAGAACGCCGGTCTACTGGCGGCGCGGATCCTCGGCAGCGCCGACGCCGACATCGCGGACCGCATCGAGGCCTACGCCCGCGACCTCGAACAGCAGGTGGAGGAGAAGAACCGCCGCCTGAAGGATTCCCTGTGACCCTCGCGGCTCCGCGCCCCCGCGCGCAGGAGCGACTCGTCGACGCTCAGCCGCTGCGACACCCCGACGCCACCTCGACCGAGGTCATGACGCGCCGCGGGTGGTGGCTCGTCGTGCTGAACTTCCTGCTCCCCGGTTCGGCGCAGGTGCTGGCCGGCAACCGTCGACTGGGCCGGTTCGGACTCGGGGCGACGCTGCTCATGTGGACCGTGCTCGTGCTGACCGGGCTGTTCGCCCTGCTGTCGCCGAGCGTGCTGTTCGCCGTCGCGACCGGGTCGTTCATCCCCGACTTCCTGTCGTGGTTCCGTCCGCTCCCGCTCACGATCGTGCAGATCGCGCTCGTCGCCTACGCGATCCTGTGGATCGTGCTGACCATCGACACCCTGCGGCTCGTGCGGCTGGTGCGGGTCGGACCGCTCGCGCGCGTCGGCATGACGGTCGTCTCGGTCGGGCTGCTCGTGCTCTCGGGCTCGGGCGCCGCCTGGGCCGCGCAGGCCGCGGGCACCACGCGCGACGCGTTCTCGGAGCTCTTCGCGCAGTCGGCACCGGTGGTCCCGCCCTCCGACGGGTACTACAACATCCTGCTGCTGGGCGCCGATTCGGGCGAGGGGCGCGACTCCATGCGCTTCGACAGCATCTCGGTCGTCTCGATCAACGCCGACACCGGGGCGACGACGATCACCGGCATCCCCCGCGACATGCCGCACTTCCCGTTCGCCCCCGGACCCATGCAGGACGAGTATCCGAACGGTCACACCGGCTACGCGAACGCGACGTGCGGGTGGGGCAGCGGCATCAACCAGCTCAAGACCGAGGTCGAGATCTGCCAGGACGGCACCAAGCTCTACCCCGATGCGAAGGCGAACGGCTCCGAGCCCGGCATCGAGGCGACCAAGGATGCGGCCGAAGGCATCCTCGGCATCCAGATCCCCTACTACGTGCTCATCGACATGAAGGGCTTCGCCGACGTGGTCGACGCCCTCGGCGGCGTCGACATCAACGTGCAGGAGCGCCTGCCCAAGGGTGGACCCGCCTATGACGGCCAGCCCGTGGACGATTGGGCCTTCGGGTGGATCGAGCCCGGCCAGCAGCACATGGACGGCGACACCGCCCAGTGGTACGCCCGCTCGCGCTACACGACGAGCGACTTCGACCGGATGCGCCGCCAGCGCGAGCTGCAGGAGACGATCCTCGCGTCGTTCACCCCGCAGAACGTGCTCACGCACTTCCAGGAAGTCGCGAACGCCGGCACGAACGTCGTCGAGACCGACCTACCCCAGGGACTCATCGCCCCCACGCTCGTCAACCTCGCCCTCAAAGCGAAGGATCAGCCCGTCGGCACGCTCGAGCTCACCCCGGCGGGCGGCGTCGACGAGTTCGATCCCGATTACGACCAGGTGAAGCAGATGGTGCAGGCCAAGCTCCATCCCCCGACCGAAACGGAGAGCCCCGCGCCGTGACCGTCACCCTCCGCGTCGTCCTCGACCAACTCGTCGCCCCGACCTCGCGTGACCTGGCTGAGGCCTCCGCGTCGCTGACCGAGGCACTCGTCGCCACGGCCCCTTGCGGCTGCGACGTCGCCGCCATCGTGCCCTCACCCGGCCTCGGCGACGACCATGTCATCGAGGGGCTGAGCTCCGAGACCCGCCTGGCCGTGCGTCGACGCGAGCTCGCGGCGTCGTGGCAGCTGGGAGTGGCCCCCGGCATCGGCAAGGGGCTCATCCATTCGCCGACGCCCCTGGCTCCGCTCGTCCGCCACGACCGCGTCAACGAGACGCACCAGATCGTCGTGACCCTCTGGGAGCTGCGTGCGTGGGAGACGCCCGATGAGCTGCCGAAGTCCGAGGTGCTCGCCGCGCGCGCCCTGCTCTCACGGATCGGCAAGCATGCCGACGCCGTGATCGTCCCGACGCACGCGATGGCCGAGCGTCTCACCGAGATGGCCAAGCCGAAGCTCGCGAAGAAGGTGCGCGTGCTGGGGGGAGCCCCCGCCGCGGGCCTGCGCGTACCGACCGACGCCGTGGGACGCCTGCGCCACCTCGATCTGCCGTCGTCGTTCATCGCCGCGGCCGGGACTGCCGCGGCATCCGACGATCTCTCCTCCGTCTTCGCCGCGATCGCCGAGGCGGGCGACGACCTCGACGTCGTGATCCTCGACGTGCCCGAGGGCGAGGAGGCCTCGGTGAGCGACCTCGCTGTCGCCGCCGGCCTCACGGCAGCGCGCGTGCACACGCGGGGCTCGCTCGACGGCCTCGACCGCGCTGCGGTGCTCTCGCACGCGAGAGCCTTCGTCGCCGCGAGCTCCCGCACCGACTGGCCGTGGCGGGCCGTCGACGCCCTCGCGCTGGGGGTGCCCATCGTCGCGCTCGACACCCCCGTGCATCGGGAAGTCTTGGCGGATGCCGCGGCCTTCGCCACCTCCGACGAACTCGGCCCCGCCCTCGTGCGCGCCCTGGGCGACGACGCCGACCGGCTGCGCGTGCTCGCGGGCGACCGCGCGAAGGGCTTCGCCTGGCCGGCGTTGGCCGAGCGCGTGTGGGCCCTGCACGCCGAGCTCTGAGTCACGGCATCCGGATCAGCCCCCACCGGGGTGAAACGCGTGCCCTCCGCGTGACCTCGCCGCGCGATCGGGTGAGGTTACTGGCGCATGAGCTCGACGGCGCGCTTGCTGTCGCCGTCGAAGGCCACGTTCCCCTCGCGCAGCAGGATGCCGCGACCGCACAGGTTCGACACCATGTCGAGGTCGTGGCTGACCACCACGAGCGTCTTGCCCGCGTCGTGCAGCTGACGGATCCGGGCCAGGCACTTCTGCTGGAACGGCTCGTCACCGACCGACAGGATCTCGTCGATCAGCAGCACGTCGACCTCGGTGTGGATCGCCACCGAGAACGCCAGGCGCAGGAACATGCCCGAGGAGTAGTGCTTGACCTCGGTGTCGATGAACTTCTCGATCTCGCTGAACGCGACGATGTCGTCGAAGCGTTCCTCGGTCTCGCGCTTGGTCATGCCCAGGATCGCGGCGTTGAGGAAGATGTTCTCGCGACCCGACAGGTCGGGGTGGAAGCCGGCGCCGACCTCGATGAGACCCGCGACCCGTCCGCGGGTGCGCACCGCACCGCTGTCGGGGCTGAGCACGCCCGAGATGAGCTTGAGCATGGTCGACTTGCCCGAGCCGTTGAAGCCCAGCAGCGCCACCGCCTCGCCCTGCGCGATCGAGAACGAGACGCCGTCGAGCGCGTGGAAGTCGGTGGTGAGGGGCTTGCGGCGGACGGCCGCGAGGAAGGTCTCTTTGATGCTGTGCGTGTGGCGCAGCTTGAAATCCTTGTGCACCTCGTCGACCACGACGCTCGGCTCGGTCATGGTGTGATCAGAGGTCCTGGGCAAAGCGACCCTCCAGACGGCGGAACACGAGCTGGCCCACGAGAAGGAAGGTCAGCGAGACCACGACGGCGACGCCCGAGTACGCGAGCAGGCCGGGGAGGACCTGTCCGCCCTGCGGGTCGAGGGGGTACCAGACGCCGTAGTGGAACAGCTCGACGGCGACGGTGAGCGGGTTCAGTCGGTAGAGCACGAACAACCAGTGCGGAACCTGGTTGGCGACCATCTCCCACTGGTACATCACGGGCGAGGCCCACACGGCGCACATGACGATGATCTCGACGAAGCTCTGCGCGTCGCGGAAGGTGACGTTGATTGCTCCGAAGAGCAGCCCCAGTCCGGTCGCCAGCAGCGCGATGATCACGAGGGCGAGCAGCAGGGCCCCGATGTGCAGCAGAGTGGGCGCCCAGCCGAAGATCATCGCGATGATGAGCACCACGACGATCTGCGGCAGCGTGTTGACCGCGGCGATGAGCATGCTCGACACCGGGAACATCTCTCGCGGCAGGTAGATCTTCTTGATCAGGGCGGCGTTGTCGATGAGCGAGCGGGTGCCGTTCGAGAACGCCTCGTTGAAGAAGGTGATGATCGTGTTGCCGGCGAGCAGGTAGATCGGGAAGAACTCGACCCGGCCGTTCATGCCGAGGAAGACGCCGATGGCCAGGAAGAACACGACGAACTGCACGAGCGGCTTGACGTACGACCACAGCCAGCCCAGGACCGACCCGCGGTAGCGGATCTGGATCTCTTTGCGGACGATCAGCGACAGGAGGTACCGCCGTCGGAAGACGTCGAGGAGTCCGACGCTTCCGCCCGGTTGCGTGAGCACGGAGGGCTCGGGCGATCTGCGGGACATTGCCCTCCTTGAGGCAGTGGATGGGGGGAGGGGCGGCGGGAAGCCCCGGCGCGGAACGGGCCGCCCTCGATCCTAACCGGTCGCCCACAGGGAGCCCCCCACGTGGGTTGCTAGGATCACCGAGTCGCCCCCCGCCCGACGAAGAAAGAACTCTCCTCGCTGTGAAACTCGAAAGCGTCCTGGGCCAACCGGCTCTCTTCCAGCTGACGGCGGAGGCGGACGTGCCCACCGAGCTGTCGGAACGAGAGCGTCGACTGCTGGTCGGAGCGCTGAACTTCCACGCTCTCACCGCCCCGGGTCGCGAGATCGACGCGCACGTCTACGACGGCACGTGGGAGCTCGAGCCGCGCACGACCGACGACGCCACCTTCGACGGTCTGTCGCGCATCTTCCGCAAGCGCCTCTACAGTCTGCGCTTCCGCAGCACCGTCGAGCCCGAAGACCGCCGGCACATCCGCGCCGAGGCCGTCGCCGACGCGATGATCGATCTGCCGCAGCGCCACCTCTACGTCTCGAGCGACGCCGCCCTCGACTTCGACCCGCCCCGCCACCTCGCCCGCGATCCGCTGCGTCGCGTGCTGCGCGCTGTGCGCGCCCGCACCCCTCTGCTCTACGATGAGGCGCGCGACCTCGAGCTGCTGCGCCACCGCCGCAGCTACGCCAAGCCGGCCGCCCGTCGCCAGTACGACAAGGAGTTCACCGGCAAGGGCCATCACGCCACGAGCGAGATCGTGCCGGTCGGGCCCGCCGAAGAGGGGGCCATCCCCGCCGTCCTGATCGGCATCCACTGGTTCGAACTCGGCGGCGCCGAGCGCTGGGCGTTCGAGACCATCCGACTGGTGCGCGAAGCGGGCTTCCTCCCCATCGTGATCAGCGGTCGCGACTCCCACCAGCCGTGGATCACGCGCGCCGAGCTCGACGGCGCCGTCATCATCCCCTTCTCCGAGCACATCGCCCGCTCGCAGACGCCCGGCGTCGAGCAGCTGCTGCGCGGTCTGCTGCGCTCGTTCGACATCCGCGGCGTCGTGGTGCACCACAACCAGTGGCTGTACGACCGCCTGCACTGGATCCGGCGCTCGCGCCCCGACATCCCCATCATCGACTCGACGCACGTGATCGAGTACCGCGGCGGCGGCTTCCCCGTCTCGAGCGTGATGGTCGACGGCGTCATCACCGCGCACCACGTCATCTCCCCGTCGCTGAAGCGGTGGATGACGCAGGTGCAGGGCGTGCCCGCCTCGAAGGTGGTCATGGCGCCCCTCGGCGGCCTCACCGTCGCCCCCGGCGACGCGCAGTTCCGCCCGCGCCGCGACGGCACCCCCTTCACCGTGGCCTTCGTGGGACGCACGGCGCGGCAGAAGGCCCCCGAGGTCTTCGTCGAGATGGTCAACCGCCTCGGCGACGCCGCCGCGCAGATGCGCTTCATCCTGCACGGAGACGGCGACATGTCGGCCTGGATCGACGACATCATCCGCAACGAGGGCCTGGTCGACCGCATCGAGCGGCGCTCCTCCCGCGTGCCCGTCGACGACACCCTCGCCGAGAGCGACCTGCTCGTGGTCACCTCCCACAACGAGGGACTGACCCTCACCACGCTCGAGGCGATCTCGCACGGCGTGCCGGTGGTGTCCACCGACGTGGGTGCGCAGTCCGACCTGGTCCCCGCGCGCGCCCTCGTGCCGCGCAACGTCCACCGCGCCGTGGCGGGTCTCGCCGACAAGGTGCGCTGGCTCGCCGCCGACGAAGACGCGCGCCGCCAGCTGTGGACGGACGAACGAGAAGCAGAGAAGCGGCTCCTGGCCGCCCAGACGGCGAGCAGCTGGTTCGCACAGGAGGTGGGCTCATGGTGACGGTCGCCGCAGTCGTGGTCACGTTCAACCGACTCGAGAAGCTGAAGACTGTGCTCGCCTCGCTCGAGGCGCAGACGCACGCACCCGCGAAGGTGTTCGTCATCGACAACGCCTCGACCGACGGCACCGCGGCGTACCTGCTCGAGCGCGAGTGGACGCTGCCCTACGAGGTCGTGACGATGTCGACGAACTCCGGCGGAGCCGGCGGCTTCGCCGAGGGCATGGTGCACGGGTACGCCTCGGGCGCCGACCACGTGTGGATCATGGACGACGACTGCTACCCGCGCCCAGAGGCGCTGGAGGCGCTCGTGCGCGGGTTCGAGCAGTCGGTGGCGGAGCTCGGCGGCGATGTTCCGTTCGCGTGCTCGGTCGTCGAGTACATCGACGGCAACATCTGCGAGATGAACAACCCCGTCCCCACGTGGGACTGGGCGCGTCTGCTGGTCAAGGGGCAGTCGAACGTCATGGTCACGGCCTGCTCGTTCGTCAGCGTGCTCATCCCGCGCTGGGCGATCGCGGAGTACGGCCTGCCGTACCGCGACTACTTCATCTGGTTCGACGACCGCGAGTACACCCTGCGCCTGACGCGGCGGTGCCCGGGCGTGCAGGTCATGGACAGCGTCGTCGTGCACGACATGGGGGAGAACCGCGGTGTGAACTTCAGCATGGTGGATGCCAAGAGCGTGTGGAAGTTCGCGTACGGCGTGCGCAACGAGGCGTCGTACCAGCTGCACCACCGCGGCCTGCTGTACTTCCTCGAGTTCGGTGCGCGCCTGTTCGTCAGCCTGCACCGCGGACGTGTCTCCCTGCCCCTGCGGGCCAAGCTGCTCGGACGCCTGTTCGCGGGCATCGGGTTCAACCCGAAGATCGAGTACCCCGAACGTCGCCCGCAGCGCGAGGAGCTCGAGGAGGTCTGACGACCGCCCCGGGGGGACTCACGGCGCGAGGTACGCCCGCAGCCCGCTGAGTCCGTCGACCGGCTCGAATCCGGCGGCCCCGATCTTGCCCAGGTCGAGGCCGCTGTTCGCGGGTCGCGGGGAGATCGGGCGGTCGCTGTCGGCGAAGTACTCCGCCGTCGTGGTGTCGATCACGTTGGACGGATCGGCGCCGACGATGCGGTAGACCTCGCGGGCGATGTCGGCCCAGCTCACGACCTCGCCGCTGCTCGAGAGGTTGTACGTCCCGTATGCGGCGTTCGAGTCGCGAAGGTGCCGGATGCCGGCGGCGATGTCGTCGGCGAACGTCAGTCTGCCCCGCTGGTCTGCCACCACTCGGGGGGAGACGCCTCGGCGGGCGAGATCGGCCATGATGCTGACGAAGTTGCGGCCGCCACCGACGACCCAGCTCGATCGCACGATGTAGTGACGGGGGGCCGTCGCGGCGGCGAGGTCGCCGGCGGCCTTGCTCTGACCGTAGACGCCGAGGGGGCTGAACGGATGGGACTCGTCGTAGAGCCCGTCGGCGGCCCCGTCGAAGACGTAGTCGCTCGAGATGTGCACCAGCGTGAGGTCGTTCTCGGCAGCGACCGCGGCCAGACGCGCGACGCCGGCTGCGTTGGCCTGCCAGGCGTCCGCGCGACCGGTGGGCGTCTCGGCTTCGTCGACGGCGGTGTACGCCGCTGCGTTGATGATCGCGGAGTAGTCGCGCCAATGGCGTGCGGTGGCGAGATCGGCTCCGGACAGGTCGAGGTCTGCACGCGTGGCGAACTCGACGGACGGGTCGTCACCGTACACGGCGCGCAGCGCCTGGCCCACCTGTCCGTTCGCTCCGAGCACGAGAGTGCGCCGCGCGGGCATGGCGACGACATCGGCCAGCCGCGGGTGTGCGAGGTCTTTCGCGCTCATCTCGGCGTCGGCGAGGGGGATGGGCCAGTCGATGGCGGCGGTTTCGTCGGCGAGGTTGAGGAAGGTGTAGGTCGCGTCGGGTGACCAGTGGTCGGTGACGAGGTAGGTGTAGGCCGTGTCGGGCTCGAGGGTCTGGTACGAGTTTCCGACGCCGCGCGGTACGAACACGGCTGTGCCGGGGTCGATGGTGGTGGCGAAGGTCGTTCCGAAGGTGGGTCCTTCTCTCAGGTCGACCCAGGCGGCGAAGACGCGTCCGGTGGCGACGGAGACGTATTTGTCCCAGGGTTCGGCGTGGATGCCGCGGGTGGTGCCGACGGCGTCGTTGAAGGAGATGTTGTTCTGCACCGGGCGGAAGTCGCGCAGACCGAGGGCGGTCATCTTCTCGCGTTGCCAGTTCTCTTTGAACCAGCCGCGGGAATCGCCGTGGACGGGAAGGTCGACGACCAGCAGCCCGGGTATTGCGGTGGCGCGGACGTTCAGCTCGTTGCCGAATGCGGTCACCGGCGTCACTGCCCCTTGCTGGCGTAGAAGGCTTCGACGCCGTCTTTGGCGGGGGCCCACCAGGCTTCGTTGTCGCGGTACCAGTCGATGGTCGCGGCAAGACCCGACGCGAAGTCGCCGTAGGTGGGGGTCCATCCCAGTTCGGTGCGCAGTTTGGTGGAGTCGATCGCGTAGCGCAGGTCGTGACCGGGACGGTCGGTGACCAGGTCGTACGCATCGGCGGGGTGCCCGGTGATCTGCAGGATCATCTCCACGACGCTCTTGTTGTCTTTCTCCCCGTCCGCACCGATGAGGTAGGTCTCACCGATCCGACCTTTGTCGAGGATGGTGAGCACGGCGGAGGAGTGGTCGTCCGCGTGGATCCAGTCGCGCACGTTCTCGCCCGTGCCGTACAGCTTCGGGCGGATGCCGCGCAGCACGTTGGTGATCTGGCGGGGGATGAACTTCTCCACGTGCTGGTAGGGGCCGTAGTTGTTGGAGCAGTTGCTGATCGTCGCGCGGACCCCGAAGGAACGCACCCACGCCCGCACCAGCAGATCCGACCCCGCCTTGGTGGATGAGTACGGGGAGGAGGGGTTGTACGGGGTCTGCTCGGTGAAACGGGCCGGGTCATCGAGTTCGAGGTCGCCGTAGACCTCGTCGGTGGAGATGTGATGGAACCGCGTCTCGTGACGGCGCGCGGCTTCCAGCAGGGTGTAGGTGCCGATGATGTTGGTGTCCAGGAACGGACGCGGGTCGTGCAGGGAGTTGTCGTTGTGCGACTCGGCGGCGTAGTGCACCACCGCGTCCGCCTCCGCGACGAGGGGATCCACGACAGAGGCGTCGGCGATGTCGCCCACCACCAGGCGCACCCGCTCGGCGGGGAGTCCGGCGAGGGAGGCTTCGTTGCCGGCGTAGGTGAGCTTGTCCAGCACCGTCACGGTGTGATCGGTGTGCTCCACGACGTGGTGGACGAAGTTGGATCCGATGAACCCGGCGCCGCCGGTGACGAGAAGGTGCGCCATCAGCGGCCTCTTTCCAAAATCTCCAGCAGGTACGACCCGTACCCGGACTTCACCAGCTTGTGCGCACGCTCGGCGACCTCGTCATCGGTGAGGAACCCCTGCCGCCACGCGACCTCCTCCGGCACCCCGATCCGAAGCCCCGTGCGCCGCTCCATCGTGCGGACATAATCCGCGGCATCGGTCATCTGATCGAACGTGCCCGTGTCCAGCCACGCCGTCCCGCGGGGGAGGACCTCGACCTGGAGCTTGCCGCGGCGCAGGTACTCGGCGTTGATGTCCGTGATCTCGTACTCGCCCCGGGGAGAAGGAGCGAGGTTGCGGGCGATGTCGATCACGTCGTTGTCGTAGAAATACAACCCCGGGACGGCGTAGTTCGACTTCGGGGCCGCGGGCTTCTCCTCCAGGGAGACCGCCTTACCGTCATCGTCGAACTCGACCACCCCGTACGCGGACGGCTCCGCCACCCAGTACGCGAACACCGCCCCACCGTCGACGTCGGCATAGCGCTTGAGCTGCGTGCCCAGGCCGGGACCGTACAGAAGGTTGTCGCCCAGGACGAGGGCGACCTTGTCATCGCCGATGAAGTCCGCACCGATCGTGAACGCCTGCGCCAACCCATCGGGGGAGGGTTGCTGCGCGAACTGCAGGTTCACCCCGAACTGCGATCCGTCGCCGAGCAGCCGCTCGAAGAACGGCGCATCATGCGGAGTCGTGATCACCAGAATGTCGCGGATGCCGGCGAGCATCAACGTCGACAACGGGTAGTAGACCATCGGCTTGTCGTACACCGGGATCAACTGCTTCGACACGCCCAAAGTGATCGGATGCAGACGCGTGCCGGAACCCCCGGCGAGAATGATGCCCTTCACGCGTCAATCGTGCCATAGGTCGTTGCGCGGCTCCGACGGCGTCGCGAAGTCGTCGGCGATTTTCACCTTCTCCACTTGCGTCACATAAGTCTCGCTGGTATTCGCGTGTCTCATCAGCCACAATGGGGCGGTGACTGGACGATTCGCTGGCCTGGCCGCGCGCACGCTGACGGCCTCCCTGGCGACGACCACCCTGATCGTCTCGCTGGTGGCGGGAGCCCCAGCCGCTTTCGCCTCCGTCGCCCCGACCCCCGGGCCCTCGTCGTCCTCGCCTTCCGCGTCGCCGACTCCCACGCCCGTCCCGTCGGCGTCCGCCACTCCGAGCGCGACTCCCTCAGCCACCCCGACACCGCAAGCCCCTCTGCAGACTCCCCAGCCGACCGCCTCCGCCGCGCCGACCCCCGAGGCCGTCGCTCCCGCTCCCGAGCCCCTCGAGGCGCAGTCGAGAGTCATGGCCGTGGCCGATCTCAGCCAGTTCCGCCCGGGCAACATCATCATCGACGAGGTGTTCTTCGATTCGGCGTCGATGAGCGAAACGCAGATCGATACATTCCTGCGCGGCAAGGTCGCGCGTTGCCAGTCGGGTTACACCTGCCTTAAGGACTTTCGACAGGACACCTTCAGCCGTGGCGCCGACAGCTACTGCGCTGCGTATCAGGGGGGCTCCGCAGAGACCGCTGCGCGCATCATCGCGAAGGTGGCTGACGCGTGCGGCATCAACCCGCAGGTCCTCATGGTGATGCTCGAGAAGGAGCAATCCCTGGTGACCTCCACCTGGCCGTCCACGAACCAGTACCTGATCGCGATGGGGCAGGGGTGCCCTGATACGGCGGCGTGCGACACCCGCTACTACGGCTTCTACAACCAGGTCTACGGCGCTGCTCGGCAGATGAAGATCTACTCGGCCAATAAGTACTTCACGTACTACGCGCCCGGAAAGACGTGGAACGTCCGCTACCACCCGAACGTCTCGTGCGGGTCGGCTCCGGTGTACATCGAGAACCAGGCCACGGCCAACCTCTACTACTACACGCCCTACCAGCCGAACGCTGCTGCGCTGCGCGCCGGGTACGGCACCGGCGACTCGTGCAGCGCATACGGGAACCGCAACTTCTACAGCTTCTTCACCGACTGGTTCGGTAGCACGCAGATCGCACGGACCACGCTCGTGAAGCTCTCGACCGACGACACCGTCTGGTTGATCAACGGCGGCCGGCGCTGGTCGATCGGGAACGACGAGGACTATCGCGAGCTGTCCCGCGTCTACGGAGCGGCATCCGTCGTCCCTTCGTCTTACATCACGGCGGCGCAGTACTCCGGCGCGGCAGGCGCCATCCTGCGAGACTCGACCGCCGGCGACATCTACCTGATCCAAGACGGTCAGCGCCACCTCATCACGAGCTGCGAGGCGGTGGCGGATCTGGGTGGATCGTGCTCGGCTCCGGTCGACGTCTCGTCGGCCCTGGTCAAGCGCGCGGCGGCCGGACCTGCCGTGGGCGCCTACTTCCGCGTGCGCGGGACCGACGGATGGGGGCGGTTCGAGGCCGGGGGACGCGCTGTCACGCCGCTGTACAACCTCGCGGCCGTCCGCGCGTCGGCGGGCGACGTGAGCACGACTCCGTACGCCCCTTACCTGAACACCGATCTCTACGCGGCGGCCCCCAAGCGCCCGATGCTGTTCGCCCCGGCGCAGCTCGTTCGAGCCTCCAACGACTCGCGTGTCTACATGACGCTCGATTTCTCGAAGATGGTGCGCGTTCCGAGCTTCGCGAGCGTGGCGGACTACAACCGCGGACCCGCGGACGTCGCCGTGGTCGCAGCCGCCGACCTCAAGGGCTACACGGCATCCGGAACCGTCTCACCGCTGCTGTCGTGCGGCGCGAACACGTACCTCCCGGCGGCGGGCTGGCTGAACCGAATCGCGAACCCCGCCCGCACCGGTATCACGGCGATGAAAGCGACCGCAGCCACCTGTGCGCAGTTCTCCGTCCGAGACGGGTCGATCGTGGGTGACGTCGCCGTCAAGGTCGCCGACAGCGCCGACGTGTTCGTTCTGGAGCAGGGTAAGCGCCGCTCCGCCGTGACGTGGGCTGCGCTCGTGGCACACAACGGCGGGTCCACGCCCTCGATCACGACCCTGGCCGCCGGCATCCGTCAGGCCGTGCCTGCAGGCGCGCCGATCGTGACGGGAATGGTCGTGAAGTCGCCTTCATCGCCCGAGCTGCTGTTCGGCGGCGATGCGCGGGTGTCGTGGATCCCGAGCGCCGGTCTCGCGAGCGATCTCGGAATCGCCCTCGACTACCAGGTCCTCTCCGCCAGTCAGGCGGCCTCACTCAAGAAGGGCGCGGCACTGAGCTCGTGGATCCGTTGCGACGGCAAGCGGTACATCGCCGCCGAGGGCCGGTTGTGGCCGATCGCGACGACCGCCGCCCGCGGGTTCACCATGACCGATCTCGAGCCGGGCGCGTGCGGCGCGCTGGACGTATCCACCGGACGTTCACTCCCGGTCGTCGCGGTGAAGACCAGCGCTTCTCCCGACGTCCTGGTCGCACGCAGCGGAAGCCTGCACCGCGTCACCTCGTGGGATGCCCTCGTCTCCCTCAACGGCGGCACCGCACCGCGCATTCTGACCCTGTCGCGCGAGGCGCTCAAGGCCATTCCCGTCGGCGCCCCGATCTCGCGGTGACGATGCCGGCGGGGTTCCGCGACGTCGGTCGCGGACCCGCCGGAGGGTGCTCGCGGTAGGGGCTGACGGCCGCCCCGACGTCAGCCGCGGACCCGCCAGAGGGTGATCGTGCCGTCCTGCGAGACGCCGGCGTCGATCGACTCGCCCGGCGCGATGCGGTAGTCCCTCGCGTCGACGCGTTCGAGCCGGTCGGCGTACCGGGTCGACCACTCCGAGTCGCAGCTCGAATCGGTGAGCACCCACACCGTGTTGCTCTCGCGCATGGCGTCGAAGTCGAGCGCCTCCGTATCGCGGGCCTCGATGATGGCGTCGATCGCGTCGCGATGATCGGGCCACGCCATCCCGAGGTGGTAGTTGGCGATCGGTGCTCCGGAGTTCGCCTTGACGGTGCGGTTGTCGATGCAGCGTTCGGTGGTGACGAGACCGGTCGCGGAGGTCTGGGATCCCTCGCGGGCGAGGTCGGATGCCGCGTTCTCGCGCTCTGTGTAAGGGTTCCAGGCCGCTTGCATCTGCTGGTCATCCAGAGAATTGCGCCAATCCGGAAGAGCGGCGCCCCAGAGCGCCGCGGTGACCGCGACGGTGGCGCCGAGGGCGATCGTGGCGGGGACGTTGCGGGCATCGGCTCGCTGTGCGCGGCGTGCCCGCCGGCCCGCGTTCTCGGCGACCGTCGAGCGGACCGGACGCAGCACGTGGGCGAGACGCGCGATGCCGATCACGACGGCGACACCCCCGAGCAGGATGCCCTCGATCCAGAAGCGGTACGGCTCGGCGTTCGCTCCCCAGACGTCGTTCACCGCGAGGAACGGCAAGACGATGAGTGCCGTCGACGAGATGACGGCGGCGAAGCGGTCGCGTGCCATCGCGCTCACGATCAGAACGCCGACGAGACCCACGATCACGACGGAGGCTCCGCCGAGTGCCTGCCAGCTCACGATTCCCAACTGATTGTTCGACGCGACCCGATAGGTGAGGAACGGATCTCCGCTCAGGGCTCCGATCATCGTGTACAGAACCTGCGGCAGGGCGGCACCGACGGCGACCACGCCCGCCAGAGCGACCAGCCCGCGCGAGCGGATGATCGCCAGGACGAGGCCCGGCAGGGCGGGGAGCATGCCGAACATCAGAGTGGGCAGCTGACCGACGCGGTCGGCGAGGAGCGGCCCCACGGCGAAGACCACGACGATCAGCGCGAGGGTCGCGACGATGAGGAGCACACGGCGACGAGCCGCGAGGATGGCCGCGATCGCCGCGGAGAACGCACCGACGTACGCGAAGGCGAGGAAGGAATAGGTCTGGAAGCTCGACAGCATGCCGATGGCCGCCGAAGCGAGCACGGTGACGATCACGCGCGCGCGGGTCGGGCCGCCGGGGCGCCAGACCCACACCAGGCCGCTCAGAGCCATCAGGCCGACGCACAGGCCCGCCGTCTCGGCGTTGTTGGAGAACAGGACGCCATACGGGCCCCACATGACGGCGTGTGCTTCGAGCAGGGTGTACCAGGCCCCCTCCCGTCCGGCGATCATGTAGGCGAACGTTCCGGTGAAGAACGGCAGACCGGCGGCGAAAGCGACCCACCACCGGCGCGAGAGTCCGGCGGCGACCAGGGCGATGCACAAGACGGCGAGGAACTGCAGGGTGAACGAGGTGAGGTTCCATGACACGACGGTGGGAAGACCCGTGATGCGGGCGAGGAAACCGACACTGCTGTAGTAGAACCGCGGGTAGTAGCTGATCCCGGTCATGGTCACGGGTTCGGTGTTGTCGAAGTGTCCGTGCGCGACGTCGGCCGCGATGGAGAGGTAGCCCAGCTGGTCGTGCCAGAACTCTGTGCGCAGGTGCGTGAGGGGATTGATGCCCGCTCGAAGTTGGCCGAACTGCTGCAGGGCGACGGTGGCCAGCGCGGTCACCACCGCGGCGACGACAGGTTTCCAACGGGCGAGTCGGCGAGTGCGCGGCATTCGGCCGAGTCTAGAAGGCTTTGCTGAGCGACCAGGGTCAGCAGGTACCCTCGAACGGTGCAGCGCCCTCCGTCATCCGTCACCGAAGTTCCCGCCGCGACATCGGAGACCGCGCGCTCCGGGGGGCGCCCCGGTTTCTGGCTGATCGCGAGCGTGCTCGCCGTCCTGGCGATGATCGCCGCCCGTCTCGTGAAGGAACCGCGATTCCTCTTCTGGGATGACACCCAACTCGGGGCGTTCGGGCAGTGGTACGGACTGGGGTCGCATCTTCTCCGTGGCGAGCTGCCGATCCTGTCGCCCGGATCGTGGCAGGGCGGCAACTATCTCGCCGAGGGGCAGTGGGGTGTCTGGAATCCGCTCACCTGGCTCGTCGCCCTGATCATGCACGTGCAGGACGGGGCGACCCTGGCGGTCACCGCCGTCAAGGTGGCTTTCCTCGTCGGCCTGTGCGTCGGGGCGTTCCTGCTGGCCCGGGCCTATGGCGCCCGGCCGCAGTGGGCGGCCCTGGCGGGTTTCACGGCCACGGCGGGCGGGCAGACCATCTTCATGGATGCGCCGTCGTGGGTCACGGGCCTGCAGACGGTGGCCCTGTTCGCGTTCCTCTGGTGGGCGTTGAAGAGGCACCTCGACGACGGCATGAGCCCGATCCCGTACTTCGTGTTCGCCTACCTGCTGGTGACGATCGGCTACGTGTTCGCGGTGCTCGAGATCGCCGCGGTGCTTCTGGCATTCCTCGCGTTCGCCCTGATCGCCAGAGATGGCCGACGCGCGCTGCGTATCGTCCTTCTCGGAGCGGTTCCGGCGCTGCTCGCGGTCTTCGTCTACCTCCCTGGCATTCTGACGGCACCCGTCACACAGCGCTCGGGATCGGACATCCTGAACGACCAGTTCCTCAACATGGACATCGGCGACCTCGCGACGTCGTCGATCACCACCGCGGTCAGCTCCGTGCGGGGCTATTGGGGCGACCTGCTCCCCGTCCCCCTCGCGTACGTCACGTGGCTGCTCCCGCTCCTCGTCCTGGCCAGCAGCGGGTGGCGGCGGTCTCTGTCGTCGCTGCGCGTTCCGCTCGTGGTCCTCATCGTCACGATCGCCTTGGTCGTCGGCCCCAGCGTCATCGGACCGCTGCGCTACCCGGCGCGCATGATGCCGTATGCGGTGCTGGCGATCGCCGTGTGCATCGCGGTGATCTTCTCGCGTGGCTGGCCGCGCGTCGTGTCGGCGCGACGGGTGGCCGTCGCGGCGGGGGCGATGGTTCTCGCGGGCTGGCTGTCGTGGGCGGCTCAGCCCGCATCGTGGCGGATCGTCGCGGTGGCCACTCTCTTGCAGGTCGTGATGCTCGGAGCGCTGTTGTGGCCCCGGCTGGGGGCGCGAGGAGCGAAGGTGGCCGGCGCCTGGTTGCTGATCGCTTCGCTCGTCGTGCTCATCCCGCAGATCAACAGATATCCGACCAGCCCGCTCGGAAATTTCAACGTGCCGTCGTCGGTGAGCGCGATGAAGGACGTGACCGCGGAGATGTCCGACGGCATCTTCGTCGTCGGCGACGTCTACTCGTTGCAGCGCGATCCCCGCGCCTATCGGGAGTCGCTCATCGCGAACCTCTGGTACACGACGGGCAAGGATGTCGCGTCGGTATACACCGTGCTGCCCTTCACGAAGTACGCGCAGGAGCTCTGCGTCGACCTGCGGGGCTGGACGTGCTCCGACGCGTTCGAGACGCTGTTCGCCGCAGACGACGGCGGCGCGACCATCGCGGACGATATGGCTCTGAACACCGTCATCGTGATCAAGGGCCCCGATCTCACCTCCGTCGCGGCTCCCGAGGGATGGCGCGTCGAAGAGGGGGACTTCACCTGGACGCTGCATCGCATCGACCCCGTCGAGCGGGCGGGCGGTGTGGTGCGAACCGGAGCGGGCGTGTCGGTGTCGGACGTCGTCTCGGATGCCACGAGTGTGAGCTTCCGTGTGGACGCCGCCCCGACGGACGGCGGCGATGTGGTGCTCAGCCGTCTCGCGTGGCCGGGGTACTCGGCATCCGGAGCGTCTTTGGCCGACCCCGAGCGAGGATTCCTCCTGACGGCCGAGGTGGACGCGACTCAGGTGGGTCAGACGGTCACCGTACAGTTCTCACCCCCCGGCTGGGGCGTGGAGCTGGGTGCGGCCGGGGTGGCCGGCGTGCTCGCCATCGGCTACGCCGTCTGGACGGCGATCGCGCGGCGCCGAGAGGAGCTCAGCGCCCGCTGATCATGTGGGCGCGCAATTGCGCCTGGTAGACGACCCCGAGTCCCTCGGGGAGGGTCGTCGAGGCGAGGGCGTCCAGGTCGGTCCACACCGTGGAGCGGACGCGCAGGTCGAGCGACTGACCCCGCGCGTCGCCCTGGCCGAGCACGAGGGCGACGGGCCGGCGGCGCAGACGAGCGATCTCGCCGAGCAGCGCCCCGATCGACAGTGCCCGCATCGAGCCGACGATCTTCGTCACGACCGTGCCCGCGGGTTGGGAGCGCACACGATCCATCGCCGCAGCGATCACGCGGCCGCAGTCGTCGACGAAGATGTAGTCGCGCAGCGTGTCCAGCGACACGTACACGGAGATGGGTCGGCCGGTGACGTATCCGCCCACGATCGCCGAGATCAGGCCCTGTCCCTTCGCCATGTCCTGACCGGGCCCGTAGAGGTTGGTCACTCGCGCGATGAAAGCCCGACGACCGCTTCGCGCGATCGCGGCGGTCAGGGCGGCTTCCATGCGCAGCTTGGCCTCGCCGTACGCCGAGAGGGGCGCTGTCGGCGTCGTCTCGGTGAACGGCGGGTGCTCGTTTCCCGCGTACGCGCCGCCGACGCTCGACCCGAGGAAGAACGAGCCTCGTCCGTCGCGGGGGAGGCGCTCGTCGGCGAGCGCGAGGAACTGCTCGAACACCTCGGCCTCGCGCATCATGACCTCACGCGGGGTGGAGGTCACGCCGCGCCCGGCGCTCCAGTAGATCTCCCAGTCGCCGTCGCCGGCGAGAGCCAGGAATTCGTCGAGGCCGGCGCTCAGGCTCGACAGTGTCGCCTCGGTGGAGGACCAGTCGACGGCGACGGAGAACGCGGCATCGGGTCGGCTGCGCTCGATGGCCGAGCCGAGCAGGCCCCGGCCGATGATCCACCTAGTCGGTGCCGGCACGCTGCTGACCGAGAGGGCCGACATCCGGATCGCGCACGATCAGATACGACGGTTTGCCCATGGCCATGTTCACCGCGACGCCGAGGTATTCGGCGATCGTGCCGAGGGCGACCAGGATCAGACCGGTGCCGAGCGCGGTGAGGACCATCTGCGAGGTCCACCCTTCGGGGATGTCGCCGACGGTGAAGCGCATGATCATGAGGTAGATCGCGAACAGGACACCGGCGACCGCGAAGAGCACTCCGGCTCCGGTGACCAGGCGAAGTCCGCGGGTCCCGGAGGTGAGGATCATGCGCCAGAAGTGAGCCATGAGACGGCGGTAGGAGTAGCCCGAACGTCGGTCGCCCTCCTCGCGCAGACGCACGGGAGAGGTGACGATGTGGGCGGCGACCCAGGACAGGGCGACGTCGAGGTAGACCCCGGTGCCGGAGTAGGCGGCGACGCTGCGGCCGATTTCGCCGAGGATCAGACGGTAGCTGTTGAAGTGGGACGCCTTGCCGCCGGCGAAGACCGTCTCGAGCAGTCGCTTCGACACGCGCGAGGAGGTGTTGCGGAAGTACCCGTGCGGCGGCTTGTTCGTGGGCTCGGCGTAGACGACATCGGCGCGCTCCCGCATGGCGGTGTCGAGCATGGAGCCCATGGCGGCGGGGTCGTGCTGGCCGTCTTCGTCGAGGGTGACGACCCAGTCGCCGCCCGAGGAGGCGATGCCCGCAAGCGTCGCGGCGTGCTGGCCGTAGTTGCGGCTCAGCCAGACGGGTTTGACGTAGTCGTACGTCTCGTCGAGCTGGCGGATCACAGCTGCTGATCGGTCGGGACCGTGATCGTAGGCCAACACCACCTCGACCACGGCGGCCGAATGGCCGTCGGGGGTGACGAAACCGGAGGTCAACGGGTCGAGTTCGGCGAGCACCGAGGAGAGCGTCTTCTCTCCCTGGTACACCGGGATGACGACGGACAGTCGGTGCACGAACGGCGTGGCGCCGGTCATCGCATCCTCCGTTCAAGGATCTTGTAGCTCAATCGTCGGGCACGGGCCATCGCCCACGCGCGGCTGTCACCGACGACGAGGTCGAGGGGACTGAGAACCTCGGGGTGCTGTGCGCGCATCCAGTGGTGGAAACCACGCGCCTGAGCGGATTGCGCCTTGGTGAGGGCGACGCTCCACTGCGATGCGCTCATGCGGAACGTGGCGCCGACCTCGGTGTCGGGCACGAAGTCGCCGGTGAGAAGGACGCGCGAGTAGGTCGCCTGGTCGATGAGGTAGGGGTAGTCACCGAACCAGCCGCCGACCTCGCGCAGAGCCTGCGTGCGCATCATCACCGACGCGGGTTCGCCGAAGAGGTTCGACCCCGCGCGGACGGCGGCGCGCACGGCGCGCGCGCCCGGCATGCGGCGCTGGATGCCACGCAGGCCCCAGCCGGCCATCAGGGTGCGCCCCTCGGCGTCGACGATGTCGCGTCGGCATGCCGTCATGGCGACGGTCGGATCGGCCAGCAGCGCCGCCTGCCGGGCGAGGGTGCCGGGGCGGAGGATGTCGTCGCCGCAGACGAGTTTGATCAGAGTGCCCTGCGCGAGATCGGTGACGCGGTTCCAGTTGCGCGGGGCGCCGCCGCCGGCAGGGGTGTCGTGAAGCTGTACGCGGGGGTCGTCGGTGAACTCGTCCATCACCGCTCGAGTCCCGTCGGACGACGAGTGGTCGGCCACGATCAGCTCGAAGTCGACACCTTCTTGCGAGAGCACTGAGCTCATCGTCTCGGCGATGGTGTTCGCGTTGTTGTAGGCCGGAATCACCACGGACACGAGGGGCGCGGCGCTCATACCCATCCTCTCGGGATACAGATCGTCGGTCGAGGCAGCGGTCACGGCGGGGGAAGAATCCCTCTTCCGTTGCACACGCTGGCGGTACCGGCTGCGGCTTACGAGCATAGCCCAGGAGGTCTGAGCAGCCGGTGAGGGCGCTCAGCCCTGGCCTGTAGAATCCGAGGGTGCGGACGTTTTTCGCCGCCGTGGCGGCACGACCCGAGGTGCGGTATCTCTTCTTCGGCGGCGTGAACACGGCGTTCTCGTACGGCCTCTACACCGTGTTCCTTCTGATGCTGCACGCCTGGGCCGTTCCCGGCGACTTCATCTGGGCGACGACGCTGAGCTGGCTCATCTCCAACGCCACCTCGTTCGTCCTGCAGCGCAAGTTCGTCTTCCGCAGCGATCGTCGGGTGCTGCGAGAATTCGTGAAGTTCTCGTCGGTGACCTTCGGCTCGTTCCTCGCCAACATCGCGCTCGGCGCTTTCGCGGTAGGGGTGCTGGGCCTCTCGAGCGCCACGGAGAAGCTCGTCAGCCAACTCGTCATCACCGTGGTGCTGGTCGTGGCGACGTACACGCTGCACAAGTTCTTCTCGTTTCGGTCGTCGCCGGCCCAGACGGAGGCCCTCGGGACCTCCGCCGTGGACACGGGGCCGGTCGAAACGATCGGTACCGGTACGGACGAGTTCGATATTCGCAAGCAAGGGAAGTGAACAACGTGGATCTCCTCATCGTCGGCTCCGGCTTCTACGGCCTGACCATCGCCGAGCGCGCCGCCGCCGCGGGCCGCAAGGTGACCGTCATCGACCGTCGCCACCACATCGGCGGCAACGCCTACTCGGCGGACGAGCCCGAGACGGGCATCGAGGTGCACCAGTACGGCGCCCACCTGTTCCACACGTCGAACCCGACGGTGTGGGAGTACGTCAACCGCTTCACCGACTTCACCAACTACGTGCACCGCGTGTACACGACGCACAAGGGCGTGGTCTTCCCGCTGCCGATCAACCTCGGCACGATCAACCAGTTCTTCCAGGCCGCGTACACGCCCGACCAGGCGCGCGCCCTCGTGCATGAACTCGCGGGTGAATTTGACGCGAAAGACGCCGCGAACCTCGAGGAGAAGGGCATCGCCCTCATCGGCCGCCCCCTCTACGAGGCGTTCATCCGCGACTACACCGCGAAGCAGTGGCAGACCGACCCGAAGGACCTGCCCGCCGAGGTCATCTCGCGCCTGCCCGTGCGCTACACGTACGACAACCGCTACTTCAACGACACGTGGGAGGGCCTGCCCGTCGACGGCTACACCGCGTGGATCGAGCGCATGGCCGATCACCCCAACATCGAGGTCAAGCTCTCGACCGACTACTTCGACGAGTCGCAGCCGCTAAACAAGAAGGCGACCGTGGGTCAGGTGCCGATCGTCTACACCGGACCCGTCGACCGTTACTTCGACTACGCCGAGGGCGAGCTGTCGTGGCGCACGCTCGACTTCGAGCAGGAGGTGCTGCCGATCGGCGACTTCCAGGGCACGAGCGTGATGAATTACGCGGATGCCGATGTGCCCTACACGCGCATCCACGAGTTCAAGCACTTCCACCCGGAGCGCGCCGACCGGTACCCGACCGACAAGACGGTCGTGGTGCGGGAGTACTCGCGCTTCGCCACGCGCGAGGACGAGCCCTACTACCCGGTCAACACCGCCGACGACCGCAGCGGCCTGCTGGCCTACCGCGAGCTGGCCAAGGGCGAGAGCGACGTGTACTTCGGCGGTCGCCTGGGTACGTACCAGTACCTCGACATGCACATGGCGATCGGTTCGGCCCTGTCGATGTGGAACAACCAGCTGGCGTGAGCCGAGCTCTGCGAAGGCCGCACCGTTTCCGAACGGTGCGGCCTTCGTCGTGGGTGATCAGAGAGCGAGGCGCTCGCGGAGCTGCGGCACGAGGCTCAGGGCGAACGAGCGGGTGAGGTGGTTGTCGTCCGAGTAGACGACGACACCGCCGATCCGCGACATGCACTCCGTGTCGGAGCAGAACAGGTCGTCGAGTCCGACGACGTCTGCCCCGGCCGCGAGTCCGCCCGCGCGGAGAGGGTCGGCGAATTCCGCGGCGGCCCGCGACAGTGCGCAGCCCGAGGGGTCGTCGACACGAGACAGGCAATCGGCGGCGCTCTCTCCACCCCGCGGCGGAACGGCGTAGCGCTCGGGCGGGTCCGCGAGGACGATCACGCGCTTGCCCGCGTCCTCGAAGCCTCGGATCGTCCCCGCGACCATGTCCGCGGTGAGCGGGTGCCGGTCGGGGTCGTCGGAGACGTACAAGCGCGAGCGGTTCGTCATCACCACGACGTCGATCGACGGATCCTGCTCGATCTGCTCGATCATGTCCTGCGAAACCGACCGGCACGTCTCGGCGTACTCCGCGTCGAAGCCCCACGCGCTGCCGGTCGTCTGGGTCGTGATCGCGGCGCAGCCCGAGAGGAGGAAGGTGCTGAAGCGACCGTCCTTCTCCGCGACGAGATCGCGGATCGGCTCCGCCATGCGTGTCGCGTGCGAATCGCCCAGAAGTGCGACGTGGGGCCCGGGGGCGTCGGCGTCGCCGAAGTCGCATTTCTGGAACGCCTTGCTGTTCGTGCTGAGCTCGCACTGAAGCAATTCGCCGAGCGGCAGGTCGGCCGAGAACGACGACACGGCCGCCGTGAGCGGAACCTCGTCGACGGGGGCGCACTCGACGTCGCCCATCGCCGCCGCGCCGTAGCAGGGCCCGGCCCGGCCTGCATCCGCCGGCGCGGCGATGGCGTACGTCGCGAGCGGCGTGACAGCGAGGGCGATCACCGCGGTCGCCGCAGCCACGGCCGCGAACGACCACCGGGGCCGCGCGCGAGCGATCACCGAGCGGGTGCGGAAGGGATCTTCGACGAGCGTCTTGGAGAGCCACCCGAGCGCGATGGAGCCGAAGAGGATGGCGAAGGACACGAGGATGCCGTTGGGGGCGTTTCGTGCGAAAGGGAGGAGGACGACGATCGGCCAGTGCCAGAGGTACGTGCCGTACGACACGTCGCCGACGAACTGCACGGGACGGAGCCCGTAGATCGCGCCGGGGCCCCACGGAGCGCCCGGCATGCCCGCGGCGATGACCAGGATCGTGCCCACGACCGGAAGAGCGGCGGTGAAGGAGGGGAACGGGGTCTGGCCGTCGAACAGCATCATCGATGCCACGATCATGCCCAAGCCGGCCCACGACGCACCGGCGGTGAGCGCCCGCCCGCGGATCTGAAGCCCGCGGGCCGTGACCACGGCCAGCAGAGCGCCCGCGCCGAACTCCCACGCCCGGGTGAACGTGGAGAAGTAGGCCACGGTGGGGGCGAGTGATGTGAGCACGATCGAGTAGATCAAGCTCGCGGCCGTCACGATCGAGAGCGTCGCCAGCACGACCGTGAGCCCCGTGCGTCGACGGCGGGCGGCGAACCACCACGCCGCGCCCAAGAGGATGGGCCAGACGAGATAGAACTGCTCCTCGACTCCGAGGCTCCAGAAGTGCTGGACGGGCGACTTGACGTTCGAGAGGGCCATGTAGTCGACGGACTGAGCGGCGAGGGCCCAGTTCTCCACATAGAAGGTGGAGGCCAAGATCTCACTGCCGAACTGCGCCCATCGCGTGTCGGGCACCCACAGCCGGGTCGCGACGGCGACTACGACCAGGACCAGCAGCGCGGCGGGGAGGAGCCGACGAGCCCGGCGGGCCCAGAACTGCGGGAGCGACACTCGCCCGTGCGTGTAGAGCTCGCGCAGCAGGTGGTCGGTGATCAGGAACCCGGAGAGCACGAAGAACACGTCGACGCCGACGAAACCGCCCGGGAAGGTGGCGGGCCAGAGGTGGAACACCAGCACGCCGAGAACGGCGAGCGCGCGCAGCGCCTGGATCTCTCGACGGACGGTCTGCGCGCGAGCGCGCACCCGCGAGCGGAGCGCGGGGGGATCGGCGACGACGGACACGGATTTCCTCGGAAGTTGGGCGCGTCGACGGGTTCACGTCGACGTGGCTCCCGGACACGCGGGGAGGACGGATGCGGCCGCGGCGGCGGTGCGGCCCGCAGAGGATCCTATCCCGTGCGGTTTTCACCCGCCCGGCTCGGCGTGTGACGCGGATGCCGGCGTGCGAGCGCGCGCTAGCTTTCAGGCATCGTGCGGCGTTCTCGGCAAGGGGCGTCGCCCGCGCCACGGCGATCGACGTGGCATCCGCTCGCATCGAAGGAAGCCATGCCATGACCTCCCGCATCCCCGTGATCGCCCTCACCGCAGCGCTCGTCGGCGCTCTGGCGTTCGCCCCCGCCGCACAGGCCGCGTCGTCCGCCCCCGACTACGTGCGCACCGCCTACGACGGCACGATCTACGAGGTGACCGACGACGACGTCTACCCCCTCACCTTCGCGGAATGGTCCGAGCTCGGCTTCCCCGCCTACACGCCGGCGAAGACGGTCTACGAGAAGGTTTTGACCTTTCCGACCGTGACAGCCGTCACCGCGTTCGATCGCGCGGGCGTCGACCTGCACGCCGACGTGACGTGGGAGGAGTATCAGGCGGCCGGCTACCCCGTGCCGCGAACGCTGTCGTGGGGTCCTGACATTTCCGTGCACAAGTGGGGCACCTCCACGCAGCTGCTCGCGCAGGACGCCGCGGGAGATGTCATCTCGCTGACGTACGCGCAGTGGCGCGATGCCGGGTTCCCGGCCTTCGAGGCCCGCGAGGGTCGCGGCTTCGTACAGCTGTCGTGGGACAGGACGGGCGGGATCGCCTACCTCTGCAACACCGCGACCGGCCAGGGCGGGCGCCTCACCTACGAGCAGTGGGCAAAACTCGGCTCGCCAACGCCGTACGTCGTGACGCGGACGGCGAACGATGCGGTTTGGCGTGTCACTCCAGGTCAGTCACTGCTGGTTTACGTCGGCGCGATGAGTCTCCAGTACGAGCCCCTCGGCATCCAGCCGGCCCTTGGTAGCCGTAACTTGACCTTCGGCGAATGGACAGCGATGGGCTCGCCTGCGCCATACGACACCCTCCCCGAGGCATCACAGAACCTGGAGTGTCCCGACGACGCCCCCACCGCCTGGGAGTGACCCACTGCGCGCTCCTGCGCGACGCGGCGTCCGGGCGTCGCGCAGGAGCCCACCGGTAAACTCGACCGGATGACCCCCGCCGCCGTCGGCGCCCCCGGATCGGTGCGGCGCTCCCTCCACTCGCTGTGGTTGCTGTCGGCGCGCGATCTGCGGGTGCGCTACTCCACCAGCGCGCTGGGGTACCTCTGGTCGGTGCTCGATCCGCTCGTGATGAGCGCGATCTACTGGTTCGTCTTCACCCAGGTGTTCCACCGCACGGTGGGCGAGGAGCCCTACATCGTGTTCCTCATCACGGCGCTGCTGCCGTGGGTGTGGTTCAACTCCGCGGTGAGCGACTTGACGAAGGCGTTCAAGAAGGACGCCCGGCTCGTGCGCTCGACCTCGATCCCACGTTGGATCTGGGTCGACAGGATCGTCGTGAGCAAGGGCGTCGAGTTCCTCTTCTCGCTCCCGGTGCTCGTGCTGTTCGCGGTGTTCGGCGGCGCGCAGGTGTCGTGGGCCCTGCTGGCCTTCCCCCTCGCGGTCGTGCTGCAGACCGCGCTGCTGGTGGGCCTCGGCCTGATCATCGCGCCGCTGTGCGTGATGTTCGGCGATCTCGAGCGCACCACCCGACTCGTGCTGCGGGCCCTGTTCTACGCCTCGCCGATCATCTACGGCGTGCACAACCTGCCGGGGGTCTTCGCCGATCTCGCCGCGTTCAACCCGCTATCGGGCATCTTCACCCTGTACCGCGTCGGGTTCTTCCCCGATCAGTGGGACACGCTGACCGTCGTCGTGGGCGCGGCCGTGAGTCTCGGCATCCTGGCTCTCGGCGTCGTCGTCTTCCCGAAGCTCGAGCGTCCCGTGCTGAAGGAGCTGTGATGCCCGGTCCCGCGATAGAGGTGGACGGCCTCGGCGTGCGCTTCCGGCGCAACCGCCGCGGGGGCCGCTCGATCAAAGACCTGTTCGGCGGGGCCGAGCGACGCTCGCGCCCCGACGAGTTCTGGGCCCTGCGCGACGTGTCGTTCCGCGTCGAGCCGGGGGAGTCGATCGGCGTGGTCGGGCGCAACGGCCAGGGCAAGTCGACGCTGCTGAAGCTCGTCGCCGGGGTGCTGCTGCCCGACGAGGGGCACGTGACGGTCGAGGGGGGAGTGGCCCCGCTCATCGAGATCACCGGCGGTTTCGTCGGCGACCTCACGGTGCGCGAGAACGTGCGCCTGACGGCGGGACTGCACGGGATGCCGCGTGCCGAGGTGTCGCGCCGCTTCGACGACATGATCGACTTCGCCGAGATCGGCGACTTCGTCGACACCCCCTACAAGCACCTGTCGAACGGCATGAAGGTGCGCCTGGCGTTCTCGGTGGTGTCGCAGTTGGACGAGCCGATCCTGCTCGTCGACGAGGTGCTTGCCGTCGGCGACCGCGCGTTCCGCGAGAAGTGCTACCGACGCATCGACGAGCTGCTGGCCGCGGGGCGCACGCTGTTCTTCGTCAGCCACAACGAACGCGACCTGCGCCGCTTCTGCACGCGGGGGCTGTACCTCGACAAGGGCGCCCTCGTGCTCGACGCCCCGATCGCCGAGGTGCTCGAGCGTTACAACGTCGACTACGCGACGGGCTGAGGCGCGAGCGGCGGCATGGGCTTCCACGACGCGTCGCGCGAAATGCGGCGTCCGTCGCGGAGTCCGCGGAACAGGTGGCTCGTGCCCTTGGCCTTGCGCTCGACCACGACCAGGCGGATGAGCTCCTTGACGAAAGTCAGCGCCGTGCCCGCGGCGAAGGGCAGCGGTCGGTACACGCCGAGCTCGCGGTAGTACTTCTGCAGGTACGCGCGGTTGCGCATGATGTAGTACCGGTACGCGTCGCTCGAGGCGTTCATGTGGCGGATGCCCATGTCCCACTGCTTGATCTCGCGCGTGCGTCGCAGCACGAACTCGTTCACGATGACCGACGGCGTCTGCCGCGAGGCGAGCCACCCGTAGAGCTGGTCGTCCCAGTAGATGAAGAACCGGGGGTCGGGCAGGCCGATCTTCGCCACGATGTCGCGGTGGATGAACATTCCCTCGAAGCATCCGGAGTTCATCGGCTTGTACCCCGACGAGTCGAAGCCGGCGGGCGCGAAGGGGATGGGGATCGCCATCGACTCGGCCACGCGGTACTGCCAGTAGAACTCGCTGCCGTCGTAGTCGTAGCGGCGACCCTGAATGCTGCGGAAGCGCGGAGCCCAGTGCCCCATGCGCGCGAGGCCGTCGGAGACCACCTCGACGTCGTCGTCCATCAGCCAGATCCACTCGGAACCGAGCTCGTAGGCGACGCGCATGCCCTCGCTGAAGCCGCCGGACCCACCCGTGTTCGTCTCGAGGCGGCGATACACCAGCGTCGTGGGGAGGCGATCGCGGTACGACTCGACGACCGCGGTGGTGTCGTCGGTGGACGCGTTGTCGATGACGACGAGGTGCCCGGGCGCGGGATCCATCCGCTCGATGCTGTCGAGCAGGCGGGTCAGCAGGTGCGTGCGGTTGTAGGTGACGACGACGATGGTCGCCGACGACGGGTCGAATGCGGAATCCGCAGGGATCGGGGTGGCGTCGGCGTGCGCGGTCATAGCACGCACGATCATAACCGGCCCTCCTCGGAGCCTCCCGTCGGTGAGGACGCCATCCGCTGTTCGAGGCGTTCGCGCCACGAACGCGACTGGCCCGCGCGCACCGCGCACAGCCCCAGCAGCAGCCAGCCGGCGCCGGTGAGGGTGAAGCTCTCGAACATCGACACCGTCAACAGGGCGACCAGCGTCAGCGGCGCCCACGCGTGCACGACCGAGCGGCGATCGCTGGCGACGAGCCATCCCCTGGCGAGCCCGAGCCCGCCGAGGGCGACGAACAGCAGCAGTCCCACCGCGCCGAGCTGCAGCAGCACGTCGAGGTAGGCGTTGAGCGCGGAGGCGTGCGTCCCGCCGAGACCGAGGGGCACCAGGGCGAACGGCACGACGTCGTTCACCCAGTCGCCGAACCAGCCGAAGCCCTGCACGGGGCGCATCTCGCTCAGATGCACCAGCCGCGCCCACAGGTCGGTGCGCAGCGTCAGATCGGCGCCGGCGCCGAGGGTGTCGACGAGAGGGGCGCGGAAGGCCCACGCGCCCGCCATCCCCACCACGACGACGGAGCCGAGCGCGGCCTGCGCTCGCCCCCTCCATGCGACGGGCACGCGACGCATCGTCCACAGAGCGAGGGCGGCGACCCCCGTCGTGGCGGCGACGACGACGACGACGGTGGGCGAGCCGCTCAGCGCCGCGAGGGCACCCGCGAGCACGACCGATCCGACCGCCGTGGCCACGCTCACCGATTGGGTGCGGAACTCCACGAGGAAGGTGATCAGGGCGATCACCGTAACGAAGCCCAGCGCGTTGCGGGTGCCGAAGATCCCCTGCACCGGACCCAGCTCGGCGATGGCGCCCTGGATGCCGAGGAAGGGGATGGGCAGATCGAGCAGGATGCCGCTGAGCACCTCGAGCGCGAGCGAGATTCCCAGCAGCCACCGCAGCACGTCGCCGAGCGCCCGCACGGTCTGCAGCGCGTCGCGGACATGGCCGAGGACGACAGCGAGGAACGCGAGCGCCGCGAAGGCCGACCAGCCGCCGAGGGAGTCGGCCGCGCTCGGGCTCCAGAACACGCTCGCGCCGGCCCAGGCGACCAGCAGGACGAGCGTCGTCGGGGCGAGGCGCACGAGCTCGAGCTCGTCGCGACGGACGTACAGCACGGCTGCTCCCACCGCGCACAGTCCGGCGACGATGGTGGCCCAGGTGACCTCTCCCGCCACCGCGACGATCGCATAGCGGGCGAACACGGCGGCGAACACCGCGAGGGCGAAGGCGCGGGCGAACGCGGGCGACGACAGCGGGGGGAGCGGTCGCCGCGCGTCCGGCGCGCCGGTCACGGTGCGGGTCTCGGCAGCTCGCCGCGCTCGATCGAGATGCTCTGCTCGCTCGGTCCCACCCCGACCAGCGGGGTCTGCTTGATCTTCGCGCCGAACAGCACCACGAACATCCAGCCCCACAGCAGCAGCGGTCCGGACTCGGTCAGGCCCTGCACCACGAGCAGGGCGCCGATCAGGGTCGGCAGCAAGGTCAGGGGGGAGTGCGGACGGTCGTCGCGCAGATCCCAGCGCGGGCGGTCGACGGCGAAGAACCACGACCGCCACACGTACGCGAGGTACACGAGGCCGAGCAGGACGACACCGATCCCGCCGAGTTGCAGGAAGACGTCGAGCCACATGCTGTGCGCCTGGACGACGGTCTGGCCGTGGTCGACGATCCATCCGTCGAAGAGGGGCTCGGAGGCGATCCAGGGGGTGGAGAAGCCCCAGCCGACGAACGGATGCTGCGACGCGCGGGCGATCACGTCGGCCCAGATGCCCTCGCGGCCGGTGAGGTCGGCTCCGCGGCCCATTACGCCGAAGAGGGCGTCGCGGCCGAACCACAGCACGGCCCCGCCGCCGAGCCCGACGGCGGCGTACAGCAGGTACCAGCGCGTGCGCTCGCCGGGGCGTCGCGCGGTGCGCATGACCAGCACCGTGCCCAGCACGAGGGCGACGAACGCCGCGGCGATGAAAGCGGTGGCCGATCCCGCCCGCACGAAGAGGAAGGCGGCGATCGCGATCCACACCCACAGCAGGGCGCGGCGCGGCGCGCCCGCGGCGATGCGCACGGCGAAGACGATGATGGCGACGAGCATCACGGCGGCCAGCAGGTTCGCGTTGCCGAACACGCCCTGGATGCGACCGCCGTCGAAGAGGTTGTCGCGCGACCAGTAGACGATGGGGTCCATGCGCTCGGAGGGCACAACGAACCCGGGCAGGAGCGGGCCGCGCACGATGAGCGAGACGGCGACCTCGAACAGCAGCGAGAGGCCGACGATCCACTTCGCCGCAGACGCGACAGCCCGCACGACGTCTCGCCAGGTGAGCATGGCGCCGACGAAGAGTCCCTGGAACGTCGTGATGACCAGCAGGAGGAGCGTGAGGGCGGATGCCGCGGGCCAGGCGCTCCACGCGAGCGAGGCGATCGCCCACGCGACGTAGCCGAAGGCCAGCCAGGGCAGGCGCCGGACGGCGAAGGGCGGGCGCGTCACGAGCCAGACGATGCTCGAGACGACGGCCGAGGCCACGACCACGACCGCGGTGACGACCGGGCCGACGGCGTTGACGAGCCCGACGCCGCCGAGGGCGAGCACGAGCACGAAGACGCACCAGGCGCGCAGCAGCAGGTGCCCCGTCGTCTCGCGCGGGGGCGCCGTCGGCAACGCCGACACCGGGTGATTCGTGTACATCGCCATGGTGATCTCAGGGTACCCGTCGGCATCCGGAGACGAGGGGGCCCGGCCGCTAGGCTGACGCCGTGCTGATCGCCCTCTTGAACACGCCCCGCGACTACGCCTGGGGGAGCCCGACGCTGCTCGCCGACCTCGAGGGCCGCGAGCCGTCGGGGGCACCCGAGGCCGAGGTGTGGTTCGGCGACCACCCCGGTTCTCCCGCCGAGGTGCACGACGGGTCGGGGCTCACGCTGGACCGGTGGCTGCCGGCGGCCGGCGACGGGCTCCCGGCGAAGCTGCCGTACCTGCTCAAACTGCTCGCGGCCGGAGCGCCGCTGTCGATCCAGGTGCACCCCTCGAAGCAGCAGGCGGTCGAGGGCTTCGCACGTGAGGAGGAGGCGGGCGTTGCGCGCGACGCCGCCGACCGCAACTACAAGGACGACAACCACAAGCCCGAGGTGATCGTCGCCCTGAGCGAGACGTTCACCGCCCTCGCGGGGCTCCGCGACCTCGAGCGCACCCGCGCGCTGATCGATGTGCTGGGCGACGCGCCCGCCGTCTCGACGCTGCGCTCGCTCCTGTCCGCCGGCTCCGGCCCCGAGGCGCTCCGCGCGGCGATCGGCTGGGTGCTGGGAGAGGCGGATGCCGCGGACGTCGCCCAGATCGTCGATGCCGCGGCCTCCGCCTCGTCCGACGACTTCGCCGCCGAGCTGGCGCTCGTGCGGTCGCTGCACACGGCCTACCCGGCCGACCCGGGCATCGTCGTCGCCCTGCTGATGAACCTCGTGCACCTGCGCCGCGGTGAGGCGATCTTCGTGCCCGCCGGCGTGCTGCACGCCTACGTCGACGGTCTCGGGGTGGAGATCATGGCCGCGAGCGACAACGTGCTGCGCGGCGGCCTGACACCCAAGCACATCGACGTCGACGAGCTGCTGCACCTCGTCGACTTCGCGCCCGCCGACCCGCCGTTCCTGCGCCCCGCGCCGGCGGGCCGTCACGCCGAGGTCTTCGCGCCCGGTATCGCGGACTTCGCCCTGGGGCACCTCGTCGCCGACGGCGACGCGGCCGAGCTGGAGCTCTCCGGCGTCGCCATCGCCCTCGGGGTCGGGGGAGAGGCGCGCCTGACGGGTGCCTCCGGCCGCAGCATCTCGCTGGCCCCCGGTCAGGCCGCGCTCGTCACCCCCGACGAGTCGCCGCTGACCAGCGACGGCGGTGGCGAGGTCTTCGTCGCGATGCCCGGGAGCTGAGCGCGACACGCCGAGCGCTCGTCTAAAGGTTCACGTCGGCCTTGAGGGTTTACGATCCGCGACTTGACTCTCGCGAATCACACGGGTGTAATTATCACTGCGCGACACATCGTCAGAAGACGTGTCATGGGGGCGTGAACGAGGCGGAGGACGAGATGGCGACATCGCAGTACCGGTCCGGAGTCCCGGACAACTGGTTCGTTGATCCGGTCGATCTCGGCGTACCCGGCGTCCGTCGCGACATCGACGCCGTCGAAGAGAACACTCTCGCCTGGCAGACCGACGCGCTGTGCTCGCAGACCGACCCCGAGGCGTTCTTCCCCGAGAAGGGCGGCTCGACGCGTGACGCGAAGCGCATCTGCACCTCGTGCGACGTCAAGACCGAGTGCCTCGAGTACGCGCTGCAGAACGACGAGCGCTTCGGTATCTGGGGCGGCCTCAGCGAGCGCGAGCGCCGCAAGCTCAAGCGTCGCGCCTGAGCGGTCGATCACCCGCCTGAGCGATCCCGTCGGTGACGGCGCGGCGTCCTCGATCGTCCGCGACCGCGCTTAGGCTGATCCGCGTCATGCCCGCCCGTGTACACGCCCTCCTCGTCGTGCGCCCTGAAGGACGCACGCCCGCCGCGCAGCATCTGCAGAGAACCCTCGCTGCACTCGCGGCGCAGACCCGACCCGTCGACGCGCTGACGATCGTGCTGTGCGGCGCCGACGCGGCGCTGACGCAACTGGCGGCGGCATCCGGTGCCGAAGGCGTCATCACCGCCCCCGCCGGCACGCCGTTCGCCGTCGCGACGGCTCTCGCGACGCCCCGACTCACGGGAGACGCGGTGTGGCTGCTCGCGCAGGACACCGCCCCCGACCCCGACGCGCTCGTCCGCCTCGCCGGCGCGCTCGAGCTCTCGCCCTCGCTCGTGGTCGCCGCCCCCAAGCTCATCGCGTGGGACGACCGCGACGAGATCCTCTCTCTCGGCGTGAGCATGAACCGCTACGGGGGAGCCGTCGAGCTCGCCGCCGGAGAACTCGACCAGGGACAACGCGACGGCGACGCCGACGTGCTCGGCGCCGACGTGCGCGGCATGCTCGTGCGCCGCGACGCGTGGCTGCAGCTCGGCGGTCTCGACCCCGCTCTGGGCGGAGCCGACGAGGGCCTCGATCTGGGCGTTCGTGCGCGCCTGGCCGGCCACCTCGTCTCGCTGGTGCCGACCGCCCGCGTGGCGGTCGCCGGTGACGGCGTGGCCGCGATGGCGCGAGGCCGGCGTCGTGCGCGGCGCCGCGCGTTCGCGACCCGCACCGCCCAGCTGCATCGCCGTCTCGTCTACGCCCCCGCGCCCACGGTGCTGCTGCACTGGCTGTCGTTCCTGCCGCTCGCGCTCTGGCGCACGATCCTGCACCTCGTGACCAAGGTGCCGTACCGGGTGCTCCCCGAGTGGGGCGCCACCCTTCTCGTGATGGCGCGGCCCGCCGCCGTCGCCCGCGCCCGCCGTCGCATCCGCACCTCGCGGGTCGTCGGGTGGTCGCGTCTCGCGCCGCTGCGCGTCACGCGCGCCGAGATGCGCCTGCGCTTCGAGGGCGACGTCGCCGACCCCGAGGCGCCCGTGCGTTCGGAGCTGCGGTTCTTCGTCGGCGGAGGGGCCTGGACCGTGCTCGGCACCCTCGCGGTGTCGGCGGCGCTGTTCTTCCCGCTGCTGGCCTGGCCGGTGCTCGGCGGGGGAGCCCTGGCGCCGCTGCGTGCGAACGTCACCCAGCTGTGGCAGGACGCCGCGTGGGGCGCCCGTCCCCTCGGCCTCGACGCGATCGGCCCCGCCGACCCGTTCTCGAGCCTCGTCGCCCTCATCGGCACCCTCTCGCCCGGCGAGCCCTCGCGGGCCTTCGTCGTGCTGTGGGTGCTCGCCCTGCCGCTCGCCGTGCTCGGCGGGTGGTTCGCCGCCACGCGCGTGACCGAGTCGTCGCTGCTGCGCATCGTCGGCGGACTCGCCTGGGCCCTCGCTCCGACCTTCCTCGCCGCGATCGTCGAGGGTCGACCGGCGGGCGTGCTCGTTCACCTGCTGCTGCCCTGGCTGTTCTACGCCGCGAGCGTCGCGCACCGCTCGTGGGCCCCGGCCGGAGCGGCATCCGTTCTGCTCGTGGGTGTGCTGGCGTGCGCGCCGTCGCTGGCCCCCGCGGTGGTGGTGCTGTGGTCGGCCGCGCTCGTCGTCGTCGCCCTCGTGGCCGCGCGTGGCATCGCCCGAGTGGTGTGGCTGCTCGTGCCCTCGGCCGTGATCTTCGCCCCCCTCGTGTGGACGCGCCTGCGCGCGGGCGACCCGTGGGCCCTCCTCGCCGACCCCGGGGTGCCCTACCGCGGCGCCGAGGCCACCGCCGATCCGCTCGGACGAGCGCTGCTCGCGGCAGGCTTCCCGACCTCCGACCCGGGCGGATGGGTGTCGCTCACCGGCGGCTCGGTGTGGTGGGTCGGCCTGCTCGTCGCGCCGCTGGCCGTGCTCGCGGTGCTGGCGGTGCTCACGCCGCGGTGGATCACGGCATCCGGCCTCATCCTGATCACGGCCACGGGCCTTGCGACCGCGTTCGCCGCCGTCGGGGTGGCCCTCTCGTTCGACCACTCGGTCGCTGTGCCGCTGTGGCCGGGCGCGGGGCTCAGCCTCGCGTGGATCGGACTCGTCGGCGGCGCTCTGGTCGCCCTCGACGCGGGGGTGCCGGCCCGTGTGGCCGTGCTGCGGCCGCTCGGCGCTCTGGTGGCCCTGGTGGCGCTCGCCGTCAGCGTGGCGCCCGCGCTGACCGCTCAGGTGGCGACCGAGGCCTCGGGTCGGTCGACGCTCGTCAACGGACCCGTGTCGACCCTGCCCGCCTTCGTCGCGGCCGAGGGACGCGGTTCTCTCGACCTGGGCACGATCGTGCTCGACCCGCGCGCCGACGGCATGCGCGTCGACGTCGTCTGGGGAGGCAGCGCGACGCTGTCGGGCCAGAGCACCCTGCAGGCCACCCGCACCTCGCCGACGCCCGAAGACCTCGAGCTGGCCGATCTCGCCGCCGACCTCGTCACCCCGTCGTCCGACGACGTGGTGTCGCGCCTGGCGGCCCACGGCATCGCCTTCGTGCTGCTCGAATCGGCGCCCGCCGGTGAAGACGACGTCATCCGCGGCACGCGCCTCGGGGCGGCGACCTCTCTCGACCAGCGCGACTCGCTCGACCCGGTCGGCGAGACCTCGCGCGGCGACCTCTGGCGCGTGAACGCCGAGGTGACCCCGCGTCCCGAACTCGACGCGCACCGACTGGGCCTGCAGCGACTGGTCGCCGCCGGCTCCCTGGGCGTGCTGCTGGTGGCTCTGCTGCTCGCCGTGCCCACGGCAGCTTCACGGCGGACCGCGCGCCGTACGCCCCGCATCGTCGGTCCGAGCTCGGGAGGATCGCGATGAGCGAGAACCGCATGGCCCGCTTCGCCGCCACGAGCGCCCGCGTCGTGGCCGGCACCGCCGTGGCGACCGCGGCCGTCGTCGGAACGGTCGTCGGCATCGCCGCGCCGTGGCCTTCGTACACCGCCACCCCCGTGCGGGTCGAGTCGACCCCCGCCCCCGGTGACACGGTGCTCGCGTGCGACGGACCGCTGCTCGCCCTCGGACGCAGCGCCGACTCCGCCGGCGGGCTGAGCGCCGCCGCCGCGCAGCAGCTCGTCAGCGGGCCCTCCGACGCCGACGCCCAGGCCGAACAGCTCTCCGGAGCGACGGCGGATGCCGACGGCGACGCCCAGGCGCTGCGCGCGGCGCCCCAGGACCGCTCCGAGACGCCGTTGGCCGCCGCCGGATCGGCGACGGTGGCCTCCGACGACCTCGTCGGGTTCTCGGCATCCGCGTGCCGCCCGCCGGAGGCCGAGTCGTGGCTGGTCGGCGGAGCGTCGACGACCGGCGCGAACGACCTCGTCGTGCTGGCCAACCCGGGCGATGTGCCCGCCACCGTGCAGCTGTCGGTGTACGGCGCGCAGGGCGTGTCGACCCCGCCCGGCGGCCAGAACCTCGTCGTCCCCGCGCGCGAGCGCAAGGTCGTGCCGCTGGCGGGCCTGCTGCTCGGCGAGGAGAGTCCCGTCGTGCGCGTCGTGTCGTCCGGCGCCCCCGTGCACGCCTCGCTGCAGGCGAGCCTCACGAGACTGCTGCTGCCCGGCGGGAGCGAGCAGGTCGCTCCTCTCGCGCAGGCCGACACGCGTCTGGTCATGCCCGGCGTGCAGGTGCTCACCACCGGAGAGGGCCAGGCGGGCACGATCGTGCGTCTGCTGTCGCCCGGGTCCGATGCCACCGCCACCGTGCGCGTCATTCCCGTCGACGCCGCCGGGGCCGAGGCCGCTCCGACCGACGTGCCGCTCACCGCCGGCCTGCCGACCTCGCTCGACCTCTCGGGTCTCGCGGCGGGCGCGTACACCGTCGAGGTCTCGGCGACCGCCCCGATCGTCGGGGCCACCTGGTCGACCACCGGGTTCGGCGAGGGGGCCGACTTCGCCTGGTACGTGCCCGCTCCGCGCATCACCGAGCCCACCGTCGTCGCCGTCGCGCCCGGCGTGGGCTCGTCGATCGTGCTGGCGACCGAAGACGCCGAGGCCTCCGTGACGCTCACTCCCGTCGACGGCGGCGATGCGATCACCACCGCTGTTCCCGCAGGGGGCACGGCGGCCGTCGCCGTGGCATCCGGGATCTACCGCCTCGAATCGGCGGAGCCGGTGCGCGCCGCGGTGTCGTACACGGGCACGGGCGCGTTGGCGGCCTACCCGCTGTGGCCCGCGGATGCCGCGGCCGGGGCCCTCACGATCCTGCCCTGACCGCGCGGGTCGGGCTCAGAAGAAGCGAAATCGCTCGGGACCGAGGTCCCATGGATCGCGGTCGAGGTACTCGGCGGCGGCGCGGAACACGGCGCCTTCGATCATCATGCGGCGGTGCAGGTCGTCGTCGTGGTGCGGGTGACCGAGCCGCTCGATCGGCACGCGGTAGAGGATGATGCGCTTCTCGTCGCGCAGCACCGTCCAGCGCGGAATGCCGTCGGCTGCCGCGGGGGGCATGATGCCGATCTCGAACGACACCTCCCGCAGATCGGACCAGGCGGAGCGCAGGAACTCCGCCGCCGCGCCGACGGCGACGTCGAACCGCTCGACGCGGGTGTCGATCGGGGGGAGGGGCGGACGCACGATCGGGCTGCGGTTCTCGCGGCCGTGCCGCCCGTGACGCGAGGGGCGGGCCACGGGTCGCGCTTCGCGGGACCGACGACGCATCATGCGTTCATCCTACGTTCGCGGGCCGACCCGCGGTCATCCGGCGGACACCGGACGGCCCGCGGGTCGGCATCGGCGCACGAGACGCCGAGGCGGGCCGCGATCGACTCACGGGACGACGACGACCTTGCCGGCGATGCGTCCCGCCATGGCCTCGGCGTGCAGAGCGGGCAGGTCGACGAGGTCGATGCGCCGGTCGACCTCGACGGTGAGCTCTCCCGCGTCGACGAGGGCGACGATCTCGGCGAGCCGCGGGGTGTCGGCCCGGACGAAGACGGTCTTGGCGTCGACGCCACGGCGATCGTCGCCGGGGGTCGCCATGAACGCCGTGGTGCTGACCACGACCCCGCCGTCGCGCACGAGGGCGACCAGGGCGGCGAAGTCGTCGGGGTCGAGAGGGGCGAGGTTCAGCAGCACGTCGACGGGTTCGCCGACGGAGTCGAGCAGTGAGGCGCGCGTGCGGTCGACGATCTGATCGGCTCCCGCCGCACGCACGGCGTCGAGGCTGCGGGGGCTCGCCGTCGCGATGACGTGCGCCCCGGCGCGGTGGGCGAGGCGCACGGCGTGGACACCCACGGCTCCTCCCGCGCCCACGATCAGCAGCCGCTGACCGGCGCGCAGCCCGCCGTCGTCGAAGAGCGCCTGCCATGCGGTCAGCGCGACCGAGGGGAGGGCGGCCGCGTCGACGAGATCGACGGCGCGGGGAGCCGCCGTGACCGCATCGGCCGGGGCCACGACGAACTCCGCGGCGCCGCCGTCGGTCTGCATCGGGAGGAACCCGACCACCGGCTGACCGATCTCGAGATCGTCGACGCCGGCGCCGATCGCATCGACCGTGCCCGACACGTCGTAGCCGGGCACGTGGGGGAGCTGGACGGGAATGGGGAGGAATCCGGCGCGCATGCCGTTGTCGGCGGCGTTGAACGCGGATGCCGCGATCTTCAGTCGCACCTGCCCCGGGCCGGGTGCCGGCAGCTCGACGTCGTCGAGTCGCAGGACGTCGGGTCCGCCCACTTCGTGGAATCGCATGGCCTTCATGGGGTGTCCTCTCCTTAGTGCTTCGGATTCGAAGCAGTACGGGAACGCTAACACTGCTACGAACTCGAAGCAAGATAGGATCTTGATATGACACGGAACACCGCGGAGGTCACCCCCACGCAGCTCCAGGCGTACTTCGCCTTCACCGAGGTGAGCAGCCTGCTGCGGCATGCGGTCGAGAAGCAGCTCCGCGATGCCGGCGAGCTGAGCTACGTGCAGTTCCAGCTGCTGGCGACCCTGGGCGACAGTCCCGACGGGCGTCTGCGCATGACGGATCTGGCCGACCGGGTCGTCTACAGCCGCAGCGGTCTGACCTATCAGGCGCAGGTGCTCGAGGGGCGGGGGCTGGTGACCAGGGCGCCGTCGCCCGACGACGAGCGCAGCGTCGTGGTCGCCCTCACCCCGGCGGGGCGCGACGTGCTCGCCGCCGTGTTCCCCGGCCACATCGATGCGTTGCACCGCCTGCTCTTCTCGTCGCTCACCGACGCGGACATCGCCGACCTGGGGCGGATCCTGCAGCGCGCCGCCGACCACCTGCGCGCGGATCCGCCGCGCTCCGCCGCCCCGCGTCGGCGCAAGGCATGACGCGCTGGGCGATGCGCGGCGCGGCGTCGGCGCGGTGTCGGAGGGGGTGGCTAGGCTGACCGCGATGCGCGACAGACTCTGCTCGAAGGTGGGATGCGCCCGCGAGGCGATGAGCACCCTCACCTACGACTACGGCGACCAGATGGCGGCCCTCGGCCCGCTGGGCCCCGCCGGTGATCCGCACGCCCACGATCTGTGCGCGATCCACGCCGACCGCCTCTCGGTCCCCAAGGGTTGGGTCGTCGTGCGACACGAGACGCTGCGCGCCTGAGCTGCTGAGCGCCCTCCCGGGCGTGAGATGCACGTCGTCGTCGCGGCGCCGATCATCGGCGACTCCCGCGGTCAGGCGCGCTCGGTGAGGGCCGCAGCCCGCTCGTTCTCGAGAAGCAGGGCGCGGTACTCCCGGTCGCGGCGCACCGACGACACCGCCCGCACGAGCATCTCGGCATCCACCGGGGGGACGGGCGAGACGTGCGGGCGCACCGACTCGGCCAGCGACGCGGCGACGCGGGCCCGTGCCGCGGGCTCGAGGGCGTCGGCACCGCGCACGAACTGCGCCATGCGCGCGGCGAGCCGGTCGGGCAGGCGCGAGACGTCGGCGACGGCCGCCCACGCCTCCATGCCCGGGGGCAGTCCGGGAGCGGGTGGGGGAAGGCGGCGGGTGCGCGTGCGCTCGCTCGCGGTGCCGGCCAGCAGATCGCCCAGGCGCTGCGCGCGCGGCGTGAACATGCCGACCACGGCGGCGATGGCGCCGAAGGTGAACCAGATCTCGAGCACGCCGGTGAGGGCGCGGATGAGGGCCTGACGGAAGCCCGCGGCCCCGCCATCGGTGCGCGCGATGCGCGCGCCCACCGCGAGCCGGCCGAGACTGCGGCCGCGGGAGAGGGTCTCGACCACGGTCGGGATGGCGACCATCACGAGGACGAACAGCGAGATGACGCCGATGCCGATGGCCGATTCGGGAAGCGCCCCGTTGGTCACCAGCGCCGTGAGCAGGATGGCCCCGCCGATGAGCACCGCGGCGCCGACGACGAAGTCGATGAGGCACCCGACAGCGCGCAGGAAGAAGCCGATCGGCTGCACGTCGAGCGCGACGGCCTCGCCCGTCAGCGTCTCCTCGGCGCTCTCGTGCACGAGAGCGACCGCGGGAACGGGGGTCGACGACGAAGCCATGCGTACAGTTGACCACATGGACCTCGACGCCCTCACGGCCGCGCGGCGGGACGAGTGGGCGCGCCTCGACGAACTGGGCCGTCGCCGGCGCCTGCGCGGGGCCGAGGTCGACGAGCTCGTGACGCGCTACCGCGCGGCATCCGCCGATCTCGCCGACATCAAGACCTCCGCCGGCCGTACGCCTGAGGGCGACTACGTCTCGGTGCTGCTCGCCCGCACGCGCCTGCGCCTCACCGGGGTGCGCGAGAACGTGCTGAAGCAGCTGCCGCGGTTCTTCGTGCTGCAGCTCCCGGCCGCGCTGTACCGCGTGCGCTGGACCACGCTCGGGGTGGCGGTCTTCTTCGTGATCGTGGCGACCCTCATGGCGCTGTGGATCTCGGGCGATCCCGCCGCCGTCGCCTCGCTCGGCGCCGAGAGCCAACTGCAGAACTACGCCGACGAGCAGTTCGTGAGCTACTACCGCGAGAACCCCAACGCGATCTTCGCCGGCACCGTCTGGACCAACAACGCGTGGATCGCGGCGCAGTGCGTGCTGTTCGGCGTCACCGGCATCTGGCCGGCGATGGTCATCATGCAGAACGCCGTCGGTGTGGGGCAGTCGGCCGCCATCATGATCGCGTTCGACCGGGCCGACGTGTTCTTCCAGTTCATCCTCCCGCACGGCCTGCTCGAGCTCACGGCGATCTTCGTCGCGGGGGCGGCGGGCCTGCAGATCTTCTGGGCGTGGGTTGCGCCGGGCCGGCGCACGCGGGCCGAGGCACTCGCGGCGGCCGGGCGCTCGCTGGCCACGATCGCGGTCGGGCTCGTCTTCGCCCTCGCCCTCTCGGGCGTCGTCGAGGGCTTCGTGACCCCGCGCGAGTGGCCCTGGCAGATCAAGATCGCCATCGGTGCCGCGGCCCTCGGGGTGTTCCTCTTCTACATGCTGTGGGTCGGGCGTCGCGCGGCGCGAGCGGGCGAGACCGGCGATCTCACCGAGTACGAGGCCGGAACCCCGACGCTCACCGCGGGGTGACGGCATCCGGTCATTCGGTGATCCATCGCCCGGCGTTCCCGACCGTTCCCCGGCGTGTCATTTTTGATTCACTCAAAACTAGCTAGGCTGGCGACATGCTCGACAGTCAGCCGGATGCCGCCGCGGATGCCCTCATCCGCGGAGCCGGGCTGCGGGTCACGGCGACACGCGTCGCGGTGCTCGACGCCCTCCGCGCCCGGCCGCACGCCACCGCCGACGACGTCTTCGACCGCATCGTCGGCTCCCTCCCCGGAACGAGCAAGCAGTCGGTGTACAACGCGCTCGGCGATTTCGCCGACGCGGGACTCGCCCGCCGTATCGAACCCGCCGGCCACGCCGGCACCTTCGAACTGCGCGTGGGCGACAACCACCACCACGTGGTGTGCACGCGCTGCGGCCGCATCGACGACGTGGACTGCGTCGTCGGTTCGGCGCCGTGCCTGCACGTGCCGGAGGGGAGCGGTTATCTCATCGAGACCGCCGAGGTGACGTTCTGGGGCGTGTGCTCCGATTGTCGAGCCGAATCCGAAGCCGAAAAACCGAGAGGATCCCGATGAGCGACACTCTGAACGGATGCCCCGTCTTCCCCGACGGCGCCGCCCCCGACGACAACCGACTGCCCGTGGGCGAAGCCCCCGCCGACAGCGAGCCCGCCGGCGCCCTGCCCCACCCCACCCAGGGCTCCGCCAACCGCGTGTGGTGGCCCGAGAGCCTGAACGTCAAGATCCTCGCCAAGAACAACGCCCTGCGCGACCCGCTCGACGAGGGCTTCGACTACAAGGCGGCGTTCGAGGCGCTCGACCTGGATGCCGTCAAGAGCGACATCCAGCAGGTCATGACCACCTCGCAGGACTGGTGGCCCGCCGACTTCGGCCATTACGGCCCCCTCATGATCCGCATGGCCTGGCACAGCGCCGGCACCTACCGCGTGACCGACGGTCGCGGCGGATCGGGCGCGGGGATGCAGCGCTTCGCCCCGCTGAACAGCTGGCCCGACAACGTCAACCTCGACAAGGCCCGTCGTCTGCTCTGGCCGGTCAAGAAGAAGTACGGCCAGTCGATCTCGTGGGCCGACCTCATGATCCTCGCCGGCAACGTCGCGCTCGAAGACATGGGCTTCCCGACCTTCGGCTTCGCCGGCGGCCGTACCGACGTGTGGGAGCCGGACGACGACGTGTACTGGGGCCCCGAGACCACGTGGCTCGGTGACGAGCGCTACACGGGCGACCGCGAGCTCGACAAGCCGCTCGCCGCCGTGCAGATGGGCCTCATCTACGTCAACCCCGAGGGCCCGAACGGCGAGCCCGACCCGCTGAAGTCGGCTCGCGACATCCGCGAGACCTTCGGCCGCATGGCCATGAACGACGAGGAGACCGTCGCCCTCATCGCGGGTGGACACACCTTCGGCAAGACGCACGGCGCGGCGAGCGACTCGCACGTCGGCGTGAACCCCGAAGCCGCCGACATCGAGGATCAGGGCCTGGGCTGGAAGAACAGCCACGGCACCGGTAAGGGCGACGACACCATCACCAGCGGCCTCGAGGTCACCTGGACCTACCACCCGACCCGCTGGGACAACGAGTTCTTCCACATCCTCTTCGGGTACGAGTGGGAGCTCTTCCAGAGCCCCGCGGGCGCGCACCAGTGGCGTCCCGTCAACGGCGGCGGCGCGGGGCTGGTTCCCGAGGCGCATTCCGACGGCCGTCGCGAGCCCCGCATGCTCACCAGCGACCTGGCGCTGCGCGTCGACCCGGCGTACGAGAAGATCTCGCGCCGCTTCGCCGACGACCCCGCGGCGTTCCAGGACGCCTTCGCTCGCGCATGGTTCAAGCTGACCCACCGCGACATGGGACCGCGCGAGCGCTACCTCGGCTCCGAGGTGCCCGCCGAGGTGCTCGTGTGGCAGGACCCCGTGCCCGCCGTCGACCACCCGCTGATCGACGAGGCGGATGCCGCCGCGCTCAAGAAGCAGATCCTCGACAGCGGCCTCACGGTGCAGCAGCTCGTGACCACGACGTGGGCCGCGGCATCCACGTTCCGCGGGAGCGACAAGCGCGGTGGCGTGAACGGCGCGCGCATCCGCCTGGAGCCGCAGAAGAGCTGGACGGTCAACAACCCCGAGCAGCTGGCATCCGTTCTCTCCGTCCTCGAAGGCGTGAAGGCCGACTTCGACGCGCAGGGCGAGAAGAAGGTGTCGATCGCCGACCTGCTCGTGCTCGCGGGCAACGCCGGTGTCGAGCAGGCCGCCCTCGCCGGCGGCGTCGAGGTCGAGGTGCCCTTCACCCCCGGCCGCACCGACGCCTCGCAGGAGCAGACCGAGATCGAGTCGTTCCGCTGGCTCGAGCCGGTCGCCGACGGCTTCCGCAACTACGCCTCGCGCTCGACGCGGCTCCCGGCGGAGTTCCTGCTGCTCGACAAGGCCAACCTGCTCACGCTCACCGCTCCGGAGATGACCGTGCTGGTCGGCGGCCTGCGCGCGATCGGCGCGAACTGGGACGGCAGCGACTGGGGCGTGTTCACCGACACCCCCGGCGCGCTGACCAACGACGTGTTCGCGAACCTGCTCGACCTCGGCACGACGTGGAAGCCGCTCGACAGCGGCAAGCACGCGTTCGAGGGCACGAAGGACGGCTCGGGCGAGAAGGTCGGCATCGGCACCCGTGTCGACCTGGTGTTCTCGTCGAACTCCGAGCTGCGCGCGCTCGCCGAGGTCTACGCCTCCGACGACGCCAAGGAGAAGTTCGTGCGCGACTTCGTCGCCGCCTGGCGCAAGGTCACCGAGCTCGACCGGTTCGACCTGGTCTGAGCCGCGGCGTCCGGAAGGCCCGTCCCCTCGCCGGGGGGCGGGCCTTCCTGCGTGTGGAGAGAGCCGCGCTGCGGGCTGACCGTGTCCCCCTTCTGATTGTCTGAGCCGGCGTCAGGCGGCCCTTTTCGGGACATGCTCTGCGCGGAGGGGGACGCGGGGGTCGGGGCTGGCCATGTCCCACCTCTGGTTGTCTGAGCCGGCGTCAGGCGGCCCTTTTCGGGACATGCTCTGCGCAAAGTGGGACGCGGGGGTCGGGGCAGACCGTGTCCCACTTCCGGCTGTCTGGGCGGGGGCCAGGCAGCCCCTTTCGGGACATGCTCTGCGCAAAGTGGGACGCGGGGGTCGGGGCTGACCATGTCCCACTTCTGGTTGTCTGAGCCGGCGTCAGGCGGCCCTTTTGGGGACATGCTCTGCGCAAAGTGGGACGCGGGGGTCGGGGCTGACCATGTCCCACTTCCGGCTGTCTGGGCGGGGGCCAGGCAGCCCCTTTCGGGACATGCTCTGCGCAAAGTGGGACGCGGGGGTCTGCGGAGGAGGCCGGATGCCGCGGACTCAGGCGCGCGCGAGGCGGCGCAGGCCCTCGTCGAGCGAGACCGCGGGCGTCCACCGCAGGTCGCGGCGGATCTCGGTCTGGTCGAACCAGTGCGCGGTCGACAGCTGCTCGGCGAGGAAGCGCGTCATGGGCGGCTCGTCCTCACCCGGGCGAACGGCCCACACGCGCTCGATGAGCGACCCGGCGGCCTTGGCGAGGCTCGCGGGCACGCTGAACCGCGGGGGCGTGACGCCCGAGGCGCGGCAGATGCCCGCCAGCAGGTCGCCGACCGGCCGCGGTTCGCCGTTGGTCAGCACGTAGGCGCGTCCGCTGACCTCGTCGACGCGGTGGAGGGCGGCGACGATCCCGGATGCTGCGTTGTCGACATACGTGGAGTCGATGAGCGCCGTGCCGCCGTCGAGCAGCGGCAGCGTGCCCCGGCGGGCGCGAGCGACGACGCGCGCGATGAGCTGCGTGTCGCCCGGTCCCCACACGAGGTGCGGGCGGATGGCGACGAGGGCGGTGTCGCCCCCGGCGCGGGACAGAGCCAGCAGCTCGGCCTCGGCCTTCGTGCGGGCGTACTCGCCGTGCGCGGCCTGCGGATCGGCGGGCTCGGCGCCGACACCGGCGAGGGCGTGACCGGCGTGAGCGACCGAGGGCGACGACACGTGCACGATGCGGGCGACCCCGGCCGCGGCCGCGGCGTCGAGCAGGGTGCGCGTGCCTTCGACGTTCACGGCGCGGAACTGCGCGGGGTCTCCGGCGAGCGAGACCTTCGCCGCCAGGTGCACGATCCCGTCGATCCCCTCGAGGGCGGATGCCACGGCAGCCGGATCCGTCACGGAACCCAAGCGGTCGTCGGCGCCGTCGACACCCGAGGGGCGGCGCTGCAGGGTGCGGACGTCGTGCCCCGCGTCGTGCAGGGCGCGGACGACCGCGCGGCCGAGGAACCCGGACGCACCGGTCGCGAGCACCTTCACGGCGCGCTCGGCTTCTCGCCCGCGAGCACGCGCTCGGCCCACGCGGAGACGCGGGTGCGGTCGATTTTGGAGTTGTGCCGGATGTCGGTCGGCAGCGTCGGCACCACCAGCACTGCGGCGAGGCGCTGCGCGGTGGCGGCGCGCACGGCCTCAGTGAGCTCGGGGGAGGCCAGGCCCGGGCGACGGGCGCCCGCCTCGACGACCGCGACGACGACCTGCCGGCCCGCGGGTCCGACCCCGACCGCCGCCGCGCGCTGCACGGCCGGAACGGTCTCGACGTCCTGCTCGATGCCCACCGGGGTCACGGGACCCTCGGCGCAGGTGATGACGTGGGGGAGGCGCCCTTCGACCCACAGTCGGCCGTCGGCGTCGAGGTGCCCGACGTCGCCGGTGCGGTGCCACCGTTCGCCGAGGCCGCGGCGGGCCTCGCGGTCGGTGAGGTGCAGGCGGAAGTAGCCGCGTTTGAGATGCGGTGCCGAGATGACGATCTCGCCGGTGACCCGCGGCTCCGTCGTCGTGTCGTCGGACGAACGGCCGAGCTCGTCGAGAGGGGCGATGCGCACCTCGCCGGTGCCCAGCGGACGACCCACGCACACGCCGCTGTCTCCCGCGGCGGCCTCGATCTCGGGCAGGGTCACGTCGGCCACGAGCAGGCACTCGGTCATGCCGTAGGGGGTGTGCGCGACGGCGTTCGGCATGAGGGCCTGTGCCCGACGCAGGAGGTCGATGCCCACGGGCGCGCCGGTGGACAGGAACGTCTCAACGCGCGAGAGCGCGGCCCGGTCGGCATCCGTCAGCCCTCCGGAGGTCGCGACGACGTTGGCCACCGCGGCGGGGGAGAGGAACACGATCCGCGCGTCGGATGCGCGCACGGCTGCGGCGACCGCTGCGGCGGTGAGGGTGCGCGGGGCCGAGACGTCCATGTCGGGCGTCGCCGAGCGCGTGCCGAGGGCGGGGCCCAGCAGCGCGAACGGGGCGAAGCCGGTGACGAGCCCCGTGTCGGCCGTGACGCCGAAGTGGGCGGCGAGGGTGTCGCGGAGGGCCGAGAGCTGCGCGTGCGTGTACACGACGCCCTTGGCCGGCCCCGTGGACCCCGAGGTGAACAGCACCGCGGCGTCGGCGTCGGCGGCGGGAGGAGCGGGCAGGGGGCGGCCCCGGCCGGCCAGGGCGAGGTCGGCGAGGCTCGCCTCGACCCCGAGCGCGCGCGACGAGGCGGCGGGGAGCGCCGCGGCCGAGATGCGTCGCCCCGGCCACCCGAGGGCACGGGCGGCGGCGAGGCCGGCCACCTCGCCGATGACGACGTCGGGCACCGCGCCGCGCACGGCACGGGACAGACCCCGGATGCCGAGACCCCGATCGGCCACGACGACCACGGCCCCGATGCGCAGGCACGCGTACAGGGCCGCGGTGAGGGTGGGACCGGGCTGCACGAGCAGCGAGACGCGGTCGCCCGCGCGGACGCCGAAGGCGTCGAGACCCGCGGCGAGCTCGTCGACCCGCGTGGACAGCTGACGCCAGCTCACGTTCAGGGGGCCGTCGCCGCGCGCGGTCGTCATGTCGATCACGGCGGTGTCGTCGTCGTCGCGGCGCGCGTCGAGGGCATCCCACAGGCGGCCCGTGGGGGCCGGACGCTTCCGCGACGAGGCGCGGCGCGTGCGGGGGGCTGCCGGCGCGGCATCCGGAACCTTCTCGTCGAGCCAGTCGAGCACGACGTCGGCGTAGGGGCGCTCCTCGGCGAGGAGATGTCCGGCACCCTCGAAGCGGTGCACATCGGCGTGGGGCAGACGCTCGGTGAGGTCGTCGAGGTGATCCTCGCCGAACACCGGATCTTTCGGGCCGCGCAGCAGCAGCGCCGGCACCTCGAGCTCGCGCAGGCCCGCCGACATGCGGTGCAGGGCGGGGGTGCTCTCGTGCGCGGCGGTCGCGGGAATGTCGGCGACGAACCCGCCGATGCCGCGCCGACGCGCGATCGTCGCGTACGGGGCGCGGAAGGCCGCGCGCACGTCCGGGTCGAGGTCGGCGAGGGCGAGTGTGACGTCGAGGAACGCCGTCGTGCCGGTCGTGCCGGCCGCCAGCATGCCGCGGGCCGTCGCCACGCGCAGCGCGAAGGGCAGCTCGGCCCCGTCGGGGTGATGCACGGCGGTGTTGAGGGCGATGACGGCCGCGAGGCGGTCGCGGTTCTCGACGGCCCACCCGAGCGAGACGGGCCCGCCCCAGTCGTGACCGATCGTGACGATCGGACCCCGGATGCCGAGCTCGGTCACGAGCGCGTCGAGATCGGCGATGCGCTGGGCGAGGGTGCGGCGCAGCGGAGTGCGCTCCGAGAAGCCCATCTCGAGCTGGTCGACGGCGACGACGCGCCAGGGCGTCGCCCCCGCGTCGGCACGGGCGAGAGAGGCGTTCACGAGAGCGCGCCACAGGTACGACCACGTGGGATTGCCGTGCACCGCGACGATCGTGCCGCGCGGCTCGATGCCGCGTTCGGCGAGGGCGTCGCCGGTGTCGAGCACATGCCAGAGCCGGGTCGCACCCGCATCGGCGAGCACTCCGTCGACGCTCACGAGCCGCGAGAGGGCGGGATCGAGGCCGGGGAGACCGGCCGGGGGCAGGGTGGCCTGCGGACCGATCACGCGGGGGTGACTCACCAGGCCAGCTCCAGCATGCCGGTGTTGAGTCCGGAGCCCACTCCCATCAGCAGCACGCGATCACCCCGCCGCAGCGTCTTCTGCTCGGCGGCCAGGGTGATGGGGATCGACGCCGGGCCGACGTTGCCCAGTTCGGGGTAGGTGACCGGGACGCGGTCGCGGTCGAGCTTGGCGGCCCGCACGATCGCGTGGGTGTGCACGGATGAGACCTGGTGGGTGACGTAGCGGTCCATGCCCGTCCAGTCGAACTCGCCCTTGGCCTCTTTCCACGCCGAGACGACGAGGTCGAGGCCGCCCTTGAGCAGCGCCTTGGCGTCGGTGAACATGCCGTCGACGCTGCCGACGCAGAGGTCGTAGAACTGGGTCGCCGCGCGCGTCACGCCACCGACGATGCGGTGGCCCTCGGGGTGGTCGCTCGCTCGACCGAGCACGGCGGCGGCCGCACCCGAGCCGAGGGTGAGCGAGGCGAACTCCTGCATGAACGCGTCGCGGTCGAGGTCTTCGCGCACGAGACGGTTGATCGTGTTGACCTGGATCTCGTCGGCGTCCTCGCCGTTGACGATGAGGGCGTACTTGACCTGACCCGACTGGATCATGCCGGCGGCCAGGCTCATGCCGTTGATGAAGCCGAGGCAGGCGTTGGCGACGTCGAAGTTGATCGCCGAGCTCGGCAGGCCCAGACCGTGGTGCAGGCGCACCGCGACCGAGGGCTCGAGGTGCTTGCGGGTCACCGAGGTGTTGATGATCAGGCCGATCTCGCTGGGATCGACCCCGGCCTCGGCGAGGGCCTGCTTGCCCGCGGCGATCGTGGCCTCATCGGACGACTCGCCGTCGGCCCAGTTGCGGCGCTCGTTGACGCCCGCCACACGGCGGAGCAGCCCCGGCTTGAGCTTGAGTCGCTTCAGCGCGGGAGCCAGACGCTCCTCGATGTCATCCGACGTCGTGATGCGGCTGGGCAAGACGCTCGCCACCGACACGAGGGCCACATCGTCGAAGTGCGTAGTGGCGTTTCCTGGCAAGAGAGCTCCCGCATCCTGTGCGTAGACGGCAGAGCCGCGCACGGAGGGGACGCGCAGACGGCTGGAAGGGTACCCCCCAGGATAGGCCGCGTCGTATGTCGCGGGCTGCATGCGGGCTGGACGTGCTAAAGGCGACCGGCGGCCTTGAGCGCGAGATAGCGGTCAGCCACGAGCGGGGGGAGGTCGTCGGCCGAGGCCGACACCGCGTCTCCTCCGGCGCGCACGACCGCGTCGCGCACGCGCTGCGCGTCGTGGCGGGCGCGCTCGACGGCGGCGGCGGCGTAGACGTCGGCCGCGTCGTGATGAGCGGGAACCTCGCCCGGGCCGTCGGTGGCCGTGGCCACCAGCAGGCGTGAGCGCGCGGCGACCGAGGGGAGGGCGGCGAGGAAGGCGCGCGCGGCCTCGGGGTCGTCGGCCGCGGTGAGCAGCACGATGAGGGCGGGGCGCACCGCGAGCCCCCGCACCTGGGCGAGGGCGGCGTCCCAGTCGGTGTCGATGAGCTGCGGATCGACCGGGGCCATGGCGTCGACGAGAGCGGGCAGCAGCTGCGTGCCGTCGACGCGCGTCACGCGGGCGCGGGGCACGCGGTCGAACATCACGAGGTGCACGTGATCGCCGGCCCGCGAGGCCAGCACCGACAGCAGCAGTGCCGACTCCATCGCGGCGTCGAGGCGCACGCCGTCGCCGACGCGCGCCGCAGCCGTGCGGCCGGTGTCGATGACGATGACCACGTGCCGGTCGCGCTCGGGTCGCCACGTGCGCAGCATCGTGGTGCCGGCGCGGGCCGTCGCTCGCCAGTCGATCGAGCGCACGTCGTCTCCGCGCACGTACTCGCGCAGGCTGTCGAACTCGGTTCCCGGGCCGCGCACCTGCAGCGTGGTGTTGCCGTCGAGCTCGCGCAGGCGCGCGAGACGCGAGGGCAGGTGCCGGCGCGAGGTGAACGGGGGCAGCACGCGCAGGCGGGCCGGGGCGTCGACCACGCCCTGGCGTCCGGCGAGTCCGAGCGGCCCGGCCGCCCGCACGACGACGAAGGCGCTGCGCAGCTCGCCGCGGCGGCGGGGGAGCAGGGGAAGAGGCGCCCCGCGCCGCTCACCGGGCGGCACCGTGAATCGCTGGCGCTCCGCGGGGGCGCCGGCGGTCGGCTGCCACGCGTCGCGCACCCGCGTCCGCAGCGTGCGGGTGCCGAGGTTGCGCACGCGCAGCTCGCCCGCGACCGGCTCGTCGAGCAGGGCGCGCTCGGGGTGCGTGCGGGTGATCTCGACGCGTCGCGGATCGGCGGCCAGAGCGCGGTCGACCAGGGCGAGCACCGCGCAGAGCAGGAGCCAGCCGCCCGCCACGGCCCACGCCGACAGCCCCGCCGTGCTCAGCAACACGAGGGGGACGACGCCGAGGGCGACGAGCAGGGCGAGACGGCCGGTGACGAACATCAGATCGGAACGCGGGTCTGCTGCAGGACCGAGGTGAGGATGGCATCGACCGACACGCCCTCGATCTCGGCCTCGGGGCGCAGGCGGATGCGGTGGCGCCACACCGGCACGAGCATGGTCTGCACGTGGTCGGGCGTGATCGCTGGGTATCCGCCGAGCCAGGCCCAGGCCTTCGCCGCCGCGAGCAGGCCCGTGGTCGCACGCGGGCTCACGCCCAGCAGCACCGAGGGGCTCTGGCGCGTCGCGCGGGCCAGGTCGACGACGTAGCCGAGCAGGTCGTCGTCGACGGCGACGGATGCCGCGGCGCGCTGCGCGGCGAGGATCTCGGATGCCGTGACCACGGCATCCACCCCCGCCTCCTTCAGGCGTCGAGGGTCGAAGCCGCGCGCGTGGCGGCGGAGCACGTCGACCTCCGCCTCGCGATTCGGCAGGTCGACGACGAGCTTGAGCAGGAAGCGGTCGAGCTGGGCCTCGGGCAGCGTGTACGTGCCCTCGTGCTCGATCGGGTTCTGCGTCGCGGCGACGAGGAAGGGATCCGGCAGGGGGCGGCTCTCGCCGTCGGACGAGACCTGGCGCTCCTCCATGGCCTCGAGCAGAGCGGCCTGCGTCTTGGGAGGCGTGCGGTTGATCTCGTCGGCGAGCAGGACGTGCGTGAAGACCGGACCGGCGCGGAACTCGAAGCCTCCGGCGCGGGCGTCGTACACGAGCGAGCCCGTGACATCACCGGGCATGAGGTCGGGGGTGAACTGCACCCGCGCGGTGTCGAGGCCCAGCGCGCGGCTGAACGAGCGCACGAGCAGGGTCTTGGCGACGCCGGGCACGCCCTCCAGCAGCACGTGCCCGCGCGAGAGCAGGGCGATGAGCAGACCGGTGACGGTGCCGTCCTGCCCGACCACGGCCTTGCCGACCTCGAGGCGCACGCGGTGCATCGCCTCGCGCAGGGCCGCGTCGTCGGCATCCGGAGCGCCGTTCGCCGGGGTCGACGATGACTTGGGCGCTGCGTCGGCCGGCTGTGCGGGTGCGGTCTCGGCCGGGAAGGCGGGCGCGGGCCAGGTGGGCGATTCGGGGCTGTCGGTCATCGTGTGGTCCCTTCGGGTCGGACGGCGGCGCGCACGCTCGCCTCGAGATCGCGGAGTCGGTCGGCGGCCGCGACCAGGTCGCGATCGGTGGTCGGGGTGTCGTCGACGAGGATGCCGCGCACGACGGAACGGTCGGCACCCAGGCGTTCGGCGACGGCGTCGGCGACCTCGGTCGCGGGGGTGCGGTCGGTCAGGCCGAGCAGGCGCACGAGCCGCGCGCGGCTGGCGCGGCGCAACTCGTCGAGGGCGTGGCCGGCGTCGCGCGCCGAGGCGTACAGACGGGCGCGACCCTCGGTGGTCTCGTTCGCGCGCACGGTGACGGGCAGGCGTTCGACCACGAGCGGGCCGAAGCGTCGCCCGCGCCAGAGCGCTGCCGCCAGGGTCGCGGCGATGAGCAGCAGGAGGGCCGGCGTGACCCACGGCGGGGTCAGATCGCCGAGGGTGGGCGGGGCCGAGCCGGGTGCCGCGTCGGTGGGCGAGGGCACGTACCAGACGATCGTGGCCGTCTGCCCGAGCACGCCCAGGGCCAGGGCGGCGTCGCCGTCGGCGGGCAGGGTCGAATTGGTCAGGACGGACAACCCGTCGAGGGCCGTGACGCTCCCTCCGTCGGGGCGGTCGGCGGTCAACAGCGCGAACTCCCCGTCGACGGGGAAGCAGCCGGTGACCTCGTCGCCGGGGGTCATGAGTTCACCCGTCCGAGCCGCTCCGGCGTTCGCGGCGGCGGGCGCGGAGCAGTCGGCCCGCACCGCGCTGCCGTCGGAGAACCCGCCCAGCGTCGACCCGTTCAGCAGCACCGAGAGCGCGCGCGAGCGGGGTTCGACGAGGACGATGTGGCGTGCGCGATCGGCGAGCTCGGTGAGCGTGTCGTCGGACAGCATCGGGGCGTCGCGCATGACGAGGGTCGCGTCGTCGGTGGCGAGGGCGCGCTCGGCGGCCTCTCGATCGCGGGCGACGACGACCCGTGCTCCCTGCTGCTCGAGCAGGCGCACGACGGCGCGCGTGCCGTCGGGCCCGGCCGACTCGGGGTCGAGCACGGCGCGCTGCGAGTAGCCGCCGTAGACGAACGACCCGCCGACGAAGGCCACCACCAGCAGCCCGACGACGAGCGCCACCCACCCGAGAGCACTGCGGCGCCGCGAACGGACGGGAGCGGCGACGCTCACGGGGCGTCCACCGGCGTCGCGCGAGCCCGCACCGCGGCGTCGTCGAGGTCGGAGATGACCCGGTAGCGCTCGGCCGTGCCGGGTCGACGCAGGTAGCGCACGTCGTCGAAGATCGTCGCGGCGTCGTCGAGGGCGTCGGCGAGGCTCGGGAGGGCGCGGGCCGCCTCACGCGAGAAGGCGCGCACAGTCGCACCCGGCGGCGGGTCGACGAGTCCGCGCTCGCCGAGTCCGCGCGCGAAGGCGCGGAAACGGAGCACGATCGCCTCGTCCCATTCGCCGCGCGCGGCGGCGGCCGCCGCGTCGGCGCGCAGTTCGGAAGCGGAGCGCACGTCGTCGTCGTCGAAGAGCGCCCGGGCGGCGGGGGCGGCGCGGTTCGCGACGCGCGGTCGACCCCAGATGAGCACGGCGACCACGATGAGCGCGATCACGATCACCGCGATCACGATGAGGGCGGCCGGACCCCACCCGTCGGTGTCGGGCACGCGCAGCAGGTCGCCGAGGAACTTCGCGACGGCCTGGGCGATGCGGTCGATGAAGGTCGGCTCGGCAGCCTGGTACGACGGATCGCTCAGCTCCTTCTCGGCCCATTCCCGCGCTTGGTCGGGGTCGGGGAGCAGGGGGAAGGTCGCAGCGAGGGCGGGGAGCGCGATCATTCGCCTCCGCCCGAGCCGGGGGCCGCCCACGCCGTGGGGGCGGGCGGTGCCGGCGGCGCCGGCGGCGCGGGGGTGTCCGCCGCGGGCGGGTCGGCACGCGGGGAGTCGCCGGTCGACGGGGGAGTCCACGAGGGATGGTGCGGCGCCGGTGCGGCCGCCGGGGTGCCGGGGGCGGGGGTGCCCGGGGCGGGCGCGCCCGACGCGAGCGGCGCCGGCGCGCCGGACGGGGCCCGTGCGGGAGCGCCGTAGGGGGGTTGAGTCGGAGCGCCGTAGCCGGGCTGCCCCGGAGCGCCGTAGCCGGGCTGCGCCGGTGCGGCGCCATACCCCTGCGCCGGCGCGCCGTACCCCTGCTGCGGGCCGACGGCACCCGCGCCGTATGTCGGTGCGCCCCACCCGGCGTAGGCCGGGGCGGACCCGACCGGTACGGGAGCAGGTCGCTCGACCACCCGACCGACGCCCACCAGGTAGGGGTCGGGCAGAGAGGTCGCCCCGGCGTCGCGCTGCTCGACGTAGGTCTGCAGGTCATGGTCGAGGGCTTCGACGCGCATGCGGGCGTCGACGTAGACGAGCGCGGCGGAGGTCGACTGCACGACGAGGGCGATGCACTGCACGAGAAGGATGGCGAGCTGACCGATGAGCTGCACCACGAGGTAGCCCACGAACGCCTCGACTCCGGAGCTGCCCGTCGGATCGACCAGCACCGGGATGAGGCCGCTGACGAGGCTCAGGGGGATCGCCACGATCTGGGCGACGATGCCGAAGGCGATCGAGATGATCAGGAGAACCCCGAGCGTCGACCAGAACCGGCCGCGCGTCAGGCGCCATGAGCGTGCGACCGCGCGGAAGATCCCCGCGCGCTCGAGGATGATGACCGAGGGCACGAGGAAGAGCTTGGGCGCGAGCCACAGATAGCCGGCGACCAACACCATCGCCAGCAGGATCCCGACCGCGACACCGACCCAGATCACGCTGATCACGAGCAGGGTGACGATGCCCACGACCACCCCGATCACGATCAGGCCGGCGAGGGCGCTCAGGGCGCTGTAGCCCACGAGGCGCCAGAAGACGGGCTTCACCCGCGCCCACACGTCGCGCAGTCGCGGCTTCTCGGACACCACGGCGTGCGCGACCTCGGAGACGACGACGCCCTGGACCACGACGCTGAGCGCGCCGGTGGCGAGGCCGAGCACCAGGGCGGTCGCGGCGGTGATGACGGTGGAGCCCGCGAGGATCGCGTTGAAGTCGTCGCTGCCGGGGGGAACGGTGTCGAGCCGGGCGAAGCTCGCGATCGCGACGCCGCCCACCGCCGCCGTGAGCACGACGTACGCGATGGCCTGCACGAGGAGCGCGAAGCCGAGCAGCACCTTGGGGTTGTGTCGCAGCGCGACGAACGAACGGCTCAGGATCGTGCCGAACCCGTACGGGTGCAGCGGAACGATGCCGGGGCGGGATGCCGGGGTCCAGGCCGGATACGCGGTCACGGTGGCGCCTCCTCGTCGCGTGGCGATGTCCTCATCGTGTCATAGACCTCCGACACGCACGCCTGCCGTGCGGGCAGGTCGACTACTCTCGATACGACGTGCCCCCACCCGGGGCGTTGTGCCCGTCCCCGAGCGGGTTTCGAGACGGAAGACGTACACCCGAATGACTTCACGGATCCTGGTCGTCGACGATGACACCGCGCTGGCCGAGATGATCGGCATCGTGCTGCGCACCGAGGGATTCGACACGGTGTTCTGCGCCGACGGAGCCCAGGCGGTCGACGCCTGGCGCACCGAGCGTCCCGACCTGATCCTGCTCGACCTCATGCTCCCCGGCGTCGACGGCATCGAGATCTGCACGCGCGTGCGGGCCGAGTCCGGCGTGCCGATCATCATGCTGACGGCCCGCACCGACACCGCCGACGTGGTCAAGGGGCTCGAGTCGGGCGCCGACGACTACATCATGAAGCCCTTCAACCCGAAGGAGCTCGTGGCGCGCATCCGCACGCGCCTGCGTCCGACGCAGGCCGCGGTCGATGAGACGCTGCGCATCGGAGACCTCGTCGTCGACGTCGCCGCCCACGAGGTGCGCCGCGGTGACAGCCCGATCGCGCTCACGCCCCTCGAGTTCGAGCTGCTCGTCGCGCTCGCCGAGAAGCCGCAGCAGGTGTTCTCGCGCGAGATGCTGCTCGAGCAGGTGTGGGGCTACCACTACAAGGCCGACACCCGCCTGGTCAATGTGCACGTGCAGCGCCTCCGCGCCAAGATCGAGGCCGATCCCGACAACCCGCGGATCGTGACCACCGTGCGCGGCGTGGGCTACCGCGCCGGCGCGGTGGCCTGAGCGGGCCATGACCGGCGCGGTGCGGACCCTGCCGCCGCCGAGGCGACTGTCGCTGCGCGACTGGAGGTCGCTGCGCGACCGCTTCGCCACGCTGTGGCGCCGATCGCTGCGCTTCCGCACGATCGTGATCACCGTCACGCTGACGGCGGCGACGATCCTCGTCACGTGCGTGGCGATGGCCCTCGTCATCCAGAACGAGCTCTTCACCGCCCGCAAGGACCAGGTGCTCCTCGAGGCCCAGCGCGCGACTGCGGCGGCCCAGGCCACCCTCGACGCGGCCGTGGACTCCACCGACCCGGCCGCGGCGCAGACGCTGATGAACGGCATCGCGACCAGGCTCTCGCAGCAGTCCTCGAGCGACCTGATCGCGCTCTACCGTATCGGTCCGCCCTCGCCGCTGGCTCCGCAGCCGTTCATCTCTCCCGCGTTCCAGTCGAGCATGGTCACCGAGGCGATGCGCACGCAGGTGCAGTCGAGCCCCGACCTGCAGTGGTGGCAGTCGGTCGCCCTGCCCACCGACAACGGCCGCGAGGTCCCCGGCATCCTCGTCGGCCATCAACTGCGCTTCCCGGCCGAAGACGGCGTCGATTCGTACGAGTTGTACATGGGGTACGACCTCACCAGCGCTTCGCAGACCCTCGCGTTCGTGCAGGTGCTGCTGTGGGTCGTGGGTCTCGTGCTGGTGCTGTTGATCGGGGCGATCGCGTGGTTCGTGCTGCGCTCGGTGACGACGCCGATCGCGGATGCCGCCGAGACCAGCGCCAAGCTCGCGGCGGGCGACCTCGGGGTGCGGTTGCCCGTGCGCGGAGAAGACGAGTTGGCGACGCTGAACCGCTCGTTCAACGCCATGGCCGACAGCATCGAGCAGCAGATCAAGGAGCTCGCCGACCTGTCGCTCGTGCAGCAGCGTTTCGTGTCCGACGTGTCGCACGAGCTGCGGACGCCGCTGACGACGATCCGCCTGGCTGCCGACATGATCAACGATCAGCGCGCGGAGTTCGACCCCGCCACCGGTCGCGCCGCCGAACTCCTGCACGCCCAGGTGCAGCGCTTCGAAGTGCTGCTGACCGACCTGCTCGAGATCAGCCGGTACGACGCGGGGTCCGTGCAGCTCGAGCTCGAGGCCACGAGCCTCGCGCACCTGGCCGAAGACGTCATCGACTCGATGGAGCAGCTGGCCGAGGGTCACGGCTCCGACGTGCGGCTCGTCGCACCCGGTGGGTACACGCCGGTCGAGATGGACGCGCGCCGCGTGCGCCGCATCGTGCGCAACCTCCTCGGCAACGCCATCGAGCACGGCGAGGGGCGCCCCATCGTGGTGTCGGTCGACAGCGATCGGGATGCCGTGGCCCTGGGCGTGCGCGACTTCGGCCTGGGCATGACCGCCGACGACGTCGAGCGGGTGTTCGACCGCTTCTGGCGCGCCGACCCCTCACGCGTGCGCACCATCGGCGGAACGGGCCTGGGCCTGTCGATCGCCCTCGGCGACGCGCGTCTGCACGGCGGCACCCTGGCGGTGTGGTCCGAGCCGGGCCGCGGCTCCAACTTCGTGCTGACCCTGCCGCGCGACGGCAAGCCCGTGAGCAGTTCGCCGCTGCCCCTCGTCCCCGACGACGAGCAGGGCGGCGCCCTGGAGGCGCTGGGACTGACCCAGCCGATCTCCACCCGCCCCGGCGTGAGGAGGACCCCGTGAGGCGCGCTCTCGCCCTTGTCAGCCTGACCCTCGTGCTCGCGCTCGCCGCGTGCACGGGGCTGCCGACCTCGGGATACGTCAACCCGGGCCGCGGCCCCCAGACCGATGACACCCAGGCCTTCGCGTTCGTCCCCGACGGACCGCAGGACGACGCCGCGCCCGCCGACATCGTCGAGGGGTTCCTGCGCGCCGGTTCCGGCCCCGCCGACGACTGGGCGACCGCGAAGACGTTCCTCGCGCCCGGCACCCAGTGGGATCCGCGGGCGAGCGTGACCATCGACCGTCTCGCCGACCGCCGCGCCACGGCCACCGACGACGGCACCGGGGTCACGGTGTCGCTCGCCACCGTGGCATCCGTCGACTCCTCCGGTGCGTACGCGCCCGCGGCATCCAGGACCGCCGTCAACCTCGCGTTCGCCCTCACCCAGATCGACGGCCAGTGGCGCATCACCGCGGCCCCCGACGGCGTGGTGCTCTACGAAGAGGTGTTCCCGACCGTCTACCAGTCGGCCTCGATCGCCTACTTCGACCCGACGTGGAGCTTCATCGTGCCCGACGTGCGGTGGTTCCCCCGCGGGTTCGTCGCCAGCCGCGTCGCGACCGCCCTCGTCGACGGCCGACCGAGTCCGTGGCTCGCCGGGGCCGTGCGCTCGGCCTTCCCCGACGAGCTGTCGCTGGTGGGCCGATCCGTCACGCTCTCCTCGAGCGGCGTCGCCCAGGTGCAGCTGCCCCCGGCGGCGTTGAGCCTGGACCGCACGACGCTCGACCGCATGCAGACGCAGCTCGTCCGCAGTCTCGTCACGGCCGGCATCAGCGACGTGCAGATGACGGTCGAGGGCACCCCCGTCACCGCCTCCGAGGTGCCGGTGCGGGTCACCCGCGTCGACCCCTCGCCCGCGGTGCTGACCACCGCGGGGGCGTTCGGCTCGCTCACCGGCGACACCGTCGAGGCGATCGACGGCCTCTCCGACGCGGTGGAATCGCTCGCCCCGACGGCCGTCGAGCTCGAGGCCGACCGGTCTCTCGCGGCGGTGCGCACCCAGCAGGGGCCGGTGGCCAGCGCCCTGGCCGACGGGCAGACCTTCCTCCTCGACGAGCGTCCCGGACTCATCGCGCCCTCGATCGACGCCGAGGGCGCCGTCTGGAGCGTGCCGTCGAACGCGCCGAACCAGGTACGCGTGATCACCGCCGAAGGAGTGCCGCGCCAGGTGGGCAACGCCTGGCCCGACGCGTCGGAGATCACCGCGATGCAGATCTCGCGCGACGGCACGCGGGTCGCGGCGATCGTGACGGTCTCGGGGACCCGCGAGGTGTGGGTCGCCGGCATCGAGCGCGAGGGCGGCGAGGTCACCCTCGGTGCCCCGCACGTGCTGTCGTTCTCGCAGCAGGGGGCGTTCGACCTCGCGTGGCTCGACGACACCAGCGTCGGCGTGCTCGTCTCGGTCGACGGCGGCAGCCTGTTGCGCGAGCTCAACGTCGGAGGTCGCGGAACCGAGTCGGCCGCGCCCGACGGCGCGCGCACGCTGGCGGCCGGCAGCACGAGCGTTCGCGTGCTCGACGACTCCGGTCGTCTGTACAGCCGTCGCGGCAGCTCGTGGACCCTGGTGGCCACCGGCATCCGGGTGCTGGCGGGTCAGCAGGGCACGACCTCGTAGCGGCCGACCCCTCCTCCCCAGCGGTGTGTTCCGCCGTTCCCTCCCCGATCAGGAGCGGGCGGGCGGTGCGTCCGTGCCGTGTCAGCCAGCGTGGGGGAATGACCCTCGCTTCCGTCGTCGCCCACGCCTTCGCCGACGCCCTGACGTTCTGGTTGCCGGTCTCGTGCGCGGGATGCGACGCGATCGACGTGTCCCTGTGCTCCGGATGCCGCGACGCCCTCGCCCCGCGCTGCATACGGCGCCCGCTGGCCCCCGGTCTCATCGTCACCTCGGCCCTGCCCTTCGACGGTGTGGTCGCGCGCACCATCCGCGCGCTGAAGGAGGACGGTCGCACCGACCTGGCGCGGGCCCTCGCACCCGCTCTCGACGTCGCGCTGCGCGCCGCGGTCCCGGCAGGCGCGCGGGTGACGAGCGTGCCGGGATCCCGCGCGGCGTTCCGTCGACGGGGGTACCGACCCGTCGACCTGCTGGTCGCCCGGTCGGGATGGCGCACGCAGCGGCTCTTGCATCTGCAGCGCTCGACGCTCGATCAGCGCGGGCTGGGCTTTCACGCGCGGCGGCGCAACCTCGAAGGCGCCCTGAGGGCGCGCCCCGTGACGGGCACCGTCGTGGTGGTCGACGACGTCGTGACCACGGGGGCGACCCTCGTCGAGGCGGCGCGGTCGTTGCGCGCGGCGGGGGCCGATCGGGTGATCGCGGTGACCCTCGCGGCCACGCCGCGTCGTCACGGCGATGCGGGGTGAATCGATGAGCCGAGAGATGAATCAGGGGTGATTGCCACGTGACATGAGGGTGGCCGCGCACTAGCGTAAGGATGACTGAAGGCGACGGACGTTCCGCCCTTAGACCGGGCGGAACCCGGAACAAGGAGGTCACGGATGGACACCAACATCGTCGGCGTGGGAGTCGGTATCACCGATCGTTTCCGCTCGGTGGTCGAAGAGAAGGTCAGCCGCATCGAGCACCTTGCGCCGCGTGCACAGGCGCTCGAGGTCAAGGTGACTCATCGCTCCTATCGCAACGGACGAATGGAAGACGATACGGTCGAGCTCACCCTCGACGGCAAGGGCCCCGTCGTGCGGGCCGAGGCCACCGACGCCGACAAGTTCGCCGCTCTCGACCTCGCTGTCGACAAGATCTCGGAGCAGGTGCGCCGCGCGAAGGACAAGCGCGTCGATCTGCGCAACCACCCGCGCGGCGCGAAGTTCGAGAAGGGCACCGGAGAGATCGCGGGCATCGACGTCGAACCCGCCTCGGTCGAGGCGCTTCGTGCGGTCGCGACCGGCTCGGTGCCGGTGCAGGCCGACACGGCCGAAGAAGAGGACTACTGCCCGGTCGTCATCCGCCAGAAGGAGTTCGAGGCGGAGTGGATGACCGTCGAAGACGCGGTCGACCGCATGGAACTGGTCGGCCACGATTTCTTCCTGTTCATCGACGCGCGCACCGACCACCCCAGCGTCGTTTACCGCCGCAAGGGCTGGGACTACGGCGTGATCGAGCTGGCGACCCAGGCTCAGCCTGCCGTGCCGGTCGCTTCCTGACCTGAACGAACGACACGACGCCCCCGGCCGGAAGGTCGGGGGCGTCGTGTCGTGTGAGGGGGAGTTGCCGTTGCATGCGGAGTGATCCTTGGGGAAACAACGGTCGACGCCGTAGGATCGGTATTTGTAAGCACAAAGTCGTGCGAGCTATGCGCTCACGCGACCTGCCGGTTCCCCCGATCGAAGAGGATCGCCCCGTTTTGAGTTCTCCCGCAGCCACCGCACCGCTCGACGTGCTCGCCATCGGCCGAGCCGGAGTCGACCTGTATCCCCTGCAGGACGGCGTCGGCCTGCCGGACGTCTCGACCTTCGGGAAGTACCTCGGTGGTTCCGCGGCGAACGTCGCGGTCGCCGCCGCCCGCTACGGCCGGAGCGCGGCCTTGATCAGCCGCACGGGCGCCGACCCCTTCGGCGAGTTCGTGCGACGCGAACTGTCCCGACTCGGGGTCTCCGACCGCTTCATCGACGTGGTCCCGGGACTGAACACCCCGGTGACGTTCTGCGAGATCTTCCCGCCCGACCACTTCCCGCTGTACTTCTATCGCGACCCGATCGCCCCCGATCTGGTGATCCGCCCCGGCGAGATCGACGTCGATGCCGTGCGGACGGCGAGGGTGTTCTGGTCCACCGTGACGGGCTTGAGTCGGGAGCCGAGTCGGGCCGCCCACTTCGCGGCCTGGGACGCGCGGGGGCGCCGACCGCTCACGGTGCTCGACCTCGACTACCGCCCGATGTTCTGGGGGAGCCCCGACGAGGCGCGCTCCCAGGTGCGAGCGGCGATCGGGCAGGTGACGGTGGCGGTCGGCAACCTCGAGGAGTGCGAGATCGCCGTCGGCGAGACCGACCCGGACCGTGCCGCGGACGCCCTGCTCGAGCGGGGTGTTCAGCTGGCGATCGTGAAGCAGGGTCCCAAGGGCGTCCTCGCCAAGACGCGCGAGCGCCGCGTCGAAGTGGCGCCGTTCGCCGTGGCGGTCGTGAACGGTCTCGGTGCGGGCGATGCCTTCGGCGGGGCCCTGTGCCACGGTCTGCTCGCCGACTGGGACCTCGAAGAGACGCTGCGCTGGGCGAACGCCGCGGGCGCGATCGTCGCGGGCAGACGCGAATGTTCGACCGCGATGCCGGGCGAAGCCGACATCCGCCACCTCCTCGACGGGTCGGTGGCGCGTGTTTGACCTCGACGAACTGCGCCGCATCCGAGCCGAGGAGCCGGGTCGTGTCGCGCACGCGCTGCGCGACCGGCGGCGGCGGTCTCTGCTTGACGGCGACGGGCGCCTGTTCATCGTCGCGGCCGACCACCCCGCGCGCGGCGCCTTGGGCGTGGGCGGCCGCTCCGGCGCGATGGCCAGCAGGGTCGATCTGCTGGAACGGCTCGTGGCCGCCCTGGGGCGCCCCGGTGTCGACGGCGTGCTCGGCACCCCCGACATCGTCGAGGACCTCGCCCTCCTCGGCGCGCTGGACGGGAAGATCGTCGTCGGATCGATGAACCGCGGGGGTCTGCAGGGCGCGACCTTCGAGATGGACGACCGATTCACGGCCTACGACGTGCCGGCCCTGACTCGCGACGGGATCGACCTCGCCAAGCTCCTCGTGCGCATCAACCTCGGCGACCCGGCGACGGCACCGACGCTCGAGGCGAGCGCGGCGGCCGTGACGGCAGCCGCCGAGGCGCGGATCCCGATCATGCTCGAACCCTTCATGAGCTTCTGGGAGCAGGGTCGCGTCCGCACCGACCTGACGGCCGACGCTGTCATCAGGTCGATCGCCATCGCCACGGGGCTCGGCAACACGTCGGCCTACAGCTGGTTGAAGCTCCCCGTGGTTCCTGACATGGAGCGCGTGGCCGAGGCCTCGACGTTGCCGACCCTCCTCCTCGGCGGCGATCCGACGACCGGTCCGGACGAGACCTTCGCCTCCTGGCAGGGTGCGCTGACCCTCCCTGGCATCCGGGGCCTCGTCGTCGGGCGCACCCTGCTCTATCCCGACGACGACGACGTGGCCGGGGCGGTCGACACCGCGGCAGCGATGGTGCACCCCCGCGCGGTCGCCGGACGAGCATGACGAACGAATGGCTCTACCCTCGCGGGTCGCTGGCCGAGGGGCCGTGGGAGAGCATCGGCGGCGCGGGAAGGGCGCCGGGGTGGACGCACACGGGGATCCGCGTCGCGGAGCTCGACGGCGAGATCCGCCTTCCCGCCGACGCCGTCGAGCGCATGGTCGTGCCCCTGGCCGGATCGTTCTCCGTCGTGCTCGGCGACAGCCGCTGGGAGCTGGCGGGGCGGGAGTCGGTCTTCCACGGGCCGACCGACGTCGCGCACGCCGGCATCGACACGCCGCTCCGCGTCATCGGCACCGGTCGGGTCGCCGTCGCGGAGGCGCCGGCGACCCGGTCCTGGGACCCCACGGTCATGCGAGCCGCGGACGTGCCGGTCGAGATCCGCGGTGCCGGGCGCTCCACCCGGCAGGTGCACAACTTCGGTGTGCCGGGGGCGATGGCCGCGCAGAAGCTCATCGTGTGCGAGGTGATCACGCCCGCCGAGAACTGGTCGTCGTACCCGCCTCACAAGCACGATGCGCCGTCGCCGACCGAGAGCGAACTCGAGGAGATCTACTACTTCGAGACGGCTCCCGCCCGCGGCACGACGCCGCCCAGCGGAGCGGAGCCGTTCGGGCTGTTCGCGGCCTACGCCTCGGATCGACGGCCCATCGACACGACCGCCCGCGTCGGCACGGGCGACATCGCGTTCGTGCCGTACGGATATCACGGACCCGCGGTCGCCGCCCCCGGCTACGACCTCTACTACTTGAACGTCATGGCCGGCCCGGGCGCGGAGCGCGCCTGGCGCATCACGGACGACCCCGCTCACGCATGGGTGCGCTCTTCCTGGGCGCACCAGCGCCCCGACCCTCGATTGCCCTACGCGGCGAAGGAGACCGACGCATGACCCTCGACCCCGAATCCGCGCCGTCCACGGCACCCCGGACGCGGACGATGACCGTCGCCCAGGCGTTGATCACCTTCCTCGCCAACCAGTGGACGGTCGACGGAGACATCCGCGAACGCACCATCGCGGGCACGTTCGGCATCTTCGGTCACGGCAACGTCGCCGGCATCGGACAGGCGCTGGTGCAGCTGCACACCGACGAGCCCGGTCTCATGCCCTACCACCAGGCGCGCAACGAGCAGGCGATGGTGCATCAGGCCGTGGGCTACGCACGGATGCACCGCCGGCGCGCCACCTACGCCGCCGCCGCATCCGTCGGCCCGGGGGCCGCCAACATGCTCACCGGGGCCGCTCTGGCCACGGCGAACAGACTCCCCGTGCTGCTGCTGCCGTCGGACACCTTCGCGACGCGCGTGGCCGATCCCGTTCTGCAGCAGCTCGAGCATCCCCACGACACCGGCCTCCAGGTCACCGACGCGTTCCGCCCCGTCTCGCGGTTCTTCGACCGCGTCCAGCGCCCCGAGCAACTGTTCTCGATCGCGCTCGCCGCGATGCGCGTGCTGACCGATCCCGCCGAGACGGGGGCCGTCACGATCGCCCTGCCCGAAGACGTGCAGGCCGAGGCGATCGAGGTGCCGGTCGAGTTCCTGGAGCCGCGTGACTGGCACGTGCGACGGCCCGTGCCCGAGCCCGACGAGCTGGGGCGGGCGATCGCGGCGATCCGCGGGGCCCAGGCGCCGTTCATCGTGGCCGGGGGAGGAGTGCTCTACTCGGGGGCCGAAGACGCTCTGCGTCGCCTCGTGGAGCAGACGGGAATTCCCGTGGGCGCCACGCAGGCGGGCGTCGGCGTGCTGCCGTGGGATCATCCCCAGTACCTCGGCGGCGTCGGCGCGACCGGGTCCACGGCCGCGAACAGACTGGCCGCCGACGCGGACCTCGTCATCGGGGTGGGCACCCGCTACAGCGACTTCACCACCGCGAGCCGCAGCGCCTTCCGACGTGACGGGGTCCGCTTCGTCAACATCAACGTCGCCTCCTTCGATGCCTACAAGCACGGCAGCCGTCTGCCGGTGGTCGCCGACGCCCGGCGGGCACTGGACGCACTCGTCGACGGACTCGAGGGGACGGCCGTCGAGGCCTCGTACGCGGAGCGGATCCGGGTCGAGAAGGCCGAGTGGGACGCGCTCGTCGACCGCGCGCTCGCTCCCACGGGCGCGAGGCTGCTCGGGCAGTCCGAGATCATCGGCGCCGTCCACGCCGCCAGCGACCCCACGGACGTGCTCGTGCAGGCGGCCGGTTCTCTTCCCGGAGATCTGCACAAGCTATGGAGGGTGCGCGACCCACTCGGCTACCACGTCGAGTACGCGTTCTCGACGATGGGATACGAGATCGCCGGCGGCCTCGGGGTGCGTCGCGGTGCGCCCGATCGAGAAGTGCTCGTCATGGTCGGCGACGGGTCGTACCTGATGCTGCACACCGAGCTCGTCACCGCGGTGTCGGAGGGACTGAAGATCGTCGTGGTCCTCGTGCAGAACCACGGCTATGCATCGATCGGACACCTCTCCGAGACCGTGGGCGCCCAGCGGTTCGGAACCGCGTACCGCATGACGGATGCCGCGGTGCCCGACCTCGAGGGCGAGCGATACGTGCCGATCGATCTGGCCGCGAACGCACGGTCGTACGGCGTGGACGTCATCGAGGTCGCGCCCGGTGAGGGCGCTGCGCGCGATCTCGAGGCCGCGGTGAGAGCGGCGAAGGCGTCTTCGCGGACGACCCTCATCCATGTCGATGCCGATCCGCTGCGGTACGCCCCCGACGGCGAGGGGTGGTGGGACGTCCCGGTCGCCGCGCACTCGACGCTGCCGTCGACCGCTCGCGCGCGCGCCGATTACGAACGGCTGCGCGCGCGGCAGCGGCCGCTGCTCGGCTGAGCACGGTCCTCCCCGTCCAGTCGCGAACGGCGGTGGCCCCGAAGGTCCACCGCCGTTCGCCGTCGTTCGAGGCGAGCGCTCAGGGCTGCGAGTGGGACTCCCGGCCGATGATGGATCGGAGCGTCTCGAGGGGCAGTTTCGGCGTCCGGTCCTCGAAGGCGAGGCCGTTCGCCTCCTGCATCGTGTCGGTGAGCTGCGTGTAGCAGAAGCCGGACAGCACGGCGCTGTCGAGGAGAGCGCCGAAGAGGCCGCGGAGGTGATGTTCCAGCTCTTCGGGGGTCGCGCTCGTGGAGTATCCCCATGCCGGCGCCGAGGCGGAGGTCTCGTACTTCACGCCCCCGAACTCGGTGACCATGACCGGGAGGGTGTCGACGTCGGCCGTCCCCTCCGCCATCATCAGCCGGTGCGACGGGCCGTACCCGGCGAACAATCGCGACAGGGCGTCCCGATCGGCGTAGCGCCGGGCGAACGTCTCGGGGTCGGGGTCGTAGTCGTGCACCGAGAGGATGTCCGATCGGGTGTGCTCCCACCCGTCGTTCGAGATGACGGGGCGGGTCGGATCGAGCGCGCGGGTCAGGTCGGCCAATCCGCGCGTGAACGCCCGCTGCGGCTCGTCCGTGACGACGTCGCGCACGCCCCAGCTCTCGTTGAAGGGCACCCACGTGACGATCGAGGGGTGCGAGCGATCGCGACGGACGAGGTCGACCCACTCGCGGGTCAGATCGGTCATCGCGCTGGTGGTGAATTCGAACGCGGCGGGCGCCTCTCCCCACAGCAGCAGGCCGAGCCGGTCCGCCCAATAAAGGAACCGGGGGTCCTCGGCCTTCTGGTGGAGGCGGGCGGCATTGAATCCCATGTCCTTGATGAGCTGCACCTCGGCCCGCAGCGCGTCGGCGCTGGGTGCGGCGAGGTGGGACTCCGGCCAGAACCCCTGCTCGAGTACCGAGCGGACGAAGTACGGCCGGTCGTTGAGCAGGAACCGTCCGGCCGCCGTGCCGACGGTACGCAGCCCCAGGTACGACGAGACCGCGTCGACGGAGTCCCCGTCGGTGATCGTGACGGTCGCGTCGATCAGTCGGGGGGTCTCGGGCGTCCAGACGAGCTTCTCGTAGTGCTGTCCGTTGCGCTGGTCGCGCAGGGGGATGTCGAGGATCGGCGCCCCCGTGGCCGGCGACGCGACCTGCACCCGGGTGAGAGGGGAACCGGCGTAGCTCAGCTGCACGTCGATCACCGCGTCGGGGCCGAGGGGGCGGTTGCAGAGGACTTCCAGGACGACGCTGTCGGTGCTGCGCGTCGTGCGCCACGAGAGTTCGGTGACGTGGGTCGCGGGCACCTCCTCGACCCACACGGGCTGCCAGATGCCGCTCGTGCGGGAGTACCAGATCTCGTGCGGCTCCGGCAGCCACTCCTGCTTGCCCCGGGGCTGACCGACGTCGAGGGGACGGTCGATCGCCTGCACGACGAGGAGATCGTCGCCGTCCGCGGCGATGTGGTCGGTGATGTCGGCGGTGAAGGGCGTCTGCCCACCGCGGTGCGTGGCCACCTGGCTGCCGTTGAGCCAGACGGTCGCGGCGTAGTCGACCGCGCCGAAGTGCAGCAGAAGGCGCCCGGCGGGGTTGGTGCGCGCGACCTCCTCGGCGCTCAGACGACGGGAGTACCAGAGCACCGCGTGGTAGGACGCGTCGCCGATGCCCGAGAGAGCCGATTCCGGAGGGTACGGCACGGCGATGACGCGGTCGAAGTCGCCGGTGCGGAACCAGCCCGCCGCCGTGCCGGTTTCGTCGTCGTCGTAGGCGAAGCGCCACTCGCCGTCGAGGCTCCGCCAGTCGGGTCGGCGCAGCTGCGGTCGCGGGTACTCGCCATCGAGGTCGGATGCAGGAGGAGTCAGGGGTTGCATGCCCAACACTGTGGCGCAGATTTTCCAGCGCTGCAAATTAGCTCGCGGTACTCCCGCGGACGACCAGGTCGAATCCGACCGTCTCGTGCCGACCGGGGCCGCCCGCTCCGTCCATGCGCTCCCGGAGCATCCGGAAGGCCGTTCGGGTCAGCGTGGGCTTGTCGGGGCGGACGGTCGTCAGCCCCGGATTGGTGAAGTTGGACATCAGGATGTCGTCCCACCCGACGACGCCCACGTCGTCGGGGACGACGCGTCCCGCGCGGGCGAGGGCCTTCATCGCCCCGATGCCGGCGAGGTCGTCGAAGCACACCAGGCCGTCGAAGCGCACCCCCGTCTCGATCGCATCGATCACCGCCGCCTCGGCCGCGAACGCCCCGAAGCGCTGCATCGGGATGAGCAGGTCGTCGCTGCGATGAGCTCCGCACTCCTCGAGGGCCGACAGATAGCCCTCGGCGCGCAGGCTCGCCGTCGCATGGCCGGCGGCTGCCGCGTATCCGAGGAAGGCGATGCGCGTCCGCCCCGAGTGCAGCAGGTGGAACGTGGCGGCCCGCGCCGCGGCGATGTTGTCGACCATGACGTGATCGACCGTCGGCGGCGGAGGGATCTCGCCCAGCAGGACGAGAGGGGTGGACCCGCGGAACTGCTCGATGGCGTCGGCGTCGAGTTCGGTGGGCTGGAAGATGAGTCCGTCGATCAGCCCCTGCTCGCGCCCCCGCAGAACCGCTCGCTCGTCATCGAGACTGCCAGACGTCTGCTCGATCAGCAGGCGGTAGTCGAAGCCGCCGATCTCGGTGGAGACGAGGGCGGCCAGCTCCGCGAAGTAGGGCGTCTCGATCGCCGGCAGCGCGAACGCGACCATCCCCGTCGTGCCGGTGGCCAGACGACGGGCGATGCTGTGAGGGACGTATCCCAGCTCATCGATGGCGGCCTGCACCCGGGCACGCGTGGAGGGGCGCACGTGCTGATACCCGCGCACGACGTTGGACACGGTCTTGATGGACACCCCCGCGAGCGTGGCCACGTCCTGCAGGGTCGCCGACACCGCGGGCCTCATCGCTCGACGAGGGTCATCTCGAACCCGTAGAGGTCGGGGCGGTAGCAATGGCGGCCGTACTCGACGGCGGCGCCGTCGGCGTCGTAGGCGGTGCGGTCCATGGTGAGCACGGGGGCGCCGCGTCCGATGTCCAGCAGCAGCCCCTCGTCGACGCTGGCCCGACGGGCGCCGATGCGCTGGCGCGCGACGCGCAGCGTCACGCCCCGGGCATGCAACTCCTGGTAGAGGCCGACCTCGGCGAGTCGCTCCGCGGTAATGTCGGCGAAGGTGTCGGGCAGATAGTTCTCGAGGACGGCGATCGGCACGGAGTCGGCGAAGCGCACGCGGCGGATCTTCAGCACGCGGGAGGTCTGGTCGAGACCCAACTGCTCGGTCACCTCGGGACCCACCCGGGCGAAGGTCACGTCGAGCACGCGGGTGGAGGGGACGCGTCCCGACCGCTTCAGGTCGTCGTACAGGCTGGTCAGATCGATCTGCCGCGCCACCGAACCGTGGACGACCTGTGTTCCCACTCCGCGTCGGCGAACGAGCAGGCCCTTGTCGACGAGTTCCTGGATGGCGCGTCGCACCGTCGGTCGCGAGAGCGACAGTCTCTCGCTCATCGAGACCTCGTTCTCGAGCCGAGCGCCCGGGGGCAGGGTCCCCGAGGCAATTGCGGCCTCGAGTCCGCGCGAGAGCCGGATCCACAGTGGCGCGGCCTGCGCCATAGGCTGAAGCAGCTGTTCCGCCGGCAGCACGACCGGCTGTTCTCCCTCGAGCATGCGACCCTCGACTCTCGTCCGGACTGACAAAACCTGCGTATGTCATGTTAGTACAAAGTCGCCCGAGACGGTTGACGACCTCATTCCAATTGTCCTAACATGCAGACGGGATGGACCCGACAGCTCGGCAAAGCAGCCGACGGGGTGTTTCCAGGAGAGGCATCGCAATGAAGCGCAAATACGTCGTTGCTGCGTTCACGGCCACCGTGGTCACCGCGGCGGGACTCACCGGCTGCTCCGCCGGAGACGCCACGAGCGGCGACGGCACGGACGGCCCCGTGACGATCAGCATTCTGGAGAGCAAGCAGACCAACATCGACGCGATCTCCAAGGAGATCCCGGGCTTCGAAGCCGCGATGAAGGAGCAGGGCAAGGACATCAAGGTCGACCTCATCGCCGATGTGCTGACGGACGAGCAGGTGAAGACCAAGCTCACCCAGCAGCTCATCGCCGGTCAGGCGCCCGACGTGCTCGACATCGGCGAGAACATGGCCATAGCGTGGTCGTCGGCCGGTTACCTCGAGCCCCTCGATTCCTACCTCGACCAGTGGGAGGGCTGGGAGCACTACTACCCCGCCGTCAAAGAGGCCATGACCCGACAGGACGGTCAGGTCTACAACCTCCCCTCCGGCGCCGGCGTGCTGAACCTCTTCTACCGCAAGGACGTGCTCGAGCAGCTCGGCGTCGACACGACGCAGCCCAAGACCTGGGACGACCTGATCTCGCGCCTCGAGAAGGTCAAGGCGGCCACCGGTGGGACGCCCATCGTCATCCCCGCCGGAACGGCCTGGGGTGGCGGAACGTGGGGCGAGGGCTTCCAGCCTCTGCTCGGCGGGACCGACACCGGGTACTACGACAGCGAGACGGCGACGTGGGATCTCGACACCCCCGGCTGGCTCGCCGTCTTCGAGCTCTACGCCGAGCTCGTGCAGAAGGGCCTCATGCCGGTCCAGGATCTGCAGAACCCGAACCCGTGGGAGCCGACGAAGTACGTCAAGTTCCCCGCGGGCGACATCCAGGTCTCGGCTCAGGGCACGTGGGGATGGAAGTTCGACTGGGGCCCCGACGGTGCCACCCCCATCGACGGCCTCACCGAGAAGGTCTCGACGTGGCAGTGGCCGGGTCTGCGCGACGGCGACCAGCCCTACGGCTGGAGCAGCACCGGTGGCGGTTACGCGATCTCCGCCGACTCCGACAAGAAGGCCGCGGCCTTCGAGTTCATCAAGTACCTCTCCAGCGGCAAGCCGCTGGCCGAGCAGCTCGTGGCCTCGGGAGCGGCGTCCGCCCGCGACGACCTCGACGACGTGGCCCCCTACTCCGGCGAGCCGCAGCTGCTGCAGGCCGGTGAAGACCTCTCGAACAGCGTCTTCGTGGTGACCGGCGACGGCGCCGACCAGATCAGCCAGGCGGTCGCCACCGCGACCGAGCTGATCCTGAGCGGTCAGGCCGACGGCAAGCAGGCCTACGAGGCCTTCAAGAAGGACGCCACCGACCTGCTCGGACCGAGCCTGGTGAAGCAGTGACGTCGATCGTCGACGTCCCCGCCGCGGTGCAGACGGCTGAGCAGCCGCCTGCGCCGCGGCGCCGGCGCGCCCGCACATGGCCGCTGGTCCTCCTTCTGCTGGGCCCCTCGGCCGTCCTGATCGTGCTGTTCATCGTGCTGCCGGCCGTGTACGGCATCTGGCTCAGCCTCACCAACACGCAGTTGACGGGGTTCGCGGCGCGAAATCCGAAGTTCGTGGGGTTCGACAACTACGCGTACCTGCTCGGCAGCACCGACTTCCTCGGCTCCCTGGGGCAGACCGGCACCTTCCTCTTCTGGTCGGCGATCGTCGGGCAAACGGTGCTCGGAATGGTCGCCGCGATCCTGTTGAGTCGGCCGTGGATCCGCGGCAAGGGCTTCTTCGGGGCCGCGCTGCTCATGCCGATGGTCGTTCCGGAGGTCGTCGCCTCGCTCACCTGGGCCAGCGTGCTGGCGACCAGCCCGGAGGGGACGCTGAACCGGCTCACCGCGGTGTTCGGCTCCGAGCCCACCGCGTGGTTGCAGACGGCGCCGATGCTCGCCATCATCCTCGTCAACATCTGGCGTGGTCTGGCCTTCGCCATGATCATGTTCCAGGCCGCCCTCGAGGACGTCCCTGCTGAGCTGATCGAAGCCGCCCGCGTCGATGGGGCCAGCGCCGTCCAGGTGTTTCGGCACGTCACCCTTCCGCTCATCCGCGGTCCGGTCTTCCTCTACCTGCTGCTCACGACCATCAGCACCGTCGGCGTGTTCGGTCTCGTGTACTTCCTCACCCGAGGTGGCCCCGGCGGTCAGACGCGCATCGCCGCCATCTACATCTACGAGCGGGCCCTGCAGTTCTCGCAGATCGGCATCGGCAGCGCCGCGTCGATCATCCTGCTCGTCATCGTCGTCGTGCTGGGCTTCACATACGTGCGCCTGGCGAAGGTAGAGGTGTGACATGACCGCCATCGACAGCCGCGTCGCGGCTTCCGCGCACGTCGAACGTCGACGTCGTCTCGGTCCCGTCGACGTCCTGCAGAGATGCATCGGCTACGCGCTGATCGTCGTGCTGGCACTGTTCTGCCTCGTCCCGTTCGCGTGGGTCGTGTTCAGCGCCGTCGACGCCGATGCGGGCGCGACGGTCCAATGGCCGGCGCTCTCGTTCGAGAACTTCGTGCGCTTCTTCACGGCATCCGGAACGCCCCTGCTTCTGGTGAACAGTCTGATCATCGCGATCTCGTCGACGGCGTTGAACCTCGTCCTCGGGATCGCCGGAGGCTACGCCTTGTCGCGGTTCGCCTTTCGCGGACGACGGTTCTTCATGTTCAGCATCCTGCTGATCCGCGTCATCCCGGCGCCGGCGACGATCGTGGCGCTGTACTTGATCATGGTCAACCTGGGATTGGCCAACACCCTGCACGGGCTCATCATCGTGCAGGCGGTCAGTGGACTGCCGGTGACCCTCTGGTTGATGAAGGGCACCGTCGACGCGGTCCCGATGGAGCTCGAGGAAGCGGCCTGGACCGACGGCAACACCCGCCTCCAGGGTGCTCGGCGCATCGTCCTCCCGCTCATGGGACCCGGACTGGGCGCGGCGGCCATGCTCATGTTCATGGGTTCGTGGGGCGACTTCCTCACCCCGCTCGTGCTCCTGCAGAACCAGGAGCTCTACCCGCTCGCGATCGGACTGTTCCGCGCCTTCAGCGAGCGCAACATCGTCGACTGGGGCCTGCTGGCCGCGAGCGCCGTGGTCTATGTCCTGCCCCCCGCCGTGCTGTACATGCTGGTGCGCAAGAACCTGCTCAAGTCGAGCCTCGGCGGAGCGTTGAAGGGATGACGGAGATGTCCGAGTCGATGCGTCTACCCGTCGTGGTCGTCGGTGCCGGAGCGATGGGTGGGGAGTGGTTGCGGATGCTGTCGCGCTCGCCGCACGCCCGCGCCGTCGGCGTCGTCGATCTCGACGTCGACCTCGCGCGCGAGACCGTCGCGGGGATCGGCCTCGACGCGGTCGTCGGCGCATCCCTCGTCGACGTCGTCGAGCGATCCGGTGCCCGAGCCGTCGTCAACGTCACGGTGCCGCAGGCGCATCGGGTCGTGAACGAGCAGGCGATGCGCGCGGGGCTCCCCGTCCTGTGCGAGAAGCCGCTCGCCCCGACGGTCGCCGAGGCATTGCGCCAGGTCGCACTCGCCGACGCGACGGGGCAGCTGCTCATGGTCAGCCAGTCGCGACGCTACTTCGACCACCTCGCGGCGTTCCGCGACGTGGTGGGCGCGCTCGGTCCGATCGGGGCCGTGCACGCGCAGTTCTTCCACGAGGACCACGAGCCCGGCTTCCGCGAGCAGATGGCGCACCCTCTGCTGGTCGACATGTCGGTGCACCACTTCGACATGCTGCGTTACCTCAGCGCCGACGAACCGGTCAGCGTGCGCTGCGACTCCTGGAACCCGTCGTGGAGCTGGTTCGCCGGTGACGCGGCCGCCACGGCCACCTTCGAGCTGGCCTCGGGCGCGCGATTCGTCTACTCGGGGAGCCGCGCGACGCCCGGACTGCAGACGTCGTGGAACGCCGACTGGCGGGTCTACGCCGAGCACGGCGCCACGCACTGGGACGGGGATGCCCTCGTCGAGACCGACACGGTCGGCGTCGAGGTCGAGGTGCGCAGCGACAGCGAAGGCATCGAGGGGTCCCTGAAGGAATTCGTCGCGTCCCTGCGGTCGGGTCGCACCCCGCAGAACGAAGTGCGCGCGAACGTCCGCACCCTCGCGATGGTCGAGGGCGCGATCCGCAGCAGCGACCGCGGCGGCGAGAAGGTCGTGCTCGACGACCTGATCGAGGAGTCGCTCGCGCTCGCCATCGCCGCCGAGGAGCACGATGACATCCGCGACCTTCTGCGGTCGTGGACGAGCGCCGCCGACGGCATCACCACACCGGCCTGGGGGTCAGCCCCGGCCATGATCGCGTCTGGAGGCGCTCGATGACCACTCCCACCCTGCCGAAGAAGGCCATCCGCGTCGTCGTGTGGGGTGAGAACCGCCACGAGCAGATCAACGAGGTCGTCCGCGGCATCTATCCCGACGGGATGCACAGCACCATCGCGGCCGGCATCACGGGTCTGCTGGGCGAGGAGGTCACCGTGACCACGCGCGTGCTCGACGACGCCGAGCACGGGATGACGGAGGAACTGCTCGCCGAGACCGATGTACTGCTCTGGTGGGGCCACACCGCCCACGAGGAGGTCGCGGACGAGGTCGTGGACCGCATCCAGAAGCACGTCCTCGAGGGGATGGGCATCATCGTCCTGCACTCGGGGCACCACTCCAAGATCTTCCGTCGGCTCATGGGGACGACGTGCAGCCTGCGGTGGCGCAACGACGCCGACAGCGAGCTCGTCTGGACGGTGTCGCCGCGGCATCCGATCGCCGAGGGCGTCCCGCAGCCGCTCGTCATCCCGGGGCAGGAGATGTACGGCGAGTTCTTCGACATCCCCGAACCCGATGAGCTGGTGTTCATCAGCAGCTTCTCCGGCGGCGAGGTGTTCCGCAGCGGCATCACCTATCGCCGCGGATACGGCAAGGTCTTCTACTTCAGCCCCGGCGACGAGATCTACCCCGTCTACCACCATCCCGACGTGCAGCGCGTGATCGCGAACGGCGTGAAGTGGGCGTACTCCTCTCGCGAGCGCGAGTCGTACCTCGTCACGCCCATGTACCTGACCGGGGAGTTCGACCGGCCGGTGCTCGGCTCGCCCGACGGCCTCGTCGATTACTACACCCGTGAGCTGATCGCGCCGCGGGAGAACGGCGCGTGACAGCCGAGGAGAACCCCAACGGGCGGGTGAGATTGGATGCCGAGACGCTCGCGATGCAGAGGGTGCGGCGTTTCACCCGCTTCCGCCTCGCGCCGGCCGTTCACCGCGATACCCGTCCGGTGGAGATCCGGGCATGGAGGGTCGGCGGGGAGCCCGTCCCCTTCGCGACCGCGGCGGTGCAGGAGTTCGAGCCGATCGCCCTGGGCGCGTCGTGGGGGCGGCCGTGGGACACGGTGTGGTTCGACGTGCGCGGAGAGGTCCCCGCCGAGTGGCCGGTCGACGAGGCCGAGCTGCTGGTCGACCTCGGATTCGTCGAGGAGCAGCCCGGGTTCCAGGCGGAAGCGACCGCCTACCGCCCCGACGGCACGATCGTGAAAGCCATCGAACCCCGCAACGCGTGGGTGCCCCTCCCACACGCGGGCTCGTTCCGGCTGCTGCTGGAAGCCGCGGCCAACCCGACCATCCAGGTGCCCTACGAGTACGAACCGACGTCGCTGGGCGATCCTGCGACGGCCGGCGACGACGAGCACTACCGCCTCGTCCGTCTCGAGCTCGTTCGCCGCGATGTCGTCGTGTGGGAACTGCTGCAGGACGTCATCGCCCTCGAGGGACTGGTTCAGACCCTGCCCCCCGAGACGGCGCGCCGCGCCGACATCGTGCATGCGCTGGAGCGCATGGTCGACGTCATGGATCCCGACGACGTCTCGGCGACGGCGCAGAGCGGGCGCGAGGTCCTGGCCCCCGCGCTCGCGATGACGGCGCCGGGCAGCGCGCTGCGCGTGAGCGCCGTGGGACACGCGCACATCGATTCGGCGTGGTTGTGGCCGACTCGCGAGACCGTCCGCAAGGTCGCGCGCACGTTCGCGAACGTCGTCGACCTCATCGATCGCGACCCCGACTTCGTCTTCGCCGCGTCGTCGGCACAGCAGTACCTCTGGTTGAAGCAGAGTCAGCCGGAACTGTTCGAGCGGGTCCGCTCGGCCGTGGCCGCCGGTCGCTTCCGCCCGGTCGGGGGGATGTGGGTCGAATCCGACACCAACATGCCCAGCGGCGAGTCGCTCGCTCGACAGTTCGTGCAGGGCAAGGCGTTCTTCCTCGAGGAGTTCGGGGTAGACAGTGCCGAGGTGTGGCTGCCCGACTCGTTCGGGTACAGCGCCGCCCTGCCGCAGATCGCCCGCGCGGCCGGTGCCCGGTCGTTCGTGACGCAGAAGCCGTCGTGGAACGAGACGAACCGCATTCCCTACTCGACGTTCCACTGGGAAGGGATCGACGGGTCCCGCCTGTTCACGCATCTTCCGCCCGCCGAGACGTACAACTCCGATCTCGGGGCCGCGGATCTCGCCCGCACGGAGCGCGTCTTCAGCGAGAAGGGTCGGGCCCGCGAGGTTCTGGGGCTGTTCGGCTGGGGGGACGGAGGGGGAGGGCCCACTCGCGAGATGCTGGCCCAGGCTCATCGCAAACGCGACCTCGAGGGTTCGCCCCGGGTCTTCCTGCGCGATCCGCAGTCGTTCTTCGCGGCCGCGGAGGCCGAACTCGCCTCTCCGCCCGTCTGGGTGGGTGAGATGTACCTCGAACTGCATCGCGGCACGCTCGTCTCGCAGCAGAAGACGAAGCGGGGCAACCGCCACAGCGAGGCGCTGCTGCGGCAGGCGGAGTTGTGGGCGGCGACGGCGGCGATCCTCCGGGGGACCCCCTATCCCGCGCGGGAACTGCGCGACGCCTGGCGGCAGGTACTGCTGCTGCAGTTCCACGACATCCTCCCGGGGACCTCGATCGCCTGGGTCCATCAGGAGGCCGAGGTCGCGTACGCGCGCGTGGCCGAGGTCCTCGAGAAGATCATCGCCGCGTCGCTCGCGTCGCTCGCGACGGGGGGAGACGCTCAGCTCAGCGCCAACGCGGGCCCGTACCTCCGCGACGGCGTCGAGGCGATGTCGATCGGGCCGTCCCGCCCGGTCGAGCCCGTCGTGCCCGCCGCCGACGGCGACGTCTTCGTCCTCCAGGACGACACCCTCCGCGTGGTCGTCGATCGTCGGGGAGCATTCACCTCCATCCGCGACCTCGTCGTCGGACGTGAGGTCCTTCCCGACGGCGTCCCCGGGGGCGTCCTGCACGTGCTGCGCGACACCCCGCGTGAGTGGGACGCGTGGGACATCAATGAGGAGGATCAGCGCTCCGGCCGCGCGCTGACGGATCCGGTCGACGTCCGGATCGACGGCGACGCGGTCTTCATCCGGCACCGGTTCGGCGCCTCGCGCATCGACGTCCGTGTGCGCGTTCGCGAGGGGCGCGTGGACCTGTCGTTCGACATCGACTGGCACGAGTCCCAGAAGCTGCTCAAACTGGCGTTCCCGCTCGATCTGCGCGCCGACCGCGCGGCCTCTGAGATCCAGTACGGCCATCTGCATCGGGCCATCCACCGCAACACGTCCTGGGACTCGGCCCGCTTCGAGACCGTGGCCCACCGATGGGTCCATGTCGGCGAGCCGTCGTGGGGTGTCGCCATCGCGAACGACGTGGTCTACGGCCACGACCTGCGCACGCTTCAGGCGCCGTCCGGTCGGCCGATGGTCGTCGCGCGGCTGTCCCTCCTTCGCGCACCGCGATACCCCGACCCGGGCGCCGACCAGGGTCGTCACGAGTTCACCGTCAGCCTCCGGCCGGGTGGCATTCCGGACGCGGTCGTGGACGGATATCGCCAGAGCCTGCCGATGCGCCCGTTGCGTGGTGCGGCCGTGCCCGCGCTCGTCGCCGTGTCGCACCCCGCGGTCGTGATCGAGGCGGTCAAGCTCGCCGAGGACGACAGCGGAGATCTCGTGGTGCGCCTCTACGAGGCCCATGGTGACCGCGTGAGCGCGACCCTGACCACCTCCATCGAGTGGGATGCGGTGGAGGCGACGGATCTGCTCGAGCGGGCACTGCCCGGGACGGGGGTTTCGTCGACCTCTGACCGGGCGATCGAGCTGGACCTCCGGCCCTTCGAGCTCGTGACGCTGCGCCTGCGCGGCCCCCGCTCGCCCTCCGCTCGGGCGTCCGCGTGAGCATGCACGGGAGCGCCGAGCTGATCCCCGCGGACACGATTCTCCATCTCGCTGCGGGCGGGGTGAGCGTTCTTCTCGACCTCACCGAGGGGCGCCTGCCGGCGATCCTGCACTGGGGGGCGGGTCTCGGCCGGCTGAGCGAGGTCGAGGCCGACGCCCTGCGCCTGGCGGCGATCGAACCGGCATCGGGAAACGTCGTGGACGAGCCCGTGCGCGTCGCGATGCTCCCCGAGCACCATGCCGGGTGGGAGGGCAGGCCCGGAGTGACGGGGCATCGCGCAGGTGCGGACTGGTCGCCGAAGTTCACCGTCGTCTCCGTCGCGGTCGCGGCTGAGGGGGATCCCCTCCGTCGCGATGGACGTCTCGTCGAGGCCGGCCCGGCCGTCGTGACGGTGGCCGCCGCCGACGAGACCGCGGGTCTGCGCCTCGAGCTCGACATCGAGCTGGCGGCGAGCGGACTGCTGCGCGCCCGCGCAGAGCTGGAGAACATCGGGGCGGGCGTGTACAGCGTCGACGGGATCGCGCTGGCGTTCCCGATCCCGGTGCGGGCTCGGGAGATCCTCGACTTCGCCGGACGATGGAGCAAGGAGCGCATCCCGCAGCGTCGCGAGCTCGTCGTCGGCATCCACGATCGCGAGGGCCGCAAGGGCCGCACGGGTCCGGATGCGGCGACGGTGCTCACCGTCGGCGAGACGGGATTCGGTTTCGGCGCCGGCGAGGTCTGGGGCGTCCACGTCGGTTTCAGCGGCAACCACCGTCACTACGCCGAGCGGTTGTCGGCGGGGGCGCAGGTGATCGGGGGCGGTGAGCTGCTGCTCCCGGGCGAGGTCGGGCTCGACCGGGGCGAGAGGTACCGATCACCGTGGGTCTACGCGGCCTACGGTGCGGGACTCGATGAGCAGGCTCATCGTTTCCACCGGTTCCTGCGCGGGCGCCCGACGCACCCGGCGACGCCCCGGCCGGTGACCCTGAACGTGTGGGAGGCCGTCTACTTCGATCACGATCTCGATCGGCTCCTCGACCTCGCCGACCGCGCCGCCGCGATCGGGGTGGAGCGGTACGTGCTCGACGACGGCTGGTTCACCGGGCGGAGGGACGACACGAGCGGGCTCGGGGATTGGACGGTGGATGTCGGCCTCTGGCCCGACGGCCTGACCCCGCTCGTGGATCGGGTGACGTCGCTGGGGATGCAGTTCGGGCTGTGGTTCGAACCCGAGATGGTCAACGAGGACAGCGCCCTGGCCCGGGCGCACCCCGAGTGGATCATGCAGACGGGCGGGCGGCTGCCCGTCCGCGGACGCGGCCAGCAGGTGCTCAACCTCGGCATCGACGAGGCGTATCGATACGTCCTCGACGCGATGACGGCGGTCCTCGCCGCCCACGACATCTCGTACATCAAGTGGGATCACAACCGTGACCTCATCGATGCCGGCACCGCCCCGGCGGGGAAGCCGGGCGTGCACGCGCAGACACTCGCGGCTTACCGTCTGATGGACGAGCTGCGTCGCCGGTTCCCCGGTCTGGAGATCGAGTCCTGCTCGTCCGGCGGCGGTCGCGTCGACCTCGGCGTCATCGAGCGCACCGATCGCGTGTGGGTGAGTGACTGCATCGATCCCCTCGAACGGCAGCAGATGATGCGGTGGACCCTTCAACTGCTTCCGGCCGAGCTGCTCGGTTCCCACATCGGTTCGAGCGTCAACCACACGACCGGCCGGTCACATCCGCTGTCGTTCCGGGCGGCCACCGCGCTCTTGGGCCATTTCGGCATCGAGTGGGATCTGGCGCAGGCGACCCCGCAGGAGAATGCCGACCTCGCCGAGTGGATCCGCTTCTACCGCGACCATCGCGCCCTTCTCCACACGGGCGAGATCGCTCGGGCGGAGGAGATCGACCCCTCGTTCCAGGTCACGGCCGTCGTGGCTGCCGATTGCTCGGAGGCACTCGTCTTCCTCGTGTTCCTGACTCGTCCGACGGTGTCTCCGCGCGGCCGCTTCACCCTGCCGGGCCTGGACGCCGAAAAGACCTACCGGGTCGCGCCGGTGGTCGTCGGCACACCCGACCCGGGCCGCGCCGACCCACCGTGGTACGCCGACGGGGCCGGTGTGACGATGAGCGGGCGGGCGCTTGCCGCGGCGGGGCTGCATCTGCCGGGTTCGTTCCCCGAACGGGTCGTGCTCCTGCGCGCCACGGAAGTGGTCTGACGGGGGGAGTGGCCGGGTCAGCCGTCGAAGATGTCGCCGAGGAGCGATCCGATGACGAGGCCGCCGAGCATGCCGCCGACCATGTTGCCGCCGCCCATGCCGCCCCCGCGGCCGTAGCCGCCGCCCCGGCCGTAGCCGTTGCCGCCCCAGTCGTCGGGGCGTGACTGCTCGATGTCGCGCTGGGCGATCTGCAGGGCCTCGGATGCCAGGGAGCCGGCGCGACGCGCGGTGGCGAGGGCCGTCTCGCGGTCGTCTTCGGAGATGGGGCCGAGGGGGAGTCCGGCGCGCAGACGCTCCGCCTCGACGAAGCGCGTGCGGGCGTCGGCCCCGATCCAGCCGCGGTGGCCGGTGATGAGGCCGCGCGCGACGGCGATCTGCCGATCGGCGTCGTCGATCGCGTGGTCGACCTGATCTTGCGAGGGCACCGGCCGGGCGGCGCGCTCGCGCGCGCGGTCGAGGTCGGCGTTGGCCTGGCGCAGCGACGACAGGGCCGCGAAGGGGTCGCTCCGCGTTCCGGATGCCGGCAGGGCCGTCAACGCCTGCTGCAGTGTCGCCATCGCCTGGGTGACGACGGGGGTCTGCGGGCCGCGTCGCGCTTCGACGAGGTCGTTGCGCGAGTCGTCGACGACGGCGGCGAGGGTCGACTCGGCGCGCAGCGCCTCGATCTCGAAGGTGTCCACGGCGTCGAGGAGAGATTCGGCCCGGCGCACGGCCTCGGTCGCGGCCTCGAGGGCGACGGACGCCTGCTCGCGCTGGCCGGCGTCGCGACGACGCTCGGAGACCGAGGCGGTGTGCACGGCGAAGTCGAGCAGCTGCTCGATCTCCTCCGGGTTGCCGCCGATCTGCGAGAGGGCGGAGTCGCTGTAGCGCCGCGAGAGGCGATCCACGACCTCGCGGGCGTTCGGGATGCGTTCGGCGAGGCGGTCGCGGTCGGCGCGGACGCGCGCGAGGATCTCGGGGGCGCGTCGCACGGCGTCGATCTTGGGCTGCAGCACCTGGGTGCGCTCTTCGAGCAGGTCTTCGGCCCACTGCGAGAGCTGGATGATGCGCGCGTTGCGCGTGCGCAGCTCTTCTTTGGTGTCGGGGATCTCGTCGTGGTTCAGCTGATGCAGCTGGAACGCCTCGGCGAGGTGCGTCCGCACGGAGTCGAGGGCCGCCGCGAGGTCTTCCGTGGCCTTGTCTCCGAGCTCGGCACGGGCGAAGTCGAGCTCATCCGAGGTGAGGCGCACACGTTCGTCGGCCGCGACGATCGCCAGTTCCGCTCGGCGTGCCAGGTCGGCATCCGCCGCGTCTTGTTCTTCGCGCTTCCTCTTGCCCCAGAAACCGGCCATGGCTCGATCCTAAGCCGCCGTTTCGCGCACCCAGCCGTGTGTTCGCTGCGGGCGCGAGCGGCTCTTTCGGATTGCGGCCTGCTCGCAGGTCACGAACGGGTAACACGGATAACATGGGCGATGTATGCCTGTTCGCAGGCCGGTGTCCGTACGGACGCCGCACCCGACCAGATGGAGATGCTCGTGGCCAATCCGCTCGAGAAACTGCTGCGCGCCGGCGAGGGCCGCATCCTGCGCCGACTGCAGGGCGTCGTGAAGGCGACCGGAGCGCTCGAAGAGGACTACGAGCAGCTCACCGACGACGAGCTGCGCAATGAGACCGTCGAGCTGCGCGCCCGCTACGAAGCCGGCGAGACGCTCGACCAGCTCATGCCCGAGGCGTTCGCCGCCGTGCGCGAGGCGGCCAAGCGCACGCTCGGTCAGCGTCCCTACGACGTGCAGATCATGGGCGGCGCGGCCCTGCACCTCGGCAACATCGCCGAGATGAAGACCGGTGAGGGCAAGACGCTGACCGCGGCCCTACCGGCCTACCTCAACGCGATCGCGGGCCAGGGTGTGCACGTCATCACGGTCAACGACTTCCTCGCGAGCTACCAGTCCGAGCTGATGGGTCGCGTCTACCGCGCGCTGGGCATGACCACGGGCACCGTCGTGGCCGGTCAGACCCCCGAGGTGCGCCGCCAGCAGTACGAGGCCGACATCAGCTACGGCACGAACAACGAGTTCGGCTTCGACTACCTGCGCGACAACATGGCCTGGCGCAAGGAAGACCTCGTGCAGCGCGGTCACTTCTACGCGATCGTCGACGAGGTCGACTCGATCCTCATCGACGAAGCCCGCACCCCGCTGATCATCTCGGGCCCGGCATCCGGTGAAGCCAACCGCTGGTTCGCGGAATTCGCCAAGCTCGCCCGCACCCTCGAGGCCGGAGTCGACTACGAGGTCGACGAGAAGAAGCGCACGATCGGCGTGCTCGAGCCCGGCATCGAGAAGGTCGAGGACTACCTCGGCATCGACAACCTGTACGAGTCGGCCAACACCCCGCTGATCTCGTTCCTCAACAACTCGATCAAGGCGATCGCGCTGTTCAAGCGCGACACCGACTACGTCGTCATGAACGACGAGGTCATGATCGTCGACGAGCACACCGGTCGCATCCTCGTGGGCCGTCGCTACAACGAGGGCATCCACCAGGCCATCGAGGCGAAGGAGAACGTGCCGGTCAAGGCCGAGAACCAGACCCTGGCCACCGTCACGCTGCAGAACTACTTCCGCCTGTACGAGAAGCTCTCGGGCATGACCGGTACCGCCGAGACCGAGGCGGCCGAGTTCATGTCGACCTACAAGCTCGGCGTGGTGCCCATCCCCACGAACAAGCCGATGATCCGCAAGGACCAGTCCGACCTCGTCTACAAGAACGAGACGGCCAAGTTCGCGCAGGTCGTCGAAGACATCGTCGAGCGCCACGAGAAGGGCCAGCCCGTCCTCGTGGGCACCACGAGCGTCGAGAAGAGCGAGTACCTCTCGCGCCTGCTCGCGAAGAAGGGCGTGCGCCACGAGGTGCTCAACGCGAAGAACCACGCGCGCGAGGCCGAAATCGTCGCCCGCGCCGGTCGCCTGGGCGCCGTCACCGTCGCCACCAACATGGCCGGTCGTGGAACCGACATCATGCTCGGCGGAAACGCTGAGTTCCTCGCCGTGCAGGAGATGAAGGCGAAGAACCTCGACCCCGTCGAGACGCCCGAGGCCTACGAGTCCGAGTGGGACTCGGTCTACCAGGGCATGCGCGACGTCGTCGCCGAAGAGGCCGCGAAGGTCGTCGAGGCCGGTGGCCTCTACGTGCTCGGCACCGAGCGCCACGAGTCGCGCCGCATCGACAACCAGCTGCGCGGTCGCTCCGGCCGTCAGGGCGACCCCGGCGAGAGCCGCTTCTACCTGTCGCTCACCGACGACCTCATGCGCCTGTTCCAGTCGGGGGCGGCCGAGGCCATCCTCGCGCGGACCAACTTCCCCGACGACGTCGCCATCGAGTCGGGCCTCGTCTCGCGCGCGATCAAGAGCGCGCAGTCGCAGGTCGAGGCGCGCAACGCCGAGATGCGCAAGAACGTCCTGAAGTACGACGACGTGCTGAACCGCCAGCGCGAGGCGATCTATGCCGACCGCCGTCACATGCTCCAGGGCGACGACATCGCCGACCGCGTGCAGCACTTCATCGAAGACGCCATCACGGCCGTCATCGACGACCACACCGGCTCGGGTCACACCGAGTCGTGGGACTTCGACGCCCTGTGGACCGAGCTGAAGACCATGTACCCGGTGAGCGTCACGATCGACGAGGTCGTGGCCGAGGCGGGTGGCAGTAAGGGCCGCATCACGCCCGAGGGGCTCAAACGCGAGATCATCTCCGACGCCCGCATCGCGTACGAGAACCGCGAGAAGGCCCTCGGCGCCCAAGCGCTGCGCGAGCTCGAGCGCCGCGTGGTGCTGCAGGTGCTCGACCGCCGCTGGCGCGAGCACCTGTACGAGATGGACTACCTCAAGGACGGCATCGGCCTGCGCGCCATGGCCCAGCGCGACCCGCTCATCGAGTACCAGCGCGAGGGCTACCAGATGTTCCAGTCGATGATGGGGCAGATCAAGGAGGAGTCGGTCGGCTTCCTCTACAACCTCGAGGTCGAGGTGCGCGAGGTCGAGGGCGAGCCCGCGGCCCAGGTCGAGGCGAAGGGCCTGGCGCCCACCCCCGTCGAGACCCAGCGCCTGGAGTACTCCGCCGCGAACGACGCCGGCGAGGTCGAGGTGCGCAACGACCGCGGTCAGGTGCAGCAGGCGGCGACCAACCGCCTGCGCCAGGCGGCTCAGCCGGCCGCCGCTCCCGCCGCCGAGGCGCCCGCCGCCGCTCGCGGCGCGTTCGGGCAGCGCACTGACGCTCCCGAGCAGGCCGCGTCGGGCAACCGCGCCGATCGCCGCGCCGCGAAGAAGAAGTAAGACGGATCCCCGGATGCCGCGTCCCACCCGGACGCGGCATCCGGCGTTTCCGGACTCGGGTGCGGCGGACCGCCGTCGAGCGGATCGCGGGCACGGCGCGCCGGGGGGAACCCGCTCGGGACGGCGTGTCGGGCGCCGGATTCGCACGACGGTTCCGCCGCGGGCGGGCCACCGGGTGTCGATTGGCTCCGAAGAGGCGGGGATATCCTGAACCGATGAGCCCGCTGCGCCCCCTCGACCAGTCATCGAAGCTGAAGGACGTCCTCTACGAGATCCGCGGAGAGGCCCTCGTCGAGGCCGATCGTCTGGAGGCCGAGGGGCACGCGATCCTCAAGCTCAACACCGGTAACCCCGCCATCTTCGGCTTCGAGGCCCCGCACCAGATCGTGCGCGACATGATCGCGTCTGTGCCCAACGCGCACGGCTACAGCGACAGCCGCGGCATCCTGTCGGCCCGTCGTGCGATCGTGTCGCGCTACGAGCAGGAGCCCGGCTTCCCGCACCTCGACCCCGACCACGTGTTCCTGGGCAACGGCGTGTCCGAGCTCATCACGATGACCATGCAGGCGCTGCTCGACGAGGGCGACGAGGTGCTCATCCCCGCCCCCGACTACCCGCTGTGGACGGCCATGACGAGCCTCGGCGGCGGAACCCCCGTGCACTACCTGTGCGACGAGGCGCGCGAGTGGCAGCCCGACCTGGAGGACATCCGGTCGAAGGTGACCCCGCGCACCAAAGCGATCGTGGTCATCAACCCGAACAACCCCACCGGCGCGGTCTACTCGCGCGAGGTGCTCGAGGGGATCGCGGCGATCGCGCGCGAGCACTCGCTGCTGCTGCTGTCGGACGAGATCTACGACCGCATCCTGTTCGACGGGGCCGTGCACATCCCGATGGCGACGATCGCCCCCGACCTGCTGTGCCTGACCTTCAACGGCCTGTCCAAGACCTACCGCGTCGCTGGCTACCGTTCGGGGTGGCTCGCGATCACGGGCCCCAAGGACCACGCGCAGGGCTTCCTGCACGGCATCAATCTGCTGGCCTCGACGCGCCTGTGCCCCAACGTCCCCGCGCAGTTCGCGGTGCAGGCGGCGCTGTCGGGGGTGCAGTCGATCGACGCGCTCATCGCCCCGTCGGGTCGTCTCCACGAGCAGCGGGATGCCGCGTGGGAGGGCCTCGAGGCCATTCCGGGTGTCTCGTGCGTCATGCCGCGCGGCGCGCTCTACGCCTTCCCGCGCTTCGATCCCGACGTGTACGAGATCCCCGACGACGGCAAGTTCGTGCGCGACTTCCTGGTCGCCGAGCACGTGCTGCTGGTGCAGGGCTCGGGCTTCAACTGGCCGGCGACCGACCACGTGCGCATCGTCACGCTCCCCGAGGCGCGGGTCATCAGCGACGCCATCGAGCGGCTCGGCAACTTCCTCTCGACCTGGCGGCCGTGACGCGGATGTCGTGACGCGGACGGGGTGACCCGCATGCCGTAACGCGGTTGGGGTGCCCCGCATGCCGCGACGCGGATGCCGTGACCCGCATGCTGTGACCCCGGATGCCGTGAGCCCGTCGACCCACGGCGTCGATCTGGCCCCGCGCCCGGCCCGTCGGCGTCGGTTCGGGCGGTCGAGGCCCCGCCGCAGCGCCGACCGGTCCGACCGCACGGCTGCGGAGCTCGCCGGTGGCGGACCGGTCGCCGCGACGGGTCACATCATGCCGAGCGAGGTGACGCGCCACCGTCCGTCGAGGCCCTCGATCCGCATGGCCAGGGCGCGGGTGCGCGCCCGCGCAGAGGCCGTCACGGTGGCTTCGATGATGCCGTCGCCGGGGGAGGAGAGGCGCACGCGCTGCACCTCGTAGACGTCGTAGAGACTGAGCACGCGCCGGGCGCTGCGCGCGCGGGCCGACAGGTTCTTGATGGTACAGAGGCGATCGAGCACGTCTTCGGACATCCAGCGCGTGAGCTGCTCCGCTCGGCGCACCCCGGCGAGGACCTCGAACGCCCCGCGCGCGACGTTTCGCGTGAACACCGCCGGTGGCGGAAGCTGGGCGGTCGGGGTGCGCTGCCGATCGAAGAAGTCGGGGTCGGATGGAGCGGTCGGGGTGAGGCGAGCTGCGGGCTTCGGTGACATGGATTTCCTCCGGGCTGTGGTGCGGCAGCGAGCGGGGGGTGGTGCCGACAGTAGGCGACCCGCGCGGGGCGACGACGTCGCCGGGGTCATCTGTGGACGACACGCCACAGCGCGCGGAATGGGGAGAATCCGCGGCGCACGGGGTTCGGGAGGGGGTCGACCGCCGCGCGGAGGAAGCCGGCAGAACCGCTCCCACCCTGACCCGGCCAGGTCTCGCCGCTCGCCTTGTCCCCCGTTCTGGGGGACGGGGGAGTTCACCTGCGACCCATGCGCCTCTTGGACGGCCGTGCCCCGGGGCTGGGCCCGCCGTGCCCCGGGGCCGGACCGACCGCCCGTCGTGGGGGAGTGACGATCGGTGACGACGGCGTGCGAAGTCCGTCATGTACATGTATACATGCGTGAGAGGTGCGGCGCCCGGCCGTGGCGGGTGAAAACCATCGCCCGAGGGTTGAATCTCAGCGCCGCGCGGGCCCGCGCGGTCGGCACACGCCGTGGACCCGGCGTGGTTGACTGAGACGGTGTCGACACTGAGTGAACTCGTCTACGCCCAGGGCCGCTCCAGCGAGGCGGACGTCGAGTGGCTGCACCGGCTCGCGGGTGACGGGCAGTTGCTCGCCGACCTCGCGTTCGCCGACATCGTCATCTGGGTTCCCACCCCCGACGATTCGTTCGTCGCGGTGGCGCACACCCGGCCCGGGGGAGCGGCGACGCTGTTCTACCGCGACATCGTCGGAGACCGCGTGCGACCGCAGTGGCGCACCCAGGTGCGCGACGCCTTCCAGAGTGGACGCATCGTCGACTCCGCATCGCCCGACTGGTTCGAAGAGACGCCCACGCGCGTGCGCGCGGTGCCGATCGTGCGCGAGTTGTCGCGCGAGGGCCACGCCGTCACCACGGTCGGCGTGCTCACCCGCCACACCAACCTCGGTGAGACGCGCACCCCCTCGCGTCAGCAGATCACCTTCAACGACTGCGCCGACGACCTGTTCGGCATGATCTCGTCGGCGGAGTTCCCCGACCTCGCCGCCCCCACCGCACCGCGTCGCGGAGCCCCGCGCGCCTCGGACGGGCTGATCCGTCTCGACGTCGACGGCATCACGACCTTCGCCAGCCCCAACGCCCTCTCAGCGTTCAACCGCATGGGCTTCGACGACGAGCTCGAGGGCGAGTCGCTCGCCGAGGTGACGGCACGCATCCTCCCGGCCAAGCGGCAGGACGTCGACGAGTCGCTGCCGGTGGTCGTGAGCGGGCGCGCACCGTGGCGTGCCGATATGGAAGCACGGGGCGTGCAGGTGTCGCTGCGTACCATTCCGCTGCGCGATCGCGGCACGCGCATCGGCGCGATCGTGCTGAGCCGCGACGTCACCGAGATCCGCCACCAGGAGCAGGAGCTCATCACCAAAGACGCGACGATCCGCGAGATCCACCACCGCGTCAAGAACAACCTGCAGACGGTCGCCTCGCTGCTGCGCATCCAGGCGCGTCGCACCCACTCCGACGAGGCGCGCGACGCCCTCACCCAGGCGATGCGCCGCGTCTCGGCGATCGCCGTCGTGCACGACACCCTGTCGGAGGGGCTCGCCCAGAACGTCGACTTCGACGACGTCTTCGCGCGCGTGCTCAAGCTGGTCGCCGAGGTCGCCGCCGCCCCGAACACCCGCGCCCGCACGCGCACGACCGGTCAGTTCGGCACGCTGCCGAGCCAGTTCGCGACGCCTCTCGCGCTCGCCCTCACGGAGCTGGTGACCAACGCCGTCGAGCACGGGCTCGCCGGTCAGGAGGGCGACGTCGAGATCGCCGCGGAGCGCAACGGCGAGATGCTCGAGGTCAGCGTGCGCGACACCGGCGTCGGCCTCCCCGAGGGGCAGGTCGGTCGCGGTCTGGGCACGCAGATCGTCCGCACCCTCATCCAGGGAGAGCTCGGCGGCACGATCGACTGGCACACCCTCATGGGCAGCGGCACCGAGGTCACGATCGAGATTCCGCTGCGCTACATCGGCGGCGCGTCGGCCTGAGCCCCGCGGCATCCGTTCCGATTCCGAATGCCGCGTGCCGGCGCTTTCCGCGCGGGACGGCGCCCGGACCCGAGACGAATTCTCGAGGGCCCCGAAACGCGGAGAAGCCCGCCCCGGGGGGCGGGCTTCTGCCGAAGACGCTGTCATCAGGAGGCGCGGCGGGCGCGGGCGGCGCGGCGCTTGAGCGCGCGACGCTCGTCTTCGCTCAGGCCGCCCCACACGCCCGAGTCCTGACCGGACTCGAGGGCGTACTGCAGGCAGACCTCGGTGACGGTGCAGCGTGCGCAGACCGATTTGGCCTTCTCGATCTGATCGACCGCGGGGCCGGTGTTGCCGACCGGGAAGAACAGTTCGGGGTCGACGGTCAGGCAGGCTGCTTTGTCGCGCCAATCCATAGAGGTGCTCCTTGTAACAGAAATTTCAGACGATTCGGCACCGGGATTCGGGTCCGGTACCCTGGTGGGAACGCGAGCGATTGCTCGCCCCACTTCGCTGTGGGAGCACACGGCTTGTTCTATGCTCCCATAGCGATTCCGCCTGATCAAGAGGTAACCGCGAGGTTTCCGGAACGTAACGGCGCGGAGCTGCGCGTCGAGGAGGCCATTCCCGATGCCCGTTCGTCTCGCGGCAGCCGCACTCCTGGGCCTCGAAGCCCTCGGCATCCTGGCCCTCGCCGGATGGCAGACGGTCGCCCTCATCGGCGGCGACACCGACTCCGCCGTGAGCTCGATCGCGCTCATCGTGCTGACCGTGATCGGTGCCGTGGCGGTCGCCGGATTCGCCGTGGCGACCGCGCGAGACGTGTCGGCCGGGCGCTCGGGCGGCATCGTGACGCAGCTGCTCATCCTGTCGGTCGCGATCGGTGCGATCACGGGGGAGTGGGCCGCCCCCTTCGTGGCCCTTCTCATCGCGCTGCCCGCGATCGTCGGCCTCGTGCTGCTCTTCCTCGCCGTTCGTGGTGCCGCACCGCGCCGCCGCGACGCCGACACCGACGTCTGAGAACGACGGAACCCCGCCGACCGCGGGCGCGGGGCGGGGTTGCGGATGCCGTGGCTCAGGCCGCGTCGACGCCGAGCTTCTTGCGCAGTCGCGCGACGTGCCCGGTGGCCTTGACGTTGACCATGGCCTCGACGACGGTGCCCTCTTCGTCGATGACGAACGTCGAGCGCAGCACGCCGGTGATGGTTTTGCCGTAGTTCTGCTTCTCACCCCATGCGCCGTAGGCCTCGTGCACGGCGTGGTCGGGGTCGCTCAGCAGCGGGAAGGTGAGCCCGTCGCTGTCGCGGAAGGCGCGCAGCTTCTCGGGGGTGTCGCGCGAGACGCCGAGCACCGTGTAGCCGGCGCCCTGCAGCGAGGCGAGGCTGTCACGGAAGTCGCAGGCCTGCGTCGTGCACCCGGGCGTCTGCGCCGCGGGGTAGAAGTACACGATGACGCGGCGCCCGCGGAAATCGCTGAGCGATACGGGGTGCTCGTCTTGGTCCATCAGGGTGAAGTCGGGCGCGGCGGAGCCGGGTTCGAGGTTCGTCACCCCTCCAGCCTAGAACGCTCGATGCCCTGGAACGTCGTCAGCAGGCGCTGCAGCGAGTCGAGTCGCGCGGCGGCACCGGGTCCGAGTCGGCCGGATTCGACGGCCTCGATGATCGCGCAGTCGGGGGCGTCGGGCAGGTGCGTGCAGCCACGGGGGCATTCCTCGGCCACCGCGGCCAGGTCGGTGAAGGCGCCGAGCACGTGCGCGGGATCGACGTGGCCGAGGCCGAACGAGCGCACGCCCGGGGTGTCGATGACCCAGCCGCTGCCGGCCGGTCCGCGGTAGCGCAGCGAGACGGCCGACGACGAGGTGTGGCGCCCGCGACCGGTGACCGTGTTGACGTGACCGATCGCGCGTTCAGAGCCCGTGAGGGCGTTCACCAGCGTCGACTTGCCGACGCCCGAGTGCCCGACGAAGACCGTGGAGTGCCCCGCGAGGGCCTCGCCGATCTCGTCGAGCGGCATCTCGCCCTGCGCGCTGGTGAACACGCGCAGGTCGATGCCGACGAAGTGCGCGAGGAACTCGGTCGGGTCGGCGAGGTCGGTCTTGGTCACCACGAGCAAGGGGCGGATGCCGGCGTCGAGCGCTGCGACGAGGTAGCGGTCGACCAGTCGCGCGCGCGGCTCGGGGTCGGCCGCGGCCACCACGACGAGCATCTGGTCGGCGTTGGCGACGATGACCCGTTCGACCTGATCGGTGTCGTCGGCGCTGCGGCGCAGGAGCGAGGTGCGCTCCTCGAGGCCGATGATGCGGCCGAGCGTTCCCTCGTCGCCGGAGAGGTCGCCGACGACCTTGGCGCGGTCGCCGTTGACGATGGGCTGCTTGCGCAACTCGCGGGCGCGGGTCGCGAGCACACGGCGCTCGTCGGGGCCGTCTTCGTCGACGAGCACGGTGTAGCGGCCGCGGTCGACGCCGAGCACCCGCGCGATCTGCGCGTCGGCATGGGCGGGACGACGCTTCGTGCGCGGTCGGTTGGCCTTGGGGTTCGGGCGGACCCGGATCGACGACTCGTCGAACTCCAGGTCGTCGTCGTCATCGTCGTCGAGCCAGCTCATCACTCAGTCGCCCGTCGCATCCGCGCCCAGCATGGCCTGCCACAGGGCGGCGAACTGGGGGAGCGTCTTGGCCGTGGTGCCGATGTCGTCGATGCGCACGCCCGGCACGCGCAGGCCGATCAGCGCGCCGGTGGTGGCCAGGCGGTGGTCGTGGTGGGCCTTCCACTCGCCGGCGCGCAGCGGGCGGGGGACGATGCGGATGCCGTCGTCGAGCTCGTGCGCCTCGCCGCCGAGCGAGCGCAGGTTGCCGACGAGGGCCGCGATGCGGTCGGTCTCGTGGCCGCGGATGTGGCCGATGCCGTGCAGCGTGGAGGGTCCGTCGGCGAAGGCCGCGAGCCCGAAGAGCGTGGGGGCCAGTTCGCCGGCCGCCGACAGGTCGAGCTCGACGCCGACGATGCCGTCTTCGCCGCCGGCAACGGTCAGTGCGCCCCCGCGGCGGCTCACGCGAGCGCCCATCTCGGCGAGGATGTCGACCAGCAGAGCACCCGGCTGCGTGCTGTGCAGGGGCCATCCCGTGACCGTGACCGAGCCGCCCGTGACCATCGCGGCGGCCAGGAAGGGAGCTGCATTGGAGAGGTCGGGCTCGATCGCGACGTCTTTCGCGCGCACCGGCCCCGCCGGCACGATCCACTCGCCCGGCGCGGGGCGCTCGACGTGCACGGCGCGGTGGGCGAGGGCCTCGACGGTCATGTCGATGTGGGGAACGCTCGGCAGGCGCGAGCCGACGTGGCGCAGGTGCAGACCGACGTCGAATCGGGGGGCGGCCAGCAGCAGGCCCGAGACGAACTGACTCGACTGGCTCGCGTCGATCTCGACCTCTCCGCCGCGGACGTGACCGTGCCCGCGCACCGAGAAGGGGAGCGACCAGTGGCCGCCGTCGTCGATGTCGACGCCCACATCGCGCAGGGCGCGAATCATCGCACCCATCGGGCGGTGCAGGGCGCTCTCGTGGGCCGTGACGTGCACGTCGCCACGGGCGAATCCCGCCAGCGGGGCGACGAAACGCATGACCGTGCCGGCCTGGCCGCAGTCGACCGTGCTGTCGCCGGCGAACGACGACGGGGGAGTCACGAGCAGATCGGGACCGAAGGGCGAGTCGGTCTCGATCTCGTCGATGCCGACGCCGAGCGCGCGCAGGGAGTCGATCATGCGCGCCGAGTCGTCGGAGTGCAGCGGTGCATGCAGCGTGCCGGGCCCGTCGGCGATGGCGGCGAGCACGAGCTCGCGATTGGTCAGCGACTTCGACCCGGGCACGGTGACAGTGGCCTCGACCGCACCCCGTGCGACGGGCGCGTCCCATTCGCCACGGGGAGTGTCTGCGGAAGGGGAATACCCGAGGGGAGTCATCGGTTCCTAGCCTACTGAAAGGGGACGACACGTGACCGCACTTCTCGAGCTCGACCGCACGGCGACAGCCGTCCCGGTGGTCGTCGACGCGCCCGACGTAGACTGGCGCGCGATGAACGACACCGCAGACGCCGGCCCGCAGGCGGAGCCCCGCGCACAGTTCGAAGAGCAGGCCCTGCCCTTCATGGATCAGCTCTACGCCGCGGCCATGCGCATGACGCGCAACCCCGCCGACGCTGCCGATCTGGTGCAGGAGACCTTCGTCAAGGCCTTCGGCTCGTGGGCGACGTTCACGCAGGGCACGAACCTCAAGGCGTGGCTGTACCGCATCCTGACGAACACGTACATCAACACGTACCGCAAGAAGCAGCGCGAGCCCTACCAGAGCGCGATCGACGACCTCGAGGACTGGCAGCTCGGCGGAGCCGAGTCGACCACCGCGAGCAGCGCCCGTTCGGCTGAGGCCGAAGCGATCGACCACATGCCGGCATCCGTCGTCAAAGACGCGCTGCAGTCGATCCCCGAGGATTTCCGGATGGCGGTGTACCTCGCCGACGTCGAGGGCTTCGCCTACCAGGAGATCGCCGACATCATGAAAACCCCGATCGGTACGGTCATGAGCCGTCTGCACCGCGGCCGGCGGCTGCTGCGCGACCTGCTGTCGGATTACGCCAAGGAGCGCGGTATCAAGGCCGCGACGGGAGAGAAGAAATGAGCGACTGCGGCTGCGACAAGGCGCGACGTGACCTCGAGGAGTACCTGCGCAACGAGGTCTGCAAGACCGAGGCGAAGGACATCCGGGAGCACCTCGAGAGTTGCCCCGGATGCCAGGACGAAGCCCTCGTGGCGCGCACGCTGACCGATGTGGTGGCGCGGGCGTGCAAAGAGACGGCGCCCGACGAGCTGCGCGACCAGGTGCTCTCGCGCCTGCGCGCCATTCAAGCCACGCACTGAGCCGGCCTCGGTCGCCGGTCGCCCGGCGATGTCGGACGGTGTCCCTAGGCTGGGGGCATGGCATCCCTCGACACTCTGACGCTGCCCCTCGACCAGACCTCCGGCGACGACCTCGCCGCCTCGGGTCTCGAGTACCGACGGGTCGACGCCGACGGTGACGACTTCCGCCCGTTCCTGCAGGCCGTCAACCGCGGGTTCCTCGGCGCGGAGTCGACGGATGCCGAGGTCGACAACTCGCGGCTCACGCTCCGCACCCGCCGTCTGACGGGGGTCTTCGATCGCGCCGGGGCCGTCCCCGCCATGCCGGTGGGGACGATCGACTCGTGGGCGACCGAGCTGACCGCGTCTCCCGGTCGCACGATCGACCTCTGGGCCATCAGCGCGGTCACCGTCGCCCCGACGCATCGGCGCCGCGGGATTGCGCGCGCCATGCTCGGCGGAGAGCTGCGCACGGCCAAGGCCGCCGGGTTCGCCCTCGCGGGCCTCACGGTGACCGAAGCGACGATCTACGGCCGGTGGGGCTTCTCGCCCGCGGCGTGGGCCTCCGACGTCGTCGTCGACACGCGGCGTGCGCGCTGGACGGGGCCGCAGGCTCCGGGGCGTCTCGACTTCGTACCGAAGGACACACTCGTCGAGCGCCTGCATGCCGTGCACGAACGGGCGCGGGTGAGTCAGCCCGGAGCAGTGCCCGGCTGGGACGGCCGTTGGCGCGGTCTGGCCGGTCTGGCCCCCGGCGACAAGGCGGCCGAGCGCGTGCGCGCGGTGGTCTACCGCGACGCCGAGGGTGTCGAGACCGGCATCCTCGTCTACACGATCGACGAGCGCGACGACTTCTCGGCGCACGATCTCGAGGTGCGCACGCTCTTCGCCGCCGACGCCGACGCCTACGCCGCACTCTGGCGCTTCGCGATCGAGCACGATCTCGTCGGGCGGGTGAAGGCGTGGCTGCAGCAGCCGGTGCCGCCCGTGCAGTGGATGGTCGACGACCGCCGGGCCGTCACCGCGACCCCGACCGACCACCATTGGCTGCGCGTGCTCGACGTTCCCGCGGCGCTCGCCGCGAGAGCGTACGCCGCGCCCCTCGATCTCGTGCTCCGCATCGACGACCCGCTCGGGCTCGCCGACGGCACGTGGCGCGTGACGATCGGCGGTGACGGAGAGGCCGCGGTCGTCCCCACCGACGACGATGCCGCCGTGGAGATGACCGTGGGTGCGCTCGGCTCCCTGCTGCTCGGCGGCGTCCGCGCCACCGAGCTCGCGGCGGCCGGCCTGGTGAAAACGGGGATGAACGAGTGCGCGGCGCTCGATCGCGCGTTCACCGCCGCCGTCACGCCGCACCTCGACATCTGGTACTGATCCGCGTCGCGGGCGCGGCCGCTATCGGCGCATGATGGTCATCTGATCTGGGCCCTCATAGGAAACAGCAATACGATGCCGCCGATGTCCGAAACTGCTGCGCCCTCGCTCGAGGAGCGATCTTCCACGCGCCTGGGTGCGGTGAGTTCCGCCCTGCGCCGATACGTGCGCGCGAATCCCGTCGCCGTGTGCGCCGCGGTGCTCGTGATCGCCGCCGCCGCCGCGACGGGGTCGCTGTGGAACGAGGACGCCCTCGTCTGGGGCGCCGGCCCCCTTGCGACCTTCGGCAGTGGTCGGTGGTGGACGCTGCTCACGGCCCTCGTCGTGCCCGACTCGACCATCGACGCGGCGTCGTCGGTGCTGCTGGCCCTCACCGTGCTGGCGTACGCCGAACGGCTGCTCGGGTCGCGCCGTACCGCGGTGCTGCTGTTCGTGATCGGTTTCAGCGGACTCCTCGTCGGGATCGGCCTGCATGCGGCCGCGTGGACGGTCACCGACCTGCGCCCCGTGGTCGCCGCCGAGGTGCCGGTGCTCGACCCGACCACTCCCATCGCGGGCGCCGTCATGGCCGGCACGGCCTTCGCCCCTACCCTCTGGCGACGACGCGTGCGCCTGATCGGCTTCGCGCTGCTGGGCATGTTCGCCCTCTACGCCGGTGATGCCGACTCCTGGTACCGCCTCAGCGCCGCCGTCATCGGCCTGCTCTTCGGGGCCGTCCTGGCCCGCGGGCGCGAGCGCCGGTCGTGGCACCGCAGCTCGACCCGCGAGACGCGCACGCTTCTGGCGCTGCTCGTCGCCGTGGTCGGCAGCGGTCCGATCGTGGCGCTGGTCAGCGGCGGGGGGCGCGGTCCGCTCTCGCTCGTCGTCGAGGCGTACACCCAGTACGACGACGAGATCCTCTCGCAGTGCGGGAGCGTCGCCTCCTCGGTCTGCGACGAGCAGATCGCCCTGCTGATGACCCGCGGGGCCGGTCCCGCCCTCCTGGCGATCGTGCCACTCGTGCTGCTGCTGGTGGCCGCGTGGGGCCTGCGACAGGGGCGCCGCTCGGCCTGGGTGCTGGCGACCGTGGTGCTTCTGGCATCCGCCGTGCTCCCGATCGTCTCGCTGCTCGACGGCCGGCTGCGCATCGACCCGTGGGTCGACGGCAGCGGCGCGGAGTACGTGCTCTGGGCGGTGGCATCGATCGTGCTCCCTCTCGTGCTCGCGGCGGCACTGTTCGTCGCCCGTGCGCGCTTCCCCGTGCGCGCGACCCGCCGTGCCGCCCGCACCGTCGCCGTGGCGCTCGTGGTCGCCTTCATCGTGTGCGCATCGACCCTGTTCGTGGTCGAAGCCGTGGGGCGACGCGCATTCGACCGCGAGGTCTCGGTGCTCGACCTGGTCGGATTGACGCTGCGCCGCTTCCTTCCGCCGGCGTTCGCGCATCCGGGCGGCGGAGCCTTCCCGCACGGGGGCCCTGCTCTCTTCGCCTACCAGTGGATCGGCGTGCTGTTCTGGGCGATCGTGGTCGCGGCGATCCTGTGGCTGTACCGCCGCGCGCGGCGCCCCGACGCGGGCGACGAGGCCCACTACCGCGAGCTGCTGCGTCGCGGCAGCGACACCCTCGGGTTCCTGGGCACGTGGGAGGGCAACCGCCACTGGTATTCCGACGACCGGGAGTGCGCCGTGGCGTACCGCCTCGTCGGCGACGTGGCCCTCGCCGTGGCAGACCCCCTCGCGCCCGAGGGGCGGCGGCCCGAGGCTTTGCGCGCCTTCACCGACTACTGCGTCGAGCACGACTGGACACCGGCGTTCTACAGCATCCACTCCGACACGCTCGACGACCTCGCGTCGCTCGGCTGGCGCCACGTTCCGGTGGGTGTCGAGACGGTCATGGACCTCCCCGGCCTGACCTTCGCGGGCAAGACCTGGCAGAAGGTGCGCCAGCCCCTCACCCGCGCCGAGCGCGAGGGTTACACCGCCGTCTGGTCGCGGTGGAGCGAGCTCACCGTGGCGCAGGCCTCGCAGGTGGTGGCGATCGACGAGGAGTGGGTGGCCGACCGCGCGCTCCCCGAGATGGGCTTCACGTTGGGCTCGCTCGACGAGTTGCGCGATCGCGACGTCCGGCTGCTGCTCGCCGTCGGACCCGACGACCGGATCGAGGCCGTCACCAGCTGGATGCCGAGCTGGACCGACGGGGTGATCACCGGCTGGACCCTCGACTTCATGCGGCGTCGCACCGATGGCCAGAACGGCATGATGGAGTTCCTCATCGCCAAGGCCGCCCTCGAGCTGCAGCAGGAGGGCGCTGTCGTGCTGAGCCTGTCGGGCGCACCCCTGGCCGACGACCCCGACGAAGAGGCCGACGACGACCCCGCTCTGCTGCGCGCGCTGCTGCGGTGGCTGGCCGAAGTGCTCGAGCCGGCGTACGGTTTCGCGTCGCTGTTCCGCTTTAAGGGCAAGTTCCGCCCCCGCTACCGCCCCCTCGCCCTGGCCTACCGGGATCCCCTCGAGCTGCCCGCGATCGGTGCCGCCGTCGGGCGCGCCTACCTGCCCGACGCGTCGCGCCGGGAGATGGTCGCCCTCGCCCGCACCGCATGGGAGGGGCGTCGGTGACGAAGCTCCTCCTGAACGCCGAGCTCATCGACTCGCCCCTGAAGGCCGTGTGCGCCCTCGTCGCCCTCGCCGGCGTCGGCGCACTCCTGATCTGGGCACCCCGTCGCATCCTCCGGATCGTGATCATCTCAGCGGGCGCCGGCATCGTGATGTACGTCGTCGCCCGCATCCTCAGCGCCGCGGAGGTCTTCGACGGCCCCCTTCCCGTGGGCGCCTCACGGTGGGCCGCCCTGGCGGTGGCGGGAATGGCCGCCGGAGTCGTCGGCATCGCCACCGCGCCCTGGGGCCGTCGCCTCGTCGGTGCCGTGGTCGTCATCGCGTCGTTCCTCACGGGGTTCCTGGGCGTCAACTCCTCCTACGGCATCACGCACACCCTGGCCGCCGTCTGGGGCGTTCAAGCACTCGATCACGCCGAATTGCCGAGCATCGGAGACGGGGGGAAAGAGGGGGGACTGACCTGGCAGAGCTGGACGCCACCCGCCGACATGCCCTCGATGGGAACGGTGAGCGCCCTCACCGACGATTCGCGCATCCCGTCCGGTGACTTCAAGGCGCGGGATGCTTCGCTCTATCTGCCGCCAGCAGCGCTCGTCCCCGATCCGCCCGCGCTGCCCCTGATCGTCTTCATGATGGGGCAGCCGGGCTCTCCCGACCCGACGAGCCTCGCGAAGGCGCTGAACGACTACGCGCAGAGCCACAACGGACTCGCTCCGATCGCGATCGTCGCGGATCAGACGGCCTCCGGCGATTGGGACCCCTCGTGCGCGGACTCCGAGAAGTACGGTCCGGTGGCCACCTACATCAACGAGCTCGTTCCCGAGTGGGCGACCTCCCACCTCAATGTGACGACCGACCATCGCCTCTGGGTGCTCGGCGGATTCTCCAACGGAGGCTCGTGCGCAGCGAAGTGGGTGGCCGAGAAGCCCGACGTTTGGGGCAACCTGCTCGATGTGTCGGGCAATGAGTTTCCAGGCTCCGAGCACCCCGATGAGACGATCGCCGATGTCTTCGGCGGCGACAAAGCGGCCTTCGAAGCGGCGACGCCGGCGGCGATCATGTCGCGGACGCCCGCCTCGGCCTACGCCGGGCACACCGCCATCTTCACGTGGGGCGAGATGGACGGCACGTTCGGGCCCGGCCAGCAGCGCAACGCGATCGCTGCAGCAGCGGCAGGCTTCGCGGCGGTGAAGTACGTCGTTCCGGGCGCAGGTCACGACGGACCCGCCCTCGACGGGGCGCTCGCCTACGCGATCCCCCTTCTGGGGCCGGTGCTGGGACTCGCTCCCTCGTGACGCCCGATCCGAGAAGACGAAGCGATGCACACGGGCCAGGACAAGTAGGGGGTGAGGATCGGTGAACAAGTTCATCCTCTCGTTCGAGCTGATCAACAGCCCCCTTCTCGCCGTCTGCAGTGCCGTCGCGGTGCTGGGCGTCATCGCCGTCCTCGTGTGGCCGCGGCGTCGGTTGACCCTCACGCTCTCGATCGGGGTCGGCGCCGGCGTGGTGATGTTCATCGTGGCGAAGGTGCTGGAGGCGATGAACACCTTCGAGGGCCCGTTGCCGGGTGCGTCGGTGTGGTGGGCGGCCGGGGCGGTCGCAGCGATCGGTGTCGGTTTCGTCGGTATCTTCCGCCGCCCGTGGGGTCGTCGACTGGTGGGCTCGGTGACGGTGGTCGCAGCGCTCGGCGCGGGAATCCTGGGTGTGAACGCATCCTACGGCGTCACGCACAATCTCGCTGCCATTCTGGGCGTGCAAGCGCTGGATCCGGCGACTCTCCCGGCGAAGACCACGTCCACGGCGGATCCCGCAACGCTCTACCAGACGTGGTCGCCGCCGGTGGACATGCCCGCGACGGGGTCGGTCAGCGCCTTGACCGGTGCCACGAAGATCCCCACCGGGCAGTACGCCGCCCGAGACGCCTCGTTGTACCTCCCGCCGGCGGCACTGGTGGCGAACCCACCCGCCCTTCCACTCATGGTGTTCATGATGGGGCAGCCGGGGTCCCCCGACCCCACGGCGCTCGCCAAGGCACTGGACGCGTTCGCAGCGAAGAACAAGGGCCTCGCTCCGATCGCGATCGTCGTCGACCAGCTCACGGCGCCGGACCGCGACCCCGCGTGCGTCGACTCCTCGACCTACGGTGCCGTTGCGACCTACATCAACCAGCTGGTGCCGCAATGGGCCGAGCAGAACCTGAACATCGTCGCCGATCATCGCTATTGGACCATCGGCGGGTTCTCGAACGGCGGCTCGTGCGCGGCGATGTACGGCTCCAAATACCCCGCGATCTGGGGTCAGATGCTGGACGTCATGGGCAACGAGTTCCCCGGGTCGGAGCACGTTCCTCAGACGGTCGCCGATGTGTACGGCGGCGATGCCGCGGCGTTCCAGGCGAACAAGCCCTCGGTGATCATGGCTTCCGCACCCGCGGGCACCTATGCCGGCCACACCGCGATCTTCACGTGGGGGAGCCTCGACACGACCTACGGGCCGGGTCAACAGGCGAACGCCGCGGCGGCTCAGGCGGCGGGCTTCACGGTCTTGACCTATGTCGTGGAGGGGGCAGGGCACACGGGCGAGGCGCTCGACGGCAGTCTCGCGTACGCGATCCCCGCCCTCGCGCCGGCGCTCGGGCTCGCCGCTCCCTCCTGATTCCGACAGGGCCGGTCGGGAGGGACCCACAGTGACTCCCGTGTCCCGGGAGTGTCCTCGCACGCCCCACGGCCACGGCATCCGGAAACGACGAAGGGGCCCCGCCGGTCGGCAGGGCCCCCTCGTTCGCGAAGGTCAGCGCGCGAGCGCCTCGTTCATGATCGCGGCGTGCTCGTTCGCGTGCACCTTGGGCGAACCGGTCGCCGTCGAGGCGGCGGCGGCACGCGAGATGCGACGCACCGGGCGGCCGTCGAGCTTGTCGGCGACCTCGAGGGCGATGAACGGCCACGCGCCCTGGTTCTCGGGCTCGTCCTGCACCCACGCCAGCTCGGCGTTCGGGTACTGCGCGAGCACCGTGTTGAGCTCGTCGATCGGGGCGGGGTAGTACTGCTCCACCCGCACCAGGGCGATCTCGGGGTTCGGGTTCTTCTCGAGCTCGGCGCGCAGGTCCCAGTGGATCTTGCCGGCGTGCAGGAGCACGCGCTTCACAGCGCCGCGGTCGAGACCGCGGTCGTCGTCGAGCACCGGCTCGAACCGACCCTCGAGGAAGTCCTCGACGGGGCTGGTCGCCCCGCGCAGACGCAGCATCGCCTTCGGCGTGAAGACGACGAGCGGACGACGGGGGCGCTGGTACGCCTGACGACGCAGCAGGTGGAAGTACGACGCGGGGGTCGAGGGGCGCGCCACGATCATGTTGTCTTGCGCGCACATCTGCAGGTACCGCTCGATGCGTGCCGACGAGTGGTCGGGTCCCTGTCCTTCGTAGCCGTGGGGGAGCAGCAGCACGACGCTCGACTGCTGCGCCCACTTCTGGTCGGCCGACGAGATGAACTCGTCGATGACCGACTGCGCGCCGTTGGCGAAGTCACCGAACTGGGCTTCCCACAGCACGAGGGCGTCGGAGCGCTCGACCGAGTAGCCGTACTCGAACGCCATCGCGGCGTACTCGCTGAGCAGCGAGTCGTAGACCCAGAAGCGGCCCTGGTTCTCGCTGAGGTTCGCCAGCGGCAGCCATTCCTGACCGTTGTCGCGGTCGTGCAGCACCGAATGACGCTGCACGAAGGTGCCGCGGCGCGAGTCCTGACCGGCCAGGCGCACGGGCGTGCCCTCCATCAGCACCGAACCGAAGGCGAGGAGTTCGCCGAAGGCCCAGTCGATGTTGCCGTTGCGGCTCATGTCGAGACGCTTGTCGAGCAGCTGCTGCAGCTTGGTGTGCACCGTGAAGCCGTCGGGCTTGTTCACGAAGGCGTCGCCGATGTGCTGGACGACCTCTCGCGAGACGCCGGTGGTCTCGGGAGCACCCACGGCGGGCTCGTTGGCCGCGTCGGTCGTGACGACGGGGTTGGTGCCCGTCTCGGCCTCGTGCGTGTCGGCGAAGGCCACCTCGAGGCGGCGCTGGAAGTCCTGCTTCGCCTGCTCGTACTCGTCTTCGGTGATGTCACCGCGGCCGACGAGCGACTCGGTGTACAGACGGCGGACCGAACGCTTGGCCTCGATGAGGTTGGTCATCAGCGGCTGGGTCATCGAGGGGTCGTCGCCCTCGTTGTGCCCACGGCGGCGGTAGCAGACGAGGTCGATGACGATGTCGCGGTGGAACTCCTCGCGGTACATGAAGGCGAGTTCGGCCGCGCGCACGACGGCCTCGGGGTCGTCGCCGTTCACGTGCAGGATCGGCGCCTGGATCGTCTTGGCGACGTCGGTGGCGTACACCGAGGTACGGGCGTCGGTGGGTGTGGTGGTGAAGCCGACCTGGTTGTTGACGACCACGTGGATCGTGCCGCCGGTGCGGTAGCCGCGCAGCTGCGACATCTGCAGCGTCTCGACCACGACGCCCTGACCCGCGAATGCGGCATCGCCGTGCACGAGGATGGGCAGCCACGAGAACGTGCCGATGGGCTTGCGGTCCTGCTTGGCGCGCACGATGCCTTCGAGCACGCCGTCGACGGTCTCGAGGTGCGAGGGGTTGGCCGCCAGGTACACCGGGAGCTCGTGTCCCTCGTCGCCGACGAAGGTGCCCTCGGTGCCGAGGTGGTACTTCACGTCGCCCGAGCCGCGCTTGCTGCCGATCGCGACGGCGCCCTCGAACTCGCGGAACACGTGACCGTAGGTCTTGCCCGCGATGTTGGTGAGCACGTTGAGGCGGCCGCGGTGGGCCATGCCGATCGCGGCTCCGTCGAGGCCGGTGGAGGCCGCGCCCTGGAGGATCTGGTCGAGCAGCGGGATCAGCGACTCGCCGCCCTCGAGGCTGAAGCGCTTCTGGCCGACGTACTTGGTCTGCAGGAACGTCTCGAACGCCTCGGCCTGGTTCAGCTTCGACAGGATGCGCAGCTGCTCGTCGTGGCCGGGCTTGGTGTACTTGACCTCGATGTTGCTCTGGAACCACTGGCGCTGGGCCGGGTCCTGGATGTGCATGTACTCGACGCCCATGGTGCGGCAGTACGAGTCGCGCAGCACGCCGAGGATGTCGCGCAGCTTGGCGACGCGCTTGCCGCCGAGGCCGTTGGTGACGAACTCGCGGTCGAGGTCCCAGAACGTCAGCCCGTGCGACTCGATCTCGAGGTCGGGGTGCGTGCGCTGGACGTACTCGAGCGGGTCGATGTCGGCCATGAGGTGGCCGCGCACGCGGTAGGAGTTGATGAGCTCCTGCACGCGCGCGCTCTTGTCGATGCGCTCGGAGATGTCGACGCTGACGTCGGCCGCCCAGTGGATGGGGGCGTAGGGGATGCGCAGCGCGGCGAAGATGTCGTCGTAGAAGCCGCGCTCTCCGATGAGGAGCTCGTGCACCTTCTTGAGGAACTCGCCCGAACCGGCACCCTGGATGACGCGGTGGTCGTAGGTGCTGGTGAGGGTGATCGTCTTGCCGATCGCCAGCTCGTTGAGCGTCTTGGTGCTCGCGCCCATGAACTCGGCGGGGTAGTCGAGCGCGCCGGCGCCGATGATCGCGCCCTGACCGCGCATGAGGCGGGGCACCGAGTGCACGGTGCCGATGCCGCCGGGGTTGGTCAGCGAGACCGTCGTGCCCTGGAAGTCGGCGGGGGTGAGCTTGTTGGAGCGGGCGCGACGCACGAGGTCTTCGTACGAGGCGAGGAACTCGCCGAAGCTGAGCGTGTCGGCGCGCTTGATGCTGGGGACCAGCAGGGCGCGCGAGCCGTCGGGCTTGGGCATGTCGATCGCGATGCCCAGGTTGACGTGCGCGGGTGCCACGACCGAGGGCTTGCCGTCGATCTCGGCGTAGTAGACGTTCTGGCTCGGGAACTCCTTGAGCGCCTGGATGAGCGCCCACCCGATGAGGTGGGTGAAGCTGACCTTGCCGCCGCGCGTGCGCGACATGTGGTTGTTGATGACGATGCGGTTGTCGATCATCAGCTTCGCCGGGATGGTGCGCACGCTGGTCGCGGTGGGAACCGTCAGCGAGTCGTCCATGTTGGACGCGAGGGCCTTCGGCATTCCCTTGAGGACCGTCACGCGGTCTTCTTCGGTGCTCTGGCCGGCGGCGGAGGGCACCGTGCTGGGGGCCTGCGCCGGGATGGGCTGCGGCTTCGCGGGCTTCGCCGTGGTGCGGGCGACGGGTGCCTGACCGACCACGGGGATGGGGGCCGTCACCGGCTTGGGCTCGGACCCCGACTGCGCCTGCGGCGCGGAGGGCGGGGGAGCGGCGGCGGAAGACCCGTCGACGACCGGGTGGTACGCCTCCAGGATCGGCCACCAGGCCTTGTCTACGGAGTGCTTGTCGACTTTGAACTGTTCGTAGAGTTCGTCTACGAGCCACTCGTTCGCGCCGAACTCGCCCTCGCTCGAAGTACCGACGCCCGTCACCTGGCTCGACACAGTCGATCGCCTGCTTTCCTCGATGAAGATTCCTGTGGATGCGCCGACGTCGCCGTCCAACGCGTCTTCCAGCCTAGCCGAGGTTTCTGCGGGCATCCGGGGGCTTTACGGGGCCTTTACTTTCGAATGGTGTGATGGGGTGGATGCCATGGAGTTCTCCGGTGCCCAGCCCGATGTCGATCTGACCTACTCGGACGTCTTCCTCGTTCCCCGTCATTCCGAGGTGCGCAGCCGCCTCGACGTGGACCTCGCCCCCGCCGACGGCAGCGGAGCGACCATCCCCCTCGTGTCCTCGAACATGAACTCGGTGACCGGCACGCGACTGGCCGCGACCCTCGCACGTCGCGGCGGACTCGGCGTGTTGCCGCAGGACATGCCGCTGCCGCGCCTGGTCGAGGCCATCGGCCACGTCAAGGCGCAGCCCGTGGCATGGGACGCCCCGCTGGTCTTCCCGCCGTCGGCCACGGTCGCCGACGCGCGGCTCGCCCTGCCTCCCGTGCCGGGCCGCGGAGTGATCGTCGCCGACCAGCGCGAGGGAGGGATTGTCGATCTCGCCGGGTTCCGGGGGATCGTCTCGGCGCAGCGCCTGGCGACGGCCCTTCCCGACGCCCTGCTCGGCGACATCGCCCGCAGCGACGCTCCCGTCGTCGAGGTCGAGCGCGTGGGAGACCCGCGCGCGGTGTTCTCCCTCGTGCAGTCGGCGGGCGCCGACATCGTCGCCGTGGTCGAGGGCGATCGCGTCGTCGGCACGCTCTCGGCGCGCAGTGCGCTCCGCGACTCGGTCTACCGCCCCGCGGTCGACGCCGACGGCCGCCTCATCGTGGCCGCCGCGGTGGGCGTCAACGGCGACGTGGCGACCAAGGCCCGCGCCCTCGCCGCGGCCGGGGTCGACGTGCTGGTGGTCGACACCGCGCACGGCCACCAGGCCCAGATGCTGCGGGCCCTGCGCGAGGTGGCGGCGCTGGATCTCGGCATCCCGATCGCCGCCGGCAACATCGTCACCGCCGACGGCGTGCGCGACCTCACCGACGCGGGCGCCACGATCCTCAAGGTCGGCGTCGGCCCGGGCGCGATGTGCACGACCCGCATGATGACGGCCGTCGGGCGCCCCCAGTTCTCGGCCGTCCTCGAGACGGCCGAGGCGGCGCGGGCGGCCGGGGCGCATGTCTGGGCCGACGGCGGGGTGCGCTACCCGCGCGACGTGGCCCTGGCGCTGGCGGCGGGCGCGGCATCCGTCATGATCGGCTCGTGGTTCGCGGGCACCATCGAGGCGCCGGGGCGCCTGCGCACCGACGAGGCCGGGCGGCTCTACAAGGAGTCATGGGGCATGGCTTCCACGAAGGCGGTGCAGGGGCGCTTCGGAGCGCTCGACCCCTTCGAGCGGGCGCGCAAGGAGCTGTTCGCCGAGGGGATCTCGTCGTCGCGGATCTACCTCGACCCCCAGCGCCCGGGTCTCGAAGACCTGCTCGACATGATCACCTCGGGCGTGCGCTCGTCGTTCACCTACGCCGGGGCGGCCACCGTCGCCGAGTTCCACGAGCGCGCACGGGTCGGCCTGCAGTCGGCCGCCGGGTACGAAGAGGGAAAGGCGCTCCCCGTCAGCTGGTGAGCAGGCGGTCGAGGCTTGCCGCGGCCTCGAGCGTGATCCAGGCGCCCATCTGCACCGAGAGGTCGAGGTCGTCGCCGTCGGCGGTGGCCGCACGGCGCGGGTCGGCCGGGAACAGCCCCTCGCGCCGGCCCTCCCACAGGGCGTCGGCATTGCGCTCGACCAGGCGGCGGGCCGCGCGTGCGGCGGCGTCGCCCTCGGCATCTTCGCTCTCGGACAGCTCCACGGCCGCATCGGCGAGGTAGCGGGCCAGGATGCCGCCGAACAGGCCTCCGTCGCCGCCTCCGGCCGCGGGGAAGAGGCCGTCGTCGTCGGCGCACCAGCGCTCGACCGCGAGCACGAGCTCGCGCGCCCGGCGCACGTGCCTCCACGCGGCGTCGGTCTCGTCGATCGCCGACTCGCCCAGCAGCAGCTCGAGGGCGATCGTGGCGCCCTGGTTGTAGGTCCACAGGTCGGGGCGCACCGCGTCGTGCTCGATGCCGTCGCGCACGAGACCGGTGGCCTCGTCGTCGAGGATGGATGCCATCCAGTCGGCGAGTCGCTCCGCCTCGGCCCGGTGGCCGGTGAGGGCGAGCACCATCGCCCCCGGCGCGTTCGCGGGGGCGTTGTACAGCGCGCTGCCGACGCTCCACGGCAGGGCGCCGACTCTCGGGTCGATCGCCTCGTGCAGAACGCCGGCGATCTTGCGGAACGCGCGGGGGTTGGCGCGGCTGGAGAACAGTCCGAGACCCATCCAGGCGATGTCGTCGTAGAACGGCGTGGTCCAGCGCCCGATGGTGCGCAGGGTCACGCCGCGGCCCAGTCGTCGCAGGAGCCGGCGGCGGCGCGGATCGGGGCGGTTGCGCTCGGCGTCGGCGAGCACGTGGATCAGATGGGCGTGCCACCAGTAGTGCCACGTCCGGGCGGTGCGGGCGTCGGCGACCGAGGCGTGCGCCCAGGCGACGGGGCCGTAGCGGTGGAGGTAGCGATCGAGCACCGCTCTTTCCGCGGCGGCGGCGCGGTGCTGCGCCGGGGTGTCGGCATCCATCCGCCCATCCTCCCCGCTGCGAAAGACCTGCACGAGACGGATGCCGCAGGCCCCGGGCTGCAATAGAATCGACGTCACGATGGACGACCCTCCCAGTTGTAGACCCAGGCCCCACAGACCCTCTTCCGCCGCACGCTCGAGCGGGGGTGATGCCTGATGGATTACGTCATGCTGGGCGTGGGGCTTCTGCTCACCGTGGGTACCGGTCTGTTCGTCGCGAGCGAGTTCACGCTCGTCAACCTCGACCGCGCCGACCTCGAATCCCGTCGCGCCGCGGGCGAGACCCGCCTGTCGCTCACGATCGATGCGCTGCGCATCACCTCGACGCACCTGTCGAGCGCGCAGTTGGGCATCACGCTGACGACGCTGCTCACCGGTTACACGATGGAGCCGGCGATCTCGAACCTGCTGCGCCCGCTGTTCCAGGGGTGGGGCGTGCCCGAGACGGTCCTGATTCCCCTCGCGGCGATCATCGGCGTCGGCTTCGCCACGGTGCTGTCGATGATCCTCGGCGAGCTCGTGCCCAAGAACTTCGCCTTGGCCATCCCGCGCCAGACCGGCAAGCTCGTGCTGCCCTTCCAGGTGGCCTTCACCGCGGTGTTCAAGCCCGCGATCCTCGTGCTCAACGGCAGCGCCAACGGCGTGCTGCGCGCGATGGGCGTCGAGCCGAAGGAGGAGCTCTCGGGCGCCCGCTCGGCCGAAGAACTGTCGAGCCTCGTCAAGCGCTCGGCGAGCGCCGGCATGCTCGAGAAGGACACCGCCTCGCTCCTCGACCGCAGCCTCACCTTCGCCCGCCTCAGCGCGGCCGACGTCATGACCCCGCGCCCGAGCGTGCACGCGCTCGCCGCGGGCGACCCCGCCGACGACGTGGTGCAGCTCGCCCGTCGCACCGGCCACAGCCGCTTCCCCGTGTACGGCGAGTCGATGGACGACATCATCGGCGTCGTGCACCTCAAGGCCGCGATCGGCGTGCCCCGCGAGCGTCGCGGCGACGTGCCCGTGGCGGCGCTGTCGACCGAGCCGCTGCGCGTGCCCGAGACGGTGCACCTCGACACCCTCGTGTCGGAGCTGCGCTCGCGCGGCTACCAGATGGCGATCGTCGTCGACGAGTACGGCGGAACCGCCGGCGTCGTGACGCTCGAAGACCTGGTCGAGGAGATCGTGGGCGAGGTGCTCGACGAGCACGACCGCTCGCGCGCGGGTGTCGTGCACTCCGCGGCATCCGTCACCTTCCCGGGCGACCTGCGACCTGATGAGGCCCTCGACCGCGCCGGCGTGCGCGTGCCCGAGGGCGAGGTCTACGACACCGTCGGAGGATTCATCATGGCCGCGCTCGAGCGCATCCCCGCCGTCGGCGACACCGTCGACCTCGACGACGGGGTGCTCGCCGTGCAGCGCATGGACGGTCGCCGCGTCGACCGCGTGCAGTTCACGCCCACCCCCCACGAGCAGGACGTCGACGACCTCGTGCGTGCCGCGAAGGGAGGGGACCAGTGATGAACGACTGGGCCGGAATCGCGTGGCTCGTGGTGCTGCTCGCCTTCAACGCGTTCTTCGTCGCCGCGGAGTTCGCGGTCATCTCGGCACGCCGCTCGCAGATCGAGCCGCACGCCGACCGGGGATCGCGTGCCGCCAAGACCGCGCTGTACGCCATGGAGCACGCGACGATGATGCTGGCGACCTGCCAGCTCGGCATCACGATCTGCTCGCTGCTGATCCTGAACGTCTCGGAACCGGCGATCCACCACCTGCTCGAGGGGCCCCTCGGGCTCACGGGTCTGCCGGAGGCCGCCGTCGGCGTCATCGGCTTCGTCGTCGCACTGCTGCTCGTGTCGTACCTGCACGTGGTGTTCGGCGAGATGGTGCCGAAGAACCTCGCGTTCTCGCTGCCCGATCGCGCGGTGCTCATGCTCGCCCCGCCGCTGGTGGCGGTGTCGAAGGCGTTCCACCCGATCATCGTCGCGCTGAACTGGACGGCCAACCACGTGCTGCGCCTGTTCCGCGTCGAGCCCAAGGACGAGGCCGCCTCGACCTACACGCTCGATGAGGTCGCGACGATCGTGACGCAGTCGCGTCGCGAGGGCGTGCTCGACGACGCGTCGGGCACGGTCACCGCGGTGGTGGAGTTCACCGAGAAGAAGGCCGCCGACATCGCGGTGCCGATGGCCGAGCTCGTGACCCTTCCCGAGACGACCACGCCCGCCGAGATCGAGCGCGCGGTCGCGCAGCACGGCTACTCGCGCTACGTGATCGTCGACGGCGCCGGCAACCCCACGGGGTACGTGCACCTGAAGGACGTGCTGCGCGCGGCGGAGGGGGCGGATGCCGACATGGCGCGCCCCATCCCGAACAAGCGCGTGCACCACATGGTGTCGGTGCTCGAGACGACCGATCTCGAAGACGCGCTCGCGCTCATGCGTCGCTCGGGTCGCCACCTCGCCCAGGTGCGCGACGACGAGGGCGACGTGCGGGCCGTGCTCTTCCTCGAGGACGTCATCGAAGAGCTCGTCGGCGAGGTGCAGGACGCCACGGAGCGTCGCCGCTTCGTTTGACCCCGGTTCGAGACACCGGATGCCGCGGCCCCTGGGGTTCGCGGCATCCGGTGTCTTCGTGTGAGGGGTCGGCCTCAGTACGCGCGGAGGTACTGCGCGGGGGCGGGGTTGGGTGCCCCCAGGGCCGCCGCGGCGCGCAGAGCGTAGTGCGGGTCGCGCAGCCACTCGCGGGCCGAGAGGATCGCGTCGGCGCGGCCGTCGGCGAGGATCTGCTCGCCGAAGGTCGGGTCGTCGATCATGCCGACGGCGGCGACGAGCAGGCCCGTCTCGCGGCGGACGGTCTCGGCGTAGTCGACCTGGTAGCCGGGCCCGGGGACGATGTGCTGGTGGGGCACGAGTCCGCCGCTCGAGACGTCGATGAGGTCGGCGCCCGCGTCGGCGACGAGGCGAGAGGCCGCGACGGTGTCGTCGACGCTCCACCCGCCCTCGGCCGCGTCGGTGGCCGAGAAGCGCACGAACAGCGCCGCGTCGGGTGCGGCGGCGCGCACCGCCTCGGTCACGCGCACGAGCAGTCGCACGCGGTTCTCGAACGAGCCGCCCCACTCGTCGTCGCGCTGATTGGTCAGGGGCGAGAGAAACTGGTGCAGCAGGTAGCCGTGGGCGGCGTGCACCTCGAGCACCTCGAAGCCCGCGGCGACGGCGCGACGGGCCGCGTCGGCGAAGTCGTCGACGACCTTCTCGATGCCGCGCGCGTCGAGGGCGACCGGCTCGGCGAACGCGTCGTAGGCGATCGGCGACGGGGCGACGGTGCTCCAGCCGCCGTCTTCGACGGATACGGTGCCGCGCCCGCCCGTGAGGGGAGAGGTGGTCGAGGCCTTGCGGCCCGCGTGGCCCAGCTGCACCCCGGCCACGGATCCGCGCGCGCGGATCGCCGCCACGATCGACGACCAGGCATCGGCCTGCGCGTCGGTCCACAGGCCCGTGTCGTCGGGCGAGATGCGGCCCTCGGGCGACACCGCCGTCGCCTCGGCGATCACGAGGCCGGCCCCGCCGGCGGCCAACTGCGCGAGGTGCACGTGGTGCCAGTCGTTCGGCATTCCGTCGACGGCGCTGTACTGGCACATGGGCGAGACCCACAGGCGGTTGCGCAGCTCGATACCGCGGATCGTGAGAGGAGTGAAGAGGGCGCTCATGGGGGACCTTCGCGTTCTAGGGTGACGCCATGACGGCGATGGAGTTCAGCGGGCGTGATGCCGCCCGGGCACTGCGGAGGCCAACCGCGCACGACGACAAGTATTCCCGCGGAGTGGTGGGCCTGCGCACCGGATCGGCCCGCTATCCGGGTGCCGCGGTGCTCGGTGTCGAGGCCGCGTGGCGCACCGGTACGGGCATGGTCCGCTACCTCGGGCCGCGGCGCGCGCAGGATCTCGTGCTGCAGCGCCGACCCGAGACGGTGACCGCCGACGGGCGCGTGCAGGCGTGGGTGATCGGATCCGGAACGGATGCCGCTGAGCGCGACGCGGCCGAGACGGCGGCCCTGCGCGGCATCTTGAACGGCGATCTGCCGGTCGTGGTCGACGCCGGTGCCCTCGATCTGGTGCCGGCCGCGAGCGCACCCGTGATCGTGACGCCGCACGCCCGCGAGCTCACGCGGCTGCGCGAGGCCCTCGGGCTCGCCTCCGCCGCGATCGGCGACGACGACGAGCGGGAGGCGGCGGCCCTCGAGACGGCGGCCGCGTTCGGCGGGGTCGTGCTGCTGAAGGGCGCGGTCACGATCGTCGCCGCGGCCGGGCGCAGCCGACGGGTCAGTGGGGGCACGCCGTGGTTGGCGACCGCCGGCACGGGCGACGTGCTCGGCGGAGTGCTCGGCGCGGTGGTCGCCGGCGCCGTCGCCGACGGGCGCGACGGCCTCGACGATCTGGCCCAGTGCGCGGCGGCCGCGGCGTGGCTGCACGGAGCCGCGGGGAGTCGGGCCTCGCAGGACAGCGGAGCCGACGGGGGACCCCTCACCGCGCTCGACGTCGCCGAGGCGCTGCCGCGCGTCGTGGCATCCGTGCTCTCCGACGACCGCGACTGAAGGCCCCGCCGACGGTCCCGCCCGCCGGGCCGAGGGGGCTCGTCGGGGGCCGGGGGAGCCGCCCGCTTAGGATGAAGCAGTGTTGAGGCGTGTCGTTCCCCTGTTGATCGCGTTCGTCGCCGTACACGTCGTGGTGGGGATCCTGGGCTACCAGCAGCCCAACGAGCCGATGGGCGACGTGTACCTGGTGTACGAACCGTGGTCGCGCTGCGCCCTGTTCGGCGGCATCGACGTGACCTCGTGCACCCGCAGCGACACCTGGCAGTGGCCCGGGATCACCGAGAAGTGGATCTACCCGCAGCTCGCCTTCCTGCCGATGACCTTCGCGTGGATCTTCGCCTGGTTCACCGGGTACACCCCCGCGTGGGCGATCACCGTGTCGCTGTTCAACCTCGTCGCCTTCGTCATCCTCGTGGGCACGGGCCGCTCGACGGGCCGCGTGCTCGCCGCGTGGTTCTGGCTCGCCGCGATCCTGCTGGTGGGCCCTGTCGGCCTCTACCGCATCGACGGCATCACCGTGCCGTTCGCGATCCTCGGCGGCATCTGGATGCTGCGGCGCCCGTTCCTCGCCTCCGTGCTGCTCTCGGTCGCGGTGTGGATGAAGGTCTGGCCCGCCGCGATCCTCGCCGCCGGTCTCGTCGCCATCCGTCGGCGCCTCGCCCTCGTCTACGGCGCGGTCGCGGTCTCGCTCGTGACGATCGTCGCCGTGGTGGCCCTGGGTGGCGCCCCGTACGTCTTCGGCTTCGTGGGCGATCAGACCACCCGCGGCATCCAGATGGAAGCGCCCGTCGGAGCGGTCTACATGTTCCTCGCGGCCTTCTACGTGCCGGGCAACGAGGTGTACTACGACGGCGACGTGCTGACCTTCCAGGTGACGGGGCCGGGAGCCGAGCCCCTGATCGCCGCGATGACACCGATCATGCTGCTCGTCATGGCGGGGGTCGCCGTGGTCGGCGTCCTGAAGATGCGTCGCGGCGCGACCTTCCTCAGCCTCTTCCCGCCGCTCTCGCTCGCCCTGGTGACGGCGTTCATCGCCCTCAACAAGGTCGGCTCGCCCCAGTACTACGTGTGGCTGTTCGCCCCCGTCGTGCTCGGGCTGATGATCGACCGGCGACGCTGGTACGGCTTCGCTGCGATGACCCTCGTGATCGCCGCTCTCACGCAGTGGATGTACCCGCTCCTGTACGACGGGCTCATGGCCCAGCACCCGAACCCCTTCCCGGTGTTCGTGCTCGAGGCGCGCAACGTGCTCGGCCTCGTGCTGCTGGTGTGGGCGATCGTGCGGGTCGTGCGCGTGCCGGTGGGCCGCGTGCGTCCGCCCGCGGGGCTGCGCGAGATCGTCACGGGTCGCCGGCCCCTCCCGGCGCGCGTTTCCGCGGGACGCTGACGCCCGTCAACCCACGGGTCGCCGCCGCGAGTTCCCGCCGCGCGCTGACCCCGTTCCGCCCGGAGGGTCGCCGCCGTAGGCTCGGAGCATGCTCATCGCCTTCTCCGTCGCCCCCTCCGGCGTCGGCACCCTCGCCGCCGAGAACCCCGACGCCTCGGTGCACGACGCCGTCGCCGCCGCGGTCGCCGTGGTGCGGGCGTCGGGACTGCCGCACCGCACGACCTCGATGTTCACCGAGGTCGAGGGGGAGTGGGACGAGGTGTTCGCCGTGGTGAAAGCGGCGACGGATGCCGTGATGCCCTACGGATCGCGCGTGTCGCTCGTGCTCAAGGCCGACATCCGCCCCGGCCGCACCGGCGAGATCGACGGCAAGATCGAGCGCCTCGAAGATGCCCTGGAGCGTCGCGAGGACTGAACCGCGCGGGCGCCACTCCCGGGCCCCGAAACGATTCGACCCGCGCCGCCGTCACGGATAGCATCGCCTGGTGACCTCTTCGACGACCTCGAGAGGTGCGGCGATGCGGGCGCTCCTTTCTCTCGCCATCGGCAGTTTCGGCATCGGCATGACCGAATTCGTGGTGATGGGCCTGCTGCCCAACATCGGCCGCGACCTGCTGCCCACCGCCTACGCGGCGTCGCCCGACGACGCGATCGCGCAGGCCGGGTGGCTCATCTCGCTCTACGCGCTCGGCGTGGTGGTCGGCGCCCCCACCATCGCGGGCTCGGTCGCGCGCTTCCCGCGCCACCGCGTGATGATCGTGCTGGCCGCGGCGCTCGCCTTCTTCACCCTGCTGACCGTGATCGCCCCGACGTTCGAGTTGGTTGCGGCATCCCGCTTCCTCGCCGGACTCCCGCACGGGGCGTACTTCGGCATCGGAGCCCTCGTCGCCGCCGACGTGCTCGGCCCCGGCAACCGTGCCAAGGGCGTGGCCTTCGTGCTCACGGGCCTCACGATCGCGAACGTGGTGGGCGTGCCGCTGGGCACCCTGCTCGGCCAGCAGGTCGGATGGCGCGCCGCCTTCGCGGTGGTCGCGGGCATCTTCGCCCTCGCGACGGTGTGCATCGCGTTCTTCGTGCCGAAGCACCCCGGAACCCCCGGACGACGCCTGCGCGATGAAATGCGGGTGTTCCGCATCGGACAGGTGTGGTTCGCCCTCGGCATCGGCGCGGTCGGCTTCGGCGGATTCTTCGCCATGTACAGCTACATCGCGCCCATGATCACCGACGTCGCCGAACAACCCGAGTGGGCGGTGTCGGTCGTGCTCGTCATCGTCGGGATCGGCATGACCATCGGCAACATCGTCGGAGGCGCCCTCGCCGACAAAGACCTGCGGTTCTGGCTCTTCGTCGGGCTGATCGCCCTGGGCGTGGCATCCGTCGGTCTCGCCCTGACGGCCGGCTGGATCGTGAGCCTGGTGCTGTTCGCCTTCCTCGTGGCGTTCTGCGGCTCCGCTCTCAGCCCGTCGATCCAGACGCGGCTCATGGACGTCGCCGAAGACAACCAGTCGATCGCCGCGGCCCTCAATCACTCGGCGCTGAACATCGGCAACAGCCTCGGCGCGTTCCTCGGCGGCCTCGCGATCGCCGCGGGCCTCGGGCTCGTCGCCCCCGCGTGGGTCGGCGCCGTGCTCGCGATCGGCGGACTCGCCGTGGCGTTCGTCGCCTACCGCGTCGAAGACCGCAGCGGCCGGCACCCCTCGCACCGGGTGCCGGCGGCCGAAGCCGCGCAGACCGCCATCACCGGCTCCATCCCGACGCAGCGCTGACGCGGGCGGGAGCGCGCTCGCGGGTCGACCGGACTCGCGGATGCCGCGGGCTCACGGCATCCGCGAATGCTCAGCTCGCGAAGAGGCGGCGGAGGTGCGTCGCCACCGCGGCGGTCTCGATGAGGAATCCGTCGTGGCCGAAGTCGCTCGACAGCACGACCGCTGCGTCACCGTCGAGGGTGTTCCGGATGCCGCGGGCGATGCGGTGCTGGCCGTCGATGGGGAACAGGCGGTCGCTGTCGATCCCGAGCACCAGCGTGGTCGCGGTGACGCGGCCGAGCGCGTCGTCGACGCCGTCGCGATCGCGGCCGACGTCGTGCGAGTTCATCGCCTCGACGAGGGTCAGGTAGCTGTTCGCGTCGAACCGGCGGGTGAACTTGTTGCCGTGGAAGTCGAGGTACGACTCCACCGCGAAGCGTCCGCCGCGCCCCAGCGGGCTGACCCCCGACTGCCACGAGCGCTGGAAGCGCGAATTGAGCTCGGTGGGGCTGCGGTAGTTGAGCAGCGCCATGCGGCGCGCGAGCGCGAGACCACGGTGGGGGCCGTCGCCGTCGCCGGCGTCGTAGTACTCGCCGCCGGCGAAGCGGGGGTCCATGCGCACGGTGTCCATCTGCACGGAGTTCAGCGCGATCTGGTCGGCCGTCGTGATCGGCGGGGCGGAGAGGATCGCGGCGCGCTCGACGCGGTCGGGGTGACCGACGGCCCACTCGATCGCGTGCATGCCGCCCATCGAGCCGCCGACCACGGCATGCCAGCTGCCGATGCCGAGCTGATCGGCCAGCAGGGCCTGCGCCGACACCTGATCGCGGATGGTCAGGTAGGGGAAGCGGGAGGCCCACTCGTACCCGTCGGGGGCGATGCTCGCAGGGCCCGTCGAGCCCTGGCATCCGCCCAGCATGTTGGGGGCCACCACGAAGAAGCGGTCGGTGTCGATCGCGGCCCCCGGGCCCACGAGGTCGCTCCACCACCCGGCGGTGGCGTGTCCGGGTCCGGCCGCTCCGCGCACGTGGCTGTCGCCGGTGAGGGCGTGCAGGATGAGCACGGCGTTGTCGCGCGTGGGCGAGAGCTCGCCCCAGGTCTCGTAGGCGAGACGGATGCCGGGGAGCGTGCCCCCCGTCTCGGTGCGGAATTCGCCGAACGAGGCGAAGCGGCGGTCGCCGACGGGGTCGCCGTCGCGCCAGGCTCCGGTCGCGGGGGGCCGGCCGAGGAGGGAGCGGGCGTCCGCCTCCGTCACCGGGGCCGAGGGCACCGTGTCTTCGGAGATCTGCCAGTCCATGGCATCCATTCTCTCCGGTGTCGGAGGGGTCGACCGGACTGTTACGGTTCCCCACCACGGCGACGGGGGTTGTCAAGAACCCGTCTTCTCCCGGGTGCGGTCGTCATGATCCCGCCATGGCGAACTTCCTCCTCATCGCGGCCTCGAGCGACATCGGTCAGGCGACGGCGAAACGACTGCAGGGCGCGGGACACCGCGTCGTGACCACCGCGCGGGATTCCTCGCGGATCGAACCCGATTTCACCCTGGATGCCACCGACTTCGACGCCGTCGACCGGGTCGTCGGGGAGGCGGGCGAGCTCGACGGCATCGCGGTGTTCGCGGGCTCGATGCTGCTCAAGCCGGCGCACCTGACCTCGCGCGAGCAGTATGACGAGCTCATCGCGGCCTCGCTCACCACGGCGTTCGCCGCCGTCCGCGCCGCGGGCTCGCACATGCGCGACGGGGGAGCGGTGGTGCTGGTGTCGTCGGCGGCGGCCCTCGCGGGTCTTCCGAACCACGACGGCATCGCCGCCGCGAAAGCCGGGGTCATTGGCCTGACGCTCTCGGCCGCCGCGAGCTACGCCGCGCACGGGCTGCGCGTGAACGCCGTGGCCCCGGGCCTCGTGCAGACGCGGTTGACCGAGAAGCTCACCTCGAGCGACATGTCGCGCAAGGTGTCGGAGGCCATGCACCCGCTCGGTCGCCTCGGCGAGCCCGACGACGTCGCGCGCGCCGTGGAGTTCCTGCTCGCGCCCGAGAACGCGTGGATGACCGGCCAGGTGCTCGGCGTCGACGGGGGTCTGGGCAGCCTGCGGCCGCGACAGAAGGTGTGACCACCGCCGCGTGAGGGGTCGGTTTCTGTCGCCTCGAACGCGGCTGGGCGACACATTTTGACCCCTCACGCGCGTGGGAACGCGCGCGTGCGGCTCGGGCGCGGGTGACTCAGGCGCGGGCGGCCTCGGACAGGCGGCGCGCGGCGGCGAGGGCCTGGTCGAGGTCGGCCTTGAGGTCGTCGATGTTCTCGAGCCCCACCGACAGGCGCACCAGGCCCGGGGTCACACCGGCGGTGAGCTGCTGCTCGGGCGTGAGCTGGGAGTGCGTGGTCGACGCCGGGTGGATGACCAGCGAGCGCACGTCGCCGATGTTGGCGAGGTGGCTGAACAGGCTCAGCGAGTTGACGAACTCGCGGCCCGCCTGCACGCCGCCCTTCAGCTCGAACGACAGCACCGCGCCGACGCCCTTGGGGGCGTAGTTGTTGGCCGCGGCGTACCAGGGCGAGGTCGGCAGGCCCGAGTAGTTCACGGTCGCGACGTCGGGGTGCGACTCGAGCCACTCCGCGATCTCCTGCGCGTTCTGCACGTGGCGCTCGATGCGCAGCGACAGGGTCTCGATGCCCTGGATCAGCTGCCACGCGCTCTGCGGGGCGATCGAGGCGCCGAGGTCGCGCAGCAGCTGCACGCGCGCCTTGATGATGTAGGCGAGGCCGTCGCCGACCGCCTGGGTGTAGACCGCGCCGTGGTACGAGGGGTCGGGGGTCGTGAGGCCCGGGAAGCGGTCGGAGTGCTCCGACCACGCGAAGGTGCCGCCGTCGACGATGACGCCGCCGATCGTGGTGCCGTGCCCGCCGAGGAACTTGGTCGCCGAGTGGACGATGATGTCGGCGCCGTGCTCGAAGGGGCGGATGAGGTACGGGGTCGCGATCGTGTTGTCGACGATGAGCGGCACGCCGGCCTCGTGCGCGATGTCGGCGACCGAGCGGATGTCGAGCACGTTGATCTTGGGGTTGCCGATGGTCTCGGCGAAGAACAGCTTGGTGTTCGGGCGCACCGCCGCGCGCCACTCCTCGGGGTCGTCCTGGTTCTCGACGAAGGTCGTCTCGATGCCGAGCTTGGCGAGGGTGTACTTGAAGAGGTTGTAGGTGCCGCCGTAGATCGAGCTCGACGAGACGATGTGGTCGCCCGCCTGCGCGATGTTGAGCACGGCGAACGTCTCGGCCGCCTGGCCGCTGGCGACGAGGAGGGCGCCGGTGCCGCCCTCGAGGCCCGCGACGCGCTGCTCGACGACGTCTTGCGTGGGGTTCTGGATGCGCGTGTAGATGTTGCCGAACTCGGCCAGCGCGAACAGGTTCGCGGCGTGGTCGGCGTTGTCGAACACGTACGAGGTGGTCTGGTAGATCGGGGTGGCGCGGGCCTTGGTCACCGGGTCGGGCTGAGCGCCCGTGTGGATCTGCTTGGTCTCGAAACGCCAGTTCTCGGGTGCCGACATGACTGCTCCTCAGCTTCTGGAGGCCGGGCGGTCGCCATGGCCTGCTGCGAGCGTAGGGATGACCTCCGACACCGACAAGCGCCCCGGACACAGGCCGTAACAGCGCCCCGCGCGATGCGGACGGCGGTGTCGGAGGAGGGCGCTAGCGTGGATGCCATGACGCGACGTGCAGTGGTGACCGGGGCCAGTTCGGGAATCGGAGAGGCGACCGCACGCCTGCTCCGCGAGCGCGGATGGGAGGTCGTGGGCGTCGCCCGTCGGGCCGAGCGCCTCGACGCGCTCGAGGCCGAGACCGGCATCGTGGCTCACGCGGCCGACCTCACCGATGCCGACGCCGTCGCCTCCCTCGCGGCGTGGCTCGACGAGACGGGCGGCGTCGACGCCCTCGTGCACGTCGCCGGCGGCGCGCGCGGCAGCGACCGCATCGAAGACGGCGCGGCCGACGACTGGCGCTGGATGTTCGAGGCGAACGTGCTCTCGAGCCAGCGACTGACCGCCGCCCTCCTCCCGCAGCTGCGCCGCGCGGCCGACGACGAGGGCCACGCCGACCTGCTCTTCGTCACCTCGACGGCTGCGCAGACGGCCTACCCCGGCGGCGGCGGGTACAACGCCGCGAAGGCCGGTGAGGCGATGCTCGTGCACGCGCTGCGTCAGGAGCTCAACGGCGAACCCCTCCGCGTGATCGAGATCGCCCCGGGCATGGTGCGCACCGAGGAGTTCACGCTCAACCGCCTCGGCGGAGACAAGGACGCGGCCGACAAGCTCTACGAGGGCGTCGAGGCGCCCCTGTCGGCCCATGACGTGGCCGACGTGATCGCCTACGCGCTCGACGCTCCGGGCCACGTCAACCTCGACCTGGTCACGGTGCGCCCCGTCGCGCAGTCGGCGCAGCACCTGCTGGCGCGGGGCCCGCTGAAGACCCGCTGACCGCTCGCCGTTCGGGGGCGGATGCCGCGGGCTCAGGCCACGTCGCCGCGGGCTGCGGTGGCTGCGACCTGGGCCTCGGCGGCATCCGCGAACGCCACCTTCGGCACGAAGAACAGCAGCACCGCGGCCAGCACGCCTCCCGCGCTGCAGATGACCCACACCGCGACGTACCCCGCGAAGGGGGCGGCCGCGCCCAGCGCTGTGCCCGCGCCGCCGGCCAGCACCACGCCGAAGATCGCCGACGACATGGTGCCGCCGATGGTCTTGGTGGTGTTCGTCGTCGCCGAGGCGACGCCGGTCTGCCCGCGCGGTGCGGCCGCGGCCGCGGCGGCGGGCATCGCGGCGACGAGCGCACCGGCGCCGATCCCGGCGATCGACAGGCTGGCGAGGAATTGCCACAGCTCGTCGTGCAGCGGCAGGAGGAGCGCATACCCGATGCCGACGAGAGCGGCTGCACCGATGAGCACGACGCGGGGGCTGGCTCGGCGGGAGGTGACGGTGAACAGCACCGCCCCGACGATCAGCGAGAGCAGGTAGGCGCCGACGACGTTCGATCGCTGCGTTGCGTCGAGTCCGAGTCCGTACCCGAGGGCGGGGTCGGTGCCGGCGTACGTGACGAGCGGTCCCTGGGCGCCGAGCAGGCTGATGCCGACGAGGAAGGAGGTGGCTTGCACGGGCCACATCTCGGGGCGTCGGAGCATGCGGATGTCGATCGCGGGATCGCGTTGCCGCAGCTCGAACCGCACGAAGACGATGCCCAGGATCACGCCGACGATCAGCAGCCCGACGATGACGACGGGGCCGGGGCCGGCGGGAAGGCGGACGAACGAGAGGGCGCCCGTGATGAACAGCAGGGCCCCGGCGAGGATGACGAACCCACGCACGTCGAGTCGACGCTCCCCGACCACGCGCTCGGATTCCGGCACGCCCAGCCAGATGGCGAGACAGACGAGGGTGACGACGACGGGCGGGATGATCAGCGACAGCTTCAGGTCGCCCCCGGTCGCGGCGAAGACACGACCGGCGATGAGCGCCCCGACGATGCCGCCGAGCTGAAGCCCGACGACCAGGAGGCCCGCGGCGCGGCGGGTCTGCGAGACTCCTCGTTCCTGCCGTCGACCGCGATCGAAGATCAACGCGATCTCCAGGGGCAGCCACACGATGTACAGCCCCTGGAACGCCCACGCGACGAGGAAAGTCGCGAACGAGTCGGCGAACACCAGCGCCCAACTCGCCGCCGCCGTGGCGATCGCGGAGAAGAGCAGGATCCGCTTGTGTCCGAACATGTCGCCGAGCTTGGCGAGCACGGGGAGTACGAGAGCTCCCAGCAGCAGCTGCGCCGCCTCGAACCAGTTGACGTCGGCGTCGCGGATGCCGAGGTGCGTCACGATGTCGGGCAGTAGGGGGATGTAGAAACCCTGGAGGATCCCGCTGGCGAGCTCCACCAGCACGAACCAACCGATCAAGCCCGCGGTCACGCCCAGCGCGGACGACCGCACCCGTGAGACCGCGCCGGAGACGCGCGACATGGCGCGAGAGTAGCACCGCCCGGCGACGGCGTCGGACGCCGTGCGGAGGGGTCTCGACGGGGCTCTAAAGTGAGCGGAGACGACGAGAGGGGCCCGCGTGGCTGAGGAACGCGAACGGTTGAGTTGGGACGAGTTCGGTGCCGCCACGAGAGACATCTCGCGCGCGATCGTCGCGGACGGGTTCGAGCCCGAGGTGGTGGTCGCCATCGCACGCGGCGGACTCCTTCCGGGAGGCGCGATCGCCTACGGCCTCGGCGCGAAGAACTGCGGAGCGCTGAACGTGGAGTTCTACACCGGTGTCGGCACCGTGCTCGACGCCCCGGAGGTGCTCCCGCCCGCCCTCGATCTGACCTACCTCTCCGGCCGGCGCGTGCTGCTCGTCGACGATGTCGCCGACAGCGGCCGCACGCTCGATCTCGCCGTCAAGCTGCTGAACCGTCACGGGGCGGACGTCCGCTCCGCGGTGATCTACACCAAGCCCACGACGATCATCGCGCCCGATTTCTCGTGGCGAGACACCTCGCTGTGGATCGAGTTCCCCTGGTCGCACCTCGGCTCCGTGCGGGAGGAAGACGCGGCGTGAGTGCCAAGACGCTGACCGAGTTGGCGGATGCCGGTCTGATCGATCGCTCGTGGGTGCAGCCCCTCGAACCCGTGGCCGCCGACATCGCCGCGCTCGGCGAGAGGCTCCGCTCGGAGGGCGCGCCGTATCTTCCGGCGGGCGACCTCGTGCTGCGCGCGTTCCGCACGCCGCTCGAGGCGGTGCGCGTGCTCATCGTGGGTCAGGACCCGTATCCCACGCCCGGGCACCCCATCGGCCTGTCGTTCGCGGTCGATCCGCACGTGCGTCCGCTGCCGCGCAGCCTGTCGAACATCTACCGCGAGCTCTCCGACGATCTCGGGATCGCCCCCGCCGCGCACGGCGACCTCTCGGCCTGGTCGGCGCAGGGGGTCATGCTGCTGAACCGCGTGCTCACCGTGGCGCCCGGCGCTCCGGCCTCGCATCGCGGCTGGGGGTGGGAGCGCGTGACCGAGCACGCGATCCGCTGCCTCGTCGCGCGCGACGCCCCGCTCGTCGCGGTGCTGTGGGGCAAGGACGCCCAGGGGCTCGCGCCGCTGCTCGGCGACACCGCGATCGTGTCGTCTCCGCATCCCTCGCCGCTGTCGGCCAGCCGCGGCTTCTTCGGCTCCCGTCCCTTCTCGCGCGTCAACGCGCTGCTCGAGGGGCAGGGTGCCGACGCGGTCGACTGGCGGATTCCGGCGTGAGCGGCGCCGCGACGCCCTGAGCGGAGCGAGCGGATGCCGCGGGCCGCGACGGAGGCGTCGGGCCGGGGTCCCGGCATCCGGCCTGGTCGCCGCACGCGCGACGTCATACGCGTGAAACGGCGACGCCCGTAGAGTGGCGGGGTGCTGGAAGAGGAGTACGAGAAGAGCCGTCGCCGTCTGCCGGCGCACCTGCGCAAGACGCCCGCGCCCGAGCGTCCCTTCTCGTACGAGATCCGTCCGGCCACTCCCGCCGACATCCCCGACATCCGCGAGATCTACAACTACTACGTGCGCAACTCCGTGGTGACCTTCGACGAGAAGGCGTGGTCGATCGCGAAGTGGCGCGACAAGTACGCCACGCTCGACAAGCTCGGGTTGCCGTTCCTCGTGGCGCAGTCGCCGAGCGGACAGATCCTGGGGTACGCCCTCGTGCAGCCGTGGCAGTCCAAGTCGGCGTACCGCTACACGGTCGAGAACTCGATCTACCTCGGTCAGGCGGCCGCGGGCAAGGGGCTCGGTCGCGCGCTACTCGAGGCGTTGCTGGCGGCCTGCCAGGAGCTCGGCATCCGCGAGATGGTCGCCGCGATCAGCGACAAGGGCGCCGACGCCTCGATCGCCCTGCACGAAAAGCTCGGCTTCACCGAGGTCGGACGCATGGGACGCGTCGGCTTCAAGTTCGGGCGCTGGCTGGGCGTGGTGTACCTGCAGAAGAGCATCCCGTCGAAAAAGAAGCCCCGTCGGCGGTTGTTCGGCTGACGCGCTTCGCAGCCGCGCGCGAGGTGGCTGAGCCTGTCGAAGCCACCGGTCACCGGGTGCGAGGTGGCTAAGCCTCTCGAAGCCCCCGGTCGCCGCGTGCGAGGTGGCTGAGCCTGTCGAAGCCAGCGGCCGCCGAGCGGGTACCGGTCCCTTCGACACGCTCGGGGACCTCTGATGCGAGGTGGCTGAACCGCCGGCTACCGCCGGACCGGTGTCGCGGGTGCGGCGCGGCGCACCTCGTCGACGAGCGCGCGCCAGGGACCCGCGACCTGGGTGTCGCCGAGGCGTGCCTCGTGCACGGCCTTGTCGCCGTGGTGCACCTCGATACGCCAGCTGTAGCGGTCGGCTCCGGGGGAGGGCTCGGCGGCGGCGTCCCACGGGCAGCTCTCGACCAGCGCGCGCCAATGCGGGGCGCCCTCGGGGTCGGGCTCGGCCCGCCACTGCTTCGTCAGACCCGCGAGACCGCCCGAGCGCACGACGATGACGACGAAGCGCCCCGCGCTCTCGGTGTCGTCTTCGGTGTCAGGCTGCGGCATCCTCCTCGACGCCGACCCCGGCCCACGCGGCGCGGACGGCGGCGACCTCCTCCGACTTCTCACCGTACTCGCTGGCCGCGGCCGACAGGGTGGCGGTCGCGAACGCCGAGAAGTCGGCGGTGGGCGACAGCGTGCCGGCGGTGATCGTGCGGTACCAGATGAGGCCGGCGCGCTCCCACGCGAACCCGCCGAGCGCGGTGGCGGCGAGGTAGAAGGCCTTGTTCGGAATGCCGGAGTTGATGTGCACCCCGCCGTTGTCGTCGCTCGTCTCGACGTAGTCGCGCATGTGCGCCGGCTGCGGGTCTTTGCCGAGCACATCGTCGTCGTAGGCGGTGCCCGGCGCCTTCATCGAGCGCAGGGCCTCGCCCTGCACGGCGTCGGCGAAGATGCCCTCGCCGATGAGCCACGACGCCTCATCGGCGCTCTGGCGGAGGTGATGCTGTTCGGCGAGGGCGCCGAACACGTCGGACAGCGACTCGTTGAGCGCGCCCGACTGCCCCTGGTACTCGAGCCCGCCGGAGGCCTCGGTGACCCCATGGCCGAGCTCGTGCGCGATCACGCTGAGCGACCGCGTGAACCCGACGAACACGTCGCCGTCGCCGTCGCCGAAGACCATGCGCTCGCCGTTCCAGAACGCGTTGTCGTAGTCGTCGCCGAAGTGCACCGTGGCCAGCAGCGACCCGCCGGCGGCGTCGATGCCGTCGCGGGCGAAGGCGTCCCAGAAGAAGTCGTAGGTCTCGCCGAGGCCGTCGTAGGCCTCGTCGACGGCGGCGTCGCCCGAGGGGGCGTCGTCTTCGCTGCGGACGCGACGGCCCGGCAGGTTCTCGGTGTTCGCCGCGTCGGAGATGATGCGATCGGGCGCCGGCCCGGTCTCGGCCACGAGGGTGTCGCCCTCGATCGACAGTCGCAGGCGCGACCGTGTCGGTCGTGCCGGGCGCGGCACGGCGAGGGTCTTCCGGGCCGCTTCGGCGGCCCGGGCCATGCGCGGGTCATCGGTGGAGGCGAGTCGGTCGAGCAGGAACGGGGGGACGATACCGGGGGTCATGCGCCGAGGGTAGCGCCGACCTCCGACATCGCGGGATCCCTTGATCGGCGCGTGCGCGACTGTCCCGAACGGCCGGGCCACCGGCATCCGTCACCAGAACAGGAGATGCCACCAGAACAGGACGATCCGTGCCGAAACGGCCTGTTCCGGTGACGTCTTCCTGTTCTCGTGGCGACGGCACACGGGACCGCCGGGCCACCGGCATCCGTCACCAGAACAGGAGATGCCACCAGAACAGGACGATCCGTGCCGAAACGGCCTGTTCCGGTGACGTCTTCCTGTTCTCGTGACCGGCACCTCGCGGCGACCGCGGCCCCCGCGCCAATCCCGGCAGCGTCAATCCCGGCAGCGTCAGTGCCGGGAGCGCCAGTCCCGGCAGCGCCAGTGCCACCGCCCGCGGCGGAGCGTCAGGCGGGCAGCGTCGGAATCGATGCCAGCAACTGCCGCGTATACGCCGCCTGCGGTTGCAGCAGCACCTTCTCGGTGGGCCCCTGCTCGACGATAAGACCGTCTTTCATCACGACGACCTGGTCGCACACGTTCTGCACCACGCCGATGTCGTGCGAGACGAGCACGAGCGTGAGCTGCTCCTCGGTGCGCAGCCGCGCCAGCAGGCGCAGGATCTGCGCGCGCACGGTGACGTCGAGGGCCGACAGCGGCTCGTCGCCGACGAGGATCCGCGGCCGATGCACGATCGCGCGCGCCAGGGCGATGCGCTGACGCTGACCGCCCGAGAACTCGTGCGGGAAGCGCGCGGCCATGTCGGCCTCGAGGCCCACCTGCTCGAGCACCTCGTGCACGCGGGCACGGCGGTCACCCTCGATCCCGAGCGCCCACAGCGGCTCGCCGACGATGCGCTCGACGTTCATGCGCGGGTCGAGCGAGGCGTACGGATCTTGGAACACGATGCCGGTCGTGCGGCGCAGCCAGTGCAGCGAGCGCGACGATCCGCGCGCATCCACGGGGCGTCCCTCGACCTCGATGGTGCCGGCGGTGGGCACGTCGAGTCCGAGCAGGAGACGCACGAGCGTCGACTTGCCCGAGCCCGATTCGCCGATGATCCCGACGGCCGAGCCTTCCCGCACCGACACGTCGACGTCGCTCAGCCCGACGGTGCGCTCGGGGCGGCCGAAGCCCTTGCCGCGCGGCGCGGGGTAGGTGCGCGAGAGCCCCCGCGCGCGAATCAGCGTCTCGCTCACGGCGTGTCCTCCTCGTCGGGCCGGCGACGAACCGCCTCGTCCGCGGCGGCCGGGTCGGCGGGCTGCGATGTCGCAGCCGGGTCGAGGTCCGGCGCGGAGCCCTGGTCCGCGGCATCCGGGGTCGATTCCGGATGCCGTTCGGCCGAGCCCTGCGTCGGCCGGGGCGTCGCGGCATCCGGGATCGCGGTGGGGGTGCCGGTCTCCGGATGCCACAGCGTCGCGGTCGCATCGCGCAGCAGAGCCTGCGTGACGGGCGACGACGGCGCGCGCAGCAGTGCCTCGACGGCGCCCTGTTCGACGACGCGGCCGTGCTCGAGCACGACGGCGTGCGTGGCCACCTGCGCGAGGACCGCGAGGTCGTGCGTGATGAACACCAGCGACATGCCGGCGTCGTGCACGAGGGAGCGCAGCAGCGAGAGGATCCCGGCCTGGATCGTGACGTCGAGGGCGGTGGTCGGCTCGTCGGCGATGAGCAAGCGCGGGCGGCACGCGAGGGCCATCGCGATCGCGACGCGCTGACGCTGACCGCCCGAGAGCTGATGCGGGTAGCGCGAGACGAGGCGTTCGGGGTCGGGAAGGGCGACGCGCTCGGCCTCGACGACCGCGCGGGCGAGGGCCGCGCGCTTCGACACCTTCTCGTGGATCCGCACCGACTCGCCGATCTGGCGGCCCACCGTGCGGATGGGGTTCAGCGCGGTACGGGGCTCCTGGAAGACGATGCCGATGTCATCGCCGCGCAGGCGCGCGAGCTCGCGGTCGGGGAGTCCGAGGATCTCGCGGTCGTTCCACCGCACGCTTCCGGAAGCCACGGCCCCGTCGGGCAGCAACCCGAGGATGGCGAGGGCGGTCAGCGACTTGCCCGAGCCCGATTCGCCGATGAGCCCCACGCGCGCGCCGTCGGGCACGGCGAACGAGATGCCGTCGACGACCGCCCGGCCGCCGATCTCGATGCGCAGGTCGGTCACCTCGAGGCTCACGCCACCACCCCCGGAACCTGCGTCCGTGCCGACGGCGCGCGCTCGGCGAGCGTCGGGTCGGCCGCCTCGCGCAGGGCGTCGCCCAGCAGGTTGAGTCCGAGCACCGTCAGGGTGATCGCCAGGCCCGGCCACACCACCGTCAGCGGGTGCACGGCGATGTAGGGCTGCAGGCTGTTCAGCAGCACGCCCCACGACGGCTGCGTGACGGGGGCGCCGAAACCGAGGTACGACAGTCCGGCCTCGGCGAGCACGGCCACGGCCATGCCCCACGACAGCTGCACGATGAACACGGGCGCGACGTTGGGCAGCAGGTGGCGCGTGAGGTTCTGCCACGTCGAGAGCCCGCTCGCCCGCCCGGCGAGCACGAAGTCGCTGTGCAGCACGCGGCGCAGCTCGGGCCGGGTGACGCGGGCGACGTTGACGCCGAACCCGATGCCCACCGACCAGATGACCACGAACAGCGACCCGCCCCACACGGCCGAGATCATCATCGCGATGATCAGCACCGGGAAGGCGATGAGGATGTCGACGAGCACCGAGACACTCTCGCGCACCCATCGTGCGGTGAGCGCCCCGAGGGCGCCGAGGGCGATGCCGATGACGGAGGCCACGATGCCCGCCCCGACCGCGACGACGACGGTCGTGCGGGCGCCGGCGAGGAGCAGGCTCGCGATGTCGCGGCCGCTGTCGTCGGTGCCCAGCACATGGGGCCACGACGGATCGGTCCACCGCGCGCGGGCGTCGACGGCGGCGGGGTCGAACGGCGTCCACACGAGCGAGACGGCGGCCGCGAGCAGCACGAGCAGCACGATCACGAGTCCGAAGCGGCCGGTGCCCAGCCCCCAGAGGCGTTTCAGGGTGTTCACTCGGCCTCCCGCTGTCGAGGGTCGATCAGGCGGTGCGCGAGGTCGACCACGAAGCCCACGATGAGCACGAAGCCGGTCACCGCGAGAAGCTCGCCCTGCACCTTGGGCAGGTCGCGCGAGGCGACGTCGGTGACGAGCATGCGACCCACGCCCGGGAGGGTGAACAGCTGCTCGATGACCACGGCTCCCACGATGATCCCGGCGATCTGCAGCCCCAGCACCGTGATGACCGAGAGGCCCACGTTGGGCAGACCGTGGCTGAGCAGGGCGCGCGTGCGAGTCAGGCCCTTGGCGGCGGCCGTGCGCACGTAGTCCTGGCCGATCGCCTGCAGGGTCGCGCTGCGCACGAACCGCAGCAGCATCGCCCCCTCGATGACCCCGATCGTCAGGGAGGGCAGCACGAGGGCGCGGAACGCCGCGGCGGGGTCGTTCCACCCCGCGCGCGGGAAGCCCTGGGGCGGCAACCACCCGAGCCAGACGGCGAACACCACCACGAGCATGAGTCCCGCCCACACCACCGGCACCGCCGCCAACGCCTGTGCGGCGACGCTGAGGGCCGCACCCGTCGCGCGACGACGCCCGAGGGCGGAGAGCACGCCGAACGGGATGCCGATCAGCAGCGCGATCGTCAGCGACATGATCGACAGGGGCACGGTGACCCGCGCCTTGTCGATCAGCTCGCTGCTGACCGAGGTGCCGGTGAGGAGGGAGGTGCCGAGGTCGCCGCGCAGCAGACCGCCGATCCAGTCGGCGTACTGCGTCCACAGGGGAGCGTCGAGTCCGAGGCTCGCGCGCAGGGCGGCGATCTGCTCGGGGGTGGCCTGGGTTCCGGCGATCACCTGCGCGACGTCGCCGGGGAGCACCCGCAGCGAGACGAAGATCAGCACGCTGGCCACGGCCAGGCCCAGCACGAGCAGGCCCAGCCGTGTCAGCGTGTAGCGGATCACTCCGACGCGACCGTCACAGCCGACAGCGGCAGTCGCACGTTGAGCGAGTTCTTCGGGAAGTTCGCCACGTTCGTGCCCACCGCCGTCAACGGCGTCGACAGGAAGAGCCAGTCGGCGGCGTCGTCGTCGCTCACGATGCGCGCGGCCTCGGCGAGCAGGTCGGAGGACTGCTGCTCGTCGGTGGTGGCCAGCGCCTGGGCGTAGAGGCCCTGCACCTCGGCGTTGTCGTAGCCGAAGTAGTACGAGGGGTTCGCCCAGTTGCCGAAGTCGCGGGCCTCGACGTGGCGCACGAAGCTGAGGTCGTAGTCCTTGTTCGTGTAGACGTCCTGCAGCCACGCGGTGAAGTCGACCTGCTTGACCTGCAGGGTCACGCCCACGTCGGCGAACGACGACACGAGGAAGGTCGAGATCGAGCCGGGGTAGACGTTGGGGATCGTCAGCGTGAGGTTGAGGTTCTCGGCGCCGGCCTGGGCGAGCAGCTCGCGCGCGCGGTCGGGGTTGTACGAGATGCTGCCCGAGAGGTCTTCGTACCCGGGGTCGAGCGGCGGGATCGGACCCGACAGGGTCTCGCCCGAACCGAGCGTCTGGATCAGCGCGTCGTGGTCGATCGCCAGGCGCAGCGCCTCGCGCACGCGCTGGTCGTTGAGCGGGGCCTTGGCGTTGTTGAACGCGAGCGTGCCCTTGTCGGTGGTGAGGCCGGAATCGATCGTGAAGTTGTTCGTCCCGTCGATCTGTCCGCGCAGCTCGGGGTCGACCTCGAGCTGGACGTCGAGGTCGCCGGCGACGGCGGCGTTGACGGCGGCGTTGCGGTCGGGGATGTAGTCGAGCACGACCTGGGCCACCCCGGCCTTGTCGCCCCAGTAGCCGTCGTAGCGCGCGAGGGTCACGCTCTGGCCGACGTTGCGGGACTCCACGCGGAAGGGACCGGTGCCGTTGGCGGAGGTCTGGAAGTTGGTCGTGTCGCCGTTCTTGAAGATGAGCCCCGCGCGGCCGGTGAGGGCGAACAAGAAGTCGATGTTCGGCTGCGCGAGGGTGACGACGACCGTGGAGGCATCGGGGGAAGAGATGGATGCCACGTTCGCCAGGTCGGCGCTGTTCTGGATGGTGGCGTCGTCCTTCGTCGTCTGCAGGGAGGTGACCACGTCGTCGGCGGTCAGCGCGCTGCCGTCGTGGAAGGTCACGCCCTCGCGCAGGGTGAAGGTGTAGGTGAGGCCGTCGGGCGAGATCGTCCACGCGGTCGACAGGGCGGGGACGATCGCGTTGTTCTCGTCGCCGTTGCGGGTGACCAGACCCTGGTAGACGTTGTCGATGAGCGCCTGCTCGAGAGCGGCACCGCTGGTGTGGCGGATGTCGAGGTTGGTCGGCTCGAGGCTCAGACCCACCGTGAGGGTGGCGTTCGGGTTGGCTTCACCCGTGGGAGCGGGGGAGGTGTTCGAGCTGGTGCACGAGGTGAGCAGGAGTGCTCCGATCAGGAGCGCGCTCGTGGCGAGGGCGGTGCGGCGCAGCATTGCGGGGTGTCCTTTCGCAGGCCGAAGGCATCCGAGTGCTGTGGATGCCGTGCAGGGGTGGCAACAGCCTACTTTCACCCGCATTCCCTCGCCGTCGTCTGTGACGGTGCGCGACGGCGTGTGACGCGGGGCGCAGGGGGAGCGGCGTCAGCGCGAGGCGGCGGACGCCTCGACCGCGCCGCGCAGGAGCTCCGCGAGACCCGCCGGATCCTCCTCCTGGGCGTTGTGCCCCGTCGACAGGGTCGCCACGCTCGCCCCGGGCACGCGCCGGGCGAAGTCCTCGGCATCCGGTGCCGTGACGAACCCGCGCTCGCCGCGCACGAGCGTGACGGGCGCGCGCACGGCCTCGAGGTCGTCCCACCCCGTGCTCGCGAGCACCGCGCGCACGGCGTCGGGGGTCGAGGGATCCGCTCCGGCGTTCACCGCGGCGGCGGCGAGGTGCGCGAAGTGGTGCTTCCACTCCACGCGGCCGTCGGGGCGCACGCGCGAATTGAGGAAGACGCCCCGCGTCGCCGCCTCGCGCGAACCGCCGAGGCCGAACGACAGGGCGCGTTCGACGAGCTCGTCGCGCGAGGCCCAGTCGGTCGGGCCCGCGAAGAAGGCGCGGATCTGCGCGGGTCCCGCGCTCGGGTCGACGCCGGGGGTGATGTCGACGATCACGAGACGCGACACGAGATCGGGGCGCGCGGCGGCGACGGCGGCGGCCGTGAGTCCGCCCAGCGAGTGTCCGACCAGCACCTGCGGACCGCTCGTCCACGCCTCGAGGGCGGCGATCACGTCGGGGGCGAGCACGCGCGCCACGTACGCGGCGTCGTCGCGCCACGACGAGTCGCCGTGCCCCGGGAGGTCGAGGGCGAGCGCGGCGACGCCGAGGTGCAGCAGCGTCGTGTCCCATGTGTGGGCGTTGAGACCCGCCCCGTGCAGCAGCGTGATCACGGGATCGGCGTCGCCCCACCGCAGGGCGCTGAGCCGGCGGTCGTCGGCGAGCGTGAGGTCGACGCGTTCGACGGCGGCGACCTCGCGGCCGAGGTCGGCGGCCTGGGCGGGAAGGAACGAGAACTCGTCGAGCTCGGGCATCCGCCCAGCCTGTCACCGCGCGGCCTCTGCCGCCACCGCCGTCGCGCGGCCAGACCTCCGCGGGGGACACCCCGGGTGAGCGGATGCCGCGGACTCGGCGAACGCCACACCCCGGCCCCGCGGGGTCGCCGTAGGCTGTGGCCATGGGCGAAGAACGGCGCGTGCACCTGTCGAAATCGGCTCCCGAGGCCTACGCGGCGTTGCGCTCGTTCTCCTCGACCGTCGGGCGCCTCGCCGCTGAGGCGGGCATCGACGCGCGGCTGCGCGAGATCGTGCAGATCCACGCCTCGCAGCTGAACGGCTGCGCCTACTGCGTGCGCGTGCACGTCGATGCCGCGGTCGCCGCCGGGCTCGACGCCGACGTGATCGCGCAGATCGCCACCTGGCGCGAGTCAGGGGTCTTCGACGAGCGCGAGCGCGCCGCGCTGGAGCTGACCGAGTCGTTCACCTTCATCCACGAAGACGGCATCCCCGACGAGGTGTACGACCAGGCCGGCGGGATCCTCAGTGAGAAGGAGTACGTCGCGCTCAGCTGGGTGCTCGTGGCCATCAACGCCTTCAACCGCGTCGCCATCGCCGGTCGGTACCCGGTGCCGCCTCGCCCCTCGGCCCCTGCCGCCCCGCACGTGCACGCGGACGGCACGGCGTGACCGGCTCGCTGGTCTCGGGGGCCTCGAACTTCCGCGACGTCGGAGGACTCCCCGCCGGCGAGGGCACCACGCGCTCGGGGGTGCTCTTCCGCTCGGGCAACCTCGTGCAGGTCGACGACACCGGCATCGCGGATCTCCGGGCCCTCGGCATCCGCCGCATCATCGATCTGCGCGATGAAGCCGAGCTCGCGAACGATCCGAGCCGGTTGGACGACCTTCCCATCGAGGTGCAGCACGAACCGCTGTTCCTGGGGTCTGTCGCATCGTTCTTCGAACGCGACGTCAGCCTCGAAGAGCTGTACTCCTCGATCGTCGACGACTCGGCCGACCGCGTGGTCGCCGTGGTGCGCGGCATCCTGACCGCTCAGCCCGTGCTCGTGCACTGCACCGTCGGCAAAGACCGCACGGGAGTCACGATCGGGGTGGCGCTCGCCGCGGCAGGCGTCGACCGCGAGGCCGTGATCGCCGACTACGCGCGCACCGAGCAGTTGCTGCCCGTCGCGCGCACCGAGCGCGTGCGCGCCGCGATCCGCGCCCTGCACCCCGACAACGTGCACGCCGACGAGTTGGCCACGCGGTCGCCCGCGCGCGCCATGCGGGCTCTGCTCGATCGCCTCGACCGCGAGTTCGGGTCACCGGCGGGCTATCTCCGCGCTCACGGCATGACGGATGCCGAGCTCGACCGGCTGCGCGAGGTGCTGGTGGCATGATCCACGCGTGGATCATCAGCCGACACGAAGGTTAGGCAACCCTTCACTGCGGGTATAGTGGAGGTCATCATGGCCACCTCCACCGAGCACAACGACGCCGCCTGCCGCGCGTCGCGGCACACCCGCGTCCAGCACCTCGTGACCGCCGACGAGAACTCGCTCGCCGAACTCGAGGCCCTGCTCGCGACCCTGCCGATCTGCTCGACCGGCCGCGTGTTCATCGAGGTGCCCGACGAGTCGTGGATCGGCCGCATCGCCGCCCCCGCCCGCATGACGCTGAGCTGGCTCGACCGCTCGCGTCGCGGCGGCGCCCCCGGCACCGGCCGCGGCTGCGCCCCGGGCGAAGCCCTCACCCGTGCGGTGTCGGGCTGGGCCGGAGAGATGCTCTGCTGCGACGACGACGCCACCCGCGTCGTGCTGCTCGGCGGCTACCTGGGCACGGCCGAGATCGTCGACGAACTCGTCGCGCGCCACGGCGTCGACCCGCAGGCGATCCACACGCCCAAGCGCTTCGGTCTCTTCACGGCTCGCTGACCCGCGGCCGCGCTCGGCGAGACCGGCCCGCGCCTGTGACGTCGGAGCGCGCGTATCTTCCGGCATCCGCGTATTTTCAGCCCGAAATGCCGCGCTCGGCCCGAGGTTATGCGGATCGCTGAGGTTGTGCGCGCAGCGTGCCGCGTATCTTCCGGCATCCGCGTATCCCCAGCCCGGATCGGTTCGGAGCCTCGAATCCTGCGTCGCGCGAGGTGGCTGAGCCTGTCGAAGCCACCGGGGCGTTCGCGGGTATCGGGCCCTTCGACGAGCTCAGGGACCTGTGCGCCGGGGCCTTCGCGGGTGCCGGGCCCTTCGACGAGCTCAGGGACCTGTACACCACGAGGTGGCTGGGCCTGCGTCCCGCGCGGTGGCTCAGCTCCCGCGCGGCACGTAGTTGCCCTCGGCGAGCCCCGCCTCGATCTCGAAGCGGTTGCGCAGGGGATCGCGCCCGGCCAGCCCGTAGAGCAGCGGCATGAGGAAGCCGTACCGCTGCCACTGGCGCTTGTGCACGGCCTCGTGGCTCAGCACGGCGTCGGTCGGGCGGTCGTCGCCGGTGAGGAAGCATCCGCCCACGCACACGCCGCCGCGAGGGAACGCCCACGACGGTAGCCCGCGGAACACCCAGAGCCCGTGGCGCTTCTCGATGCGTCCGGTGCTCCAGATCGAGCCCCACACCCATCCGACCGTGCAGCCGTACCAGTAGCCCACCCGGCTGACGCGGGAGTCGAGCAATGCCGCCGGGATGAAGCGGTCGAAGCGCCGACCGCGGGCCACGGCCGTGTCGGCGCGCTCGCGCCATCCGGCGGGCGGGCGGGGGATCGGGCTCACGCGAGGGCTCCGATCAGCCGCAGGATCGTGCCCAGGTCGTCGACGGCCGCGGCAGGCGACGCGGGCGAGAACTCCGTCAGGGTGGCTCCCGCGAGCGGCATCGTCTCTTTGAGGCGACGAATGGATGCCACGACGTCGGCGGTACGTGCGCCGAAGGGAACGGCCTGCGCGACGCCGCCGATCTCGGCCGGGTCGAGAGCGTCGAGATCGACGTGCACGTGCACGCGGCTCGCGCCGGTCGCGGCGACCGCGTCGGCGAGGAAGCCGGGGGAGGAGAGCTCGTCGGCGGAGACGACCGTGATGCCGTGCGCCGCGACGAAGGCCTCTTCTTCGGGATCCCACGCGCGCGTGGCCACCAGCACGAGGCGCGCGGGGTCGATACCGGGTTCGAGACGCAGCAGCGGTTCTCCCTCGCCCACGATGCCGCGCAGCACCATGCCTGTGAAGGCGCCGCTGGGGGAGGAGTCGGGGGTGTTGAGGTCGGGGTGCGCGTCGATCCAGACGACCGCGAGATCGTCGCCGGCCACGGCGGAGACGGCCCCGAGGGCGACGCCGCAGTCCCCTCCGACCACGATCGCCGTCTCGTCGGCCGAGCGGACGGCGTCTTCGATGCGCTGCCGCATGCGCACGAGGGCGCTCATGCGATGGATCCGCGAGCCCTGCGCGTCGCCGGCCTCGGTCGGGGCCTCGAGCAGGGTGGTCGCGGCGCGAGGGAGGTCGCCTGCGATGGCGTCGGCCCCGTCGATCAGCTGCATCGCGCGGGACGACGACGAGCCCTGCCATTGCGGGGCGACGATGAATCGGGTCATGGGCGGCTTCCCTCGCACGTGTGACGAGAGTGCACCGCCCGGGGTCCGGGCGGTGCACTCTCGCGTGTCTGTCAGACCTGGTCGGGGCTCGGCGCGTCGATCGCGGCGCGCTGGGGGCCGCCGACCTTCAGCGCGGCGAGGCGCGCCTCGACCTCGGTGAGCTCGCCCACGTCTTCGAGGGCGTTGAACTGCGCGTCGATGCTCGAGGCGGCGAGTTCCTGCTTGCCCGCGGCGAGGGCCTCTTCGCGGCGGATCTTGTCTTCGAACCGGCCGAGCTCGCTCGTGGGGTCGAGCACGTCGATCGACTTGACGGCGTCGTGCACCTTGTTCTGGGCCTCGGCGACCTTGGCGCGGGCGAGCAGCTCGCTGCGCTTGCCCCGCAGCTGCTCGAGCTTGCCCTTCATGCCGTTGAGGCCGTCCTTGAGCTTGTCGACGACCTCGGTCTGCGAGGCGATGGTCGGCTCGGCCGCCTTGGCCTCGCTCTCGGCGGTGATCTGACGCTGGAGCGCGATCTTGGCGAGGTTGTCGAACTTGTCGGCCTCGCTCGCGTTGCCGGAGGCGCGCAGCTCGTCGCCCTTGCGGCTGGCGGCGAGGGCCTTGTTGCCCCATTCGGCGGCCGCCTGGACGTCTTCCTGGTGGTCGCGCTCGAGCAGGCGCAGGTTGCCGATCGTCTCGGCGATGGCCGACTCGGCGTCGGCGATCGAGTTCGAGTAGTCGCGGACGAGCTGGTCGAGCATCTTCTGCGGGTCCTCGGCCTGGTCGAGGAGCGCGTTGATGTTCGCGCGGACGAGGGTCGAGATGCGACCGAAGATGGACTGCTTGGCCATGCGGGGTGTTCCTTTCAGAAGGCGACGATGTCGAGTCTGGTGGCGGTTGCTACGAATTCTCTGTGATCGGGCGATGCTCCGCGAGGGGGTGGATCAGCGGCGTCCTCCTCGTCCGCCCCCGGCGCGATTGCGGCCTCCGCCGGAGAACCCGCCGCCCCCGCCGCTGCGGGAGCGACCGCCGCCGGAGAACCCTCCGCCGAAGCCGCCGCCGCTCGAGCGCCCCGAGCCGGAGAAGCCTCCGCCCAGTCCGCCGAGAACGCCGCCGAGGCCTCCTCCGCCGAAGCCGCCGCGGCGTCCGCCGCCCAGCACCGAGTTGACGGCGATGCCGCCGAGGATGGCGCCCATCAGGTCGCCTCCGCCTCCGCCGCCGAGGCCCCCCGAGCCGCCGAAGGCGCCCACGTCGTTCTGAGCGAGGGACCCCGCTTCGCCCGCCAACTGCGCGGCGCGCTGCGCGGCGGTCAGTGCCGTGACGGGGTCGGTCTGTCGCATCTGCTCGGCTTGCACGAGCGCCGCGCCCGCCTCAGCCAGGCGCGTGCGCGCGGTCGGCCCGACGGCACCGCGGCGCGCGGCGATGAAGTCCTCGGTGGCGCGCACCTGGGCACGCGCCTGCGTCAGCGTGGCCTCGAGCTGCGTCTCGGCACGGCGACGGCGTTCGGCCTCGTCGCGAGCGGCGTCGAGCACCGCGTCGATGGTGCCGTTCGCCTGCTGCAGGGCCTGCACGGCGCGGAGGGGATCGGTGCGGGTACCGCTCGCGGCGGCACGCGCGGCGTCGAGTTGGGCCCGCGTGGAGGCGATGGCCTGGGCGATGCGACCGTCGGTGTCGGGGAGCGCCGACGCGGCGGCGAGGTCGCCCTCGACCTCGGCCCGAAGGGACGCCGCGGTCTGCTGGGCCTCGGTGAGGTCGGTGCCGAGCGTCGTGATCGCTTGCTCGAGGGTCTCGGCCTGAGCGACCGCCGCTTGGGCGGCGCGGATCGCCACCGCGGCCTCGCCCGTGCGCCCGGCGGTGAGGGCGGCATCGGCTGCGGCCTCCTGCTCGGTCGCCAGGGCGATCCGCGCCCGCGCCTGCGCCGGGTTGTCGGCGACGGGCGCGAGTGCCTCGTCGGTGAAGAGGGTCGCGAGCCGCGCGCGTCCGGCGTCGGCGGCGCTCAGGGCCTGCTCGGCGGCGGTGCGTCGCTCCCGTGTGGCGGCCAGGGCGGCGGGGGCGTCCGCCTCGAGGGCGCGCAGCTCGTCGAACGCCGCGGCCTTGGCGTCGAGGGCCTCGTCGGCCGAGGTGCACAGGCGCAGGATCTCGGCGTAGCCCGCGCGCTGCTGCTCGGGGGTCTCGGGGGTGCTGTCGTCGAGCTGCTGCTGGATCGAGAACGCCCGGTCGAGATCGGCCTTGGCCTGGGTCAGCACGTCGGTGAAGGGGGCTGCGGCCTCGTCGCCGAACTGGGCGCGTGCGAATCCGAGCTCCTGCTCGCTCGTCTTGACCGCGTCGTCGGTGGCGACCAGGGCCGACCCGGCGCGGCGGCGCAATTCGTCGACGCTCTCGGCCGGGGCGGCGGTCGATCCGCCCTGCGCGGCGGCGCGTCGTCGTCGCACCGCGAAGAAGATGAGACCGCCCGCGATGGCGAGCAGCAGCACGCCGACCAGCACGACGGGAACGATCGCGGGGCCGCTCTGGGTCGCGGGGGTCGGCGGGGGAGCGGGCTTGTTGCCCCCGGCCTGGGCGTGGGCGGTGCGGATGCCGTCGGCTGCGGCGATCGCGGCACCGGCGTCGTCGCTTGCCTCGAGCGCCGGTTGCACGCGGTCCTGCTCGATCGAGGCGAGCTGGTCGGCGGAGAGCTCCCCGCCGTCGACGTCGCCGGAGAGGTAGTACTCGAAGGTGTCGCCCTGGATCGCGATCGCCAGGAGGTACTGGTGGGGGCCGAGGTTGTTGCGGTTGGCGGCCTCGTTCGCCCAGTCGGCCGCGCTGGTGGGATTGGTGAACGAATCGACGTAGACGACCCACATGTCGAGGCCCGTCTGGTCGGACAGGGCGAGCAGTTTCGCCTGCACCTCTGCTTCTTGGGCGTCGGTGAGCGCGTTCACGTCGTCGAGCACGAAGCTCGAGCCCAGCGACGGCGGCGGCACGGCCGAGGCGCTCAGCGGCGCCGCGACCACGCCGATGAGCGCGAGCATCACGACGCAGATCGCGCGAGCCAGCATCGGCTTTCGCATGCATCCCCCTTCGGCGGCCGGAGGTTCCACCCTACAAACGACCGCCGACACCGGGGAAGGAGCGGCGCGTCCGCTGTGAGCGCACGCGGGCGCCGCCTAGGCTCGAACGCTCGGAGGTACACCATGGACGACCGTTACGGCACCGACGTGCTCGCCCGCGGGTGGCGCGACGCCGGACGCATCACGCCCGCCGAGGTCGCGGCATCCGCCGATCTCGTCGTCGAGGTCGCCGGCAGTGACTTCGTCGGGGCGGTGACCCGCATTGACGGCATGAACGTCGAGCTCGAGGACCGCTTCGGCAAGCGCCGGCTGTTCCCGCTCGGCGGGGGCTTCCTCGTCGACGGCAAGCCCGTGGTGTTGAAGGCACCCGCGGCCGCGCCGAAGGGGCGCACGCGCACGGCCTCCGGCTCGTTCGCCGCGGCCGACCAGCGGGCGCGCACCGCCCGCGCGAGCCGCATCTTCGTCGAGGGCAAGCACGACGCCGAACTTGTCGAGAAGGTGTGGGGCGCCGACCTGCGCGCCGAGGGCGTGGTCGTGGAGTTCCTCGAGGGCGTCGACCTGCTCGAAGAGAAGCTCGACGCCGAGCCGCCCACCGCCGAGCGCCGCTACGGCGTGCTCGTCGACCACCTCGTGCCGAACTCCAAGGAGTCGCGCATCGCCGAGAAGATCGCGCGCGGCCGCCACGGTGCGCACGTGCGCATCGTCGGACACCCCTTCGTCGACGTGTGGCAGTGCGTCACGCCCCGCGCCCTCGGCATCGCCGCGTGGCCCGAGGTGCCGCGCGGCATCGAGTGGAAGGTGGGCGTCTGCCGCGCCCTGGGCTGGCCCGCCGAGGAGCAGGCCGACACCGCCCGCGCGTGGCAGCACATCCTGTCGAAGGTCACCACCTTCCGCGACCTCGAGCCGGCCCTGCTCGGCCGCGTCGAGGAACTCATCGACTTCGTGACCGTCCCGTGAGCGGCCGCAAGGTGCCCGTTCGGCACATTCCCGGCGACCGTCCCTCTAGCCTGGACGGCATGGACGCCGCCGCTCCCGTCTTCCGTGACAAGCCGGTGTCGTTCGTGCGGCGCAGCGGCCGCATGTCGGAGGCGCAGGATCGCGCCTGGGCCGAGCTCTCGCCGTTCTACCTGCTGCCGGTCGAGCGCGCCACCGCCACCACCAGCGTCAAGCCGGGCACCGCGGTCGACCCGGCCGCGGTCTACGGCCGCACCGCCCGACTGGTCGTCGAGATCGGCTCCGGCCAGGGCCACCAGATCGTCTCGGCCGCAGCCGGCGACCCCGACACCGACTTCCTCGCCGTCGAGGTGTTCACCGCGGGGCTCGCGCGCACCATGCTCGACGCCGACCGCGCGGGCGTGAAGAACCTCCGCCTCGTCGAGGCCAACGCGCCGGAGGCGCTCGAGCACCTGCTGCCCGCGGCATCCGTCGACGAGCTGTGGGTGTTCTTCCCCGACCCGTGGCACAAGAACAAGCACACCAAGCGGCGCCTCGTCGCCCCCGATTTCGCGCGCATCGCCGCGCAGGCGATCCGCCCCGGCGGTCAGGTGCGCCTCGCGACCGACTGGCAGGACTACGCCGACCAGATGCGCGACGTGCTCGACGACGCCCCCGGTTTCGAGCGGGCGTTCGACGGGGAGTGGGCCGAGCGGTTCGGGGGCCGCGTGCTCACCGCCTTCGAGCAGAAGGGTCTGCGCGTCGGCCGCGACATCCGCGACCTGACCTACACGCGGGTCTCGCCGTGACCGCGCACACCGCGGTGCCGGTCCGCGAGCGTTCCACGTGGACGCCCAAGCTCATCCCGGCGCTCGCGGTGTGCCTCGCCGCCCCCGCGCTCTTCGTCGTGCAGATCGTGTGGCTCGGCTGGATCCTGCTCGCCCTCGCCGTGGCATCCGCCGTGCTCGTCGACCGCCGCAACGGCGTCGCCCTCGCTCGCGGTGAGGAGCCGAGCATCGCCCGCGATGTGTCGCTCATCGCGATCGGGCAGTTCATCGTCAGCCTGATCCCGCTGCACGCCGAGCTCGACAACGCCGCCTTCGTGCGCTTCACGCTCGCCCTCGGCGGGGCCGTCGTCGTGCCGTACGTGATCTCGCGCTTCGTCTACCGCGATTACGCGATCCGCTTCCCCTGGCGCGGGGGAGGCCGCTGGACCTGGTGGCAGTGGGCGTGGCTCGGCGGGGTGATCGTGCTCGGCTACCTGATCCTGCCGTTCTACTTCATCACCTCGGGCGTCTACCGCAACTGGCCCGAGGTGGTCACGGGAGACCTCATCGCCCGCCTGTTCGTCGGGGTCGGCGCGGTGGGCATCTGGGACGAAATCTTCTTCATCTGCACGGTCTTCGTGCTGCTGCGCCGGCACTTCCCCGACCTGACGGCCAATCTGCTGCAGGCTGTCGTGTTCGTGTCGTTCCTGTGGGAGCTCGGCTACCAGGCGTGGGGCCCGCTGCTGACGATCCCGTTCGCGATCGTGCAGGGCTTCCTCTTCTTGAAGACCCGCTCGCTCTGGTACGTGGTGACCGTGCACCTGCTCTTCGACGCGGTCGTCTTCGGGGTCCTCGTGCACGCGCACAACCCGGATTCGGCATCCATCTTCTTGATCTGATCCCGGATGCCGCGGTGCCCGGGTCCTGCCCAGGTCGGCTCGCTACCCTGGGGGACGGACGCCGACCCGCGTCCCCGGACGACGGATCAGTACCCGGACTGCGACAAGACTGGCCAAGGAGCACCGTCATGTCGTGGATCGTCCTCATCCTGTCCGGAATCCTCGAGGCCATCTGGGCCACCGCCCTGGGGCGCTCGGAGGGCTTCACCAAGCTCTGGCCGAGCGTGATCTTCGGCGTCGCCCTCGTGGCATCAATGGGCGGTCTCGCTTTCGCGATGCGCGAGATCCCGACCGGCACCGCGTACGCGGTGTGGGTCGGCATCGGCGCGGCGCTCACGGTGGTGGTGGCGATGATCGGCGGCACCGAGGCGGTCTCGGTGGTCAAAGTGCTGCTCGTGCTCGGTCTGGTGGGGTGCGTGATCGGTCTGAAGCTCGTGGGCGATACCCACTGATCAGGGCATTTCGCCGAAAGTCAACCGGAGGGAACGTTCGGTTTCATCCGGTACGATCCGACCCAATTGCACTTGTCCGGGCCCAGACACCGTCGTCACTCGCCCATGTCTTCCCCTGTGAAAGGTTCCGAGTGAGCGCACCGCCGAGCGAGCTTGCCCCCGCGACACGCCCGTCACCCGTCATCGGGCGACAGCGCCGCCTCGATCGAGTGCGCGATTCGCGCCTCGGCCGTGCCCTCGTCCAGTACGGGCGCGACGTCATGCGCAAGCCCGAGGGCGTCGTCCCGATCGAGCGCGGTGCCTTCACCAAGGTGCTGATCCTCTGGGCCATCGCCCGCGTCGTCAGCTTCGGCATGCTGTGGGGCTTCTACTCGATCGCCAAGGCCGCGCGCTGGGGCTTCGGGCCCGACAGCGAGCGCCTCGGCACCTTCTGGGACTACCTCACCGGGTGGGACGCCGACCGCTACGGCCAGATCGCCGCCCAGGGCTACCCGATGTCGCTGCCCATGAACGTCTCGGGCGACATCCTCCCGAACAACTGGGCGTTCCTCCCCGTCTGGCCGACGATGATCCGCGTGATCTCCGGCGCCACCGGTCTCGGGTGGCAGCCGGTGTCGGTGATGATGAGCTTGGGCGCGAGCCTCGGCGCCACGTGGCTGCTGTTCGTGCTGATGCGCACGGTCACCAAGCCCCAGGCCGCCTGGTGGGCTCTGGTGTTCTTCTCCTTCGCCCCGATGTCGTTCCTCTTCGTCATCGGGTACAGCGAGGGCCTGTTCATGCTGCTGATGTTCGCGGGCATGCTGCTCGCCATCAAGCGGCGCTACCTGTGGATCCTGCCGATCGGGCTCATCACCGCGTACACGCGGCCGGGCGTGCTCGCCCTGGGTCTCGCGCTGGGCATCGTCTTCCTCGTGCGCTTCTTCCGCCGCAAGGTCGATCCGTTCCCGGTGCGCGAGTGGGCCTCGCTCATGGCGTCGGGTCTCGTGATCGCCGTGGCGGGTCTGTCGTGGAACCACATCGCGCAGTACGTCACGGGCACCCACAACGCCTACATCCGCACCGAGCTCGGCTGGTGGCTCGACTACGTCGGCAACGACGAGTTCACGCCGTTCACGCCGTGGTTCCGCCAGGCGGGAACGCACCTCGGCTTCGTCGGCATCGTGCTCGTCATCGCCCTGCTCGTGGCGTTCGCGGCGCTCATGTGGTCGCGGCCGGTGCGCAAGCTCGGCCTGATGGTCGTGACCTACGGCTTCAGCTACGGCGTCTACATCTTCGCGGTGTTCCTCCCGCAGCAGAGCACGTTCCGTCTGCTCATGCCGATGGCGCCGCTGCTGGGAGACGAGCGGTGGTCGTCGACGCCGCGTCGCCGCACGGCGATCCTGGTCGGATGCCTCGTGCTGCAGGCCGTGGCGATCCTGCTGCTGTGGACCCGCGGCAACCCGTGATCCTCATCTGAACGGACGAAAAAGGGCGGTGCCGGAAGGCGCCGCCCTTTTTCACGTCGAGTGTCGATCAGTCGGGGCTCCCACCCGGATCCACCGCGTCGATCATGTCCTGCTCGACGGCGTTGTCGGCGTCCATCTCGGCCGACCCCACGGCGTCGGCGTCGTCGGTGGCGAAGGCGCCGGACTCGGAGTCGTCGGTCGCTCCGGCATCGCGGCCGGCCGAGGCCACGGCATCCGGTGACGACGACCCCGCGCTCGGCGCCGGGTCCGGCTCGGCCGGGCGGGGGACGGTCGGCTCCGACGGGGTCGGGGCGAGTGGCTCCGACGGATTGGGCGGCGTGGGCTCGGACGGGGTCTGGGGGAAGGACGGAGTGCTCATGCCCCGACTCTCGGCGGTGGGGGTCGTCGGCGCGAGCCCCTTTCGCATCGGACCGCTGCGGTGTAACCGCCGACCAGTAGGCTTGCCCGGGAACCAGATCGGGGGGACGACGTGTCCACGGCACACGATGTCAGCAGGCGCGAGGCGATCGCGCAGTATCGCCTCGTCGGCGAACCCTCCGAACCCGACCTGCAGGGTCTCGTCGAGCTCGCCGCCACCGTGTGCGGCGTGCCGACGGCGGTCATCAACATCATCGACGACCGCATGCAGCACCAGGTCGCGGCCGTCGGCATCCAGGCCGCGTCGTGCTCGCGCGAAGACTCGATGTGCGCGGCGGTCATCAGCACCCCGGGTCGCGTCGTCGTCCCCGACGCCCGCCTCGACGCCCGCTTCGCCCAGAACGCGTTCGTCACCGGTGAGATCGCGCACGTGCGCTTCTACGCGTCGAGTCCGCTCATCACTCCCGCCGGGGTGGCGATCGGCACGCTGTGCGTGTTCGACGACGTCGTCGGAGAGCTGTCGGATGCCAGTAGCCGGGCCCTCGATCTGCTCGCGCATCAGGTGATCGACGTGCTCGAACTGCGCCGGGTGCAACGCGACCTCATCGAGTCGAACGAGCAGCTCGAGCACTTCGCCGTGCAGGTCAGTCACGACCTGCGCAATCCGCTGACGGCTCTGACGGGTTTCCTCGAGCTCGCCGCCGACAGCCCCGAGATGGTCGACGCCCCGCGCGCCGCCCAGTCGCTCGCGCGCGCGGAGGCGGCCGCCGGCCGCATGACGTCGATGGTCACCGACCTGCTCGATTTCGCGCGAATGGGCGGTGCGCGCCCGCACATGACCCAGGTCGACGTCGCCGACACGGTGGACGCCGTGCTCGAAGACCTCGACGGCGCCGTCGTGAGCACCGGGGCCGAGGTGACCGTCGACGCGACGACCCAGGTTCGCGCCGACGACACCCTGCTGCGCGTGCTGCTGCAGAACCTCATCGCCAACGCCGTGAAGTTCACGGTCGCCGCCGACCGTGTGCCCCGCATCACGATCAGCGTCGAGACGCTTCCCGACGGATGGCGCGTGACGGTCGACGACAACGGCGACGCGATCGACGCGAGCCTGCGCGAGCGCGTGTTCGAGCCCATGCAGCGCGGGCACGGCGCCGAGGTGCAGGGCATCGGCATCGGTCTGGCCACGTGTCGGCGCATCGTCGAGGCGCACCGCGGGTCGATCGGCCTCGACGAGTCTCCCGCCGGCGGCACGCGCGCCTGGTTCGTGCTGCCCGCGGCCGCCTGAGCCCGATATCCCGCGACGCGCCGGGGCGCAACCTCCGTGCCACGAGAGCGGACGGGGCCGTAGCGTAGGCCGTGCCGGGCGCGAGCCCGCCCCCGTCGACGAGGAGGAGCGACCCATGGCCCGCAACGTGCGCCTCCTGCGCTGCACACCCGACGACGTGTTCCGCGTCTTGGCGAACGGCTGGCTGTACCCGCTGTGGGTGGTCGGGACCTCCCGCATGCGCGACGTCTCGGAGCAGTGGCCCGCCGAGGGGGCGACCCTGCATCACTCGTTCGGGTCGTGGCCGCTCGTGGTGGACGACACGACCGTGATGCGGGAGTGGGACCCACCGCGCCGCGCGGTTCTCGAGCCGCACGGCGGACCGATCGGGGTCGCGCGCGTCGCGATCGACGTGAAGGCGCGGGGCGATGCGTGCGTCGTCCGCATCCAGGAGGAGCCGGTGACCGGCCCGACGAAGCTTCTGCCCGACACCGTGTTCGATGCGATCACGCGGTACCGCAACGCCGAGACCTTGCACCGACTCGCCTACCTCGCCGAGGGCGGCGCGCCCGGCACCGCGGGGGGCGCGGCGGCGGCAGGCTTCGAATCCACCGCCCAGAGGGAGTCGATCCAACGATGAGCGAGAGCTACGACGCCGTCATCGTCGGGTCGGGCCCCAACGGGTTGGCCGCGGCGGTCACCCTCGCCCGAGCGGGCCTGTCGGTCGCCGTGTACGAGCGGGCCGAGACCTTCGGGGGAGCGGCGTCGACGGCCGAGCTCACCCTCCCCGGATTCCGCCACGACGTCGGGTCGGCCGTGCACCCGCTGGCCCTGGAGTCGTGGTTCTTCCGCGAGTTCGGTCTCGAGCGCCGCGTGCCGCTGATCGTTCCCGAGGTGTCGTACGCGCACCCGCTCGATGGCGGGCGCGCGGGCCTCGCCTACCGCGACCTGGCGCGGGCGGCCGACGGGCTGGGCGTCGATGGCCCCGCCTACGAACGCCTCATGCGCCCTCTGGTCGAGCACCTCCGCGGGGTCGCCGACTTCACCGGCAACGCGCTGCTGCGCATTCCGGGCGACCCGCTCGCGGCCGTGTTCTTCGGCCTGCGCGCGCTCGAGCAGGGCGGCCCGTGGTGGAACGCCAGGTTCCGCGACGACGTCGTGCCCAGCATGATCACCGGCGTCTCGGCGCACACGATCCTGCACCAGCCGAGTCTCGCCGCGGGTGGGGCCGGCCTGGTGCTCGCGACCTACGGGCACGGGCGCGGATGGCCGATCCCGGTGGGCGGGAGCCAGTCGATCGCGGATGCCATGATCGCCGACATCCGCGCGCATGGCGGCGTGCTGCACGCCGGCGTCGAGGTCACCTCGCTCGACGAACTGCCCCCCTCGCGTGCGGTGCTGTTGGACACCACTCCACGCGCGCTGGTGAAGATGGCGGGGGAGCGGATGCCGGAGCTGTACCGCCGTCAGTTGGAGCGCTTCCGCTATGGCGGCGGCGTGGCCAAGGTCGACTTCGCCCTCTCGGATCCGGTGCCGTGGGCCCACCCCGACGTCGCCCGCTCGGGGACGATCCACATCGGCGGCACGCGCGCCGAGATCGCGGCGGCCGAGAACGCCGTCGCGCGCGGCGACCTGCCCGACGCGCCCTACGTGCTGGCCGCTCAGCCCACCCTGTTCGACCCCACCCGGGCGCCGGAGGGCAAGCACGTGCTCTGGGCCTACACGCACGTGCCGTCGGGAAGCCCGGCCGACCGTCAGGAGGCGGTCACCCGGCAGATCGAGCGCTTCGCCCCCGGTTTCCGCGACACGGTGCTGGCTGCTTCGTCGCGCACCGCGACCGACATTCAGGCCTGGAACCCCAACTTCCCTGGCGGCGACATCTCGGCCGGTGCTCCGAGCTTCACCCAGCTGCTCGGCCGACCGGTCTACAGCCCCGACCCGTGGCGCACCCCGATGAAGGGCGTGTACCTCTGCTCGTCGTCGACGAGCCCCGGCCCGGGCGTCCACGGTCTGGCGGGATGGCACGCGGCGCTCAGCGCCCTCCGTCACGAGTTCGGCACGCGCCTGCGCCCCGATCTCGCGCCGCGCGACGACCAGCTGCACACGGCAACCTCCTCGGCGACGTAGCTGTGCCCGAGGGCGACAGCGTGTACCGGCTGCGGCGTCGGCTGGAGGCCGCGACCCAGGGCGCGCGCATCGCCGACGGTGAGCTGCGTTCGGGCCACGCCGCGGGCAGGAGCCTGGCGGGTCTCGGCATCCGGAACCACGACACCCACGGCAAGCACCTGCTGACGCGGTTCGACGACGGGTCGACGCTGCACACCCACCTGCGGATGCAGGGGAGCTGGACGATCACCCGCGCGGGCCGAACGCTGCCGACCGCTGTGCGCGAGAAGGCGCGCGTGCGGTTCCGCCTCGACGACGGACGCGAGGTCTGGGGCCTCGATCTCCCCGTTGTCGACCTGGTGCCCACGGCCCGCGAGGTCGACGTCGTCGGCTTCCTGGGGCCGGATCCGCTGCGCGACGACTGGGACGCCGCCGAAGCCGTGCGGCGCCTGTCGGTACGCCCGTCGCGGCCCTTCGTCGCGGCGCTGCTCGACCAGTCGCTGATCGCCGGCCTCGGCAACCTGTGGGTGAACGAGCTCGCCTTCCTGCGCGGCATCCACCCCTTCGCGCCGATCGGCGCGACAGACCTGGACGCGCTGGTGGAGCTGGCGGCGCGGTGCCTGCGCGTCTCGGCGACGGTGCCCGGGATGTATCAGGTGACCACGGGGAACGCGCGCAAGGGAGCCTCGCACTGGGTGGCCGGACGAGCCGGGCGGCCTTGCCTGCGTTGCGGCACGCGCGTGCGTGTGCGCGACGAGGTGGCGAATGATCCCGAGCAGCGTCGCACGTGGTGGTGCCCGCGCTGCCAGCCGGTTCCCGAGGGGGCCGATGTCGGAGGTCCGGGGTAGAACGGAAAGCATGGCCGTCGAACGCGAGAACCTGTTGCGGGTCACCCGCATCTACGCCGAAGACGCCGCCCTCGAGCTCGAACGCGGGCGCGAGATCGTGGCGCGCTGGCCCGACGCCGACATCGTGCCGATCGCCTCGCACTGGCAGATCCCCGAGGTGCACGGCGACGAGACGAACGTCGCCCGGTGGGTGCGCATCAAGACCGAGGCGCTCGTGCTCGGGGTCAAGAAGAGCGTCGTCACGCGGGTGAACGGCCGCTCGGCGGACTTCATCGCGCCGTCGCTCTCGAACGGGTGCGCGATGGCCTGCAGCTATTGCTACGTTCCGCGACGCAAGGGCTACAGCAACCCGATCACGGTGTTCGCCAACGTCGAGCAGATCTCGCGCCACCTCGCGCGCCATGTGGCGGCGCGCGGGGCCAAGACCGAGCCGAACCAGTGCGACCCCGACGCGTGGGTGTACGACATCGGTGAGAACGGCGACTGCTCGGTCGACGCGATGATCAGCGAGAACGTTCGCGACGTGTGCGACCTGTTCCGCATGATGCCGACGGCGAAGGCGTCGTTCGCGACGAAGTTCGTCAATCGCGATCTTCTCGAGTGGGATCCCGCGGGTCGCACCCGCGTGCGGTTCTCGCTCATGCCGGCCGGCACGGCCCGCGTCACCGACCTGCGGACCACGCCGATGTCGGAGCGCATCGCCGCGATCAACGACTTCGTCGACGCGGGCTTCGAGGTGCACGTCAACTTCTCGCCGGTCATCCTCACGCCCACCTGGCTCGCCGACTGGGAGCACCTGTTCGACGAGCTCGACGCGGTGCTGCATGAGCGTGCCAAGGCGCAACTCGCGTGCGAAATCATCTTCCTCACGCACAACGAGGCGCTTCACGAGGTCAACCTCGGGTGGCACCCGAAGGGTGAAGACCTGCTGTGGGCGCCCGAGGTCCAAGAAGAGAAGGTGTCGCAGAACGGCGCGACGAACGTGCGTTATCGCCACCCGCTCAAGGCGCAGAGCGTCGCCGCGCTGACGGAGCTGGTGGCGCGCAAACTGCCGTACTGCCGGGTGCGCTACGCCTTTTGACGACGCGTTGCGGCGCTCAGCTGATGTCGCCGGCGGGTGAGCCCTCGGTCGTCGCCGCTTCGTCGGCGTCGTGCTGGGCGGCCGCGCCCTCTTCGGGCGATTCGCTGCCCGCGCCCGCGGAGTCGTGGTCGGGCGTGCTCTTGTCGTGGGTGGTCATCGCTTCTCCTCGCGTTCGACGTATCGGCGACGCTCGCACGCGGGCGCCCGGGTGACAAGGGGGTCGACGCGCCTCTGGGGACGCGCCGGGGGTTAGAGCGGGGTGACGCCGTAGCGCTCGCGGAAGTCGGCGGTCGCCGCGTCTTCGAAGTCGTCGGCGTCGTCGCGCAGGTCCATGTCGCCCATCGCGATCACAGCAGCGGCGCGAGGGCGCCGGCGGTCAGGGCGAAAGCCAGGGCGGTGCCGCCGACCGCGGTCGCGGTCAGCACGCTCGCCCGCTCGAAGCGGTGTCGACGTGCGGTGTTGGCGGGGTGGGAGGTGGTGCGCAGCGACGCCTTGGCGGCGCTGAGGGCGTCGTAGCGACCGATCGGAATGCCGTGCGCGTCGCGCGAGACGTACCCGCCCGAGACGGCGTCGACGCAGCCGAAGTACTCGCCGCCGCGGTGGGCGACCCAGAATCCGGTATCGACGTTGGCCCAGAGCACGCGCGCAGCGCTGAGGGTGGAGGGGATGGATGCCGAGGTCATCTCACGCCGCCACAGACAGCGTGCGGCGACGCGCCGGCGCCGACGTCCGCGAGGGGCTGACGCGAGGGGATGCCTCGCTGGTGGGGATGTCGCCGTTCAGGTCGACCACCAGGCCGGCGGAGGAGTTGGCCATGTCGGCCATGTTCTTCAGCACGGTGGCGTTGAGGGTCTCGGGCTCGGCGCTGTCGAAGACGAAGCGCATCGGGATCGCGGGCTGGATCCAGAGGGTGGAGCGGCCGGGGGTGCCGTCGACGTGCGTCCAGCTGAGGGTGAAGCTCTCGCTGCGGCGGAGCTTGGTCGTCACGACGACCTTGAGGTGGGAGAGCAGACGGTCCGGAATCTGGATCGACTCGGTCGCGGTGCCGTAGTACAGGTGGCCCATGGGGGAACTCCCTTCGGAAGCGATTAGCTGTGCTTAGAACATACTCGATTAGTAACTAGTTTGTCTAACTATTATTTCGGGTGTACAGTTTCCGGAAGAGCGGGGAGGAGTGTGTCATGACAGACGTCGAAACCACGTCCCGCGGACTCACAGCCACGGGAACCGACGAGGTCACCTATTGGTACGGAGACGAGCCGAGCGATCGACGGCACCGCAGCAAGGCGGTGCTCGAAGCTCTGCGCATCTACCGCGCCGCCGAGGTGGCGATGCGTCGTCGTACCCGCGACTCCATGTCGATGGGTGAGAACGAACTGCTCGTGCTGCGCTACCTGCTGCGTGATTCGACACGGCAGGTGCGGCCGGGAGAGCTGACGAGGTATCTCGGCCTCTCCACGGCATCGACCACCGCGATCCTCGACCGTCTCGAACGGTCGGGTCACATCACGCGCTCGAACAACCCCGCCGACCGCCGCAGCATCTTCATCCAGGCCACCCCGCGCGCTCACGCCGAGGTGCGCCAGACGCTCGGCAACATGCACGACCGCATGCTCGCCGCCGTCATCGACATGACGCCCGACGAGTCTGCAGCGGTCGTGGCGTTCCTCCAGCGTATGAGCGACGCCGTCGACGGCGTCGCGGTCGACACCTCGGCGGTCGATTCCCCGTGATCTACGTGCTCGTCGGCGGCCCGCGCGACGGACAGCACGTGGATGATCTGCCCCGCGGTTACCGCCTCTCCCTCAGCGACCCGCAGCCTGCGCCGTTCGGCGAGTTCGACACCGTGCGGGCGGTGTGGTTCGAGCTCGACGAGGCGATGTTCCGCACGACGCAGCGTCGCGACTGAGCCGTAGTGCACGGGGCGTCGCGAGGCAACCCACCGGCGTCGGCGGACGCGAAGTCGCAGTGTGGGTCCATGCGATGTGTGACCTATGCCGGCGAGACCGTGATCACCACCGATGACGTCGCGGCGTCGCTGATCGAATTGACCGCGGCCGTCGCCAAGGAGGGCCAGGCCGAGGCCGTGAGCATTCCGATCGTCACCGACGACAAGAAGGTCGCTCAGGCCGAGCTCGTCATCGGCGTCGGCAACGACGTCTTATCGGCACCCCTCGAGTGGGACGACGAGCAGCCCGACTTCTCGCACGCCGCGAAGGAGCTCAAGGAGCACCGACTGTTCCCCCGTGCGCACCTGCGCGCCGTCGACCCCGATCCGCACGTTGACGACGAGCCCATCGACTGGGACTTCGATCAGCCCACGCAGGCCTGAGCACGCATCGGGTGAAGTCCACCGCTGTGCGGGTGAGCGACGAATCAATGCTTGCCCGCCGCGGCGGTATCCGTTATGTTCGCAAGTCCGTGCCGCCGGCACGGAAGGCCGAGAGGACGAGACGATGACCGCCATGCGCGATCTGCGTCAGGAGCAGCAGGGAACGAATCCGTCGTTCCCTCTCTCGTCGTACCCTCCGGCGCCGGTCGTCTAGAGCTCTTCCGCTCACGCCCCGCACCGTCAGGTCGGGGCTTTTCTCTTTCCCTCGTGGGGGAGGCGTCTCGACCCGAGGCCGCTCCCGCGACGTCTGCGGGCCACCCGCACGACGTCATCGCACGAAGGAAAGGAATCATGCAGAAGCTCACCGAACGACTCGTGTCGTGGGCGAGCCTGATCGACGACAAGACCGTCGAACAGGCCCGCACCTCGTCGCGGATGCCGTTCATCCACCCCCACATCGCCCTCATGCCCGACGCCCACCTCGGCCTCGGCGCGACGGTCGGCTCGGTCATCCCCACGCTCGGGGCGATCATGCCCGCCGCCGTGGGCGTCGACATCGGCTGCGGCATGATCGCCGTCAAGACGCAGTTCACGGTCGCCGACCTCGACGGACGCGACCTGTCCGAGCTGCGGCAGCAGATCGAACGCGCCATCCCGCTGTCGGCCGGCCGTGACAACCGCAAGATCGTCGCGACCGCCGAACCGCGCATCGCCGAGCTCGAAGACCGCGCCGAGAAGGCCGAGTTCGACCCGGCGTCGTACGCGGGGCACTGGCGTCACCAGCTGGGGTCGCTCGGAAGCGGCAACCACTTCATCGAGATCTCGCTCGACGAGAACGACGACGTGTGGATGTTCCTGCACTCCGGGTCGCGGGGCATCGGCAACCGCATCGCGAAGCACCACATCGGTGTCGCGAAGCGCCTGGCGAAGCAGTGGTGGATCGAGCTGCCGCATCCCGACCTCGCGTACCTCGTCGAGGGCACGCCGGAGTTCTCGCGCTACATCCGCGAGCTGCGGTGGGCCCAGCACTTCGCGCTGCTCAACCGCGAAGAGATGATGGATCGCGTCGCCAACCAGCTCGGTCGGTTCCTCGACACCCCTGTCGAAGAGCGCGAGCGGATCAACTGCCACCACAACTTCACCGAGTCCGAGATGCACTTCGGCAAGCGGGTGTGGGTCTCGCGAAAGGGCGCGATCATGGCCGACGCGGGTCGGCCGGGCCTGATCCCGGGATCGATGGGCACCGCGTCGTACGTGGTGGAGGGGCGGGGCGACCCCGTGTCGCTCAACTCGTCGCCGCACGGGGCGGGCCGGGAGTACTCCCGGTCGGCCGCGCGCAAGACCTTCACGCACGAGCAGCTGCGTGAGGCGATGCGCGGCATCGAATACCGCGACACCGACGCCTTCCTCGACGAGATCCCGCAGGCCTACAAGCCGATCGACCGGGTCATGGCCGACGCTGCCGACCTGGTAAGCGTGCGACACGTGCTGCGGCAGATCGTCAACGTGAAGGGCGACTGAACCGGATGCCACGGGCGCGAGCGAGCGCCCGTGGCATCCGTCTGCGATCTTTTCGAATGTCGTTCTTCCGGAGGATGCGGGATCGTCCTCGGTCGGTGAGCATGGAGGAGAGCTCGCGAAGCCGCGCGGGCCGTCACTTCCCCCTGGAGTGCGAACCATGTCACCTGAGTCCGTGTCACCACCGCAGGTTGCCGATCGGCGAGAACGACAGCGCGCGTGGATCCGTCTCGCGAGGGAACGCCTGTCGGCGTTCGTCCTCAGCTCGGCGGGGGAGGTCGACGCCGCATCCCGCGAGGCCGAGACGGCCCTGCGTGGAGCAGTGTCGTCGGGAGCCGCGATCGAGACCATTTCGGCCGAGCTCGAGGTCAGTCCTCGAGCGCTGAAGGCGATCGTCGACGGCTCCGTGCCGTTGCGCAGCCTGCACCCCGACGACAGCCTGCGGCCCGCCTGAGTCGACGCCGGCCGTCGCGAGCGGGGTTACGCTCTGTCGAGAGCGTGCGGCGAGGAGGCGACGGCATGAGCGAACGCCGGTTCGAGTGGGGTGGGCTGAGCGCCGACCGCGGCGACTACGTCACCGCCGCCGAGGCGCTGGCCATGCTCGAGGTGCTCGCGCTCGCGCAGGCCGACCTGGCGGTCACGACCGAGCTGCGCGACGGTGCCGCGTGGGCGCGGTTCGCGCGCGACGACAGGTGGGCGATGGTGTCGACCCCCGGATCGCGCTGGTTCTCGGTCGAGACCGACACCGGTCACCGCGTGCAGATCGTCGACGCAAACTCGTCGAAAGACCAGAGCGCGCAGTTGCTCGCGGTGTACGTCGACGTCGCCGAGGCCTACGTGCGCGGTGACGCCGAGCCGGTGCGCGGCCGGGGCCTGGCCGGATCCACCCTCACCGTCGACGTGAACGGCCGACAGGTCATCCTCACGCAGGCGATCGGTCGACGCGTGCGGGGACTCTTCGGGCGCTAGAGCCGGCGGCCGTCGCGGTCAAGCCGGTGCCTCCGCCGGGTCGCGGTTGCGAGGCTGGGGGTCCACGCGACGAAGGGACCCGCATGAGCGACCAGCAGAACTCCACCCCCGACGGCGCCGCCGACCTCGGCGACGACGACACGGTCAAGCCCAGCCAGGAGAACGACGTCGACGAAGAGGCCAAGGCGCCGTCGAAGGACGACCCCAACGCCGACCACCAGGCCACCGGCATCGGCGTCATCGGCGACGAGTGATCCGGATGCCGCGGGGTGGCGCGATCGCGCGCCCTGCGGCATCGATCCGCGTCGGGGCGGCGCCGGGCGCGGTGATAGCCTTGAGCGGTCCGCCTCCGTAGCTCAGGGGATAGAGCGTTGGTTTCCGGTACCAAAGGTCGCAGGTTCGATTCCTGTCGGGGGCACCAGGCGAGACAAGGGATCGCGGGTCATTCAGACCCGCGGTCCCTTTTCTCATGGCAACAGGGTGGCAACATTCGCTGAGCGGCGGGCCTGATCGAGAGCGGCCGCGACGGCGTCCAGATCGTCATCGAACAGGTCCGCGTAGGTGTCGAGCGTCATCGCTGCGGACGCGTGACCGAGCATTCTCTGCACAGCTTTCACGTGTGCGCCGGCCTGCACGGCTAGGGATGCAGCGCTGTGGCGGAGGTCGTGCGGTGTGATCCTCGGGAACGTCCGGTCAGCAGCGTGCGCGCGAGTGACTGCGCCTGTGAACCAGCCATTCCGAGATGCCGGGAGCTTCACGTGGATCTCGCCGTCGCCGAACAGCAGGTCGTCGCGGCTCTTGCCCTCGGCGAGCTTCGCGATCGGGAGTGCGAGGAACTCGGGGTAGGGGACTGACCTCGAGCGGTGCGTCTTCGGGGTGCCGACGTGGATGAGGCCCGCGACCAGGACGGCGTTTTCTTCGACCTTCACGCGCCGTCTGAGCGCGTCTACATGCCGCACCCGTAGTCCGGTCGCCTCGCCCCACCTGAGGCCCGTGTAGGCCAGGAAGAGGACGAGGGTGGCGTGCTGCGGGGGAGCGGCGTCGACGAGCTGCTGCACCTGCTGGTGAGACAGGTAGACGCGAGCCTTCGTGGAGCCCTTCGCGGGGAGGTCGACGTCCCGGGCCACATTGCGGGCGAGGCGCCGATCGCGGACGGCGACGTCGAGAATGCCGGCGAGGACGCCGTGCGCGCGCCGGACGGTCGTCGAGCTTGCCGTGCGCGCGGGCGCGTCGTCTTTCGCCTTCCCTGTCGTGGCAGTGGCGAGTTCGGAGATCCAGGTCTGCACCTCGCTGTGCCGGATGCTCCCGACTGTGCGCGCCCCCCAGCGTGGCTCCACGTGCTTCTTCCACGCGGACACCAGGGGGAGATAGCTGGACGGCTTCAGCACTCCCTCACGGTCGCGGAGCCATGCTTCCCCGAGGTGCCCCACGGTTGCTGACGCGGTGGACGGGTCGATGTATTCGCCGCGATCCTTTGAGGTCTCGACCTCGCGCAGTCGGCGTTCGGCGTCCGCCTTCCGGGCGAAGCCGCGCTCCTGCGTCTGGGAATGGTCGGGGCGCCGATAGACGATCCGGTAGAGCTTCTTCCCGGCCTTCGTCTCGTAGGGGTAGACGCTGCCCATCAGAATCCGCGGAGTTGGCGTTTCGCGAGTTCGTATAGATCCTCGCTCATGTGCGCACCAGTGCCGATGGTCGATGGGATGAACCCGCGATCGCGAGCCCGACGGATCCACACAGAAGCGGTCGGAGTGGGCATCTGTAACTGCTGCTGTACGGCCTTCGCAGGGGGACGCCGGAACGCGTGTGCGGTTACGTACACACGCGCGAGCCATCGCAGGCTGTCGGCGTTGCTGGGGCCGGCGGCCTTGATCTCGCGGACGAGGTCGTCGGACAGAAGTTCAGGCATCGGCTCGCCGGTAGTTGTCACAGTGACGGTCTCTTCGAACGTCTGCAGCAGCTCTTGCACAGGGATTGTTCTCAGTGCGGCTCCGTCAACGGACGAGGACGGGCCCCGACGAGCTGCGATCAGCTGATCTACCTGGTACTGCACAGCGGTTTCGTCGAACACGAGCATCAATGTGACGTCGAGTGAGCCTGCCGCGGGGGTGTGGACGTCAACCGCGCCGTACCGAGCGAATGACAGATCGGGTAGCACCTCCACTCGAGGTGTCTGGCCGGTCGATTCGTTCAGCGCGCTTAATCCCACGCCCCGAGCATATGCGTAGTCCTGCTGGATTCATACAAACGAGCTTGACATGCCCATATGTACGAGCGCATAGTGTCCTGTGTCACGGGAGTATCGATCAAAAGGAGGAACCGTGAACCAGAAGTACATCACCGACCAGCAGGTGTGCGACCTCATCCCTGGCATGACGAAGACAAACCTCGCGCAGCTCCGGTTCAACGGCAAGGGGCCGAAGTTTCTGAAGCCCACGCCGCGGACCGTGGTCTACCGGGAGGCCGATGTCATCGCATGGCTCGAGGCGTCCGAGCGCACGAGCACGGCCGCGGTGACGCGGTGACTACGAAGAAAGCCCTCGGCGCCGTTGCAGCGGCATCCGAGGGCGGAGACCAGGACCCTTCGAGAGGACCGATCATGAACATCATTCCTGAAACCGAGGATGCGCGCCAGATGGTTCGCGGGTGGGCTGCGAAGGCAGCTGCGTCTGAGTGCGCATGCGGGACACCGATTGTCGACACCGTCGTCGAGCGCGGACACGCGGAGCACGAGTACCACGCCCCCGCCTGGCCGCAGCAGCTCACCCCGTGGTGGGCGAGCAAGACCACCGTCAGCTACCAGGGCCTCGGTGAAGCGGGCGTCACGTTCACCTCGAGCTACGGCGAGACGGTCATCTCCGCGTTCGTGACGGTCATCGTCAGCCGGCGCCACGCTCACCTCAACCCCGGTAAGGACGTCGGCGACTGGATCGAGTACGGCCTCGAGGTCAACATCTCCGAACCGCACGAGGGCATGACACTCACCGAGGCTGAGGACGTACTGCTGTCGCTCTCGCGATCGGTTGCTCGCCTCCGTCAGATCAAGACGGTCGGCGCATGACCGCCGCGAAGCGGAAGCCCGAGACGCAGGGCCAGGCCGACGCGTGGCAGCAGGTATGCCGGCTCGCCGAGCGTGCAGGTCTGTGCTCACGATGCGCCGCGCAGCTCGCATGGGGTGCGCAGGAGGGCTCGGGCGGATTCTCGTCGATCCACGCGCCCTGCGCACCGTGCACGGTGGTCATGCTCGATTGGCCTGTCGTTCGACCGAATGGGTGGCGTACCCCGCGCGGCAAGCTCTCGCTGCCCCGCACATGGTCTGAGGACGTACCGATGAGTCGCACAGAGTCGCCCACGGCCGATCCTGTGGAGGTGTGAGCGTGTGGCCCGCACGTCCGTCCGTCAGATCATCCGCAGCGGAACGCTCACGAGGCACGAACTCACGCCCGGTCAAAGCATCGTCCTGCTGGCGCTCGCGGACCGTGCCGATGCCACCGGTGAGTCCTTCCCGTCGCAGGAGACTCTCGCGCTCGATCTCGGCATGTCCCGTCTCGGCATACGGAAATGCATCGATGTGCTCGTCGACAAGCATCTCGTCGAGATTGTCGAGAAGGGAGGACCGCGGCGATCGACTCGATATCGGATCACTGTCCCGTCGTACTTACGGGCAACTCTGTAACCCATACAGCGCTTCGGTTATGGGCAACTATTGCGCCCGTAGACCGTTGGCGGCTACGGGTAACTCAGTTGCCACGAAGGTAGTAACCGCTTACGTGAGTCGGTCTGCCGTGGCTGCGACGATGTTCCCTTCTCCGAACACTCGCGTCGGACGGCTCTGCCGTTCGACGTTCCCCCTGGGGGGCGGAGGGGGAGGTGAAGAGACGGGCAGCACCCGCACGATCACGTCGAGCACATGGTCACTGTTGCGCCGCCTCCCGGCGACGCTGGCTGATGATGACGAGCAGGCGCGTGACTGGCTGACGTCGCCGGCCGCAGGTCCACGAGACGATCAGAACAGGACCACGATCAGGCCTATCAGCACCACCACGAGCAGTACGAGCGCGGTCATAGTCCAGGGGAGAGACACGCGATCGAACAGGCGTCCGCGGCCGACACCGCCTCGAGCCCGTGCGGACTTGAACGCCCCGATGGTCAGCGCCAGCGAGCTGCAGATCAGGACGAAGGCGAGACCGAGCAGGGCGATGAGCATGAAGCCCATCCTGCCCGCTCGCGCCAGGGTTGCGCGGCGTGAAGAGACGGGTGGACGCGAGGTAGCTCGCTGATGCATCCTCTGGCGTCGGGCTCATACGAGCGGCGATCGCCGGGCGTGGACGTCCCGGCGCGCGTCGCAGCGTGGCTGCTCCGCTACACCCGAGTGACCGACTCCCGAGGTCAGGACCCGGAGGTCGACGCGGTTCTCGACGCGATGGAGACCATGGCGAAGCTGTGGCGCCGTTCCGTGACCGGTACTCCGCGTGCGGCTGTGGCGGAACGACCGGCAGGGTCTGAGTGGCTGAGCACGACGCAGGCGGCCTCGGCGGTCGGTTTCTCGGATGCCCGCGGTATCCGAAAGGCGATCGCCGAGGGGCGGCTGGAGGCCACCCGTGTAGACGGGCGGTGGCGGATCAGCCGCGAAAGCCTCGCGCACTTCCGGGCGAGGCGACGATCCGGGTAGGTGCCCGGCGTGGGCTTCCCGCTCCTTTCACCCGCCGGGCACCTCAGGACCACAGACCAGGAGAACGATGAACGACCTGCAGAAGCGAGTGGACGCGCTGCTCCCCGGCGGCGACGTCGCTTCGAAGCGCAACCGGCTGATGAAGCTGCGCAAGCTTGCGACTACGAACCGGACCGACGCGCTGCAGCGGGAGCTGAACGATGCGGTGGCGCGGTACGCGGCCGGTGAAGACGTTGATACGACGCAGATCGCCATACGTCTCCGAGACGCACGCAACGAGCAGCAGGCTGCCCAGGAGCTCTGGGTGGCCGCCGACTCCCACGACCACGAGATCCGCGGGCAGGCTGAAGCCATCCAGCAGTCATCCACGCTGCCAGCCCTCGCGCTCATCCGCAGCGAGCTCGACGCCCTGGTGGTGCACGTCCGCGAGCTCGACCTCGTCCTCGGAGACGTGAACAACGCGAGCGCCGCAATCCGCGCCGGCGTAGCCGACCACTGGCGCCAGCTCGAGGAAGCCGACGAGGCCTACGGGCGCATCCGCTCCGCCCAGCTCAGCGTCTACGCCCGCATCGCCGGCGTCGACGAAGTGAACGCCCAGGCCCTCATGCTGCATATGGGTCTGCACTCCGACGCCCTGGTCACCTCCGCCGACTTCCGGGCCGCGCGCATCGCCTCGGCGCAGATGTCGCCCACCACGTACGACTCCGAGCGAGGTTGGGTCGAGTGGCTTCGATCAGGCCCCGCGCCCGTCGTCGAGCGCCGCACGAACGGCACCTGGCTCGCACCGAACCGCTACCGCTACCTGCGGGCGCTGTGCGCCCTCACGAAGCCGTGGGTGCCTGACTGGCCCGTCCTCGAGGCGGCAAGCCACGCCGCGGGGCTCGCCTCCGCGCCGACGAACGGATCTGGCGACACCCGACCGCTCACCGCCGGACGCGACGAGTACGCCCGCACCACCGGCACCGATCTCCACCTCACCGACACGGAGGGCTGAACACCATGACCGACGACACCCGCACCGGCACCGCGAAAGGCACCGGCGAGTACGCCCGCCGACACCCCGCCAAGACCAAGACGGGCAACGGACAGCAGCCCACCGGCGACGCCGCCGGCCGCTCCGCCTACGAACGTCGCCACGGCGCACGCCCCCGTCAGAACGGATAACACCATGACCCTCACACCCGACGACATCAAGACCATCCGACGTCTCGCACGTCTCGAGGCCCACGCGTACGCCGAGGCCGCGGGTAATCCGCTGTTCCCGATCGCACGCTCGAGCTTCGACACCACCACCGGACGTTTCAACGTCCCGTCGTCATGGCCGGTCAACAGGCCACTGACTGCCGCGGACGACGCCAACGGCGGCGATCCGTTCGCATGAGCTTGTCCACGCCCCCCGACCAGTCACAGTTGCTCCGCCGATCGGTCCTCGGGGCGGCGACGACGTCGATAGTCGCGCCGCCCCGGATCCCGACCCGGAGGTCAGGCCTTGGCCTCGTCGACGGTGTCGATGGAGTGGACCATCTTGGCCGAGATGGTCGCGACCTTCTTCGGACCAGGGTGCACGTAGAAGACGAAGTACTCACCCTCCTGCTGGTACTTATCCGCCTCCACCGTCGCCTTGTAGTTCCCCGAGGTGAACTCGCGATTGATCTCGTATTTGGACATGTGACTCTCCTGTCTCTGATGAGCGCTCTGGTGCGCGCGAGCACCGTATCGCCGAGGTCCGACATCGACCCCGACAGGGGTAGGGGGGAGGGGGCCAAAGCGCTCCTGCCTCGGGACCGTCGGGGCGATGCGTCCGACGCTCGCCGGAATCAAAGAATTTCAGCGCGCGGGCTTCTTCGGTGCGGAGCTCTTCGAGATGGAGGCAGCGGGGGACGCGTCTTTAGGCTTGTAAAGGGTTCCAACTCCTGCTGCTGCGAGGGCAATTGTAAAGAGGCCCACCAGGGCCGCAGCTGCGTAGATGATGACGCTGAGGAATGTGCCCTGCACCGCGGCGGCCCAGCTCGTCAGTCCGTACACGATTCCTGCACCGGCGACCGCCACGAAGATCAGCGTCGCCACTACGCCGCCATTCAGCTTGCGTGTGAGGCGGTTCTCCTCACGCTTCCTGAGCTCCTGCAATTCCGTGACGAGCAGTGCGTCGAGGCTTTTCAGCGCGTCGGTATTTCCAACGAGGTGCTCGCGAAGCTGAACGTGACCAGCCACGCGTTTTTGGAGTCGATTGCCGACTTCGCCTCGCACGAGTGGACCCACGACGACGGTCAATATGGCGACCGCGATCGCGCTCCACAGCTCAATCATGCGGCGACTCTACCGACCCATGAGGCGCCTGCACGCTGTGCCCTCCCCACCACATCCGAAAGGGACTGATCGCGATGCCACTGGACCCGCTTGAGAACTTCCGCCGGCGCCTCGACACGCTCGAGGCTCTACTCCGCACGCGCTTCCTCGAACGGTCGTCCATCGACGAGGGACAGATGCGTTTCCTGCGCAGCAAGCTGCTTCTCGAGGACGGTTCGCTTCTACGGGGATCCGGCATCTTCGAATGGACCGGTCCGGCCACGGTCCGCGGGTCGCTCGACATCAAGGGGCCCGCGAATGTCACCGGCACGATGGACATCGCTGGTCTCACCCGTCTGCTGTCGGAGCTGGTTGTGGAGGGCGGGAAGATCACCGCCGGCGACGTCCGCATCGAGGACGGGAAGATCCACATCGGCGGGATGATCCTCGATCCTGACGTCGCGGGCGGCGCGCTGACATTTCCGAACGGGAGTCGTCTCGAAGCCGACGACGACAACGGCGGCGAGCGTCTCATCACCGGGGACTCTGTCGTGAATGTCGGCGAGGTCGCGTCCATCCGGAAGGGTTCGACGTCAGTCATCGTGAGCGCGATCGGCGTCACGGTGAACGCCGGCGCGGGGAACGAGATCCTCCTGCAGGGCGCCGTGCGCATTCCGCTCGCGAGCGTCCCCACATACTCCGGGACCGGGCTGCCGCAGGGCACCCTCCGACTCTCGACCACCGGGCGCCTCGAGCGCGCCGATGGGACCTGACGGGCCTCGCCCGAACTGACCCCTGATCACCTTCTATCCGTGGCGGATAGGCGCATGGAGGATTGCACACACGAGTAGCTGAACCCCACGTTCACCACCGCACCCTGCAGGGGGTGCGCCATGGCCGATAGAAGCGTCCGCGTATCCCTGATCCTTCAGGCCAGCGGCTACATGTCCGGCATGGACGCGGTCGCGCAGAAGACCGCGAAGACCGGGTCCGAGGTCGAGAAGCTCGCGCAGAAGAAGGACGCGTTCAACGCCCTCGGCACAGCCGCGCTGGGCCTGGGCACCGCGATCGGTGTCGGCATCGGCGTGGCCGTGGCGAAGTTCTCCGAGTTCGACCAGCAGATGTCGTCCGTCCAGGCGGCGACGCACGAGTCGGCCGAGAACATGGGCATCCTCCGGGACGCCGCCCTCGAGGCAGGCGAGTCGACGGTCTACTCCGCAACGGAGTCGGCCGCGGCGATTGAGGAGCTCGCGAAGGCCGGCGTCTCGACCGCGGACATCCTGTCCGGGGCGCTCGGTGGTTCGCTCGACCTTGCCGCGGCCGGTGAGCTCGGCGTAGCACGTGCTGCCGAGATCACCTCGACCGCGCTGAACCAGTTCGGCCTCGACGGTGGGCAGGCGGCGCACGTCGCTGACGTTCTCGCAGCCGGTGCCGGAAAGGCCATGGGATCCGTAGATGATCTCGCCAACGGCCTCAAGTTCGTCGGCCCCGTAGCCGCGGCCATGGGTGTCTCCCTCGAGGAGACGACCGGTGTGCTGGCACTGTTCGCGCAGCAGGGCATCATCGGTGAGCAAGCGGGCACGTCGCTGCGCGGCGTTCTGTCATCGCTGACGTCCCCGTCGAAGGAAGCCCGCAAGGAGATCGAGGCGCTCGGTCTCACGCTGTACGACAGCGAAGGGAACTTCCTCGGCCTCGAGAACGCCGCCGGGCAGCTGTCCAAGGCGTACACGGACATGGATGGCGCGTCCCGCGACGCTTCCCTCGGCATCATCTTCGGCCGGGAAACCGTCACCGCGGCGACCGCGCTGTACAAGGCCGGCGCCGAGGGTGTCGACGAGTGGACGCAGGCAGTCGACGACAGCGGCTACGCCGCAGAGACCGCCCGCGCCCGACTCGACAACCTCGCCGGTGACGTCGAAGCTCTCGGCGGCGCGTTCGACACTGCACTGATCCAGACCGGGTCCGGCGCGAACGACGTGCTGCGCGAGATGGTCCAGGGTCTGTCGGCGTTGGTCGACATGTACAACGACCTACCTGAGCCGGTCCAGACTGCGACGCTCCTGATCGGGGCGGGCGCGGGTGCTGTGGCCCTGGCGAGCGGTGCGGCTCTGGTCGCGATCCCGCGGTTCGCCGAGTTCAAGGCGAACGTGTCGGCCGCTGGCCTGTCGATGGGCCGTATGGCGCTGCAGGGCGCCGGTGTCGCCGCGGCCCTGTCTGTGGTGACCGCCGCTGTCGGTGTGCTCATCACGAAGCAGGCCGAGATGCGCTCGGGCGCAGAGGAGTTCGCGTCCAGCTTCGACGAGGCGACGGGCGCCCTCACGGGGTACACCCGGGAGCTCATCGCGAAGAAGCTCGCCGACCAGGGAGCGTTCGATGGGGCCCGCGAGGCGGGCGTCTCGCAGCGTGAACTGACCGACGCGCTCTACCAGGGCGGCAAGGCGTACGAGAACGTCATGGAGCGGCTGCACGACGCGCACGAAGCGTCTGGCGGGTGGAACGCGACGATCGGTAACTCGATCAACGCGACCAAGGACATGAACGTCCAGCTCACCGACGCTCAGCAGCGGTATCGCGACATGAAGGCCGCGCAGGAAGGCAGCACGGGAGCACTCAGCGAGAGTGAGCGGAGCGCTCAGCGCAACAAGGATGCGCTCGCGGAGCTGGCCGGTCAGGCGACTTCGACGAAGGTCGACGTCAACACCCTGGCCGACGCGATCCGTGGCTTCGGGTCTGCGCAGATGGACACCAACGCCGCCGCCCGCGGCTTCGAGCAAGCGCTCGACGACCTGCAGGGGTCGCTTGAGCAGAACGGCTCCACGCTCGACCGTGGCGTTCAGGCCGGTCGCGACAACGAGGCGAATCTCGACGACCTCGCCCGCGCGACCCTGGAGTGGTCCGCGGCGACGGTGCAGCAGACGGGTGACCAGGAGGCGGCGAACCAGATCGTCGCGGACGGTCGCCAGCGGCTCATCGAGATGCTGGGCCAGTTCAACATCACTGGCGCGGAGGCGGAGGCCTACGCCGACAAGCTCGGCCTCATCCCCGAGAACATCCCGACGGCGGTCACACTGAACACGTCCGTCGCGCAGCAGCAGCTGAACGACTTCATCGCCGGGATACAGAACCGGCAGGCGGCGCTGAACGTCCGCGTCAACACGATGATCAGTCAGGGAGCTTCGGACCAGGAGCTCGCGGGTGCCGTGGGCATCGGGCTCGGCAACTACACCGGCAACCTCTACGACAAGGGCAAGGCGCAGCAGTTCGAGGCCGGTGGGATCGCTTCGGGCATCTACGCCGGCCGCGCGGGCGGGATCCACAAGTTCGCGGAGGAAAGCCTGCCGTGGGAGGCGTACATCAGCCCGCATCCCGCGCACCGGCAGAAGAACCTCGCCATCCTCGACGAGGTCGGCCGCCGGCTGGGTGCGTGGCAGCAGCCCACGATGTCGGCCGCGCCGATGTACGCGGCCGCTCCGGCTGCTGCGGCGCCTGTCACATATACGCCGGTCATCAACCAGCGGCCGGGTGTCTCGGATCATCGGATCGCGCAGGTCGCGCAGGAACAGTTCTCCTTCGGTCTGGGACGGTGAGAGGCAGAATCAGGGCATGGACGACGACAACACGATCCGCACGGGCTCGGACGACATCTTCGCGTGGGAAACCGAGCAGATGGAACCCGAGGCTGAGGCGCTCGCCTACTCCATCCGCACGGACGTGGCGCGCGCGGTCCGCGAGTACGAGGGACTGCTGGTCGGGTACCGGTCGGTGGGGTACGCAGCCATGGTGTCGGCGCGGGCGGTGAACATCGCGACGATGGAGATCCTCGCGACACCGGAGATGCCCGTGGAGGTCGCGACAATCGTGGCGGAACGGATCAGCACATTCGTCGTGGAGTCGAAGAAGTCCCTCGAGTGGCTACTGCGGCCCTGAGCCGCCCCCGGATGCTGCTGCGCGGCGCTGTGCGCTTCGCCAGTGTCCGTCTCAGATCAGCCCGCGCTCGCGATACCCCCCGACTCGTGAGACGTACTCGGCGCGCCGCTGCCGTTGATACGAGGTCTGCAGCTCCGGGTCGTCGGTGATGTCGACGCCGTCGCGGTGCGGGCGTTCCCATGGGGGTTCGGCGCCGGCCCGGAGGCAGGTGAGCTCGCGGTCGACGTCGACTCGGCCGGGGACGGCGTTTTCGCGGGGCTCCATGGCGGCCAGGGTAAGCGGGGCCCCCGACATCACGCGAACGCCCCACGGCGTCCCTCATTGCGAGGGCTTCAGCTGCGTTCTCGCCGCTCGTGCAGTGCGCCACCTGCACCGGTACCCTCTTCCGAAAGGAACGATGGGGGGAAGTGAAATGGTTGGAGCAAGAAGGCACGATGTCGCGCTGCCGAGCTTCGGAGTGGTGCCTGTATACGCCAGCGCGCGGGTGGGGCGAGCGATAGACGAAGTGTCGGGCGAGCTGGACCTCTATCACGGGGTGCGCCTACTCGAGATCATGGAAGCGATGTACGTCCAAGGCCTGACCAACGGGCGTGCGGAGGTCTTCGCGGCGCAGGAAGAGCAGGCGCGTGAGCTGCGAGCTCGAGCTGACCTGCAGCACCGCAACGCGGGACGGCCTCGCCGGCAGTAGATTTCTAGCCGAACGAAAGCGCCCCCGGCGCCTGCTCTCTCAAGCGGGTCGCCGGGGGCGTCTTGTCGTTGGTCTGGGCTCAGCGGTCTGCGAACTCGAACTGCGACATGAGGTGGTGGGAGTCCTCGGCGAAGTAGTGGCCGTGGGTCTTCATGATGGTCTGGATGCTGTCCGAACCGATGAGGACGATCTCGTAGTCGGAGTCGCCGGCGTGCTTCGCCTCGGCTTCCGCGTACGCCTTAGTGGCGCGACGAGAGTCGGTGAACTCCTGCTGAGTGACGAGCTTCTGCTTGAGGTGGCTGTAGGCCAGAAGAAAGTGAACGGTTGCCATCATCGACTCCTTGGTCGAGCGAAATATCCTGCTTCCACGACGGCGTCAGCTGCGGTGGTGTACCTGTCGCGGAGATCGGAGGGGGGAGGGGACCCCGTCTCCTGGTGATAGAGCATATCCCCAGCGGCTGAGAAGTAGTCCAGCATGCTCTGCGGTCCGACGCCATCTTTCAACGTCATCTTGAATCTTGAGTCCGCTTCCTCGATCATGTTGGCCCATCGCTGCTGGTTGATCGTGCGCACCTGGATCTCGATGCGGCGATCGTGACGCTCTACGACGATGTGCCGGGCGCGGTAGCCGGATGACTTCGGATCAGCCACGTAGTCGCGGCGACGTTTCGTAACGCCTCCCCATCGCTTCTCGATGTGAGCACACAGCCGCTCCTGGTCGACAAGATTGGGCACGATGGCACGCGTGCCCCCGATGTCTTCAAGGCGGGCGAGATCGCTGCCGTTGGCATTGGCGAGCTTCCGGATGATGCGAGGCAGCCGCTTCAGCCGCTGGGAAACGACAGGCACGTCGCCGAGCGCGGTCCCGACGAACTGCCGGAGTCCGACGGAGGTGATGTTCAGGGGTCGCGCGTGGGCCGTGCGGAACGCATCCACCACGCGGTTCGAGTGAGACCATCGTTCCCGGTCGAAGATTGCGTCGAGGCGCTCGTTGTCGTCGGCCTCCAGCGTCCGGTAGAGGTCCACAAGGAAGTCGCCACACCGGTTGATCTCGCCCTTGCTGTACGACAGCGGTTCGTGCGCACGTGCCATCCGCTGACCCTATCGAAAGAGCTGGGACCGGCCGGCGCCGAAAGAGTCTCGTGGTCGCACCTCACGAGGCGCACAGCGCCGCTCAGGACGCTTCGCGGAGTGCCCTCATCCGGTACTGATGGGCGGGGCTCTGCGCGAGGTGCAGCCGGAAGTGCTTGAGCAGCACATCCTCACGCACGACCCGCGTGCGCTGCCCCTCGATGGTTCGCCATTCCATCGGCATGCCCCACTGGCGCCAGTACCGGATCGTACGCTCTGACCGGTTCACCCTTCTGTACGTCTGCCATCTCATCGAAGCCATGGGGGTCATTCTGGGCGCTCCGCTGGGCACTGGCTTGGTGGCAACACCGTGGCAACAGAAGCTGTGAGCGGGTGGCGTTCTGGATGCTTCCAGTAATCGAAAATGGCCGGGATTCCGCCCATGTCGGCCCGTGTACATCCCCTGGTGCGGCTCGCCCGGGGTTTCCGGTACCAAAGGTCGCAGGTTCGATTCCTGTCGGGGGCACCGAGAAAAGGCCGCGATCGTACTGATCGCGGCCTTCGTCGTTCCTCGGAAGGTCAGCCCTCGTCGGTGACGGCGCCGGTCGGCTCGGCGTCTTCGACGAGGTGCTGCGAACCGAGTTCGTCGGCGACGGCGCGACCCTGATCGATCGCCTCCTCCCGGCTCGAGAAGCTGGCCGAGAGTTCGGGGCGTCCTTCCACGGAGTTCTCCCACTGGCCGCGGTTGGATCGGGTGGTCACGTCGTTCTGGCTCATGGCATACATGTCACACCTCCGTGCCGGGCGCCGCACCGCTCTTGACAGCCGTTGTCAAGCGGATACGGCATCCGCTCGGTTCTTGCCATGCTGGGGGGCACCTTTGAAAGGGGTTCATCATGAGCATCGGAGCCGGCATCGCGCTGTTCGTCATCGGCGCCATCCTCGCGTTCGCGGTGAATCTGCCGAACCAGTTCGTCGACCTGACCACGATCGGGTACATCATGATGGGCGCGGGCGTCGTCGTCTTCCTCATCGGCGTGGTGCTGCTCGTACGTCGTCGCCAGACCGACACGGTCACCCGCACCGAAGGCGTCGGGGGCGCGCAGGTCACTCGTTCGACCACGCGCTCCGACAACGACCCTCTCGTGTGACGCGGCGGGGCCGCCGCCCCGGAGGACACCCATGAGCGAACCGACACCCACCGTCGCTTACGACCCTGCCGTCGACGATCTGTTCGATGGTCGCTACCGTCTCGGCCGCACCCTCGGTCGGGGCGGTTACGCGTGCGTCTACGAGGCGGTCGACACGGCGCTCGAGCGCACGCTCGCGCTCAAGGTCATCGACGGCGACGGCGCCGACCCCTCCGACGTGGCGCGGGTGCGGTCCGAGATCCGGCTGTTGGCCTCTCTCTCGCACCCCTCGCTCGTCACGCTCTACGACGCGAAGCTCGACGCGACTCCGGCGTACCTCGCGATGGAGCTCATCGCGGGGCCCACGCTCGCGGGGCGGATCGAACGCGGACCGCTCCCCGGCCCGGAGGTCGCGCGCATCGGGCGTGAGATCGCCGAGGCGTTCGCGGTCATCCACGGCCGCGGCATCGTGCACCGCGACGTGAAGCCGTCGAACATCCTCATCCGCCCCGCCGCCCACACGGGCGAGACACCGCGGGCCACCCTCGCCGACTTCGGCATCGCCTCCCTGGTCGGTGCGACGCGCATGACCAAGGCCGACACCGTCGTGGGCACGGCCGCTTACCTCAGCCCCGAGCAGGCGCGCGGCATGCCCGCCGCCCCCGCGAGCGACGTGTATTCGCTGGGACTGGTGCTGCTCGAGGCGCTCACGGGCTCGCGTCCGTTCGGCTCGCGCACGCCGCACGAGGCGCTCGCGGCCCGACTGGTCGCGGCCCCCGACCTTCCCGCGAACCTCCCCGGTGCGTGGCGCGAGGTGCTCGAGCGCATGACCGCGATCGAGGCGAGCGAGAGACCGGATGCCACGGGCCTGATCGTCGCGCTGCGCACGCTGTCCGACGTGGCGGTGCCGCCGCCCTCGGCGGAGGCCGCCGCGCAGACGCGGGTCCTGCCGGGGTCGACCGCGCCGACGCGCATCTTCGAACCGGCGCCTCGCGATGCGGGTCGGGCGGAGGAGCCGCGGTCGGACCGCCGCCCCTCGCGGCGCACGCTCATCGTCGGTGCGGTCGTCGCCGCCGTCCTGCTCGCGGGGGGAATCACCGCCGCCGTCGTGATGACCAGCACGGGCGCCGCGAACGAACCCGCTCTGCCGACGCTGCCGCAGCCCCTCGACCAGCACCTGAACGACCTCTACGGCGAGGTGGCCCCGTGAGGCGGCGCGCCCTTCCCGCGGTCGTCGCGACGGTCGCGGCGGCCCTCGTGCTCGCGGGCTGCACGCCGCCCGCCGCGACGCCGACCGCGTGGCAGCAAAGCGTGCAGACGGTCGCCGAGCAGGCCTCGACGGGCGACTACGCGACGGCGCTGACGAGCCTCGACGCCCTCGAGGCCGAGGTCACGGCGCGCCGCGACGCGGGGGAGATCACGGCCGACGAGGCCGACGCCATCCTCACGCGCATCGTCACCGTCCGCGCCGACCTCACCTCGCTGGTCCCGGCGCCGTCCTCGACACCCACCGCGACGCCGGAGCCCTCGCAGACGACCGGACCCTCGCAGAGCCCCGAACCCTCGCAGACCACGGAGTCCGGGACCGACGATCAGCAGGACACGGTGACCGACGACGGCGGCGACGATTCGTCGAACGACGGCCCCGCCGACAAGGCGCCCGACCCCGGGAACAACGGCAACGGCAAGGGTCCCGGCAAAGACGGGGGCGGCCCCGGGGGCGGTCCCGGCAAGAAGGGCTGAGGCCCTGCGGTCGCGGCGGCCCGTGCGGTGCGTGCCGCGTGCGAGGATTGCCCGGTGCCGCGCCGCGTGACCGCCGAACTCGACCTCGATCTGGGGGCGTCCGTCGACCTCATCCTCCAGATCACCGCCGCGCGCGGCGTTCCCCTCTCGGAGGAGACGCTCACCTTCTCGAGCGGTGATCGCACGTGGGAGGCCACCGAGCTGGTCGATGCCGCCGGCAGCCGTCTGCACCGGCTGACCGGCGACCAGGGCCCGCTGAGCATCCGGTACGAGGCCGTCGTCGTTGCGCGCGCGACGCCACCGGCGACGAGCGCCCTCGACACCATCGCGTACCTCCGTCCGAGCCGGTACTGCCAGTCCGACGAGGTCTTCGGCCAGGCCCGCCGCCAGTTCCGCGGACTGGTCGGCGCCGACCTCATCGACGCGGTGTCGGAGTTCGTGGCATCCACCGTCACCTATTCGCCCGGACTCAGCCTGGGCACCGACAGTGCCGTCACCACGCTGGCGAGCGGTCAGGGCGTCTGCCGCGACTACGCGCACCTCGTGATCGCCCTGCTGCGCGCGATGGACGTCCCCGCCCGCTACGCCGCCTGCTACGCGCCGGGCCTCGTGCCCATGGACTTCCACGCGGTCGCCGAGGCGTACCTCGACGGTCAGTGGCACGTCATCGACGCGACGCGCCTGTCGGACCGCCGGTCGCTCGTGCGCATCGCGACCGGACGCGACGCCGCGGACTGCGCCTTCCTCAGCTACCACGGCGGGTACGTCGGCCTCGAGAGTATGCGCGTCGATGCGGTGCTCGAAGACGAGGCGCCCGTCGGGCCCGACGACCACCGGGTGCTGGTGCAGATCGCCTGAGGGCGAACGGAGGGTCGGGCCGTCCGCTCCGCCTAGAATTGCAGGGTTATGGATCCTGCAGCCCTCTCCGCCGCCCTTCTCGCCGTCATCGCTCCGCTCGCCGAGGCGCGACGCGAGGGCTCGTCGGCGGGGCTGACCGCCGCCGATCTGCCGCTGGAGCGGCCGAAGAACCGCGACCACGGCGACTGGGCGTCCAACGCCGCGCTGAAGCTGTCGAAGGTCGTCGGGGCGAACCCGCGCGAATTCGCGGCCGAGATCGCCGCGGGCCTCGAGGCCGTCGACGGCGTCGCGAGCGTCGAGGTCGCCGGCCCGGGCTTCATCAACATCCGCCTCGACGCCGCCGCAGCGGGCGCGCTGGCGAAGCTCATCGTCGACCAGGGCGCGGCGTTCGGCACGAACGAGACGCGCAGCGACGAGATCATCAACCTCGAGTTCGTCAGCGCCAACCCCACCGGACCCATCCACCTCGGGGGCACCCGTTGGGCCGCGGCCGGAGACGCCCTCGCGCGCATCCTGGCGTCGCAGGGTGCGAAGGTCACCCGCGAGTACTACTTCAACGACCACGGCGCGCAGATCGACCGGTTCGCGCGCAGCCTCGTCGCCGCGCACCAGGGCGACCCGACCCCCGAAGACGGCTACGGCGGCGCCTACATCGGCGACATCGCGAAGCGCGTGGCCGAGGCGTACGACGGCGACATCGACGCCCTCGACGCGGATGCCAAGCAGGAGGCCTTCCGCGAGCTCGGCGTGAACTTCATGTTCTCCGAGATCAAGCAGTCGCTGCATGAGTTCGGCGTCGACTTCGACGTCTATTTCCACGAGAACGACCTGCACGACTCGGGTGCGGTCGAGCGCGCCGTCGCGCGCCTGCGCGAGCTCGGGCACATCTTCGAGGCCGACGGCGCCACGTGGCTGCGCTCGACGGCGTTCGGCGACGACAAGGACCGCGTCGTCATCAAGTCCGACGGCAACCCGGCCTACATCTCCGGCGACCTGGCGTACTACCTGAACAAGCGCGAGCGCGGCTTCAACCGTTGCATCATCATGCTCGGCGCCGACCACCACGGCTACGTCCAGCGCCTCATGGCGATGTGCGCCGCCTTCGGCGACGAGCCCTACGTCAACCTGCAGGTGCTCATCGGCCAGATGGTCAACCTGGTGCGCGACGGACAGCCGATGCGCATGTCCAAGCGCGCCGGCACCGTGGTCACCCTCGAAGACCTCGTCGAGATCGTCGGGGTGGATGCCGCTCGCTACGCCCTGACGCGCAGCTCCGCCGACTCCAACCTCGACATCGACCTCGACGTGCTGCAGAAGCGCACGAACGACAACCCGGTGTTCTACGTGCAGTACGCCCACGCGCGCACGCACAACGTCGCGCGCAACGCGCACGCCTCCGGGGTCGAGCGGTCCGAGTTCGCGCCCGAGCTGCTCTCTCACGAGTCCGAGTCGGCTCTGCTGGGCGCGCTGCAGGAGTTCCCGCGCATCCTCGCCTACGCCGCCGAGGTGCGCGAGCCACACCGCGTCGCGCGCTACCTCGAGGAGCTCGCGGGTCTCTACCACCGCTGGTACGACAACTGCCGCGTGATCCCGCAGGGCGACGCGCCGGTCGAGCCGGTGCACCGCACGCGCCTGTGGCTGAACGACGCGACCGGCCAGGTGCTGCGCAACGGCCTGACCCTGCTGGGCGTCAGCGCTCCGGAGCGGATGTAACGATGACGGATGCCACGGCGCCGCGCCGTCGAACCGGCCGCTGGATCGCGGTGCTCGTGGTGGTCGTCGTGCTCCTCGCCGCCGCCCTCGTCGCAGCGGAATTCATCGCGCGCTCGGTCGTGACCGGGACGGTCCGCACGCTCGTGGTGAAGAACGTCGGTCTCCCCGCCGATCAGGACGTCGACGTGCAGCTCAGCGGCCTCGTGCTGCCGCAAGTCATCACGGGGCGGCTCGACGACGTCACGGTGTCGTCCGACGACGTCACGCTCGGACCGATCACCGGGGACGTGCGCGTGGAGCTGCGCGGAGTCCCCGTCTCGGGCGCGTCGGCGGCCGACGGGGGAGTCGCCTCGGTGCGGTTGGACCAGGAGCAGGTGCGGTCGCTGCTCGCGCAGATTCCCGACTTCCCCTCGGGCACCGTCACCGTCGCCGCCCCCGACGTGACGTTCGAGACCTCGCTGTCGTTGTTCGGCATCGCCATCCCCATCGGGGCGACGGTGTCTCCCGGTGCGGCCGAGGGCGACCTGACCCTCACGCCCTCCGCCTTCTCGGTGGGCGGCAACGCGATCGACGCCGACACCCTCCGCGGGCAGTTCGGCGGCATCGCCGATCCGCTCGTTCAGACGCAGAGCCTGTGCATCGCCGATCGCCTTCCGGCGGGGCTCACGCTCACCTCGGCGACCGTGCAAGGGCAAGACCTCGTCGCGACCTTCGACGTCGCCGGCGGCATTCTCGACGACCCCGCGCTGCAGGCCGACGGCAACTGCGGCTGAACCGCTCCCGCGCGTCGCGGGCGCGTCAGACCTCGACGTGCAGCAGTTCGGCCGCGACGAGCTGATCCAGGATGCCGCGCACCGCGGGACCCGCCGTCTCGTCGCCGAGTCCGTGCATCACCGCGTCCTCGAGTGCGTCCAGCGTCGCGCCGTCGGCGGCCTTCCACAGCGAAGGAGCCAGCCCCGCCAGCACGCGCAGGGTGCCCGCCCCCGCGGAGGTGGCGGTGAGCACGGCGAGGCGCCCGTCGTCGAACGACAGGGAGTCCACGGCATCCGCCAGCCGATATCGCGGGCCCCCCGTCGCCTCCGCGACCTGCAGCGGAACCTCGTCGAGCGGGGGCCGTTCGATCGGCCCGGCCGCGAGGTCGAGGTCGTCGCACAGCGCGAGCAGCTGTTCCGCCTCGGTGTACTCCGCCCGGAGTGCGCCCCCGGTCGCGTCGAGGTGACGCGTGATCGCGTGCAGCGGACGCGGCAGCGAGGTGATCGCGCTCGAGTGCGGGGCGCAGGCGGTGAGGGCCTCGGCCGGTGACACGGGCACCAGCCGGGCTCGTCGCAGGTCGGCGCGGCGGTCGAGCAGCACGATGCGGCCCACCCGCAGGCGGGTCGACTCGAGCCCGCGCAGGTCGAGGTCGCCGGGGGCACGCTGCACCTTGACCTCGTGGCCGTCGGTGATGATCGACAGCGGCTTGCGGTACGGGTGCACGGTGCCGTCGAGATCGATGCCGACCGTCTCGTCCGAGACGTAGCCCCATCGACGGGCGAGGGTGCGCGTTGCGGTGGTCTTGCCCGCGCCCGAGGCGCCGACCAGCACGATCACGCGGCCGTCGGATGCCGCGAGGCCCGCCGCGTGCAGCATCCAGCGCTTTCCGCGCCCGGCACCGATGGCGGCCTGCGTGACGGCGCTCGACAGGTCGGAGAGCATGCGCGCGCGAGAGATCGACGGGTCGGCGACGACCGTGGCGTCGGGAGCGACGGCGTCGCGGCTGCGGGCGTCGCGCCACGCGCTCTCGACCGCGGCCCGTGCGTCGGGGTCGAGCCCCGAATGGTCGATCGCCACGCGTGATCCGACGGCGTCGACGAGGAGCGGGGGCACAGTGGGGCAGGACGACACCGGGCCACCCTAGGTCGCGGTTCGCACGCAGTCGTCGCCGGTCAGGAGGGGGGTGCCCGCGCATCGCCCGCGGGCTCACCCGTGGGTCGCGCTTCTCTGGTCTGCGCTCGGGTGAGTGTCCCGGCGAGGAGCGGGCAGGGCGCGCGGCCGTACGCTGCCCCGCGCCCGCCGGATCTCCCGCGACGGGCCGTCCCCGATCCGGAGGCCGATCGATGAGCATTCCCCTCACCCGTCGCAGCGTGCTCGCCGCCGGCGCCTGGGCCGTCCCCGCGGTGGCCGCCGTCGCGGCCGCGCCCGCGTCGACCTCGAGCGCCGTGCGCGGCTGGACGGTGACGACCTCGCCCGCGTCGGTCTATCCCGACGAGGTGGTCGCGGTGCGCGTCACGAGCCCCTACGACGACGGTGCGCCGCTCGCAGGACGACCCGTCGTGCTCGCGCTGGGCGACCCCGACCAGGGGGTCATCGACCAGCCTGCGGGTCTGACCGACGCGACGGGGGTGTACGAGACGACACTGCGCGTCCGCGGCGACGCCGCGGCGGGCGGGGGCACCCTCTCGGTGGCCGCCGCATCGGGAACCGCGAGCTGCGCCTTCGAGGTGCGGGCGCCGCGGGCCTCGACGCACGACTCCTCGGGTGCGACCACGCGTGTGATCGCACTCCCGCACGGGAACCAGGACGATGTCGCCGCGGTCGAGAACCGCCAGTTCGCCCACAGCGACCTGCAGCCGACCGGGCGGTACGTCTTCGCGGGCGACGCGCTCGACGTCGTCGTCGCAGCCGACGCGCCCGCCGGCATGTCGCTCGTGATCGGGGTGCGTGGACCGTGGCGCGCCTTCAACGCGGGGCAGCAGCAGGACCTCAGCGTGATCGCCCTGTCGCCGGGTGCGCAGAGCATCACCGCGCCCCAGGACGGCCTCGTCTTCGTCCGCAACAGCTCCACCGAACGCTCCGGAGCCCTGACGATCTCCGGTGGAGCCCCGCACCCGGTGTGGGTGAAGGATCAGACCACCGCGGATGAGTTCGCCGCCCAGCTCGCCGCGTGGACGGCCGCTCCCGTCGTGACGCTGGTGGGGGAGCGGGCCTTCGCCGACGTGCAGCGACGGGTGGTGGACGACCTCGCGTCGCGTGGCGTCGCGTGGGATCCGGCCGACGTCGTCCTGCGTCTTGACCGGGTCGTCGCGTACACCTGCGACGTCTACGGGCTCTCGCGCGCCGCGGTCGGAGTCGCACGCAAGAACCCGGGTCGCGTGTACTTCGGCGGGCCCGACTCCGGTGGCGGGTGGGCGTTCGCGACGAGCCAGTGGGTGTGCTTCCAGGTCGACACCGGGGCGAGCGAGACACTGCTGACCGACACCGACAGCTGGGGGATCTGGCACGAGGTCGGTCACACCTTCCAGGCGCCGGCCTATCGCTGGAGCGGGCTGATGGAGGTCACCGTCAACATCTCGGCCCTCGCCCTGCAGAACCGGCTGACCGGTGAGAACCGCCTCGACGACGAGGCCGACCGCAAGGACCGCGCCGCGCAGTACCTCGCCCGCCCACTCGACGAGCGCGACCACGCGCAGCTGTGCGCCGACGATCCGTTCCTCGGCCTCTACCTGTTCGAACAGCTCCGCCGATCCTTCGGCGACGCCTTCTATCCCGCGCTCAATCAGGCCTATCGCGTGCGGCGCATCCGCCGTCAGTCGATGCCCGAGCCCGACCAGGACAAGAAAGACCTCTTCGCGGCCATCGCCTCGCGGGTCGCCGACCGCGACCTCGGTCCCTTCTTCACGCAGTGGGGCGTGCCCCTGTCGGCTTCCGTGTTGTCGTCCCTCTCGTCGTACCCGGCGCTGCAGAACCCGATCTGGGCGGCCGTCGACTCCCACGACGCGGTCGTGGAGCGCACCGTCGGATACGACCTGCCCGTCGGATCGCTCTCGCTCGTCGACGGATCCGTCGACCTGGGCGAGCACGACGGCTCGTCCGCGCGCGTGTCGGGGCTCTCCACGCTCGGCGGCTCGACGAGCGCCGTCGCGATCACCGAATCGACCGCGAACGACCTGGGCGCCGCGACCGGCCGCATCGTCGCGGTGCTGCAGGCACCCGACGGCACGCAGGAGGCCCTGTGGCGAACGGCCCCCGTGACCGCCGTGTCGGCGTTGCAATTCGTCGGCATCATGGACTGGCTCGCCGGGTGGGTCGGGATCAGCCGCGACGGAACCCACCTCACAGCCACCTCGACCGGCATCCGCCCGCACGACTACTACTTCCAGGGGCGGCTCTACTACGAGCTCACCCTGACGGATGCCGACGGCGCCGAGCTCGCGAGCGTGTCGGTGAACGGCGACGAGACGCACGACAAGGTCGTGACGGCGCTCGACGGCTTCCCCGTGGCCGACGGTTTCACCCTCGTCGTGAACGCCGCGGAGGTCGACCGCGTGCGCGTGTACCGCGACAGTGTCCGGGTCGACGCGGTGACCACGCGGCCGCAGACCCTCGCGATCCGAGAGGGGCGTTTCGTGGTGTGACCGTCGCCCCGGCGTGGGAAAGGTGCGGCATACGACGTGCCCTAGACTGCAAGGACTGCCCGCCGCGTGACTCTCCGCGCGGGTGGGAGCCGTGATCCGCGGCCGTCGCGTCGCCGCAAAACCCGATTGGTCCCCCTGTGTCCGCCTCGCACTCCGCGCTCGTGCCCGCCTGGCTCACCGCCCCGGCCGAAGCGAACGAGCTCGTCGCCTCCGTCTGGCCCTCGTCCGCACACCGCGTCGCCGACGGCTCCGTCGAGGTCGGCGGGGTGTCGGTGTTCGACCTCCGTGACCGTTTCGGCACCCCCCTCTACGTGCTCGACGAAGACGAGGTGCGTGCCCACGCGCGTCGCGCTCGCGCCGCCTTCGACGCGGCGGCCGCGCGCCACGGCATCCGTGCCCGCGTGTACTACGCCGGCAAGGCGTTCCTCTCGACCGAGGTCGTGCGCTGGGTCGTCGACGAAGGACTCGCGGTCGACGTCTGCACGCGCGGTGAACTCGAGGTCGCGCTCGCCGCCGGTGCCGACCCGGCACGCCTGGGCTTCCACGGCAACAACAAGAGCGTGTCCGAGCTCGAACGTGCCGTCGAGGTGGGGATCGGCTCGGTCGTCGTCGACAGCCCGATCGAGATCGAGCGTCTCGCCGCCATCGCCGAGCGTCGCGGCGCCGTGCAGTCGGTGCTCGTGCGCGTGCGCACGGGCGTGCACGCCGAGACCCACGCGTTCCTCGCCACCGCCCACGAAGACCAGAAGTTCGGTTTCTCGCTCGAGGGGGCGGCTGAAGCCGTCGCTCGCATCCGCGAACTGTCCAGCCTGCACTTCGTCGGTCTGCACGCCCACATCGGCTCGCAGATCTTCGACTCCTCCGGCTTCCGCGAGTCGGCCGCACGCCTCGTCGACCTGCACGCCGACCTGCTGGCCGGGGGAGAGATCCCCCTGCTCAACGTCGGCGGCGGCTTCGGCATCTCGTACACCTCGGTCGACGACCCGAAGCCCATCGAAGAGATCGCCGACGGCATCGTCGACGCCATCGCTGACGAGTGCGCGGTGCGCGGCATCCCGATGCCCGACGTCGCCACCGAGCCCGGCCGCGTCATCGTCGGTCAGGCCGGCATCACCCTCTACGAGGTCGGCACGGTCAAGACCGTGACGGCGGGTGAGGACCTCGACCGCACCTACGTCAGCGTCGACGGCGGCATGAGCGACAACGCCCGGCCCGCCCTCTACGGCGCCGACTTCTCGGCGCGACTGGTCTCGCGCACGAGCGGCGCGACCCCGGCGCTCTCGCGCGTCGTCGGCCACCACTGCGAGTCGGGCGACATCGTGGTGGATGCCGAGTACCTGCCCGCCGACGTCACCCCCGGTGATCTGCTGGCCGTGCCCGCCACCGGCGCCTACTGCTTCTCACTCGCGAGCAACTACAACTACACCCCGCGTCCGCCGGTCGTCGCCGTGCGCGACGGACGGGCCCGCGTGATCGTCCACGGCGAGAGCATCGACGACCTTCTCGCGCGCGACGCCGGGATCCCGGCATCCGCCCCCACGAAAACACCCCACGGAGACACCGAATGACCGACTACCGCACGCTCCGCGTGGCGCTCCTCGGCGCCGGCGCCGTCGGCTCGCAGGTCGCCGACCTGCTTCTCAAGCACGGCGACGAGCTCGCCGACCGCGCCGGAGCGAAGCTCGAACTCGCCGGTATCGCCGTGCGCGACCTCGACGCCAAGCGCGACGTCGACCTGCCGCGCGAGCTGTTCACCACCGACGCCGACACCCTCATCGTCGGTAGCGACATCGTCATCGAGCTCATGGGCGGCATCGAGCCCGCCCGCACGCAGGTGCTGCACGCGATCGCCTCGGGCGCCGACGTCGTCACCGCCAACAAGGCGCTGCTGGCCACGCACGGCTCCGAGGTCTTCGAGGCCGCCGACCAGGTGGGCGCCGAGGTCTACTACGAGGCTGCCGCCGCGGGTGCGATCCCCATCATCCGACCGCTGCGCGACTCGCTCGCCGGCGACCGGGTCGTGCGCATCATGGGCATCGTCAACGGCACGACCAACTACATCCTCGACCGCATGGACACCGAGGGCGCCGACTTCGGCGACGTGCTCGCCCAGGCGCAGGCCCTCGGTTACGCCGAGGCCGACCCCACCGCCGACGTCGAGGGCTACGACGCCGCGCAGAAGGCCGCGATCCTCGCGAGCCTCGCCTTCCACACCACCGTCCCGCTCGACGCCGTGCACCGCGAGGGGATCACCACGGTCGACGCCGCGATGATCGAGTCGGCCCGGCACGCGGGCTACGTCATCAAGCTCCTCGCCGTGTGCGAGCGCCTCGCCGGTGAGAACGGCGGCGGCGAGTCGATCTCGGTGCGCGTGTACCCCGCGCTCGTCGAGCGCACGCACCCGCTGGCGAGCGTCCACGGTGCGAACAACGCCGTCTTCGTGCAGGCCGAGGCCGCGGGCGACCTGATGTTCTACGGCGCCGGCGCCGGCGGCGTACAGACCGCCTCGGCCGTGCTCGGCGACGTCGTCTCGGCCGCGCGCCGCCACATCGCCGGCGGCATCGGCGTGGGCGAGTCGACCCGTGCCAACCTGCCCGCCGTGCCGATCGGGCACGTCATCACGCGCTACCAGATCACGCTCGAGGTCGACGACCAGCCGGGCGTGCTGGCCACGGTCGCGGGCATCCTCAGCGAAGGTCGCGTGTCGATCGCGACCGTCGAGCAGACCGTGATCGAGGCGTCTTCCAATGCCGTCGCTTCGACGGGCTCAGCGAACGAAGCAGAAGGCTCAGCGACCGGCGCGGGATCGGCCCGCCTGGTCATCGGAACACACAAGGCCCGCGAGCAGGATTTGAGCGAGACCGTCGAGCGTCTCGCCGCGAGCGGCGTCGTCGAGCGCGTGGTCTCCGTGCTGCGTGTGGAAGGGAACTGACATGGCACACCTCTGGGGCGGAGTCCTCCGCGAATACGCCGACCGTCTGGGTGTCACCGACGCCTCCACCGTCGTCACCCTGGGCGAGGGCGGCACGCCGCTGCTGCCCGCTCCCGCGCTGTCGCGCCGCACCGGCGCCGACGTGTGGGTGAAGTACGAGGGCATGAACCCGACGGGTTCGTTCAAGGACCGCGGCATGACCGTGGCCCTCTCGCGCGCCGTCGAGCACGGCGCGAAGGCCGTCATCTGCGCCTCGACCGGCAACACCTCGGCCTCGGCCGCGGCCTACGCCGCCCACGCCGGCATCACCGCCGCCGTCCTCGTGCCCGAGGGCAAGATCGCCATGGGCAAGCTCAGCCAGGCCGTGGCGCACAACGGTCGGCTCATCCAGATCCGCGGCAACTTCGACGACTGCCTCGAGATCGCGCGCGAGCTCGCCGACCACTACCCGGTGCACCTGGTCAACTCGGTGAACCCCGACCGCATCGAGGGGCAGAAGACCGCCGCCTACGAGGTCGTCGAGGTTCTGGGCGACGCCCCCGACTTCCACTTCATCCCCGTCGGCAACGCCGGCAACTACACCGCCTACTCGCGCGGCTACCGCGAAGAGGCCGCCCGCGGCGTCGCCACGCGCGTGCCCCGCATGTTCGGCTTCCAGGCCGAGGGCTCCGCCCCGCTCGTGCGCGGTGAGGTCGTCAAGCAGCCCGAGACGATCGCCAGCGCCATCCGCATCGGCAACCCCGCGTCGTGGGATCTCGCCCTCGAAGCCCGCGAGGCCACCGACGGCTACTTCGGCGCAATCGACGACGCCGGCATCCTCGAGGCGCAGAAGATCCTCGCCGGCGAGGTGGGCATCTTCGTCGAGCCCGCCTCGGCGATCAGCGTCGCGGGTCTGCTCGAGCGTGCCGAGGCCGGGGTCGTCCCCGCCGGAGCCAAGGTCGTGCTCACCGTCACCGGCCACGGCCTGAAGGACCCCCAGTGGGCCCTGCGCCAGTCCGACGGCACCGACGTGCAGCCGACCGTCGTCGACGCCGCCACCTCGGAGGTCGCCTCCGTGCTCGACCTGCAGCCGGTGACCGCGTGAGCTCAGGCCCCGGCCGTCGGGTCGCCGTCCGGGTTCCCGCCACCAGCGCGAACCTCGGGCCCGGCTTCGACACCCTCGGCCTCGCACTGAGCGTCTACGACGAGCTCGTCGTCGAGCAGCTCGAGGGAGACCGTCTCGAGATCGAGGTCGAGGGCGAGGGGGCCGCCGAGGTCCCGCGCGACGCGTCGCACCTCGTCGTGCGTGCGATGGCGCACACCTACGCCTCGGTCGGCCGCACCCTGCCGGGGCTCCGCCTCACCGCGCACAACGTCATCCCGCACGGGCGGGGCATGGGCTCGTCCGGTGCGGCCGTGGTCGCCGGCATCCTGGCCGCGAAGGGTCTGCTGGAGGGCGAGGTCGCGTTCGGCGATGTCGACCTGCTGCGCCTCGCGACCGAGATGGAGGGCCACCCCGACAACGTGGCCCCCGGGCTGTTCGGCGGTCTGACGATCGCGTGGATGGATGCCGCCGGCCCCCAGCACAAGCAGCTGATCGTGCACCGCGGAGTGTCGCCCCTGGTGCTCGTGCCGAGCTTCACGATGTCGACGGCGGTCGCGCGCAGTCTCCAGCCGCTGCAGGTGCCGCGTGAAGACGCGGTGTTCAACGTCTCGCGCTCGGCGCTGCTGATCGCGGCGATGACCCAGAGCCCCGAGCTGCTGATGGCGGCCACCGAAGACAAGCTGCACCAGAACTACCGCGCGCAGGCGATGCCCGAGACCGACCGGCTCGTGCGCGCCCTCCGCGCGGAGGGATATGCCGCGGTCGTGTCCGGTGCGGGCCCGAGCGTGCTGGTGCTCGCCGATGGGCCGGGACAGCGACTCGCGGCCGCGGATCTTATGGCATCCGTCGTCGACACCCCGTGGCAGGCGCTCATGCTCGCCGTCGACGTCAAGGGTGGTACAGTGAAAAACGCAGAGGGTTCCGCGTAAATTCGCGAATCTGAGCCTCTGCACCACCTGCGAAATCCGCAACACATCGCGAACCCGGTATCGGCTGCAGTCTCCCGAACCGCTGGTGTCCGTCGTCTGCGATCTGCACGACGACGCGCGATCTGATCACGTTTCATCCTGAGGAGCACTCGTGGAGTCCATCTCCGAGACCCAGCCCGTCGACGCGCCCGAGGGCGCCGAGACCCCCGCCGAAGAGCAGCCCACGGCTGCGGTGGAGGGCACCGACACCGAACAGACCGACGCGCCCGCTGCGGCCGAGGGCGAAGCGGCCCCGGAGGCCGCCGAGGCCCCGGCCGACGCCGCCCCCGAGGCACTGTTCGCCGATGACGCTCTCGCCGCCGAGACCCCGGCCGAGACGGTCGCCGACGCGCCCGCCGCTGCGGAGGCGCCCGCCGCCGAGGCCGCCGCAGAGCCCGCCGCCGAAGAGGCAGCGCCCGTCGAGAAGCCCGCGCGCGCCCCGCGCAAGCGTGCCCCGCGCCGTGCCAAGAGCGCGACCGCCGAAGAGACGGCCGCCGCCGAAGCCGCCGCCGCCGAGGAGAAGGCCGCTGCTGAGGCAGCCGCCGCCGAGGCCGCGTCCGCCGAGGCCGCGACCACCCCCGTCACCACGGCCGCCGACGTGGCCGCCGAGGCCGACGCGAGCACCGAGACCCCCGCGGTCGAGGAGGCTCCCGCCACCGAGGTTGCCGCAGCCGAGGCTCCCGCAGCCGACGCCGCACCCGCCGAGGGCGACGCCGAGCAGGCCGACTCCGCGCAGGCAGACGCCGCGTCCGCCGACGGTGCGGCCGAGCAGGCCGACGAGACCCCGGCCCGTGGCCGTGGCCGCAGCCGCTCGCGCAACCGCAACCGCAACAAGACCGACGCCGACAAGACCGACGCCGCCCAGCCCGCCGTCGACGAGGCCGAGGCCCCGCAGCAGCAGGGCGGCCAGCGCGAGAGCGGCCGCGACAACGCTCGCGACAACGGCGCGCAGGGCGGCCAGCGCGACGGTGGCCAGCGTGACGCCGGCCAGCGCGACGGCGGCCAGCGTGATGCCAGCCAGCGCGACGGCGGCCCGCGTGACGGCGGGCAGCGTGACAACGTCCAGAACGGCCAGCAGGCGCAGCAGCAGCAGGGCGGCGCGGCCAACAGCCGTAACCGTCAGCGCAACAAGCGCCGCGGCCAGACCACCACGGGCGACGAGTTCGAGACCGAGATCGGCGAAGACGACGTGCTCGTCCCCATCGCCGGTGTCCTCGACGTGCTCGACAACTACGCGTTCGTGCGCACCACCGGCTACCTGCCCGGCCCGAGCGACGTCTACGTCTCGCTCGGTCAGGTCAAGAAGTACAACCTCCGCAAGGGCGACGCCGTCGTCGGCGCCATCAAGCAGCCCCGCGAGGGCGAGCAGCAGGGCCGTCAGAAGTACAACGCGCTCGTGCAGGTCGACTCGATCAATGGTCTGTCGGTCGACGACGCCGCCACCCGCGTCGAGTTCAACAACCTCACGCCCCTGTACCCCCAGGAGCGCCTGCGCCTGGAGACCGGTCCCGAAAAGCTCACGCAGCGCATCATCGACCTGGTCGCCCCGGTCGGCAAGGGCCAGCGCGGCCTGATCGTCGCGCCCCCCAAGGCCGGTAAGACGATCGTGCTGCAGCAGATCGCCAACGCGATCGCGACGAACAACCCCGAGGTCCACCTCATGGTCGTTCTCGTCGACGAGCGGCCCGAAGAGGTCACCGACATGCAGCGCACCGTGCGCGGCGAGGTCATCGCCTCGACGTTCGACCGTCCGGCCGAAGACCACACCACGGTCGCCGAGCTGGCCATCGAGCGCGCGAAGCGTCTCGTCGAGCTCGGCCGCGACGTCGTCGTGCTCCTCGACTCGATCACCCGCCTCGGTCGCGCGTACAACCTCGCCGCCCCCACCTCGGGCCGCGTGCTGTCCGGCGGTGTCGACGCCTCGGCGCTGTACCCGCCCAAGCGCTTCTTCGGCGCCGCGCGCAACATCGAGAACGGCGGATCGCTCACGATCCTCGCCACCGCGCTCGTCGAGACCGGCTCCAAGATGGACGACGTGATCTTCGAGGAGTTCAAGGGCACCGGCAACAGCGAGCTGCGCCTGAACCGCCAGCTCGCCGACAAGCGCATCTTCCCGGCCGTCGACGTCAACGCGTCGAGCACGCGCCGCGAGGAGATGCTGCTGTCGAACGACGAGGTCAAGATCACCTGGAAGCTGCGTCGCGCGCTGGCCGGCCTCGAGCCCCAGCAGGCCCTCGAGGTCGTGCTCGGCAAGCTCAAGGAGACCCAGTCGAACGTCGAGTTCCTCGTGCAGATGCAGAAGTCGATCCCGGCGCCCGCGCGCGGCGGTGACGACAACAGCATCCGCTGATCGGGGCGGGAGGCGCGATGTCGGAACCCGCCATGTTCGAGTCGGTCCGCGGACTGCTCGAGGAGCACAAGGCCGTCCAGGAGGAACTCTCCGACCCGGCCGTGCACGCGGACGCCGCGCGCGCCAAGCGCGTCAACCGGCGCTATGCCGAACTGTCGCGGATCGTCGCGGCCCACGAAGCGTGGACCGCGGCGTCCGACGACCTCGAGGCGGCTCGCGAGCTCGCCCGGGAGGACTCCGCGTTCGCGGAAGAAGTCCCGGCGCTCGAGGAACGTGTGAGTGAGACGCAGGAGCGTCTGCGGCGCCTGCTCATCCCACGCGACCCCGACGATGCCCGTGACGTGATCATGGAGATCAAGGGCGGCGAGGGTGGGGCCGAGAGCGCCCTCTTCGCGGCCGATCTCCTGCGCATGTACCTGCAGTACGCGGCATCCATGGGCTGGAAGACCGAACTACTCGAACGCACCGAATCCGACCTCGGCGGCTACAAAGACGTCCAGGTCGCGATCAAGGGATCCTCGAGCGACCCCGCTCAGGGTGTCTGGGCGCACCTGAAGTACGAGGGCGGAGTGCACCGCGTGCAGCGCGTGCCCGCCACCGAGTCGCAGGGTCGCATCCACACCTCCACCACCGGCGTGCTGGTCTTCCCCGAGGTCGACGAGCCCGAAGAGGTCGGCATCGACCCGAACGACCTGAAGATCGACGTCTTCCGCTCATCGGGCCCCGGCGGTCAGTCCGTCAACACGACCGACTCCGCGGTGCGCATCACCCACGTTCCCACCGGCATCGTCGTGTCGATGCAGAACGAGAAGTCGCAGCTGCAGAACCGCGAAGCCGGTATGCGCGTGCTGCGCGCCCGCCTGCTCGCCAAGCAGCAGGAGGAGCGCGACGCGGTCGCCGCCGATGCGCGCAAGTCGCAGATCCGCGGCATGGATCGCTCCGAGCGCATCCGCACGTACAACTTCCCCGAGAACCGCATCGCCGATCACCGCACCGGATACAAGGCCTACAACCTCGACCAGGTGATGGACGGCGCCCTCGGCCCGATCATCGAGTCGGCGATCACGGCCGACGAAGAAGCGCGCCTCGCGGCCCTCGCCGACTCCTAAGCTCGGGTGGTGCTCACCGCCGCCCAGATCGTGTCGTTCGACGACACCCCGCCCCCGCCCGGACTCTCGCCGTGGGTCGGCGCCGCGGAGCAGGTGCGGCACATCGAGATCGTGGAACCGGATGCCGCGTGGCCCGAGCTCTACGAGACGCTCCGCGCGGGCATCGCCGCGGCGCTCGGGGAGCGCGCGTTGAGGATCGACCACGTGGGGTCGACGTCGGTGCCGGGGCTGGCCGCCAAACCCGTCATCGACATCGACCTGACGGTCGCCGACACCGACGACGAGGACGCGTACGTGCCGGCACTCGAGGCGCTCGGCTTCGTGTTGCGCGTGCGCGAGCCATGGTGGCTCGGGCACCGCTGCCTCGTGTCGGCCGAGCCGGCCGCCAACCTGCACGTGTGGCCGCCCGACAGCCCCGAGGCCGCACGGCACCGTATCTTCCGCGACTGGCTGCGCGCCGACGAGGCCGACCGTGAGCGGTACGCCGCGGTCAAGCGCGCTGTCGCGACCGATGGCTTGATGAGCGAGTACAACGCCCGCAAAGAGGGTGTGATCCGCGAGATCTACGCCCGCGCCTTCGCCGCGGCCGGCCTGTTGCCCTGACATCATCCCGAGACCACAACGCAGGATCCGCGGGCGCCACCCGTCCGTAGACCGACGACGGCGCCGGGAAGAGGCCGGATCTCCTGCGCTGTGTCGCGGGGAGCGTCAGACGTCCCAGGCGGGCGGATGGGGGAGCGGGCCCCGGCGGGCCTCGAGCTGAGCGGCGAGCGACAGCAACGTGCCCTCGCCCCCCGGGCGACCGACGAGCTGCACCGACACGGGGTGGCCCGCGGCATCCGTCGTCACCGGGATCGTGAGCGCGGGAAGGCCCGCGACGTTGACGAAGCTCGAATACGGCGCGTATTCGACCTGCATCGCGAACGTGCGCTCGGGGCTGTGCCCCGCGTACGAACCGACGGGCTGGGGCGGCTGCGCCAGAGCCGGGGTGAGCACGGCGTCGAAGGCCGAGAAGTCGGCGATCGTGCGACGCTCGAACGCCCGGGCGGCCGCGAGTCCGCCGAGCAGGTCGAGGGCCGACAGGCGACGCCCCTCCTGCACGAGCCACGCGGTGAGCGGCTCGACGAGCTCGGCATCGGCGTCGCTCAGCGGAATGCGTGCGGCACTCGCCCGCCAGAGCACGTGGAAGAGCTCCGCATAGCCGAACGGATGCCAGTCGGCATCCGCCACCGCGTGTCCGGCGTCGTCGAGCCAGGCGGTGGCCGTGTCGAAGGCCGTGCGGGCGTCGGGATCGAGAACGATGTCTTCGTCGTCGTCCCACGGCGAGACGGTGGTGATGCCGAGGCGCAGCCGGCCGGGGTCGCGTCGGGCGGCGTCGACGAAGGGGCCGGTTCCGGGGGCGGCCGTCGCGTACGAGAAGGGGGCGAGGCCGATGAGGGCGTCGAGCAGGAGGCCCGTGTCTTCCGCCGTGCGCGCGATCGGTCCCGTGACCGACAGCCCGTCGGGGGAGTCGAAGCCCGAGCCGATCGGGAGCCGCCCGCGCGAAGGTTTGAGGCCCACGACCCCCACGGTCGCCGAGGGGATGCGGATCGAGCCGCCGCCGTCCGAACCGACGGCCGCGGGGAGGAGTCCCGCGGCGACGGCCACCGCCGCCCCGCCGCTCGAGCCGCCCGCGCCCGCGGTGAGGCGCCACGGGTCGCGCGCCGGGTCGTGGATCAACGGTTCGGTGAACCCGGTGAGGCCGAACTCGGAGGTGCTGGTCTTGCCGACGTTGATCGCTCCGGCGGCGTCGAGCGCCGCGGCGAGGGGATCGGATGCCGTGGGCACGTGGTCGATCCGCGCGCGCGAGCCGTAACGCGTGGGCACGCCGGCGCGGGCGACGAGGTCTTTGTCTGCCAGCGGAACGCCCCACAGCGTTCCGTCGGCCGGCCGGCGAAGGTCGGACGCCCGTCGGAGCGCGGCCTCCGGAGTCACCTCGGCGAAGGCTCCGAGACCGCGGTGGCAGTCGATGCGATCGAGGTAGTGGGTCGTCAGCTCGGCGGGCGAGAGGTCACCGCCGCGGAGTCCGTCGACCTGGGCCACGAGCGAGAGGTCGTGCAGACGGGGCATTGTCCGAGCCTACGGCGATGCCGGCGCAGGCGGTCAGATCCAGTACTCGGGCGTGGTCAGCAGCGCACGGGTGTCTTCGCCCCCGCGGCGCGTGCGGGCCGTGGCCGGCACCCCCACCAGCACGCTGTCGGCGGGCGCATCGCGCGTCACCACGGCGTTCGCTCCGACCACGGAACGCGCACCGAGCGTGATGGGACCGAGGATCTTGGCCCCCGCGCCCACGGCGACCCCGTCGTGCAGCGTGGGGTGCCGCTTGCCGCCCTCGCGCTGACGACCGCCGAGAGTGACGCCGTGGTAGAGCATGACGTCGTCGCCGACCTCGGCCGTCTCGCCCACGACGACACCCATGCCGTGATCGATGAAGAACCGGCGTCCGATCGTTGCTCCGGGGTGGATCTCGATGCCCGTGAGCCACCGGGTCACCTGCGACAGGGCCCGCGCGGGGAAGCGCAGACCCCGTCGCCACAGGCGATTCGCGATGCGGTACGACCACACGGCGTGAAGACCCGGGTAGAGCACGGCGATCTCGAGCGCACCGCGCGCCGCGGGGTCGCGGAGTTTGGCGGAGGAGACGTCTTCGCGGATTCGGGAGAGGACCCCCACGTCAGTCTTCGCGCAGGTGCTCGTACAGAGCGGTCGAGAGGTAGCGCTCGCCGTACGAGGGGATGATGACGACGATGTTCTTGCCCGCGGCCTCGGGGCGGCGCGCGACCTCGAGGGCGGCCCAGATGGCGGCACCCGACGACATGCCGACGAGGATGCCGTCTTTCGCCGCGGTCTCGCGCGCCAGGCGGATGGCGTCGTCGAACTCGACGTCGATGACCTCGTCGATGATGTCGCGGTCGAGGATCGCGGGCACGAAGTTGGGGCCGATGCCCTGGATCTTGTGCGGGCCGGGGTGGCCCTTCGTGAGGACGGGGGAGTCGGCGGGCTCGACGGCCACGATCTTGACCCCGGGCACGCGCTCCTTGAGCACCTGACCGACACCCGTGATGGTGCCGCCGGTGCCGATGCCGGCGACGAAGTAGTCGACCTTGCCCTCGGTGTCGCGCAGGATCTCTTCGGCCGTCGTCTTCCGGTGGATCGCGGGGTTGGCCTCGTTCTCGAACTGACGGGCCCAGACGGCGCCGGGGGTCTCGGCGACGATCCGCTTGGCTTCGTCGACGGCGTGCGACATGCCCTTGGTGGGGTCGGTGAGCACGAGCTCGGCGCCGAACGCCTTTAGCAGGATGCGACGTTCTTTCGACATCGAGGCGGGCATCGTCAGGATGACCTTGTAGCCGCGGGCGGCGCCGACCATGGCCAGGGCGATGCCGGTGTTGCCGCTGGTGGACTCCACCAGCGTGCCGCCGGGCTTGAGCTCGCCCGAGGCCTCGGCCGCATCGACGATCGCGATGCCCAGGCGGTCCTTGACGCTCGAGGCGGGGTTGTAGAACTCCAGCTTCGCCAGGATCTGCGCGTCGGTGCCTTCGGCGACGCGGTTCAGCCGCACCAGCGGAGTGTCGCCGAAAGCTGTCGTGATGTCGGGGTGGATGCCGGGCATGGCTCGCCTTTCGCCGTCGTTCGGGTCGCGATCATCCTAGGTGAGCCCTCCGACACCGACGCCTGTGTGACGCCGTGCGGCAGGATGCGCGCAGGCGGCCCGACAGGGGCGTGACCCGCACGACTAAACTCGACTCCCGTCATGCCTGAGACAGCTTCCGCGCCCGCGCCCGCCCCCGCCGCCACGAGCGTCGTCGAGACGGTGCGCGCGACCGCCGCCAGACTGGCCTCCGCCGGGATCCCCGACGCACAGGTCGACGCCGAACTGCTCGTCGGCCACGTGCTCGAGACCTCGCGCGGGGGAGTGCAGGCGGCGGCCATCCGCGGCGACCGGATGCCGGAGTCCGCCGTCCGTGCTCTCGCGCCCCTCGTCGACCGACGCTGCGCCCGCGAGCCGCTGCAGCACCTCACCGGACTCGCGCCCTTCCGCGCGATGGAGCTCGCCGTCGGGCCGGGGGTGTTCGTGCCGCGCCCCGAGACCGAGATGGTGGCGCAGCTGGCGATCGACGCGCTGCGCGTCGCGGCATCCGATGCCCCCATCGCCGTCGACCTCGGTACCGGGAGCGGAGCGATCGCCCTCGCCCTCGCCACCGAGGTCCCGCACGCCCGGGTCTTCGCCGCCGAGAACTCCGTTGACGCCTTCGTCTGGACCAAGCTCAACCTCGCCCGCATCGGCGCGCAGAACCTGCAGCTCGCCTTCATCGACCTCGCCGACGCGTTCCCCGAGCTCGACGGCACGGTCTCGGTCGTGGCATCCAACCCTCCCTACGTTCCGGACGACGCCATCCCGCGCGACCCCGAGGTGCGGCTGTACGATCCTCCCGCGGCGCTCTACGGCGGACCGGACGGGCTGGATGCCGTGCGCACGCTCAGTCGTGTGGGTCTGCGCCTCGCGCACCCGGGCGGCACGATCGTCATCGAGCACGGCGAGTGGCAGGGCGAGGAGATCCGCGCGATCCTCTCGGCCGACGGCTGGAGATCGGCCGCGACGCACGCCGACCTGACCACCCGCGACCGCGCGACGACGGCCGTCCGTCCCTGATCGCGGCCGATCACGGCTCCCACGCGGCCCGACTAGACTGTGCCCCGACATGTCTCCCGTCTACGACTGCCGTGACGAGTCGCAACTGCTGTCCGGGATGCGCCATGCGCGTCAGGCGATCGGCAGAGGCGAACTCGTCGTGCTCCCCACCGATACGGTCTACGGAATCGCCGCGGACGCGTTCAATGCGCGCGCCGTCGCGGGTCTGCTCGAGGCGAAGGGCCGCGGTCGCCAGCAGCCGCCGCCCGTGCTCGTTCCGGGCGTCGCCACCCTGCGCGCGCTCGTCGCCGAGATCCCGCCCGCGGTCGACGACCTCGTGCGCGAGTTCTGGCCCGGCGGGCTCACCATCGTCCTACCCGCGCAGCCCTCGCTGTCGTGGGACCTCGGTGACACGCACGGCACCGTCGCGGTGCGCATGCCCGCGCAGAAGCTCACGCTCGAGCTGCTCGAGGAGACCGGCCCCCTCGCCGTCTCGAGCGCCAATCTGACGGGTCGTCCGGCGGCCGTCGACATCGATTCCGCGCGCGACATGCTGCGCGACAGCGTCGCGGCGTACCTCGACGCGGGTCCCAGCGAGACCGGTGTCGCGTCCACCATCATCGACGCCACGACGCTCGTGGGCGGCGCCGAGCCGCAGGTGCGCGTGCTGCGCGAGGGCGCGATCTCGCGCGATCGCCTGCGTGCCGTGCTCGGCGACCTGCTCGAGCCCGACCCGGTCGACGAGGGCCCGACCCTGTCGGCATCCGCCGCCGCCTCGTCCGACGCCACGCCGATCGCCGACGCGACCCCGGATGCCGAGGCGCCGGGTCCGTGACCCAATACCTCCTCACCATCCTCTTCACGGCCGCGGTGACGCTCGCGCTGTCGTGGGTGGTGTGGAAGCTCGCTCTGCGGTTCAAGCTCTATCCCGGCATCCGGGATCGCGACGTGCACAAGACGCCGACGCCGCGCCTGGGCGGGGTGGCGATGTTCCTCGGGGTCGTCGCGGCGTTCGCCCTGTCGAGTCGCAACCCCTACTTCGCGATCTTCTGGACCGATCCGGTCCCCGTGCTCTCTCTGCTCGGAGCCGTGCTGCTCATCGTGCTGGTGGGAGTGGCCGATGACCTGTGGGACCTCGACTGGATGATCAAGCTCGGCGCGCAGTTCATCGCCGCCGGCGTCATCGCCTGGTTCGGGCAACTGCAGATCCTGTCGTTGCCCATCGGCGCGCTGACGGTGGGCTCGAGCTGGGTGAGCTTCCTGCTCACGGTGTTCGCCCTGGTCGTGGTGATGAACGCCGTCAACTTCATCGACGGGTTGAACGGCCTCGTCGCGGGGGTGTGCCTCATCGCCAACGGGGTGTTCTTCGCCTACTCCTACCTGCTCGTGCGCGACACCGGTGCCAGCACCTACTTCAACCTCGCGTCCTTCATTGCGGCGGTGCTGGTGGGAGCGTGCCTCGGCTTCCTGCCGATGAACTGGACCCCCGCCAAGCTCTTCATGGGCGACGCCGGGGCTCTCATGCTCGGCCTGCTGATGGCCAGCTCCGCCGTCGCCATCACCGGTCAGCTCGACCCCGCGGTGCTCGACCCCGAGAAGATCGGCCGGTCGCAGCTCCTCGGTGCGTTCATCCCGATCCTGCTCCCGGTCGTGATCGTGCTGCTGCCGCTGCTCGACTTCGGCCTGGCCGTCGCCCGTCGCCAGTGGGCCGGGCGCTCGCCCTTCTCACCCGACCGCAAGCACCTGCACCACCGCATGCTCGACATGGGCCACTCCGACCGCGACGCCGTGCTGATCTTCTACAGCTGGACCGCCGTGGTGAGCCTGGCGTTCCTGCTGATGTACATCGGCACCCAGCAGAGCTGGCCCGGCGACTACGCCTTCGGCATCGCCTTCGGAGTCGTCGGCGTCATCGCGTGCGCGGTCCTCACCCTCCTGCCCTCGCAGCATCGTCTGCGCCGCCTCGCGCGGCGCCCCCGACCCACCCGACCGGAGTCCCCCTCATGAGCAGCACCGCCCCCGCCCATCGTCGTCCCCTCTCGAGCACTCCCGTGCTGCGCACGGCGCTCGTCTGGGGAGGGATCGTGACCCTCGCGCTCCTCGTGGTCGGCGGCGTCGTCGGCTTCCTCGTCGGGGGAGCGGGCGGCCTCGGCAGCGCGCTGTCGGGCGTCGCGGTCAGCGCGATCTTCCTCGCGGTCACGGCCACCAGCATCCTGATCGCCAACCGCTGGTTCGGCGATCCCCTCTACGTGCCGATCTTCTTCGGCATCGTGCTGGGCGGCTGGCTGCTGAAGCTCGTGCTGTTCATCGTCGCGATCGTCGTGCTGCGCGGACAGGACTGGGTCGACCCGGTCGTGTTCTACGTCGCCCTCGTGGTCAGCGTGATCGCCTCGCTCGCCGTCGACGTCGTGGTCCTGCTGCGCATGCGCATTCCGAGCGCGAGCGACGTGACGCTCCCGACCGACCCCGATGCGGGCGACCGACGGGACTGAATCGCCCATAACCCACCGCTCGCCGCAGCCGCGCACGTTAGTCCGGCGGCGAGACGATCGGATGCCCGGACTCATGGATCCGCCGGGAGTTTGATAGGGTTGCATGAGTACCCACCCGCGATGGGAAATCTCCTCCAGGTTCGCACTTCGGGTACTCTCACCGACCATCGTCGCAACGGTTCACACCGATGCCCCGAAGCTGGAGCCAGCGCTGTCCACTCAAGCTGCGACCCTGATCACGAACTTCGCGTCTGCGGGTGCGGAATTCCACCCGCCGTCCATTTCGGAGTTCTTCCCTGACGCGGTCATCACCTTCCCGGGGCTGTTCATCTTCGGTGCGCCGTTCGAGATCACGCGCATCAACCTGGTTCAGTTCCTCGCGACCGCCGTTCTGGTGATCTTCCTCGTGGTCGGCACCCGCCGCATGAAGATCGTCCCCGGTCGCTTCCAGAGCATCGTCGAGATGGGCCTGGACTTCGTCCGCGTCAACATCGCCGAAGACATCCTGGGCCGCAAAGACGGCAAGCGGTTCCTGCCGATCCTCACCACGATCTTCTTCATGGTGCTGTTCATGAACATCACGGGTGTCATCCCGGGCCTGAACATCGCCGGTACCAGCGTCATCGCCGTGCCGATGCTTCTCGCGATCGTCGCCTACGTGACCTTCATCTACGCCGGTATCAAGAAGAGCCCCGGCGGCTTCTTCAAGAACGCCCTGCTGCCCTCGGGCGTGCCGTGGCCGCTGTACATCATCATCGTGCCGCTCGAGTTCCTCTCGACCTTCATCATCCGCCCCGTCACGCTGACGCTGCGACTGCTGATGAACATGGTCGTCGGCCACCTCATGCTGGTGCTGTTCTTCTCGGCCACCCAGTTCTTCGTGTTCGGCCTCAGCGGCGGATGGATCGCGCTCGGCGCCGGCTCCCTCGCCTTCGGTCTCGCTTTCACCCTGTTCGAAATCTTCGTCGCCTTCCTCCAGGCGTACGTCTTCGCGATCCTCACCGCGGTCTACATCCAGCTCGCGGTCGCAGAAGAGCACTGAGCGGCTCGGCGCACGCCGAGCCACCCAACGAAAGGAAAAAACCCGTGGACGCAACTACGGTTCTCGCCCAGGTCACCGGTAACGTCGCCACGATCGGCTACGGCCTCGCCGCCATCGGCCCCGCCATCGGCGTGGGCATCGTCGTCGGCAAGACGATCGAGGGTGTCGCCCGTCAGCCCGAGCTCGCGGGCCGCCTGCAGGTCCTGATGTTCATCGGTATCGCCTTCACCGAGGCGCTCGCCTTCATCGGTATCGCGACCGGCTTCATCTTCACCTGATCCGGCCGCTCTCGACTCACTGTAAGGAGACAGGATGCTGAACGCTCTTGTCACTCTCGCCGCGGAACCCGCGGGCGAGGCGGCGCCGAACCCGCTGATCCCGGCGGTGTACGACATCGTCTGGTCGCTGGTGTGCTTCATCATCATCGTCGTCGTGGTGTGGCGCGTCGCTCTGCCCCGCATGGCGAAGCTGCTCGACGAGCGCAGTGCCGCCATCGAGGGCAACATCGCCAAGGCCGACGAGGCCCAGCGCCAGGCCGAGGCCGCGCTCGAGGAGTACACCGCTCAGCTCGCCGAGGCGCGCAAGCAGGCCGGTGAGATCCGCGAGGGCGCCACTCAGGACGGTCGCAAGATCGTCGCCGAGGCCAAGGAGACCGCCGCAGCCGAGGCTGCCCGCATCACCGCGACCGCGCACGCCCAGATCGAGGCCGAGCGTCAGTCGACCCTCGTCCAGCTGCGCTCCGAGGTCGGGACCCTTGCGGTCGACCTCGCGGGCAACGTCATCGGCGAGACCCTGACGGACGACGCGCGGGCCAACGCCGTGGTCGACCGCTTCCTCGCCGAGCTCGAGGCTTCCGAGAAGGCGGCCAAGTAATGGGCAGCGCGACCACTCAGGCGCGGACCGCGACCGCGGAGGCCCTGGCCTCCACCTCGGGCGTCGATCTCGACGTCGCGCGCGAACTGTTCGCGGCCGTCGGTGCCGTGAGCGGCTCGGCGCAGTTGAGCGGCGCGCTGTCCGACTCGTCGGTGCCGCCCGCGGCGCGAGCGGGGCTCGTCTCGGCGGTCTTCGGATCGTCGTACCGGCCCCAGACCGTGTCGCTGCTCAGCAGCGCCGCGCAGCAGCGCTGGTCGAACGCCGGCGAGTTCGTCGAAGGCCTCGAGGAGCTCGCCGTCCAGGCGACCTCCGTCGCCGAGTCGGCCGACATCGAGTCCGAACTGTTCGCGTTCTCGCGTACGGTCGCCTCGAACGGTGAGCTCGAACTCGCCCTCGGCGGTCGCCTCGGCGACGCATCGGCGAAGAGCGCACTGGTGTCGAAGCTGCTCGGCGGCCGCACGAGCGCGGGCACCGAGCTCATCGTGTCGTCGCTGGTCGGGCTGGCACGCGGTCGCCGCGTGCGCGCCCTGCTGCGCCGCGCCGAGCGCATCGTCGCCGATCAGCGTTCGCGCATCGTCGCGACCGTCTACACGGCCCTGCCGCTGAACGCCGACCAGCAGACGCGCCTGCAGAACGCTCTCAGCGCGCGTTACGGTTTGGCGATCACGCTGAACACCGTGATCGACACCTCGGTCCTCGGCGGACTGCGCGTGCAGGTCGCCGACGACGTCATCGACGCGAGCGTGTCCGCACGTCTCGCCGACCTCCGCCAGCGGATCGCAGGCTAAGACTTTCCGCCCGAGTGGGCGTTGATCTGGGGGCCCAGTGCCCCACGAACGAAGGAAGACAATGGCAGATCTCTCTATCAGCCCCGACGTCATTCGTGACGCGCTGAAGGACTTCGTCACCGCCTACGAGCCCACCGGCGCTGCGGCGACCGAGGTCGGCGCCGTCGTCGACGCGGCCGACGGCATCGCTCACGTCGAGGGCCTCCCGGGCGTGATGGCCAACGAGCTCATCCGCTTCGCGAACGGCACGCTGGGCCTCGCCCAGAACCTCGACGAGAACGAGATCGGTGTCGTCGTGCTCGGCGAGTTCTCCGGCATCGAAGAGGGCCAGAGCGTCACCCGCACCGGCGAGGTGCTCTCGGTCGGCGTCGGCGACGGCTTCCTCGGCCGCGTCGTCGACCCGCTCGGCAACCCGATCGACGGTCTCGGCGAGATCGCGATCGAGGGCCGTCGTGCTCTCGAGCTCCAGGCGCCCGGCGTCATGCAGCGCAAGAGCGTGCACGAGCCCCTGCAGACCGGCATCAAGGCCATCGACGCCATGATCCCCGTCGGCCGCGGCCAGCGTCAGCTCATCATCGGCGACCGCCAGACCGGTAAGACGGCCATCGCGATCGACACGATCATCAACCAGAAGGCCAACTGGGAGTCGGGCGACGTCGACAAGCAGGTGCGCTGCATCTACGTCGCCATCGGCCAGAAGGGCTCGACCATCGCTTCGGTGAAGGGCGCGCTCGAGGACGCCGGTGCGATGGAGTACACCACCATCGTCGCGGCCCCCGCCTCCGACCCCGCCGGCTTCAAGTACCTCGCCCCCTACACCGGTTCGGCCATCGGCCAGCACTGGATGTACGGCGGCAAGCACGTGCTGATCATCTTCGACGACCTGTCGAAGCAGGCCGAGGCCTACCGTGCCGTTTCGCTTCTGCTGCGCCGCCCGCCGGGCCGCGAGGCGTACCCCGGCGACGTCTTCTACCTGCACTCGCGTCTGCTCGAGCGTTGCGCGAAGCTGTCCGACGAGCTCGGCGCCGGCTCGATGACGGGTCTGCCCATCATCGAGACCAAGGCCAACGACGTCTCGGCGTACATCCCGACCAACGTGATCTCGATCACCGACGGCCAGATCTTCCTGCAGTCCGACCTCTTCAACGCCAACCAGCGTCCCGCGGTCGACGTGGGTATCTCGGTGTCGCGCGTGGGTGGTGACGCTCAGGTCAAGTCGATCAAGAAGGTCTCCGGAACCCTGAAGCTCGAGCTCGCGCAGTACCGCTCGCTTGAGGCCTTCGCGATGTTCGCGAGCGACCTCGACGCGGCTTCGCGTCGTCAGCTGGCCCGTGGTGCGCGCCTGACGGAGCTGCTGAAGCAGCCCCAGTACTCGCCGTACCCGGTCGAGGAGCAGGTCGTGTCGATCTGGGCCGGAACCAACGGCAAGCTCGACACCGTCGAGGTCTCCGACGTGCTGCGCTTCGAGCGCGAGCTGCTCGACTACCTCCGTCGCAACTCGACCGTGCTCGACACCCTGCGCGAGACCAACGTGCTCGGTGACGACACGCTCGCCGAGCTCGAGAAGCACGTCGATGCCTTCTCGGAGGAGTTCCAGCCGGGTCAGGACGCCAGCGTCGTCGGTGCCGAGAAGGTCGACGCCGCCGAGGCCGAAGACGTCAATCAGGAGCGAATCGTCAAGGGCCGTCGCTGAGTAGCGACGACACGAGGACGTAAATCATGGGCGCACAACTGCGGGTCTACAAGCAGAAGATCTCTTCTGCTCAGACGACCAAGAAGATCACGAAGGCGATGGAGCTCATCGCGGCGTCGCGCATCCAGAAGGCGATGGCGCGTGTGCGTGCGGCATCTCCCTTCGCGCGAGCCGTCACGAGCGCCGTCTCCGCGGTGGCCACGCACTCCTCGGTCGATCACCCGCTGACGACCGAGCGCGAGAACATCCGCCGTTCGGCCCTCGTGGTCTTCACCTCCGACCGCGGCCTCGCCGGCGCGTTCAACTCGCAGATCCTCCGTGAGGCTCTCGAGCTGGCCGAGCTGCTGCGGTCGCAGGGCAAAGAGGTCGTCTTCTACCTGGTCGGTCGCAAGGCCGTCGGGTACTTCCAGTTCCGTCGCATGCCGAGCATCGAGCAGTGGGTCGGCGACACCGACACTCCGCAGTTCTCGACGGCGGAGGCGATCTCGGATGCCGTGCTGAAGGCCTACCGGGCCGGCGGCGACAACGACGGTGTCGACGAGATCCACCTCGTGTACAACCGCTTCGTGAGCATGATGACGCAGTCGCCCGAATCGGTGCGCCTGCTCCCGCTCGAGGTCCTCGAGGCGGACGAGGCTCCGGCTCAGGCCGAGGTCTACCCGCTCTACGAGTTCGAGCCGGATGCCGAGACCGTGCTCGATGCGCTCCTGCCGGTGTACGTGCAGAGTCGTATCTTCAATGCCCTCCTGCAGTCGTCGGCGGCGAAGCACGCCGCGACGCAGAAGGCGATGAAGTCGGCCAGCGACAACGCCGACAAGCTCATCACCGACTACACCCGCCTGCGCAACAACGCGCGTCAGGCGGAGATCACGCAGCAGATCGCCGAGATCGTCGGCGGCGCCGATGCCCTGGCATCCGGCAAGTAAGTTCCCAAGGAGAGAAGAAGCCATGAGCCTCACCGCCGAGAAGACCGACGCGGCCGTCGTCGGACGCGTCGCGCGCGTCACCGGCCCGGTCGTCGACATCGAGTTCCCGCATGACGCGATCCCCGAGATCTACAACGCGCTGAAGACCACCATCACCATCGGTGACCAGTCGACCGAGATCACCCTCGAGGTCGCCCAGCACCTCGGTGACGACCTCGTCCGCGCCATTTCGCTCAAGCCCACCGACGGCATGGTCCGCGGTCAGGAAGTGCGTGACACCCGCGGCCCCATCTCGGTGCCCGTCGGTGACGTCACCAAGGGCAAGGTCTTCGACGTGACCGGCGAGGTGCTCAACGGCGCCCCCGGCGAGACGATCGAGGTCACCGAGCGCTGGGGCATCCACCGCAAGGCACCGAGCTTCGACCAGCTCGAGTCGAAGACCGAGATGTTCGAGACCGGCATCAAGTCGATCGACCTCCTGACCCCCTACGTGCAGGGAGGAAAGATCGGTCTGTTCGGTGGCGCCGGTGTCGGCAAGACCGTCCTCATCCAGGAGATGATCCAGCGCGTCGCGCAGGACCACGGTGGTGTGTCGGTGTTCGCCGGTGTCGGCGAGCGCACCCGTGAGGGCAACGACCTCATCGGCGAAATGGAAGAGGCGGGTGTCTTCGACAAGACGGCCCTCGTGTTCGGCCAGATGGACGAGCCGCCGGGAACGCGTCTGCGCGTGGCCCTCTCGGCCCTGACGATGGCGGAGTACTTCCGCGACGTGCAGAAGCAGGACGTGCTGTTGTTCATCGACAACATCTTCCGCTTCACGCAGGCCGGTTCCGAGGTCTCGACGCTCCTGGGCCGCATGCCCTCCGCCGTGGGGTACCAGCCGAACCTCGCCGACGAGATGGGTGTGCTCCAGGAGCGCATCACCTCGACGCGTGGCCACTCGATCACTTCGCTGCAGGCGATCTACGTGCCCGCCGACGACTACACCGACCCGGCCCCCGCGACGACGTTCGCGCACCTCGACGCCACCACCGAGCTGTCGCGTGAGATCGCGTCGAAGGGTCTGTACCCGGCCATCGACCCGCTGACCTCGACGAGCCGCATCCTCGACCCGCGTTACATCGGTGCCGACCACTACCGCGTCGCCACCGACGTGAAGCAGATCCTTCAGAAGAACAAGGAACTGCAGGAGATCATCGCGATCCTCGGTGTCGACGAGCTCTCGGAAGAGGACAAGATCGTCGTGTCGCGCGCCCGTCGCATCCAGCAGTTCCTCTCGCAGAACACGTACATGGCCAAGAAGTTCACCGGCGTCGAGGGCTCCACCGTCCCGATCAAGGAGACCATCGAGTCGTTCGACGCGATCGTCAAGGGTGACTTCGACCACGTCGCCGAGCAGGCGTTCTTCAACGTCGGCGGCATCAACGACGTCGAGGCCAAGTGGGCGCAGATCCAGAAGGAGAACGGCTGACATGTCGTTGCGCGTGAGCCTGGTGTCGGCAGACGCCGAGGTGTGGACGGGGGAGGCGACGCTGGTCGTCGCCAAGACCGTCGAGGGTGAGATCGGCTTCATGCAGGGGCATGAGCCGGTGCTGGCGATCCTCGCCCAGGGCGAGGTGCGCATCACCCGCACCGACGGCACGAAGATCCTGGCCAACGCCGAGGACGGCTTCCTGTCGATGGCCGACGACGAACTCACCATCGTCGCCGGAAACGCCGCTCTCGTCTCCTGACGCCGCTTCATCGCTGACGCGCGTCGCCCGGTTCTCCGGGCGGCGCGCGTCGCTGCTTCTCCGGAGTACCCATGCTCGTCCTGCTTCCCCCGTCCGAGACGAAGCGCCCCGGCGGTGAGGGCCCGGCGCTCGACCTCGAGGGTCTGGCTCTGCCGACGTTGCGCGGCCCCCGCGACACGGTGGTCGACGCGCTCGTGGCCCTGGCGGCCGACGAGGACCTCGCCGCGCGGGTGCTGAAGCTGAGCGAGAAGCGTCGGCACGAGATCGTCGACAATGCGGCGCTGCGGACCGCCGCGACCATGCCGGCGATCGATCGGTACACGGGCGTTCTTTTCGATGCCCTGGATGCCGCCGGCCTCGATGCCGACGCCCGCGCGTGGCTGGGGGAGCACATCATGATCCACTCGGCGCCCTTCGGACCGGTGGGCGCGCTCGACGGGATCCCGGCCTATCGACTGGCCGCGGGAACGTCGATTCCGGGGCTTCCCCCGCTGCGACGCGTGTGGGCGGGCGCGGTGAGCGATGCCCTCGCAGCGCTGCGGCTCGGCTTCGTGCTCGACCTGCGGTCGGAGGCCTATGCCGCCCTCGGGCCGGTGCCGACCGAGGTCCCCTCGGTGTACGTGCGCGTGGTCACCCCCGGCGAGGGGGGCGCCGTGCGAGCGCTCAACCACTTCAACAAGCACGCGAAGGGCGACCTCGTGCGGTCCCTGGCACTGACGCGGCCCCGGATCGAGAGCCTGGGGGATTTCCGGGAGTGGGCTCGAGCAGCAGGGTGGGCGCTGCAGGACGCGGATGCCGGCGAGATCGCGCTGATTGTATGACATCCTCCGACCCCTGTCAGGAAAGTCACAGCTTCGCTACCATGTGAGTCGCGGGAGGGCCCCGCCGGTGCCGCGCGACGCGCACGACTCCGTACGAGAGGAACCTCGTGAACACTTCTTATCTCGCCTACAGCGATTACGGGACGACGAGTGGAGCCGAAGCCGCTCTGCTCGGCATCGTCTACCTGTTCATCTTCTTGTTCTCCATCGCCGGGTACGTCATCAGTGCTTTCCTTCTGATGCGCATCTTCGACAAGGCCGGCGTCCAGGGCAAGTGGCGCGCCTGGGTCCCGATCTACAACTACATGGTCTTCGCCAAGCTGGGTGACCTCTCGCCGTGGGTCATCCTGGCCCTGGTCGTGGCGGCGGCGATTCCGATCCTGAACTTCCTGGCCGGCATCGCGATCGTCGTCGCGCTGATCATGGTGTCGTACCGCGTCAACGCGAAGTTCGGTCGTGAGTGGCCCATCCTGCTGCTGTTCATCCTCGGCCCCCTCGGGCAGTGGATCTTCCTTGCGATCCTCGCGTTCGGCAACAACCCGTGGAACCCCGCCATTCGTCCCGCCCCCTGGGCCAACTCCTTCCTCGCCGACAAGACGGTGTGGAACGGGATCCCTGTGCAGCCGAACCAGCAGGTCTCCGGCAACGGCGGCCCGGGCGTCGGCGGCTCCGGCTACGGCGCTCCCGGCTACGGCAGCACGCCCCCGCCCCCGGCGCCGCAGTCGTACAACCCGCCGGCCACCGGCACGACTCCGCCGCCGCCGGCGACGGGCACCACGCCCCCGCCCCCGCCGGCCGGACCCGCGGTCTGACCCACCGGCCTGGTTCACGCAGGGCTCCTCGCACTCGCGGGGAGCCCTTCGCCGTTCCCGCCGCTAGCGTGGAGGGATGACCCCCGCAGACCTGCCCCTCCGTCCCGTCGGCCGCTCCGGACTCCGCGTCTCGGCGATCGGACTCGGGTGCAACAACTTCGGACGAGCGGGAACCGCCACCGAAACGCTTGAGGGAACGCGCGCGGTGCTCGACGCGGCGATCGACGCGGGAGTCACCTTCCTCGACACGGCCGACATGTACGGCCGCGAGTTCGGCCTGTCCGAGACATTGATGGGGGAGGCGCTCGAGGGTCGCCGTGACGAGGTCATCCTCGCGACGAAGTTCGGGCACGCCGATTTCGCCCCGCCCGTCCTCGGCGGCGCGAAGGGCTCGCGCACGCACATCCGTCGCGCGGTGGAAGACTCCCTGCGGCGGCTGCGCACCGACCGGATCGACCTGTACCAGCTGCACACGCCCGATCCCTCCACGCCCGTCGACGAGACGCTCGACGCTCTGGCGGATCTCGTCCGCGAGGGGAAGGTGCGCTACGTCGGCCACTCCAACTTCGCGGGGTGGCAGATCGCCGAGGCCGAGTACGCGGCATCCGGAGTGCGCTTCATCTCGGCGCAGAACCAGTACAGCCTGCTGGCGCGCGCGGCGGAGCGCGAGGTGCTCCCGGCCGCCGCGCGGTGGGGGCTCGGGTTCTTCCCCTTCTTCCCCCTGCACAACGGTCTGCTGACCGGCAAGTTCACGCGCGAGGGTGGACCCGAGGGCAGCCGCATCATGCGCCAGCGCCCGCACCTGTGGCGCGACGCCCCGTGGGACGCGCTCGAGCGGTACCAGGCGTTCTGCGACGCGCGCGAGATCCACATGCTCGAGGCCACGTTCGGATGGTTCCTCGCGCACCCGGTCGTCTCGAGCGTCATCGCGGGCGCGACGAGCCCCGAACAGGTCCGCGCGAACGCCGCCGCGGCGACCGCGTGGACACCGAGCACGGCCGACATCGCCGAGCTCGAGGAGATCCTGCCCCTGCCCGCCGACCCCGCGGCAGGCTGAACGTCGACGGTGGATGCCGCATCCGTCATGCCACGCGCCGGCGTATCCGCGGTTCGCGTGCCCTCGTCGACTAAGATGACAGGGCCGTGCGTTTCCGCCGGCGAAGCTGTCGGCCAACCGGAGGATCGTTCGTGCCCGAGGTGACCACCCACACGCGTACCGTCTCTCTCGACGGCGCCACGCTCGACCTGTCGTGGGCGGCCAGCACCGACACCGGCCGTCGCCGCGAAGTCAACCAAGACGCGGTCCTCGCGGAGTACCCCCTGTTCGTCGTCGCCGACGGCATGGGCGGGCATCTCGGCGGCGAGATCGCCAGCGCCAGCACGGTCGACCGCCTCCGCGCCGTCGTCGACAACCAGAGCGTCTCGACGAAGAACATCGAGAAGGCCCTCTCGCGCGCCGTCAAAGACATCGTCGCCCACCCCGAGACCACCGACGAGGGCACCGGCACGACGCTCACCGGTCTCTATCTCGAGACGCACACCGAAGAGCCGCACTGGGTCACGCTGAACATCGGCGACTCCCGGGTGTACCTGCTGCGCGACGGCGAGATCGTGCAGGTCACGACGGACCACTCCGTCGTGCAAGAGCTGATCGCCGCCGGGCGTCTCAGCCCCGAAGAGGCCGAGAACCACCCGTACGGCAACGTCATCACGCGCGCGGTGGGTCCGAGCGACAGCGTCAAGCCCGACTATCTCCGTCTCGACGTGCTCGACGGCGATCGCTTCGTCATCTGCTCCGACGGGCTGACCAAAGAGCTCACCGACTTCGGCATCCGCCACTTCCTCGACAACAACGCCGACCCCGCCGCGGCCGTCGAAGCGATGATGGCCGCAGCGCTCGAGAACGGCGGCCGCGACAACATCACCATCGTCGTGCTCGACGTCGCGCGCCGCTCTTCCTGAGAATCCGCTCTTGACCGCGGCTGGCCGCGGATTCTACGTTCGGCATATGACCTCCGCACCCGAACGGACGGCCGGCAAAGGCCTGGCCACCGGCACCCTGGGCCTGTGGGGCTCGACCGTGATCGGTCTGGCATCCACCGCCCCCGTCTACTCGCTCGTTGCCACCCTCGGATTCGTCGTGTTGGCCGTGGGCGCTCAAGCGCCGATCGCCTTCGTCGTCGCGTTCGTGCCGATGCTGTTCATCGCCTTTGCCTATCGCGAGCTGAACAACGAGATCCCCGACTGCGGCACCACGTTCACGTGGGGGACCAAGGCGTTCGGTCCGTGGGTCGGCTGGATGGGCGGGTGGGGTGTCGCCGTGGCGGGCATGGTCGTGCTCGCCAACCTCTCGCAGATCGCCGGCATCTACCTGTGGTCGCTGATCGGCGACGGCTCTCTCGCCGAGAACGTGCCGCTGGTGACCGCCACCGGGGTCGCTTTCATCGCGGCGATGACCTACGTCAGCTACCGCGGCGTCGAGATCGGCGAGAAGCTGCAGAACGTGCTGCTCGCGGTGCAGTACATCGTGCTCGCCCTGTTCGTGGTGCTGGCGCTGTGGAAGTTCTTCGACGGCACGGCTCCGAACCCCACGCCCTTCGACCTCGCCTGGTTCAACCCGCTCGGGTTCACCGACTGGAGCGGCTTCACCGAGGCCGTGCTGCTCGCGCTGTTCATCTACTGGGGCTGGGACACGTGCCTGGCGTTGAACGAAGAGACCAAAGACCCCAAGCGCATCCCCGGTCGCGCAGCTCTCCTGACGACGGTCATCCTGCTCGGCACCTACGTCACCGTCACCGTCGCCGCCATGATGTACGCCGGGGTCGGCGAGGACGGGGCGGGCCTGGCCAACCCCGACAACGCCGACGACGTCTTCCTCGCCCTCAAAGACGGCCTCTTCGGCCCGTTCGGCTGGCTGCTGATCGTCGCCGTGCTCATCTCGGCCGTCTCGTCGACGCAGACCACGATCCTCCCCACCGCGCGCGGCACCCTCGCGATGGCGGCATACAAGGCGCTGCCCGAGCGGTTCAAGACGGTGCACCCGCAGTACAAGACGCCGTCGTTCTCGACGCTCGTCATGGGCATCGTGGCGAGCCTGTACTACATCGGCATGACGCTCATCAGCGACAACATCCTGCAGGACTCGATCCTGTCGTTGGGGCTGGCGATCGCGTTCTACTACGCCATGACCGGGTACGCGTGCGTCTGGTACTACCGCCGCGAGCTGTTCTCGTCGGCGAAGAGCCTGTTCTACCGTGGCATCCTGCCGCTGCTGGGTGCGCTCATGCTGACCTACGCGTTCGTCCAGTCGGCGATCGACATGTACGACCCCGAGTACGGCAACACCGTGCTGCTGGGTATCGGCGGCACCTTCGTCGTGGGCATCGGTGCCCTCGCGATCGGCGTGGTGCTCATGCTCGTGTGGTTCGCGTTCCCCGGGTCGAAGCCCTTCTTCCGCGGCGAGAGCCTCAACCGCGAGACCGAGGTGCTCGTGCCCGACGAGCCGATCGCCTACCCGCGGTCGGTCGACGGCGGAATCTGAGCCGTCACGGCATCCGCTCCCCGAGAGGGCGGGCGGATGCCGTGCGGCGGCCGTGCGCGTGCTCGCGGTCGTGCCGCGAAGCGCGGTGCGGCTGGGCTCAGACGACGGCGCGGATCGAGCCGACCACGCCTCCGCCGCCCGACACCGTCAGGGGCAGCAGCGCGAGGGTGTCGGAGACCGCTTCGGGGGCGAGGGAGCCGGCGCGCTCGAGGAGGCGGAGTGCCACGGCGTGCGCGGCGCGGTTGGAGCCGTCGAACATCTTCAGCGCGACGGTCGTGCCGTCGGGTGCGGTCATGACCTGTACGCCTTCTGCGCCCATCTTCGAGAACACCCCGAGGCGCTCGATGACGATCGTGTCGGGGCGGCCCGGACCGTCGATGGTCCACGGGTGCTCCTTGACCGCGCGCACGAGCGTGCCGGCGCTGCGGTGCAGGGCGAAAGGCGAGCGCTCCGACGAGGTCGCGATGCGCTGGATCGCCCGGGCGAGGCCGACCATGCTCATCGCGTAGACGGGGGCGCCGCAGCCGTCGATCGCGGTGGTCGTCATGCGCTCGCCCACGAGACGCTCGAGCACCTCGCGGATGTGCACCTGCAGCGGGTGCTGCGGGTCGAGGTAGTCGGTCGTCGACCAGCCGTTGGCGACGCACGTGAGCAGCATCGCGGCGTGCTTTCCCGAGCAGTTCATGCGCAGGGGGGAGGGGGCCCCGTGATCGCGCACGAGCTCGTCGCGCGAGGCGGTGTCGGTGGGCCACGCCGCGGGGCAGCCGAGGTCGTCTTCGGTGAGACCGGCCGACTGCAGGATGTCGCGGGCGAGCTGGGCGTGGCGGTCGGTGCCGCAGTGGCTCGCCATCGAGATCGCGAGCCGCTCGTCGGCGAGATCGGCTCCGGCCGACAGGCACGCCAGCGCCTGCAGGGGCTTCATGCTCGATCGCGGGAGGAACGGCGCCGACGCGTCGCCGAGGGTGATCTTCTCGGTGCCGTCGGGAGCGAGCACGACGGCGACGCCGAAGTGGCGTGATTCGACGAATCCGTTGCGATCGACGACGGCGAGTTCGACGGAGGCGGGGGGCGTGGCGGGCATCCCTTCATCGTATCGCGCAGGGTCGCTCCGCCCCCGGGTGGACGCCGGTGCGCGTCGCCGGGATCCGTCGTCTCCGGTCCCCTCGAAGCGACGGACTTCGGCGACGCACGCGACGGAGAGGGGCAGACTGGAGGCATGAACGGAGAGCACCACTACCGCCTGCGCTCGACCTGGACCGGCGACCGGGGCACCGGCACGAGCGGGTACCGCGAGTACGACCGCGCCGTGACCCTCGAGGTCGACGGCAAGCCCGCCATCGCGGCATCCGCCGACAAGCCCTTCCGCGGCGATCCCGCCAAGTGGAATCCCGAGGAGCTGCTGCTCGCCGCCCTCAGCGAATGCCACCTGCTGTCGTACCTGCACGCGTGCGTCACCACGGGGGTCGTCGTGACCGGGTACGAGGACGACGCCTCGGGGACCCTGCAGGAGGACGGCAACAGCGGGGGAGCGTTCGCCGAGGTGACGCTGCGCCCGCGCGTGCGCGTCGCCGACGAGTCGATGGTCGAGGCGGCTCTCGCCGCGCACGAACAGGCGCGGGAGTGGTGCTTCATCGCCAACTCCGTCAACTTCCCGGTGCACCACGAGCCCGAGGTCACCGTCGGCTGATCGTAGAGTGAGCGGATGCAGCTCGAACCGACCCTGCGCCGACTCGACCGCCTGGCCGGCGGACGGCAGGCCGATCACCGCGTCGACGTCTCGGACGATCCGAAGGTGCGCCGTGCCTTCCGGGCCATCACGCTGCTGCTGGCCGCCGGATTCGTGCTCGGCGTGGCCACGGTCGTCATCGCGCTGGTGATGACGCTGAACGGCGACGACGTCGGCTTCGCGGTGTGGATGCGGTGCCTGGTGGTACTCGCGATCACGACGACGCTGTTCTACTTCCTCTGGCGCGCCCGTGCCGGGTGGTACTGGGCGTTCCGGCGCCTGCAGCTGTTCAGTCGCATCTTCCCGATCGTGGCTCTCGTGCTCGCGGCGATCCCGGGGCTGTACCCCTTCTGGGTCGTGACCGAGCAGATCCTCTTCGCGATCCTGCTCATCGGCGTCTCGGACTACCTGCAGTCCGACCCCGTGCGTGCGGCGTTCCCCAAGCCGCAGCGCTGACGGCGCGGCGGGCGGCCCTTCGACGGGCTCGGGGACCTTCTGCGGGCTCAGGGACCTCCTGCTGCATTCGGCTCTTCGGCGGGCTCAGCCCCCCACGAGAAAAGACGGAACCCCGCCGGCGCGATGCCGACGGGGTTCCGTCTCGTTCGGGGGTGCTTACTGCACGTCGTCGTCGACCCAGTCCATCGACTTGGTGACGGCCTTCTTCCACAGGCGCAGCTCGCGGTCGCGCTCGCCGCCGTCCATGTTCGGCTCCCAGCGCTTGTCTTCCTGCCAGTTGGCACGCAGGTCGTCGAGGTTGTCCCAGAAGCCGACCGCGAGGCCTGCGGCGTATGCGGCGCCCAGGGCGGTGGTCTCTGCGACGACCGGACGCACGACCGGCACGCCCAGGATGTCAGCCTGGAACTGCATCAGCGCGTCGTTGGCGGTCATGCCGCCGTCGACCTTGAGCTCGGCCAGGTCGACACCGGAGTCGGCGTTGACGGCGTCGAGCACCTCGCGCGTCTGGAAGGCCGTCGCCTCGAGCGCAGCGCGCGCGATGTGGCCCTTGTTGACGTAGCGGGTCATGCCGACGATCGCGCCGCGGGCGTCGGGACGCCAGTACGGGGCGAACAGGCCCGAGAACGCCGGCACGAAGTACACGCCGCCGTTGTCGTCGACCGAGCTGGCCAGCGCCTCGACCTCGGGGGCCGAGGAGATGATGCCGAGCTGGTCGCGCAGCCACTGGATCAGCGAACCGGTCACGGCGATCGAGCCCTCGAGCGCGTACCGGGCGGGCTGGTCGCCGAGCTTGTAGCCGAGGGTGGTGAGCAGACCGTTCTTCGAGTGGACGATCTCTTCGCCCGTCTGGAAGATGAGGAAGTTGCCCGTGCCGTAGGTGTTCTTGCTCTCGCCCGGATCGAAGGCGGCCTGGCCGAAGGTCGCGGCCTGCTGGTCGCCCAGGATGCCGGCGATCGGCGTCTCGCGCAGCAGCGACGACGACTCGACCGTGCCGTACACCTCGGAGGAGGAGCGGATCTCGGGCATCATCGAGCGCGGAACACCGAAGTCGGAGAGGATGTCGTCGCGCCACTCGAGGGTCTCGAGGTCCATGAACAGCGTGCGGCTGGCATTGGTGACGTCGGTCGCGTGCACGCCGCCGTCGATGCCGCCGGTGAGGTTCCAGAGCACCCAGGAGTCGGTGGTGCCGAAGATGAGGTCGCCGGCCTCGGCCTTCTCACGGGCCCCGTCGACGTTCTCGAGGATCCACACGATCTTGGTGCCCGAGAAGTAGGTCGCCAGCGGCAGGCCGACGATGCTCTTGTAGCGCTCGGGGTCGCCGTCGGCGAGACGGTCGACGATCGACTGCGTACGCGTGTCCTGCCAGACGATGGCGTTGTACGCGGGCTTGCCGGTGTTCTTGTCCCAGACCACCGCGGTCTCGCGCTGGTTGGTGATGCCGACCGCGGCGATGTCGTGGCGGGTGATGTCGGCGCGGCTGAGGGCCAGGCCGATCACCTCCTGGGTGTTGCGCCAGATCTCGGCGGGGTCGTGCTCGACCCATCCCGCGCGCGGGAAGATCTGCTCGTGCTCCTTCTGCCCGACGGAGACGACGCTCCCGGACTTGTCGAAGATCATCGCGCGCGTCGAGGTCGTGCCCTGGTCGATGGCGAGGACGTAGTCAGCCATGGATGGACTCCTTTGTCTGAATCAGTGAGAGGTGAAGAGGTGGAGAAGGGAGGCGGGGGCGCCGGGTGACGCCCCCGCGGAGGTGTTACTTGCCGAGGCCGAGCAGCACGGGGGCCAGCAGACCCGCGAGCAGACCACCGACCAGAGGACCGGCGACCGGCACCCAGGCGTAGCCCCAGTCGCTGGAGCCCTTGCCCTTGATCGGGAGGATGGCGTGGGCGATGCGCGGGCCGAGGTCACGGGCCGGGTTGATCGCGTAACCGGTGGGGCCACCGAGGCTCGCACCGATACCGACCACGAGCAGGGCGACGGGCACGGCCGCGAGGCCGCCGATGCCGCCCGGGACGCCGATGGAGGCCACGCCGTAGTCGCCGAAGCCGAAGATCACGAAGACCAGCACGAACGTGGCGATGACCTCGGTGAGGAAGTTGAAGCCGTACGAACGGATCGCGGGGCCGGTGGAGAACACGCCCAGCTTGGCGGCGGGGTCGGGCTCGTCGTCGAAGTGCTGCTTGTACGAGGCCCAGGCGAGCACGGCACCGATGATGGCACCGACCATCTGCGCGGCCACGGCCACGAAGAACTGCGCGATGCCGATCTTGCCGGCCACAAGCAGACCGATCGACACGGCGGGGTTCAGCTGTGCTCCGGAGTACGCGGAGACGATGACACCGGCGAACACCGCCAGGCCCCAGCCCCAGTTGACCATCAAGGTTCCGCCGCCGTTGCCCTTGGTCTTGGCGAGGGCCACGTTGGCCACCACACCACAGCCCAAGAGGATGAGCATCGCGGTTCCGACCACCTCCGAGAGGAAGTACAGCCCCAGGTTCACATCTTGCATGTCGTCATCGACCTTTCTCCTACTGCTCGGCCTCCATCGGCTCGAGCGTGATGCGGCTCGGTGATCCGAACCTATGGGTCACGCGCGGGCGCGCAATAGTCGGCGCGCCCGCACGTTCTCTCAGATTCGAGCGACCCCGGCCTGTGCCAGATCCACGCGGTGCGCGGAGCGCAGGATCTCCGTCGAACGGGCGACCTCGTCATCGACGCGGGCGGAGTCCCATCCGAGCGGCTCGGCGACGGCCTCGGCGACCTCGCGGAGGGTCCGCTCGGTCATGCCGCCGACGAAGGCGAGGTGCGTACGGCGCAGCAGCACGTCGATCAGGTGCACGACCTGCTCGTTCGCGGCGATCCACGCGAGCTCCTCGCGGTAGTAGCCGGGCGCGTCGGGGACGGGCGTCGGCTCCGTGGGGAGGGCGGCGAGGATCGCGTCGGCGCGCGTGCCGTAGCGCTCGAGCATGGCCTCGACGATCTCGCCGGAGTGCGCATTCGTGCGGGCGGACACCCAGCGGCGACGCTGCTCGGGCGTGGCGGGGAAGCCGGCGCCGCCACCGATCGCGAGACCCTGGGTGCTCACGCGGTGCGGGCGACGCAGCTTCTGCAGCGTCTTCATGCTGAGGTGCTCGGCGAGGGCGCGGAATGTGGTCCACTTGCCGCCGACCAGGCTCATCGCGGGGACACCCGCGATCTCGTCCTCGACGATGCGGTAGTCGCGCGAGACGAAGCCGGGCGCGGTGTCGTCGTGGCGGGGGAGCGGGCGGATGCCGCTGAACGTGTAGACGATCTGCGAGCGGTCGACACCCACCTTCGGGAAGACGTGGCCGATGAGGTCGAAGAAGTACTCGATCTCGTCGTCGGTGCACACCACGGGCTTCGAGGGGTCGGCGTCGATGTCGGTGGTGCCGACGAGGACGCGGTCTTTGAGCGGGTAGATCAGCACGATGCGGCCGTCGGAGTGCTCGAAGAAGATCTCGCGTCCGCCGGTGGCGGCCAGGAGCTCGGGGTTGTCGAGCACGATGTGCGAGCCCTTGGTGCCGCCCATGAACTTCGTGTCGAGGCCCATGGCGGAGTTGGCGAGGTCGGTCCACGGACCGGCCGTGTTGAGCACGACCTTCGCCTTGACGCTGAACTCCTCGCCGGAGACCTCGTCGCGCACCCGGACGCCGTTGGCGTCGGCGCCGACGGCCGAGACGTAGTTGACGGCCTGGGTACGGCCGCCACCGGCCTCGATGCCGTCGCGCAGCACGTCGAGGGCGATGCGCTCGGGGTCGTGCATCGAGGCGTCGAAGTAGGTCGCGGTGTAGCGCAGGTCGTGGTTGAGCTGCGGGAGGGCCTGCAGCGACTTCTTCTTGCCGAGGAACGTGTGGCGGGGAACCGAGCCACCGTCGCGCGAGAAGGTGTCGTACATGATGAGGCCGACCTTGATCAGCAGGGCGCCGCGCTCGTTGGGCTTGCCGCGGCCGTGCGTGACGAGCAGGCGGAAGGGCGCCGAAAGGATTCCCGAGAACGTCTTGTAGATCGGGATGGTCGTCTCGAGCGGCTTGACGTAGTGCGGGGCCGTCTTGAGCAGGTCGTTGCGCTCGGTGACCGCCTCTTTCACGAGACGGAACTCGCCGTTCTCGAGGTAGCGGATGCCGCCGTGCACCATGTGGCTGGAGGCCGAGGAGGCGCCCGACACGAAGTCGCCGCGCTCCACGAGGGCGACGCTGACGCCCTGGAGCGCAAGGTCGCGGAGGGTGGCGAGGCCGTTGATGCCCCCACCGATGATCAGAACGTCGAGGTCTTCGGCGTCACGGAGCGCCTGGACGTCGGCGCGGAGCGAAGAAGTAGGGGACGACATGTCGACTGCGACCTTTCGTAGTTGGTACGCGGACCAGATTGCGCTTGTCTGCACGTTGTTGCAAGCCCCTTGAACAAACGTGCACAATGGTGTTCATGCGGGTGAGAAGACCATGACCACACAGGCCGAAGAGCGCTCCCGCGACGCGCTGCGCGCGGCGCAGCTCTACTACATGCAAGACCTCACGATGGACGCCATCGCGCACGAGATGCGGGTGTCGCGTTCATCGGTGTCGCGCTTGCTCCAGCACGCGCGCGACGTGGGACTGGTGACCATCTCCATCAGCCCGCCCGACGACGCCCGCGGTCAGATGGCTCAGCGCATCGCCGACCGGTTCGGCATCACGGCGCACATCGTGCCCACGCCCGCGCGCACCTCTGAGGCGGAGCGCCTGGAGCGCACGGCCCTGACGGCCGCCCGGATCCTCGCCGAGCGGGTGGAGTCGTCGATGACGGTCGGCGTCGCGTGGGGCTCCACCCTGTCGGCGATGGCGCGCCACGTGCCGCAGAAAGACGTGCACGACACGCACATCGTGCAGATGAACGGCGCCGCCAACGTGCGCACCTCCGGCATCCCCTACGCGGGCGAGATCCTGTCGAAGTTCGGTGCGGCGTGGTCGTCGTCGGTGCACCAATTCCCGGTGCCGGCCCTGTTCGACGATCCCCGCACGAAGCAAGCCATGTGGCGCGAACGGTCGGTGCGCTCGGTGCTGGAGATCCAGCAGCGCGTCGGTCTGTTCGTGTTCGGACTCGGCTCGCCCCACGCCGACGTCCCCTCGCACGTGTACAGCGGCGACTACTTCGACGAGCGCGACCGCGCGGTCATCGAGCGCGAGGGCGTGGTCGGCGACTGCGCGACGGTGTTCTACCGGGCCGACGGGTCAAGCGACATCCCCGAGTTGAACGCGCGGTCCAGCGGACCCGACCTCGACACGGTGCGGCGCATCCCGCGACGCTTCTGCGTCGTGTCGAGCCTGTCGAAGCTCGACGGACTGCGCGGGGCCCTCGCCGCGGGACTGATCACCGAGCTCGTCGTCGAGGAGTCCCTCGCGCGCCGCCTCCTCGCCGTCACCCGCTGAGCCGCGGGCGGGGCGGCGCGTTGATCAGCGCTCGCCGAAGCCGTCGTCGATCAGCGCCCGCAGCTCGTCGAGCGCCTGCCGCGCCTGCGGCCCGGAGGCGCTGACGCGCACGCGCGAGCCCTGACGCACACCGAGGGCCATGAGCGCGAGCAGGCTGTGCCCCGACACCTCGGCGCTCCCCGTGTCGAGGTCGGCGATGCGCACTTCGGCGCCGAAGCGCGACGCGGCTTTGACGAACGTCGCGGCCGGCCGGGCGTGCAGCCCCGAGGGGTTCGACACGACCGCCTCGAACGACAGCGAGTCGCCGGCGGTGTCATCGGCGGATGCCGGGGGCGCGGCAGCCGGAACCGTCGACGCCTCGTCGCCGAGCTGACGGCGCTTCGCCTCGCCCGCGGTGGCGCACTCCGCCGCCACCGCGGCGAGATCGGCCCCACCCGCGGCCGTGACCACGGCGGCGACGAGGCCCTCCACGAACGGCGCGGGACTCAGCCGAACCCGCTCCGGGGCCGCGACGAACTCCACCGCCGTCTCGGCGCTGAGGATCGCCGAGCCGAGGTCCATCAGGACGAGCACCCCGTCTCCGGAGTCGGCCTCGTCGATGGCCGCGGCGATCGCCACGGCATCCGTGCCCAGATCGTCGTCGGGGCCGCCCGCGGCCACGCGCACCGCGGGCGGTTGGTCTCCGCCCATCTGCAGGGCCAGGTGCACCGCGGCCTCCGCGAGCGCGCGCGAGTGCGACACCGCGACGATGCCGATCACTCCGCGCCCGCCAGCGTGTCGCGCAATGCCTCGAGCAGCAGGGTCGCCGAGGTCGCGCCCGGGTCGATGTGTCCGGCGCTGCGCTCGCCGAGGTAGCTCGCGCGGCCCTTGCGCGCCACGAGCGGTTCGGTGGCGTCGCGCCCGCGCGCTGCGGCGTCGGCGGCGGCGCGCGCGGCGGCGACCGGTCCGTCGGCGGCGGCGGCGTCCCACGCGTCGAGCGCGGGCGAGAGGGCCTCGATCATGGTCTTGTCGCCGAGCTCGGCCTTGCCGCGGGCGACGACGCCCTCGACGCCCGCGCGCAGTGCGGCGCCGAGCGATGCGGCATCCGCCTCTCCGTCACCCGCGAGGGGCGGGCCCATGCGCAGGAAGAGCGTGCCGTACAGGGGCCCGCTCGCCCCGCCCACCGACGAGACGAGCGTCATCCCGACCGTCTTGAACAGGTCGGCGGCATTCGCCGGCACGGGGTCGAGCTTGGCGACGACCGCGTCGAGGCCGCGCGCCATGTTCGAGCCGTGGTCGGCGTCGCCGATCTCGGAGTCGAGGCGCGTCAGCTCGTCTTTGTGCTCGTGCACGGCGTCGCGGAACGCGCGGATCCACGCGACGAGGTCGTCGGTCGAGACGGCGTCGCTCATGCGCCCCACCGCAGGCCCGGGGTGACGACCGGGGCGTCCCACAGGCGGATCATCTCGTCGTCGGCCTTCACGACGGTGAGCGAGGCGCCCGCCATGTCGAGGCTCGTGATTTAGTCGCCGATGAGCACGCGCTGCACGTCGACGCCCGCCTCGGCCAGCAGCGGGGCGATCTCGCCGTAGAGCAGGTACTGCTCGATGAGCGGGGTGCCGCCCAGACCCGACAGCAGAACGATCGCCGGGCCCACGGCCTCGCCGAAGTCGTGCACGATCGGATCGACCATGAGCTTCGCGATCTCGTGAGCGGATGCCAGTTTCACGCGCGAACGGCCGGGCTCGCCGTGGATGCCGACACCGACCTCCATCTCGTCGTCGGGCAGTTCGAAGGTGGGCCGCCCCGCGGCGGGGACCGTGCAGCTCGTGAGCGCGACGCCCATCGACCGACCGGCCTCCGACACGCGGCGCGCGAGGGCGGCGACGGCGGCGAGGTCGGCACCCTCTTCGGCGAGGGCCCCCACGACCTTCTCGAGGATGACGGTGGTGCCGGTGCCGCGGCGACCCGCGGTCCAGGTGGAGTCGGTGACCGCGACGTCGTCGGCCACGACGACGGATTCGACCTGCACGCCCTCGCCGGCGGCGAGCTCGGCCGCCATCTCGAAGTTGAGCACGTCGCCGGTGTAGTTCTTCACGATGTGGAGCACACCAGCGCCCGAGTCGACGGCCTGCGTCGCCGCGAGAACCTGGTCGGGAGTGGGGGAGGTGAACACCTCTCCGGCGGCGGCGGCGTCGAGCATGCCGCGCCCGACGAATCCGCCGTGCATCGGCTCGTGGCCCGAGCCTCCGCCCGAGACGAGGGCGACCTTGCCGGCGCGGGTCGGTTCGGCCCGCAGGATGACCCGGTTCTCGGCATCCACCCGCAGATCCGGGTGCGCTGCCTCGATGCCGCGCAGGGCCTCTGCCAGCACGTTCGCGGGGTCGTTGACGAACTTCTTCACGCTGCCTCCTCGTTGTGGCGTCGACGGTTCGGGCCGTCAGTCACGACCCTGGTCGCCGCGCGGCGTCACGTCAAGGGTCGGCGCGCGAGAGGTGCGGGTTCGTCAGAGACGCTCGTGGGGGAGCACCTGCTTGATGCGCTCGAGGGGGTTCTGCGCGGGGGCCTCGTTGTACGCGTTCGCGAGCTCCTGCCCGCTGAGGGCGTGGATGGCCGCCATGATCTCGTCGGTGGCGCCGCGGCGCGCGCGCCCCGAGGTCGCGGGGCCGTGCGGAGAGAGATCGAGCGGCGTGCCGAAGCGCACCGTGATGCGCTCGGAGGTGCTCGGGAACTTCGCCCCCACGGGCATCGCCTTATCGGTGCCGATCAGCCCGACCGGCACGACCGGGGCTCCCGTCTGCAGAGCGAGGAAGGCGACCCCGGTGCGGCCCTTGTACAGACGGCCGTCGAGCGAGCGCGTGCCCTCGGGATAGAGCGCGACAGCGCGACCGTCGTCGAGGAACGCACGCTGCTGATCGAGGGCGTCGAGCGCCTTCTGTCCGGCGCCGCGCTCGACCGGGATCGCCCCGATCGCAGTGAAGAACTGCCGCGAGGCCCACTTCTCGAAATACGCCGATTTCGCCATGAAGTGCACGGGGCGGGGAGCGGCCACGGGAATGGCGATCGAGTCGATGAACGACAGGTGGTTGCTCGCGAAGATCACCGGTCCCGTGCGGGGGACGTTCTCGCGCCCCTCGATGCGGGGCCGGTAGACGGCGCGGGCAAGGGGGGCGATGAAGAACCGCCCCAGGCCGTAGGCCGCGCCCATCTGCTGCGGCGGTGCGGCGGGGGTCTCGGCGGGCACGTCGGAACTCACTCGACGAGGCTACTCGCCGCAGCATGCCCGCGTGTGCATAGGGCGATCAGCACCGCTCTCTCAGCCCCGCCAAAGCCGGATGCGCGAGGATGGAGGTTCCCCGTCTTCTTCGAGAGGTCACCCGTGCGCTTCCGCCCGATCGCTTCCCTGTCCGTCGCCGCCGCCGCGGCGCTGCTGCTGGCCGGGTGCGCCGGCTCGCCCGACGCCGCGGAGACTCCGGATGCCACGGCCTCCGCCGACGCCGGCCAGTGCCAGAGCGCTCTGACGGACGCCCCGGCGCCCGACGGCCTCGTCGTCTCGGGCGACTTCCAGGGCAAGGTGAACGTGACCCTCCCCTCGGGGTACGCCCCCACCGAGCTGCAGCGCACGACCCTCGTCGAGGGCTCCGGCCAGCAGGTCAAGGCCGGCGACGTGCTGAAGGCGAACTACACGCTCATTGACGCGGCCTCCGGCCAGGTGCAGCTGCAGTCGCTCGACACCGCGCCCGCCGGCATGGACACCCTGATCAACTCGCAGCAGATCTTCGGCGCCGCCCTCGAGTGCGAGAACATCGGCGCGCGCACGGTCTCGTCGTTCCCCGCCGGAACGCTCGGCGAGGGCTCGCCCGCCTTCGTGCTGGTCGCCGACGCGATCTCGGAGCTGCCCACCCGCGCCGACGGCGCCGAGGTCGCCCCCGTCGACGGCATGCCCACCGTCACCTTCGATGATTCGGGTGCCCCCACGATCACGATGCCCGACGCCCCGGCTCCCACCGACGTGCGCATCGAGAACCTCCGCCAGGGCACCGGCGACGTCGTCAACCCCGGCGACCAGGTCATCGTGCAGTACACCGGTGCGCTGTATGACAACGGCACCGTGTTCGACTCGAGCTGGCAGCGCGGCGAGCCCGCCCAGTTCGTCACCAACCAGGTGGTCGACGGCTTCCGCCAGGCGCTCGAGGGACAGACCGTGGGCTCGCAGGTCGTCGTCGTGATCCCGCCCGCCTCGGGCTACGGCGATCAGGCGCAGGGCGAGATCCCCGCGAACTCGACGCTCGTCTTCGTCGTCGACATCCTCGGCGTCCAGCACGCGACCGCCGCCGGGTAGGCAGGCACGCGTCCGACGCCCGGCTCCCGACGGGCACCGGCTCGGTAGGCTGACGGGATGCGCCGCGTCCTCATCCTCGGGTCCACCGGTTCGATCGGCACGCAGGCGCTCGACGTCATCCGTGCCAACCCGGAACGCTTCGAGGTCGCGGGCCTCGCCGCCGGCCGCGACCGTGCCGGCGTCGAGGCGCAGGCGCGCGAGTTCGGCGTCGAGCACCTCGCCCTCGGCGCGGTCGAGGCCGAGCAGCTGGTCCGCGACGTCGAGACCGACGTGGTGCTCAACGGCATCACCGGCTCGGTCGGGCTCGGCCCCACCATCGCCGCGCTCGAAGAGGGGCGCACCCTCGCCCTCGCCAACAAGGAGTCGTTGATCGTCGGCGGCGACCTCGTCACGGCGCTCGCGGCCCCGGGGCAGATCGTCCCCGTCGACTCCGAGCACTCGGCCATCGCGCAGGCGTTGCGCTCGGGCGAGGCGTCGGAAGTGCGCCGGCTCGTGCTCACGGCATCCGGAGGCCCCTTCCGCGGACGCTCGCGCGATCAGCTCGTCGACGTCACCCCCGCTGAGGCGCTCGCCCACCCGACGTGGGACATGGGGCGCGTCGTCACGACGAACTCCGCGACCCTCGTCAACAAGGGCCTCGAGGTGATCGAGGCGCACCTGCTGTTCGACGTCGACTACGACCGCATCGACGTCACCGTGCACCCGCAGTCGATCGTGCACTCGATGGTCGAGTTCGTCGACGGCTCGACGATCGCGCAGGCATCGCCGCCCGACATGCGCCTGCCCATCTCGCTCGGTCTCGACTGGCCGCATCGCGTCGCCGGCGTCGGAGTGCCCCTGGACTGGACCCGCGCCTCGCAGTGGACCTTCGAGCCGCTCGACGAGAAGGCTTTCGGCTCGGTCGCGCTCGCCAAGCGCGTCGGACGCGCGGGCGCGACCTACCCGGCCGTGTTCAACGCCGCGAACGAGCAGGCCGTCGACGCGTTCCACGAGGGGCGCCTCGGCTTCCTCGACATCGTCGAGCTGATCGAGCGCGTCGTCGACCGCCACGAAGCGCCGGCGCGGCTCACGCGCGAGTCGCTCGCCGAGGCCGAGACCTGGGCGCGCCGCACCGCCGACGAGATCATCGCCGCGCGCTGACCCCGGTCCGCGTTCGGGAGGTGCCCTCTCGCGTTCGGGAGGTGCCTCCTCGCGATCGGGAGGTCCCTGAGCTTGTCGAAGGGACCGGGCGTGCGGTGGTCCCTCGCGTTACGGAGGTCCCTGAGCTTGTCGAAGGGATCGGGCCCCGCGTGGCCCCGGTGGCTTCGACTGGCTCAGCCACCTAGCGTTCGCGCGTGCGCAGGCCCGGTGGCTTCGACTGGCTCAGCCACCTTGCGTTCGCGCGTGCGCAGGCCCGGGGGCTTCGGCAGGCTCGGCCACCTCGCGGCAGCCGCCTCGCGCTATCAGGCGGGGAAGTCGACCGGGCGTTCGGGGTCGGACGACGGCGTGCTGTCGAGCGGATAGGGCACGGGCCACTGGGGGTCGGGCACGGCCCAGCCCGCGGCCCGCAGGGCACGGCGTGACAGCTCGCGCGCCGAGTAGGGCGTGCGCACCCCGCGGATGTCGCGGTAGTCCTGGTGCCCGGGGCCGGCCCAGAGGATCGCGTCGCCCTCGCCGACGAGCTTCACGGCCTCGAGGATCGCGCGCTCGGGCGGGGTGAACTCGTGGATCTCGGCATCCGGACGTGCACGACGAGCGCCCTCGACGAGCACCTCGCGGATCGTGTCGGGATTCTCGTGACGCGGGTGGTGATCGGTCACGATGAGGATGTCGCTGCCCTCGACCGCGGTGCGCCCCATGTCGTGGCGCTTCGTGGCGTCGCGGTCGCCGTCGGCGCCGAAGAGCATGACGACCCGGCCCGGCGTGACGCGGCGCACGGCGGCGAGCGTCTTCTCGAAGGCGTCGGGGGAGTGACCGAAGTCGACGTAGACCGCGGGGCCCTCGGGGCCCGAGACCAGCTGCGTGCGACCCGGCAGCGACGCGTCGATGCGCTCGCCGTCGAGGGTGCTGAACACGTGCTCCCACGTGTAGCCGACCTCGAGCAGCATGACGATCGCGAGGCCCGCGTTGGCGGCCATGTGCCGGCCGATCACGGGCACGACGGTGGTCAACGAGCGACCCTTGCCGTCGCTGAGGGTGAACTCGGTGCCTTCCTGGCGCTCGTCGACGATCTCGACGGTCCAATCGGCGGATGCCGCGGAGGCGGCGTCTTCGGCGATGGCCGGGGTCGCGATGGTCACGACGGGGATCTCGGCCCGCGCGGCGATCTCGGCACCCGAGGCGGAGTCGAGGCACACCACACCGCGGCGCGCGCGGTCGGGGCGGAAGAGAGGGAGCTTCGCCTCGAAGTACTCGCGCATGTCGGCGTAGTCGTCGAGGTGGTCGTGGGTGAGGTTGGTGAAGCCCGCGACGTCGAAGACGAGGCCGTCGACGCGGTGCCGGGTGAGGGCCTGGGCGCTGACCTCGACGGCGACGGCCTCGACGCCGCGTTCGCGCATGAGGGCGAGCAGGGCGTGGAACTCCGAGGCCTCGGGCGTGGTCAGTCGAGAGACGATGACCTCACCCGCGATGTGGCGCTCGGCGGTCGACGACAGTCCGGTCACGACGCCGAGCTGGCCGAGGATGCCCTCGAGCAGGTGCGAGACGCTCGTCTTGCCGTTTGTACCGGTGGTCGCCAGCAGTTGAGGAAGCCGGTCGTCGGGGCCGGTGCCGTAGACCCAGGCCGACAGGTCGCCGAGCAGCGCGCGCGGGTCGTCGACCACGACGATGGGGAGGCCCGTCGGTCCGGCGATCTCGGCGCCCGCGTCGTCGGTGATCACCGCGACGGCGCCGCGCTCGGCGGCGGTGGCGGCGAACTCCGCGCCGTGGCGGTTGACGCCGCGGATCGCCACGAAGGCCTCGCCCGCGCGCAGATCGGCCGTCGCCAGCGTGATGCCGGTCAGGGTCGTGCCGTCGACGTCTCCCACAGTGCGCACGCCGTAACGGCGGGCGAGCTCGGCGAGGTCACGGCGGGGCGGACGCTCCGGTCGGAGGACGGGCGGCAGGTTCGAGGGGGCGTCGGAGGACATCCCCACCATTGTCTCATCCGGGGTCGCACAGACACCGCATCGCGGCCGCACGGGCGGTTCAAAGGCCCGCGGCGGTATCGTCGGCGGGTGACTGCGATCGCGTTCCTCATCGGCGTCGTCGTGCTCGTCGTCGGACTCGCCGTTTCGATCGCGCTGCACGAGATCGGACACCTGCTGCCTGCCAAGCTCTTCGGCGTGCGCGTGGGCCAGTACATGATCGGCTTCGGACCGACGCTGTGGTCCAAGCGCATCGGCGAGACCGAGTACGGCTTCAAGCTGCTTCCCCTGGGCGGATTCATCTCGATGGCGGGCATGTACCCGCCGGCCCCCGACGACGGCGCCCCAGAGAAGAAGCGCTCGCGCTTCTTCGCCACGATGGTGCAGGACGCCCGCGACGCGAACGCCGAGACGCTGATCGCGGCCGACGACCGCGTCTTCTACAAGCTGCCGGTCTACAAGCGCATCATCGTCATGCTCGGCGGACCGATCATGAACCTCATCCTGGCCTTCGTGCTCTCGTCCATCGCACTCAGCGGCATCGGCGTGGCCACGGCCACCACGACCGTCGCGGCGGTGTCGCAGTGCGTGATCCCGGCCAGCGACAACCGCACCGACTGCACCTCGACCGACCCCGTCGCCCCGGCCGCCGCCGCCGGCATCCAGCCCGGCGACAAGATCGTGTCGGTCGACGGGACCCCGGTGTCGACGTTCGCCGAAGCTGCGGCGATCATTCAGAAGTCGCCGGGCCAGGCGCTGTCGGTCGTCATCGACCGCGACGGCACCCAGCAGACGGTCAGCGTGACGCCGGCGCAGACCGACCGCGCCGTCACCGACGCGCAGGGCAAGGCCGTCACCGACGCATCCGGCGCGCCCGAGTACGAGACCCTCGGCTTCGCCGGGCTCACCGCTCAGCAGACTCTGGTTCCGCAGCCGATCTGGGCCGGCCCCGAGGCGACGATCCAGCAGGTGGGCAGCGTCGCGCAGATCATGACGCAGCTTCCGGTGCGCGTCTACGACACGGCCGTCGACCTGTTCACCGGCCAGCCGCGCGACCCCAACGGTCCGCTCAGCGTCGTCGGCGCCGGGCGCCTGGCCGGCGAGTTCGCCGCCATCGACGCGCCGATACTCGACCGCGTGGGGGCGATCATCGGTCTGCTCGCGGCGCTGAACATCGCTCTGTTCGTGTTCAACCTCATCCCGCTGCTGCCCCTCGACGGCGGTCACGTGGTCGTCGCGCTGTGGGACGGCATCAAGCGCTGGTTCGCGCGCGTGCGCGGCACGGTCGCCCGGCCGGTCGACGCGACCAAACTGGTGCCCCTGACCTTCGTGGTGGTCGTGCTGCTGGTCGGCATGGGCGGAGTGCTGTTCCTCGCCGACGTCTTCAACCCGGTGCAGCTGCTCTAGCGCTCCGCGCCGCGGGTGGCGGGGGCTTCGACGGGCTCAGCCACCTCAGGCCCAGCCACCTCGGCGCGGGGGCCGCGCCCGTCAGAGCGCGTGAGCGATGAGACGCTCGAGCGTGCGCATGCCGTCGCGCGACAGGATCGACTCCAGATGCCCCTGCACGCTCGCGAAGCCGGGGCCCCGCAGGGCGTAGACGTCGCCCGTCTCGGCATCCGCGGCGATGTCGACGCCCGGGGTCGCGGCATCCGTCGCCCGTGCCGTGAACGTGTTGTAAAACCCGATCGAGGCGGGCTCGCCGAACACGTCGACGCTCTTCTGCAAGCCCTGGTGGGGCTGCGCCAGCGGCGCGAGGTCGAGGCCGAGCCGGTCGGCGAGGATCTGGTGGCTGAGGCACACCGCGAGCAGCGGGGCGTCGTTCGTCAGCCGCCGCGAGACCACGTGGCGCATCGCGCTCATCCGCGCGCTGTCGTCGCGCGGGTCGCCGGGACCGGGGCCCGAGACGACGAGGTCGGCGCCGTCGACGTCGGCATCCGACGCCTCCGACCAGTGGACGATGCGGGTGTCGAGTCCGAGGTGGCGCAGCTGGTGCGCGAGCATCGTGGTGAAGCGGTCCTCGGCGTCGACCACGAGGGCGGTGCGACCGGCGAACGGGCCCGATCCGTCGGGGTCCTGCGGGTTCATCCAGAACGGCGCGAGACGTTCGTTGCGGGATGCCAGCAGCTCGGCGATCGCGGGATCCTCGGCCAGCGGCCGACGGGCGGCGGCCGGGGCGTCGGGGTCGGCGTCGGCGGGGGCCGCGGGAACGTCGCGGGGGATGGCGCCGATCGCTCCGAGCACGCCGGCGGCCTTGCCGTGGGTCTCGCCGACCTCGCCGTAGGGGTCGGAGTGGCGCACGAGGGTGGCTCCCACCGGCACGCGCAGGCGTCCGTCGACCAGATAGGCCGTGCGGATGAGGATCGGGGCGTCGAGGTCGTGTGTGGGCCCCTCGGCGTTGCCGTTCGGGGTGAACAGGGCGGCGACGCCGGAGTAGTACCCGCGCGGCGTCGTCTCGTGGCGGGCGATCACCGTGCACGCGTTCTGCATGGGCGAGCCGGTCACGGTGGGGGCGAACATCGTCTCGCGCAGGATGTCGCGCGGGTCGAGGTCGCTGCGGCCGCGCAGCATGTACTCGGTGTGGGTCAGGCGCGACATCTCCTTGAGGTGCGGGCCCGTGATGCGTCCGCCGTCGCTGCAGACGGCGCTCATCATCTTCAGTTCCTCGTCGACGACCATGAAGAGCTCTTCGGTCTCTTTGGTCGAGCGCAGGAACTCCGCGAGGGTCTCGGCGGTCGCCCCGCCGGCGGGGTGACGGAAGGTGCCCGAGATGGGGTTCATCGTGACGATGCCGTCCTTGGCGCTCACGTGCGCCTCGGGGCTCGCGCCCACGGCGATGTGCCCCTCGGTCACGACCGCGAAGGTCCAGTAGGCGCCCTTCTCGTGCTCGAGCAGCGCGCGGAACCACGTCAAGGCGGCCACGCGCGGGTCGACGTCGACCCCGGCCACGAAGTCGCGGCGGATCACGAAGTTCGCGCCCTCGCCGCGACCGATCTCGTCGGCGATCACCCGGCGCACGATGTCGGCGTAGTCCTCGTCGGCGATGTCGAAGCCGGCGTCGATGAGCGGCACGGGGGAGGAGGGCAGGGCGGTCATGGCCTCGGCGCGCGGCAGGGCCACCCGCTCGTCGATCACGAGGCACCGCAGCGGCGCGCCGTCCTCGTGGCAGACGAACCCGCGCTCGCGAACCTGGCGGTACGGCACGAGGGCGAGCACCTCGCGCGGCGCGCCCGAGGTGTCGATCAGCGGGATGTCGGCGAGCAGCTCGACATCGACGACATCGCCGGTGAGCACCTCGACCGACTCGCCGTCACGGGCGATGAGGGCGAAGGGGGCGGATCCCGCCGCGAGGTCGGCGAGCAGGGTGGAGGGGTCGGGCCCGGTCATCGAGGTACTTCCGTCTGTGATCGTGGGTCCAAAGCGGCCGCCGGAAACAACAAGACCGCCCGGATCTCCAGGGGAGGGGCGGTCTGCGCATGCGTGCTCACCGCCTAGACGGTGGGCCACCAAGACAGGGGTGCATGCATGGCGCCGAACCTACCACAGGGGGCTCTCGGCGGCGGTTCAGGCCCCGTGCGGTGCGGGCGGCGTAGGCTGAGCCCGTGCCTGCTGTGAACCTCGGAATGCCCCGCGTGCCGGAGACCCTCGCGCCTCGTCGCAAGACCCGTCAGATCCGGGTCGGCAAGGTGCTCGTCGGTGGCGACGCCCCCGTCAGCGTCCAGTCGATGACCACGACGCCCACCACCAACATCAACGCCACGCTGCAGCAGATCGCCGAGCTCACGGCATCCGGATGCGAGATCGTTCGCGTGGCGGTGCCGTCGCAGGACGATGCCGACGTGCTGCACATCATCGCCAAGAAGAGCCAGATCCCGGTCATCGCCGACATCCACTTCCAGCCGAAGTACGTGTTCCAGGCGATCGACGCCGGATGCGGCGCGGTGCGCGTGAACCCGGGCAACATCCGCAAGTTCGACGACCAGGTCGGCGCGATCGCCAAGGCCGCGAAAGACGCGGGCGTCTCTCTCCGCATCGGTGTCAACGCCGGCTCGCTCGACCGTCGCCTGCTCGAGAAGTACGGCAAGGCCACGCCCGAAGCCCTCGTCGAGAGTGCCGTGTGGGAGGCCTCGCTGTTCGAAGAGCACGACTTCCACGACTTCAAGATCTCGGTCAAGCACAACGACCCCGTCGTCATGGTGAAGGCCTACCGCATGCTCGCCGAGCGCGGCGACTGGCCCCTGCACCTTGGTGTGACCGAGGCCGGCCCCGCGTTCCAGGGCACGATCAAGAGCGCCACGGCCTTCGGCATCCTGCTGTCCGAGGGCATCGGCGACACGATCCGCGTCTCGCTGTCGGCCCCGCCAGCCGAAGAGGTCAAGGTCGGCCACCAGATCCTGCAGTCGCTGAACCTGCGCGAGCGCAAGCTCGAGATCGTCTCGTGCCCCTCGTGCGGTCGCGCTCAGGTCGACGTGTACACGCTCGCCGACGACGTGACCGAGGGCCTGAAGGACATGACCGTTCCGCTGCGCGTGGCGGTCATGGGCTGCGTCGTCAACGGACCCGGCGAGGCGCGCGACGCCGATCTGGGTGTGGCCTCCGGCAACGGCAAGGGCCAGATCTTCGTCAAGGGCGAGGTCGTCAAGACCGTTCCCGAGAGCGAGATCGTGGCGACCCTCATCGCCGAGGCGAACCGCCTCGCTGCCGAGATGGGTCCGGATGCCGCGACCGGCACGGCCCAGGTCATCACGGCCTGATTCACCTGGGCGCGACGCCCGGCCGCCGAACGCACCCGCGTCCGAGAGCGACCCCCGCGGTCCGATAGCGTCGGGATTCTCATGACCGAGACTCCCACCGCCTCCCTCGCCCGACCCCTCATCGCCGGGGTCGTCACCGCCCTGGTCGGTTTCACCAGCACCTTCGCCGTCGTGCTGACGGGTCTCCGCTCGGTGGGCGCCTCGCCCGCGCAGGCGGCGAGCGGTCTGCTCGCGATCACCCTCGTGGTCGGCATCGGCTGCGTGATCCTGGCATCGAGGTATCGCATCCCGATCACCGTGGCGTGGTCGACACCGGGTGTCGCGCTGCTCGCGGCCACCGGCGCGGTCGACGGCGGCTGGTCGGCCGTGGTGGGCGGCTTCTTCGTGTGCGCGGCGTTGATCCTGTGCACGGCGCTCTTCCCGCCGTTGGGGGCGCTCATCGCACGCATCCCGCCCTCGATCGCGCAGGCGATGCTCGCGGGGGTGCTGCTGCCGCTGTGCGTCGCGCCCTTCGTCGGCCTCGTCGACGACCCGTGGAGCGTCGCGCCGGTGCTCATCGTGTGGCTGATCGCCTCGCGGGTGCTTCCCCGGTGGGCCGTGCCGCTGGCGTTCGTGGCCGCGATCGTCGTGGTCGCGATCGAGCTGGCGCGCACGGGCGTGAACGCGGATGCCGCCTCTCTGCTGCCGCATCTGGAGTTCACCGCCCCGACCCTCACCCTCGGCGCCGTCGTGGGCATCGGGCTGCCCCTGTTCGTGGTGACGATGGCGTCGCAGAACGTCCCCGGCGTCGCGGTCATGCGCAGCCTCGGGTACACGATTCCGTGGCGCCCCGCGATGCTCGTCACCGGCCTCGGCTCGGCTGCGGCCGCCGGCTTCGGCGGGCACGTGATGAACCTCGGCGCGATCAGCGCGGCGATCGCCGCCGGCCCCGACGCGCACCCCGACCCGAAGAGGCGTTGGGTCGCCGGAGTGTCGGCCGGGGGCACCTATCTCGTGCTCGGCGCGCTGTCGGCGGCGTTCGCGGCGATCGTGCTGCTCGCCCCGGCGGGAGTCATCCCCGCGGTGGCAGGCGTGGCCCTCTTCGGCGCATTCGGCTCGGCCGTGCAGCAGGCCATCGACGACCCCGGCGAGCGGGTGCCGGCCGTGGTGACGTTCCTCGTCGCGGCATCCGGGATCGCCGTCTTCGGGGTCAGCGCGGCGTTCTGGGCCCTGCTGGCGGGGCTCGTGGTGCGCACCGTGCTGCACGTTGGCCGGCGTCGCGCCGTCTGACCTGGTTGACCACGTGCGGGTGGCCAATGTCGGAGGTGGGTGCGGGCTGCCGGGCCTCGCCGTTCGACGGTGAGACCCGGGTGCCCGGGGGAGGCGAGTCGTCGGGCCGTCATCCTTTCGTTATCGAAACCGCCGCGTCAGTCGTGAACCGATCGAAGGATCGTGGACATTACAGAGTGTGGATGACGACGACGCCGGGCTGTGGACCCGGGTGCGCCAAGGCGACGAGCTCGCGCTCGCCGCGCTGTTCGACCGATACGACGCGCGGCTGTTCCGACACGCGTCGCGCCTGCTGACCCATCGAGAGGACGCGAAAGACGCCGTGACCGTGGCGTTCTTCGAGCTGTGGCGCAAACGCGCCTCGGTGCGTCTGGTCGACGGGTCGCCCCTGCCGTGGCTGCTGACGACCGTCGCCCACTGCGCACGCAACCTCGAGCGCTCGAGCAGGAGATACCGCGCCCTGCTCGATCGCGCACCGGTCGCGGCGACCGAGACGTCGGGACACGACGACAGCGGGGTGCTCTCGGCTCTCAAGCGGTTGCCCGAGCGCGAACAGGCGGTCGTGGTGCTGTCGGTGCTCGAGGGCTACCCCGAGCGCGAGATCGCTCAGGCACTCGGCATTCCGGCCGGAACGGTGAAGTCGCGGTTGTCCCGCGCGAAGGCGAAGTTGCGCGACGAGCTCGCGCTGGAAGGGGTCCGGGCATGAACGACCAGCTGACACCCGACGAGCGCGCCGCCCTGCGCGCCCGCATCGTGGGTGGAGCCCGCGACATCAAGCCTGCGGGTGCCCATCGCGGCGCCTGGATCGCCGGATCCGTCGCGGCCCTGCTCGTGGTCGCACTCGCCGGGGGAGTGGCCGCGACGGCGACGCTCAGCGCACCGCCGGTCGCGAACACGCCGTCACCGAGCCCCACGGCCACCGTGTCGCCGGTGCCGACACCGACGGCCTCGCCGACTCCGACCCCGACGTCGACTCCACGCGCACCGATCGTGGCGTTCGGCGGGGACTGCGCTGCCGTTCTCACCGACGAGGAAGCGACCGAGTTCTCAGGCATCCCGATGCGCGCGATGTCCTTCCTGCCCGTATGGGACGAGAGGTGGTTGGGCGGGCTCGACTGCGAGTGGCGCGCCGCGGACGCCGATACCTACTGGGCGTTGAGCGTGACGGTCCTGCCGTGGGCGAGCGTTCCCGACGAGGTACGTGCGCAGTCGGGTGTCGTCCCCGCGTGCGAGGGTGGAGCGATTTGCGACTATTCGCAGCGCTTCGGCGATGCCTGGGTCGCCGTGGCCGCATCCGAGGCGTCGCCCCTCGTCGAGGTGGCGGACACGGTCGGTGCCCGGGCCTCCCAATCTCCCGGGGTGCCGACGTCGCTCGTTGCAAGCGCGTGGCAGCTGACCGACTGCGAGGCTCAACTCCGAAATGCCGTCGCAGCCGGACTCGGTCGCGACGATCTGCGTCCCATCGGCACCGACAACGTCCCCCACGGTCAGGTGTGGGACGTCCTCGTCGCCAACGGTTTTGCAGCGTGGTGCTCCTTCACCGCGGGACCCTACGAAGAGGTCGATGCGCCGAATTTGAGGGTCAGTCTGGCGGCGGGCGCCCAGGCGGACGCACGTGAGGTCAGTGCGTTCGGCGGCGTGCCCGTCTCGGTGACGGGCGCGGACGCCGCATGGTGGATCCCGGCCGCAGACGGACTCGGCGCGCGCGTCTTCGCGGCTGCTCCGGGAGGGATCGTCGAGGTAGAGGTCGGCAACCTCAGCCAGGAGCGTGCGTCAACCGTCACGGCCGAGATCCTCTTCGCGCTCGGATGACCCCCGGCATCCGTCCCTCCCGCGCTCCCGGCCTAGACTCGTCTCTCGTGGTCACCCGTCTGTCGAACTACTTCCTCCGCACGCTCCGCGAAGATCCCTCGGATGCCGAGGTCACGAGCCACCGCCTGCTCGTGCGCGCCGGGTACATCCGTCGCAACGCCCCGGGCATCTTCGCGTGGCTCCCTCTGGGTCTGAAGGTCAAGGCCAAGATCGAGGCCGTCGTCCGCGAGGAGATGGCGAACGCCGGAGCGTTCGAGGTGCACTTCCCGGCTCTGCTGCCCCGCGAGCCGTACGAGGTCACGGGTCGGTGGGAGGAGTACGGCGACGCGCTGTTCCGCCTGCAGGACCGCAAGGGCGCCGACTACCTGCTCGCGCCCACGCACGAGGAGATGTTCACGCTCCTGGTGAAGGACCTCTACTCGTCCTACAAGGACCTGCCGCTGACGATCTACCAGATCCAGGACAAGTACCGCGACGAGGCGCGTCCCCGCGCGGGCCTGCTGCGCGGCCGCGAGTTCACGATGAAGGACGCGTACTCGTTCGACGCGACGGATGCCGGTCTCGACGCCTCCTATCAGGCTCAGCGCGACGCCTACGAGCGCATCTTCACCCGCCTGGGTCTCGAGTACGTGATCGTGGCGGCCGACGCCGGCGCGATGGGCGGATCGAAGTCGGAGGAGTTCCTGCACCCGACCCCGATCGGCGAAGACACCTTCGTGCGCTCGGCCGGCGGCTACGCGGCGAACGTCGAGGCCTTCACGACCGTCGTCCCCGACGCGCTGCCGATCGAGGGGCAGCCCGAGGCCGTGGTCTTCGACTCGCCGAACACCCCGACGATCGCGACCCTCGTCGACCACTCCAACGCGCACCTCGACGCCCCGGCGCCCGGCATCGCCGGTCCCGCCACGGCCGAGGCCGCCGCGTGGACGGCCGCGCACACCCTCAAGAACGTCGTGCTCGCCCTCACGCACCTCGACGGCACGCGCGAGCTCGTCGTCGTGGGCCTGCCCGGCGACCGCGACGTCGACGACAAGCGCGTCGAGGTCGCCTTCGCCCCCGCCGAGGTCGAGGCGGCCACCGAAGAGGACTTCGCGAAGAACCCGCTGCTGGTCAAGGGCTACATCGGCCCCTGGTCGCCGACCGGCCCGGTGCTCGGTGAGGAGTCGGCGACGAACATCCGCTACGTGCTCGACCCCCGCGTGGTCGACGGCACCGCGTGGATCACGGGCGCCAACATCGACCAGAAGCACGTGCACTCGCTCGTCGCGGGCCGCGACTTCGTCGGCGACGGCTTCGTCGAGGTCTCGACCGTGCGCGCGGGCGACCCCGCCCCCGACGGCTCCGGCCCGGTGGAGCTGGCCCGCGGCATGGAGATCGGCCACGTGTTCCAGCTCGGCCGCAAGTACGCCGAGGCGCTGGGGCTGAAGGTGCTCGACGAGAACGGCAAGCTCGCCACCGTCACCATGGGCTCGTACGGCATCGGCGTCACCCGCATCCTCGCGATCATCGCCGAGCTGAACAACGACGACAAGGGCCTGATCTGGCCGGAGTCCGTCGCTCCGTTCGACGTGCACGTGGTCGCGACCGGTCGCGACGCCGTGGCGTTCGAGCTCGCGGCATCCGTCTCCGACCAGCTCGAGGCCGCCGGTCTCGACGTGCTCTACGACGACCGCCCCAAGGTGTCGCCCGGGGTCAAGTTCGGCGACGCCGAGCTCGTCGGTATCCCGCGCATCCTCATCGTCGGTCGCGGCGCAGCCGAGGGCCAGGTCGAGCTCTGGGACCGCCGCACGGGCGAGCGCGAGACGGTGTCGGTCGACGACGCCGTGGCGGCGCTCACGCGCTGAGCTTCCGTCCCGCCTACCATCGCGAGACTGCATCTCGCTGACAGAACCGTCGCATGTTGCAACGGACTTGCCAGCGAGATGCAGTCTCGCGGTCTTCGGGCGGTAAGTCGGGGGAGCGCGGGCCGGCGACGGTGGTCAAGAGACCCCGACAGGCGCGGACGACTCGGTAGCGTGGATGCCATGATCGCCGCACCCCGCTTGTCGCTGAGCGACGGCTCCACCATCCCGCAGCTCGGCGTCGGCACGTACAAGGTGCCCGCAGAGGTCACCGCCGGTCTCGTTGAGGGGGCGCTCGCCGCCGGGTACCGCCACATCGACACGGCTGCGCTCTACGGCAACGAGATGGAGGTCGGCCAGGGGCTGCGCGCCTCGGGCCTCGAGCGCGACGAGGTGTTCGTCACCACGAAGGTGTGGAACGACGACCAGGGGTTCGATGCGACGCTGCGGGCCTTCGACGCCAGCGCCGCGAAGCTCGGTCTCGACCGGGTCGACCTGTACCTCATCCACTGGCCGATCCCCAGCGCCGACCGCTACGTCGACACCTGGAAGGCGCTGCAGCGCCTGCAGCAGGAGGGACGGGCGACCTCGATCGGCGTCAGCAACTTCTCGGTCGTGCACCTCGAGCGCCTGCGCGACGAGACCGGACTGCTGCCGGCGGTGAACCAGGTCGAGTTGCACCCGCGCTTCCCGCAGAACGAACTGGTCGACTGGCACGTCGCGAACGGCATCGTGACCGAGTCGTGGGCGCCGCTCGCGCGCGGCGGCCTGCTCGACGAGCCGGTGCTCGCCCGCATCGCCGAGAAGTACGGCAAGACGCCGGCCCAGGTCGTCATCCGCTGGCACATCGATCGCGACCTCGTGGTGTTCCCGAAGTCGGTGTCGCTCGACCGCATCCGCGAGAACGGCGACGTCTTCGACTTCACGCTCGACGACGACGATCGCGCCCTCATCGCGACCCTCGACACGGGCGAGCGCACGGGCCGCAATCCCGACCTCGACTGAGCTCCGGTCAGGCGTCGAGCCGTGCGTACCGCGCGCGGAAGACCGTGAAGACGCCGTAGGCCAGGAATCCCACACCGACGAGGCAGGCGAGCACGGGACCGGCGGGCAAGGCTACGACGGCGGCGGTCGCTCCGTCGAGTCCGCCGGCCGTGTCGGGCTCGACGGTCACGGCGGCGACGACCACGAGCACCCCCACGATCAGCAGGGCCACGCCCTTCGTGACGAAGCCGACGACGCCGAGCACCGTGAGGGCGAAGCCGCCGGGGCCCGCGGGCGTGCGCACCTTGGAGTGGAACGACCGGCGCAGGCCCATCCACACGAAGCCGACGCCGACCGCGGCCACCGCGAGACCGACCGCGCCGAGCACGAATCCGCCGATCGGCCAGGTCAGCACGCCCTGGCTGAGGTCTTCGGCCGCCTGCTCCGCGCGCGGACGGGCGCCCAGGGCGACGGATGCCGACACCAGCCCGATCGCGACGAAGACGAGTCCCTGCGGGGCCTCGGTGAAGATCCGGCCGATCCGGCGCCACACCGAGAGGTGGCGCGGGGCGAACGCCTGCAGCAGGTGCCAGGCGCCGAGGGCCACGAGTCCGACGGCCAGCGCCCACAGCGCCGCCGCTCCGAGGGGCGCCGCGGCGACCGCGCGGAACGCCCCGGTCTGATCGCTGTCCTCCGTCGCGCCGAGGCCGACCGCGATCACCAGGCCGCCGATGAGCAGGTGCAGGATGCCGTTGGCCGCGTACCCCGCACGCGCGGCGATGCGGAACGCGGGGTTGGCCTCCGCGTCTCGGGCGGCGGCGCGGGCGGGGGTGGACACCTCTGCACCGTACGCGGTTCCGTACCCCACCCCGCGCCGGTTGCGCCGTCGGGGCGACGCCCGGACGGTTCGTTACCGACGCCGCCCGCGCACGGATAGCGCACGCGGCCGCCGCCCGGGTCGCCGCGCGCCGGTGCTTATCATTGCCTGATGCCCGCGACCCGCCGACCGCACCTGCGCCGGTGGAACGCCCTTCCCGCGCTCGTGCGCAACGCGCCGCCGCGGGTGCTGCTGCTGGTCGGGGCGATCGTGGTGGCGCTGGGCGTGCTCATCGTCTCGCGCCCGCTCACCTCCCTCGTGCTCCTCGGCATCTACGTCGGCGCGAGCGCCGTGGTCATGGGCATCGTCGAGCTCGTGGGGCGCCCCGCGGGGTGGTGGCAGCGCGCGGTCTCGGCCGCGTGGATCGTCGCCGGTCTCGCGGTGCTCGTCTGGCTCGGCCGCAGCCTCGAACTCCTCCCGCCCGTGCTCGCAGTGCTCCTGGTGATCGGTGGTCTCGCCTCGGTGGGGCGCGCGACCGGCGCGGGTCCCGCGAGCGCACGCATCCTCGCCCTCGCATGGGGCGTCGCGCAGATCGCGTTCGGGCTGCTGTCGTTCACGTGGCCCGACGTCACGGTGCTGGTGCTGGCGGTCGTCTTCGGTGTGCGCACGGTCGTGTTCGGCCTGGGCGTGTTCTGGCGCGGGGTCGTCGGCATCCGGCGTCCGCGACAGCGGCGGGAGCCCTTCGACGCGCAGCGCGCGGTGCGCCGACGGGTGATCCGTGCCCGCTGGGCCGCGGCCGGTCGCTACGCCCTGTCTCTCGTGCTCGTGGCGACGGCGGCGGGCGGATGGTGGCTCAACGACTGGCTCGACGCCGGCGCCCCGGTCGTCGACGCGTTCTACGACCCGCCCGCGCAGGTGCCGAGCGGGCACGGTCGTCTCATCCGCTCCGACGCCTACCTCGGCCGACTCCCCGAGAACGGCGACGTCTCGCGCATCCTGTACACCACACGCGATGCGCTCGATCGTCCGGCCGTGGCGAGCGCGCTCGTCATCGTGCCCAAGGATCCGCCCGCCGGCCCCCGACCCGTGATCGTGTGGAACCACGGAACCACCGGGGTGGCCCAGGGCTGCGCGCCGAGCCTGCGCGACGCCTCGGCGACGAAGTGGTCGATCCCGGCCCTCGAACAGGCGCTCAAAGCGGGGTGGGTGGTCGTGGCATCCGACTTCTCCGGCCAGGGCGCACCGGGTGCCTACCCCTACCTGATCGGCGAGGGTGAGGCCCGGTCATCGCTCGACGCGGTCCTCGCGACCGCCGAACTGCGCACCGACCTGACCCTCTCGCCCGACACCGTCGTGTGGGGGCACTCCCAGGGCGGTCACGCGGCACTGTGGACCACCGCGATCGCGAAGGACTACGCGCCCGGCCTCGACGTGCTCGGCACCGCGGTGGTCGCCCCCGTCGCCGATCCGCCCGCGCTCGCCGAGGAGCTGCTGTCGGGACCGCCCAACGCGATGCTGTCGGTCATCACGTCGTGGGTGCTGGTGCCCTATTCCGAGACGTACCCCGACGTGCGCCTCGACGACTACATCGCCGAAGGTTCGCGGTCGATCGTGCTCGAGATGACGCAGCGCTGCCCGAGCGAGCCCGGCGTGGTCGTGTCGGTTCTCGCCGCCCTCGGGGTATCGGAGGACAGGCCGCTCTACAGCGCCGACCTCACCGACGGGGCGCTCGGCGAGCGGCTGGCCGAGAACGCGATGACCGCCCCGTTGGGCACGCCCATGCTGGTGGCCTGGGGCGCCGACGACGAGGTGATCCCGCCGAAGCTGCAGCGCGACTACGTCGCCAAGCTCTGCGCCGAGGGTCAGGACGTGCGCTGGGCGACCTACGCGGGCTACGACCACCTGCGCCCGATCCTGCCCAAGTCGCGTTTCCTGCCCGTGCTCTACGACTGGACGAAGAAGCTCATCGAGCGCAAAGAACAGGTGATCGACGGCTGCGGCCTGCGCTGAGACGCGCCCCGCGCAATACGGCGCCGGAGTGAAGATCGTGTGTCGTTCCCGTTCCGCGTTGGCGCGAGGGGGCCGTACTCATTACGGTCGGAGAATGCCCGAGAACACCGCTGAGCTGCGCCCCACTCACCCGCTCGCGATCGCGCCCGTCGTCGCCCCCGCGGCATCCGTCGACGGCTTCGCGAAGCAGTTCCTGCAGAACCTCAACTTCGACCAGGGCGTGACGCTGTCGAACTCCGACGTCAACGACCAGTACCTTGCCCTGGCGTACACGGTGCGCGACTACCTCATGGCGCGCTGGTTCGACGATCGTGCGCAGCAGAAGGCCCAGCAGAACAAGACCGTCTGCTACCTCTCGGCCGAGTACCTGCTGGGACGCCAGCTCGACAACAACCTCCTCGCGGCACGACTGACCGACATCGCGACCGAGGCGCTCGCGCAGTGCGGCATTGACATCGACGACCTGCGCCAGGTCGAGATCGAGCCCGGACTCGGCAACGGTGGCCTCGGTCGCCTCGCGGCCTGCTTCATCGACTCGCTCGCGACGATGAGCATCCCCACCATCGGCTACGGCATCCGCTACGAGTACGGCATCTTCCGCCAGGCCTTCAATGAGGGGCAGCAGGTCGAGCAGCCCGACGCGTGGCTGCGCATGGGCTCGCCCTGGGACTTCGCCCACCCCGAGGCCGCGCAGACGATCTCGTTCGCCGGTACCACCGAGACCTACGACGACGAGGGCGTCGAGCGCACGCGCTGGGTACCCGAGTGGAACGTGCTCGCCGTGCCGTACAACATGATGGTCCCGGGCTACCACAACGGCCGCGTGAACACCCTGCGCCTGTGGCGCGCGGTGGCGACCAACGCCTTCGACCTGCACACCTTCAACTCCGGCGACTACGTCGAGTCGGTGCGTGCGCAGACCTTCGCCGAGAACATCTCGAAGGTGCTCTACCCCGAGGACTCCACGCCCCAGGGCAAGGAGCTGCGCCTGCAGCAGCAGTACTTCTTCGTCGCGGCATCCATCGCCGACTTCATCGACAACGTGCTGCCCGACGACTTCGACATCGAGAAGCTCCCCGAGCGCGTGATCTTCCAGCTCAACGACACCCACCCGGTCATCGGGGTGCCCGAGCTGATGCGCGTGCTCGTCGACGAGAAGAAGCTCGAGTGGGATGCCGCGTGGGCGATCACGCAGAAGTGCTTCGCGTACACCTGCCACACGCTGCTGCCCGAGGCGCTGGAGGTCTGGTCGGTCGACCTGCTCGGTCACCTGCTGCCGCGTCACCTCGAGATCATCTACCGCATCAACGACGAGTTCCTGCTCGAGGTGCGCGAGCGCTTCGGCGACGACGAGATGCTCATCCGCAACATGTCGATCATCGGCGAGCACCCCTCGCGCTCCGTGCGCATGGCCTACCTCGCCACGGTCGCCGGGTCGAAGGTCAACGGCGTCGCCGAGCTGCACTCGCAGCTGCTGCGCGACAACGTGCTGAAGGACTTCGCCACCATGTGGCCCGACAAGTTCACCAACGTCACCAACGGCGTGACTCCGCGCCGCTTCCTGCGCCTGGCCAACCCCGATCTGTCGAGCCTGATCACCGAGGCTCTCGGCGCCGGGTGGACCGTCGACCTCGAACGCCTGCGGGGCCTCGAGGCCCTCGCCGACGACGCCGACTTCCGCGAGCGCTTCGCCGCGGTGAAGGCCTCGAACAAGCGCCGCCTCAGCAGCGTGCTCGAGGCCCGGGGTGAGGCACCGCTCGACGACGGTCACATGCTCGACGTCATGATCAAGCGCCTGCACGAGTACAAGCGCCAGACGCTCAAGGTGCTGCACATCGTCAGCACCTACGAGGGCATCGTCTCGGGCCGCCTCGACGTCGACGAGGTACAGGCGCGCACGTTCCTCTTCGGCGCGAAGGCCGCGCCCGGCTACGGCATGGCCAAGCGCATCATCCACCTCATCAACGCCGTCGGCGAGGTGGTCAGCGCCGACGAGCGGGTCAAGGGCAAGCTCAAGGTCGTCTACCCGGCCAACTACAACGTGACCCTGGCCGAGCGCATCATCCCCGCGGCCGACCTGTCCGAGCAGATCTCGCTCGCCGGCAAAGAGGCCTCGGGCACGGGCAACATGAAGCTCGCCCTCAACGGCGCCCTCACCATCGGCACCGACGACGGCGCGAACGTCGAGATCCGCAAGCTCGTCGGCGACGACAACTTCTTCCTCTTCGGCATGAGCGAGCCCGAGGTCGAGGAGCTGTGGGCCGAGGGCTACCGCCCCGCCGACTTCTACCAGAAGGACGAACGGCTGCGCAGCGCGATCGACCTCATCGCCTCAGGGGCCTTCTCGGGCGGCGACCGCACCGTGTTCGAGCCGCTCGTGTCGAACCTGCTGTACGAAGACCGCTTCATGGCGCTCGCCGACTTCTCAACGTACCTCGACGCCCAGGACCGCGTCGACGCGGCCTACGCCGACCAGGACGGCTGGGTGCGTTCGGCGATCCTCAACGTCGCGCGCAGCGGTTACTTCTCGTCCGACCGCGCCATGCGCGACTACCTCGACCGCATCTGGCACGCCACCCCGGTGAGCTGACGCGGTCTCCGGATGCCGCGACCCGGGCGCTCGCCCGAGGTCGCGGCATCCGTCGTTCCGGCGCCTGAACCTGGGGCGGTGACGGGCGCGGTGCGTGCACAACTCCGGAGATTCGGATGCCGCGCCGACCGCGCACCCCGTCATCGCGCGTGCATCACCGCGCGCGGCGCTGTCATCTCCTGCGTTGTGCACGCGCGCTGGCGGAAAGGCTGCGAAGGCTGGCCGACCGGCGACGGCGTCGAGGGGCGACCTGCGCGAGAGTGGAAGCCTCTCGATCCCGGAGGCCCCGTGCGCATCAGCGACTTCCCCGTTCCCGACACCCTCGCCGGCCGCGGGGCCCTCTCGCTCGCGCGGCAGGACCAGTCGCCCGCGATCACCGCGCACGCGCTGCGGTCGTGGTTGTGGGCCGAGGCGTTCGCCGTCATCGACGGCATCCGGGACATCGACCACGAGCTGCTGTACGTCGGCGCGGTGCTGCACGACATCGGCACCGTCGGCTCATTCGACAACCACACGCTGTCGTACGAACACGCGGGCGGGCACGTCGGCGTCGCGCTCACCGCGGGCGCGGGGTGGGAGCAGCCCCGCCGCGAGCGCGTGCTCGAGGTGATCGTGCGGCACAACTGGCCGCGCGTGGATCCGGCGATGGATGCCGAGGGGCACCTGCTCGAGATCGCGACGGGCCTCGACATCTCGGGCGCCCGCCCCGACGCGCTGCCCGAGGACTTCCGCCGCGAGGTGCTCGCCGCCCACCCGCGCGGAGCCCTCGCCGCGGAGTTCGGCGCGTGCGTGCTCGATCAGGCCGCCCGCAAGCCCGACACCGCCGCCCGACGACTCGTCGACGGGGGAGTGGTGGCCAAGCTCGCCGCGAATCCGCTCGAAACCCTCTGATCCTCGACGTCGCGGCATCCGGGATCGTCCGTCGGGATGCGAGGGGCAGGACATCCCGGGTATCGTGGGAGGGTTGTCGGCGCCGGTCGTGCCGACGAAAGCTGAACAACGGAGGGCCTTGTGGACATCGATCTCGCACTACTCAAGACGATCGAACGCGAGAAGGAGATCCCCTTCGACGAACTCGCGCGCATCATCGAGCAGGCGATCCTGACCGCCTACGCCAAGCACATCTCGCCGACCGGTGAGATCCCCACGGGAGCGCGCGCCACCCTCGACCGCAAGACCGGTCACGTCGGCATCTTCACCCCCGTCACCGACGAAGAGGGCGCGATCGTCGGCGAAGAGGAGCAGGCCCCCGACGACTTCGGTCGCATCGCCGCCTTCGCCGCCAAGCAGGTCATCAGCCAGCGTCTGCGCGACATCGCCGACGACGCCGTGCTAGGCGAGTTCCGCGGCAAAGAGGGCGACATCGTCGCCGGCGTCGTGCAGCAGGGTCCCAACCCGCGCATGGTGCACGTCGACCTCGGCACCGTCGAGGCCATCCTCCCGCCTGAGGAGCAGGTTCCCGGCGAGACCTACGCGCACGGCTCGCGGCTGCGCGTCTACGTGACCAGCGTCTCCAAGGGCAACAAAGGTCCGCAGATCACGGTGTCGCGCACCCACCCCGGACTCGTGCGCAAGCTCTTCGCCCTCGAGGTGCCCGAAATCGCCGCAGGACTCGTCGAGATCGTCTCTCTCGCCCGCGAGGCCGGGCACCGCTCGAAGATCGCCGTCAAGGCGAACGACCCGACGGTGAACGCCAAGGGCGCCTGCATCGGAGAGCTCGGACGCCGCGTGCGCGCCGTCACCGAAGAGCTCGCCGGCGAGAAGATCGACATCATCGACTACGACGCCGAACTGCCGCGCTTCGTCGCCAACGCCCTGTCGCCCGCCAAGGTGACCTCGTCGTTCGTGCTCGACGCCTCGACCAAGGCCGTGCGCGCCCTCGTTCCCGACTACCAGCTGTCGCTCGCGATCGGCAAGGAAGGGCAGAACGCCCGCTTGGCCGCCAAGCTCACCGGTGCGAAGATCGACATCCAGCCCGACAGCATCCTCGAAGACAACTGAGCGTCCGATCGTCCCCACGATCGCGAGGTGTAGGATGGAACCCGTACGAACGTGCGTCGGATGCCGCGCACGTGCCCCCCGATCCTCGCTTCTGCGTGTGGTCGCGGACGGATCCGTCCTCGTCGCAGACGAGCGGGCGGTTCTTCCCGGTCGGGGCGCGTGGGTGCACGAGACGGACGCATGTGTGAGCAAAGCGCTCGCACGTCGCGCCTTCGTACGAGCATTGCGTGTGTCAGGCCCGCTTGACACGCAGACCTTCGAATCACACCACCAGCGAAAAGGCTGAACGGCTATGGACACGAAGTGAACGGCTCGAAATGAGACCCGTCCGCAACTAGCGGTCTGCCCTGTCCGGGGTAGGCCCTCAGACAGGAGAATTGTGGCAAAACCACGCGTGCACGAGATCGCTTCCGAGCTCGGCGTCGACAGCAAGGTCGCGCTTGCGAAGCTGAAGGAGCTCGGCGAATTCGTCAAGAGCCCCTCATCCACCATCGAACCCCCGGTCGCCCGTAAGCTCCGCGCTGCGCTGGCCTCCGAAGGCTCGTCTTCCTCTTCGGATGCCAAGCCCGCCGCCTCCGCGGCGCGCCCCGGCGCCCGTCCCGGCCCGGCTCGTCCGGCCGCGACCCCCGGCAACCGTCCGTCGGGTCCCACGCCCGGACCCGCGAGGCCCGCGGCTCCGGCCGCTCCCGAAGCGGCTCCGGTCGAGGCCGGTCCCGCGGCATCCGCCCCCGAGGCCCCCGCGGCCCCGTCGGCGGCGAAGCCCTCGACTCCGTCGTCGCCGCCGAGCCCCGGCTCGACCCCTCCGGCCCCTGGTGCCGCAGCTCCCGGCGCCGGTGCCCCCAAGCCCGGCCCGAGCTCGCCCCCGCGTCCGGGTGGAGCCCGTCCCGGCAACAACCCCTTCGCCTCAGCGCAGGGTATGGGCCAGCGTCCCGCCGGCCCCCGTCCGGGTAACAATCCCTTCGCCTCGGCGCAGGGCATGGGCCAGCGCCCGACCCCCGGCAACATCCCGCGTCCGCAGGCTCCGCGCCCCGGCGCCCCGCGTCCCGGTGCTCCGCGCCCCGGTGGTGCCGGTCGTCCCGGTGGCGGCGGTCGTCCCGGCGCTCCGTTCCAGCAGCGTCCCGGCGGTCCCGGTCGTCCCGGCGGTGCCGGTGGCGGCTTCCAGCGCCCCGGTGGCGGTCCTCCGGCCGGCGGTTTCGCCGGTCGTCCCGGCGGTGGTGGCGGCCGTGGCCGTGGCCCCGGCGGTGGTACCGCAGGTGCCTTCGGTAAGGGTGGCGGCAAGTCCAAGCAGCGTAAGTCGCGTCGGGCGAAGCGGCAGGAATTCGAGATGCGGTCGGCGCCGGTCGTCGGCGGCGTCAACGTCTCGAAGGGCAACGGCGAGATCATCCGCCTGCGTCGCGGTGCCTCCATCGCCGACTTCGCGGACAAGCTCGAGGCCCTGCGCGGCTACAATGTGCAGCCCGGCACGCTCGTGACCATCCTGTTCAACCTGGGCGAGATGGCCACCGCGACCGAGTCGCTCGACGAGGCCACCTTCGAGGTGCTCGGAGCCGAGCTCGGCTACAAGATCCAGATGGTCTCGCCCGAGGACGAAGACAAGGAGCTCCTCGAGGGCTTCGGTCTCGACCTCGACGCCGAGCTCGAGGCCGAGAGCGAGGACGATCTCGAGATCCGTCCTCCCGTGGTCACCGTCATGGGCCACGTCGACCACGGTAAGACGCGACTGCTCGACGCCATCCGCCAGACCAACGTGGTCGCGGGCGAGGCCGGCGGCATCACGCAGCACATCGGTGCGTACCAGATCTGGACCGAGCACGAGGGCATCGAGCGCGCGATCACCTTCATCGACACCCCGGGTCACGAGGCGTTCACCGCCATGCGTGCCCGTGGTGCGCAGGTGACCGACATCGCGATCCTCGTGGTCGCGGCCGACGACGGCATCATGCCCCAGACAGTCGAGGCGCTGAACCACGCCCAGGCGGCCAATGTGCCGATCGTGGTCGCGGTCAACAAGGTCGACAAGCCCGACGCCAACCCGGCCAAGGTGCGCCAGCAGCTCACCGAGTACGGTCTGGTCGCCGAGGAGTACGGCGGAGACGTCATGTTCGTCGACGTCTCGGCCCGAGAGAACCTCAACATCCAGGCCCTCCTGGATGCGGTCCTGCTCACCGCCGACGCCGGTCTCGACCTCACGGCCAACCCGAACAAGGCGGCCCGCGGTGTCGCGATCGAAGCGAAGCTCGACAAGGGTCGCGGTTCGGTCGCCACGGTGCTCATCCAGTCCGGAACCCTCCGCGTCGGCGACGCGATCGTCGCAGGAACGGCTTACGGCCGCGTCCGCGCGATGATGGACGAGAACGGCGAAGCGGTCGACGAGGCCTACCCGTCGCGTCCCGTCTCGGTTCAGGGCCTCAACTCCGTGCCCCGTGCCGGCGACGTCTTCATCGTCACCGAAGAGGACCGCACCGCCCGTCAGATCGCCGAGAAGCGTGAAGCGGCCGAGCGCAACGCCCAGCTGGCCAAGGCCCGCAAGCGCATCTCGCTCGAGGACTTCACCCGCGCTCTCGAAGAGGGCAAGGTCGAGTCGCTCAACCTCATCATCAAGGGTGACGTGTCGGGTGCCGTCGAGGCGCTCGAGGAGTCGCTGCTCAAGATCGAGGTCGACGACAGTGTCCAGCTGCGCATCATTCACCGCGGTGTGGGTGCGATCACCGAGTCGGACATCAACCTGGCCACGATCGACAATGCGATCGTGATCGGCTTCAACGTTCGTCCCGACACGAAGGCCCGCGAGCGTGCCGCCCGCGAGGGTGTCGACGTGCGGTTCTACTCGGTCATCTACAACGCGATCGACGACGTCGAGCAGTCGCTCAAGGGCCTGCTCAAGCCGGAGTTCGAAGAGGTGCAGTCGGGTGTCGCCGAGATCCGCGAGGTGTTCCGCTCCTCGAAGTTCGGCAACATCGCCGGTGTCATCGTGCGATCGGGAACGATCACGCGAAACGCCAAGGCTCGCGTCATCCGCGACGGTGTCGTGCTGGCCGATGGCCTGGCAATCGAGTCGCTGCGCCGCTTCAAGGACGACGTCACCGAGGTTCGTACGGACTTCGAGGCCGGTATCGGTCTCGGCAAGTTCAACGACATCCAGATCGGTGACGAGATCGAGACCACCGAAATGGTCGAGAAGCCGCGAGGCTGATCGTCGTGCGGGGGTCGTGCCTTCGGGTGCGGCCCCCGCTGCGGCCTGCGGGGTGTGCATCTCCGAGAGCAGAGCGGGGCCCCTACCCCGATGCTCTCGGAGATGCACACCCCTCCGGCCTACGCTGGTGCGGCTGCGCGTGACGGGACTCCCACTCGGCAATGAGCCACGGGGGCACTCGACTCGCAGCGGTATGAAAGAACGAGAAGGAGAAGGCAGTGGCAGGGGAACGACAGGCCCGAGTGGCGGACCGGATTCGCGTGGTGCTCGCCGAGCGCCTCGAGAAGGGGCTGCGCGACCCGCGGCTCGGATTCGTCACCATCACCGACGTGCGGGTCACGGGTGACCTCCAGCACGCATCGGTGTTCTACACCGTCATGGGCGACGAGGCGCACCGCGCCGACACGGCCGCCGCGCTGAAGTCGGCGACGGGCATGCTGCGCAGCGAGGTCGGTAAGAACCTCAACACGCGCCTGACCCCGTCGTTGGAGTTCATCCTCGACGGCATCCCCGAGAACGCCGACCACATCTCGGCCCTCCTGCGCGAAGCGCGCGAGCGCGACCAGTCGGTCGCCGGTCTCGCGGCCACGGCCGCGTACGCCGGCGACGCCGACCCGTACGTCAAGCCCCGCGACGAAGACGAGAGCGCCGACGAAGACGACAGCGACGACGAGGACGACCTCGACGAGGACGACGCCCCGCGCGCCTGACCTCGGTACGACACGGCCGGACCCCGCCCATCGGCGGAGTCCGGCCGTTCGTCGTTTCCGCGGCATCGGGACCGCCGTCGTGCGGATGCCAGGAGTGACACGCCGGTCCAGGACGGGGTCGGGGCGGCGTCTCGGGGGTGGGGTCCGCAGGATGGCGGGCCGGGCCGCGACCCGGCCGTTGGAGCCGTCGTGCGGACGGGAAGGGTGACACGCCGGTCCAGGACGGGGTCGGGGCGGCGTGCCGGGGGTCGGGTCCGCAGGATGGCCGGCGCGGGACAGGGGCCAGGTCAGGATGCCGGGTGGCCGGGCAGGCGCAGGAGATCGTCGGCCGCTTCGACGAGTCCGTCGGCGATGAGCGAGTCGATCGCGCGGTCGCGTTGAGCGGCATCCGGCCACTCGGGAATCACCGCGAACGCCGGAACCGCTGCGGGCGCCGCCTCGCGTAGGGTCTTGAGCACCGCCCCGCGGGTCTGGCGATCGCTTCCCTCGTAGGTGGCCTGCTTGCGCCGCCGGTCTTCGGATGCCGGGTACCCGGCCGCCCGCCACGCGCACTGCGCCGCGAGGGGGCACGCTTCGCACTTCGGCGCACGGGCGGTGCAGACGATTGCGCCGAGCTCCATCGCAGCGGCGTTGACGACCGCCGCCTCGGCGATGCCCGCGGGGAGTTCGGCCTCCATCGCCTCGAGGTCGCGGCGGTGAGGCGGACCGGGCTGCGCGCGGCCGTCGATCGCGCGCGCGAGCACGCGTCGGGTGTTCGTGTCGACGACCGGATGCCGATCGCCGTAGGCGAAGACTGCGACGGCCCTCGCGGTGTAGTCGCCGATGCCGGTCAGGGCCAGCAGGGCGTCGACGTCGCGGGGGACCACGCCGTCATGGCGGTCGCGGATCTCGACGGCGGCGCGGTGCAGCCACAGCGCGCGGCGCGGATAGCCGAGGTTCGCCCACTGCGTCACGGCGTCGCCCGGGGGAGAGGCGGCGAGGTCGGCCGGCGTCGGCCAGCGCGTCAGCCACGCCTCGAGGTGCGGGACGACACGGTTCACCGGCGTCTGCTGCAGCATGAACTCGCTGACGAGGGTGCCCCACGCACCGAACCCCTCGCGACGCCAGGGGAGGTCGCGGGCCGCGTCGCGGTACCACGCGATGAGCGGGGCGGCGAGTCCTGGCATCCGTCCAGCCTACGGTCGCCGGAGGGGGCCGGACTTCGCGCATGGACGCTGTGCGCCGATCGCGTTCACACGTGACGGGGAGCGCTGCGCCCGGGCCGCCGCGGGGCGAGGGGAGGGGTCGGGTGTCGGTGGTCGACCGTAGGCTGGAGGCATGTCGAGTGAGAACCCCGTCGAGACCCTGCAGCGGAGCCTGCGCGACCTGATGCGGCAGAACGCCCGCGCGGGGCGCGTGGTGGTCGCGATCGACGCGCTCGACGCTGACGCCGCGTCGACCTTCGCCGACGCGTTCGCCGCCGCCATCGAGGCCGAGGGCACCGCGGTGTTCCGCGAGAGCCTCGCCGACCACGCCGACGATGTGCGCGACCGCCTGGTCGCCCCGTTCCGGTCGGGTGAGCCCTTCGGAGACTCAGCGGGCGCGCCGACCGATGCCGTGCTCGTCGTGTCGGGCCGCTTTCTCCACACCGTCGAGCTGCGCAAGCTCTGGAACTTCTCCGTCTGGCTCGAGAGCAACCCGCCCGTCGGCGCTGCGCGCCCCGAGCTCCCGGATGCCGAGAAGCACTACCTCAGCGAGTCGCGGCCCCGCGTGGCGGCATCCGTCATCGTCGAGAACTCCGACCCCTCGCACCCGGTGCAGGTGTTCGGAGACTTCTGCTGATGGTGCGTCCCGGAATCCTCTTGGTCGACAAGCCTGGAGGGATCACCAGCCATGACGTCGTGTCGCGCGCGCGGCGTGCACTCGGCACCCGCAAGATCGGGCACGCCGGCACGCTCGACCCGATGGCGACGGGCCTGCTCGTGCTCGGCGTCGGGGGGGCGACGCGCCTGCTGACCTACATCGTCGGCGCCGACAAGACCTACGAGGCGACCATCCTGCTCGGAGTCGCCACCGACAGCGACGACGCCGACGGCGTCGAAACGGCGCGGGCGGATGCCGCTGACGTCGCCGCCGTGACCGAGGCGGCCATCGCCGCCGGCATCGCCGCCCTCACCGGTCAGATCGAACAGGTGCCCAGCACCGTCTCGGCCATCAAGGTCGCGGGTCGCCGCGCCTACGACCTCGCGCGCGCCGGCGAAGAGGTCGAGCTGAAGGCGCGGAGCGTCACCGTGTCGCGGTTCGAGGTGCGCGAGATACGCCGCGGCGAGGGCACGATCGAGCTCGACGTGGTCGTCGACTGCACGAGCGGCACGTACATCCGCGCCCTGGCCCGCGACCTCGGGCGCGCGGTGGGGGTCGGGGGACACCTGACGGCGCTGCGCCGCACGCGCATCGGGGCGTTCGACGTCTCCGCCGCAGCCTCGGTCGACGACATCGCCGAAGACGCCCTCGTCGCTCCGGCGACCGCCGCGGCCGTCGTCATGGGCGTCCTCGCGGTGGGGGCCGACGAAGCACGCGACCTCCGGCACGGCAAGCGCATCGACGGCGGCGGTCGCCTGACCGGAGCCGTCGCCGCCGCGATCGACCCCGACGGGCTCCTGATCGGCGTCGTCGAGAAACGCGGCACGCAGGTGAAGAGCGTCATGAACATGCCCGTGGAGGCCGCCCGATGATCCTGTGGTTCACCCTCGTGCAGGTGGGCGTCGCCGTGCTCGCGGGAGTCGTCGCGATGGTCGCGGGACTCCTCGGCCGGCGCCCCGGCGACGTCACCGTCGGTTCGCTCGCGCTCATCGAACTGCTGCTCATCGTGCAGATCGTCGTGGCGCTCATTTCGCCGTTCGCGGGCAACCCGCCCTCGGGCAGCCTGCTGGAGTTCTGGACGTACCTCGTGTCGGCCGCGCTCGTGCCCGTCGCGGGAGCCGCGTGGGCGCTCATCGAGCGCAGCCGCTGGAGCACGGTGATCATGGGCGTGGCGGCGCTGGCCGTCGCGGTGATGGTGTGGCGCATGCACGTCATCTGGACGGTGCAGCTCGCCTGAACGCGGGCGGATCGGCGCGGGCCCGAGCGAACTAGAATCGACAGGTCATGGCATCCACAGCTCCCACCCGTTCCCGGGGGATGACCGGCATCGGCCGTGTCCTCGTCGTCGTCTACGGCATCATGGCCCTCGCCGCCACCGGCCGCTCGTTCGTGCAGATCGTCCGCGAGTTCGACGACGCCCCCGTCGCGTACACGCTTTCGGCCCTCGCCGCGGTCGTGTACATCTTGGCCACTCTCGCGCTGATCTTCTCGGCGCGCCCCGCCTGGTATCGCGTCGCGTGGATCGCGATCTGCTTCGAACTCGTCGGCGTCCTCGTCGTGGGCACCCTGAGCCTCGTCGATCCGGCGCTGTTCCAGCACCCCACGGTGTGGTCGGTCTACGGGTACGGTTACCTCTTCATCCCGCTCGTTCTGCCGTTCCTCGGTCTGTGGTGGCTGATCCGGCACCGACGGACCGCGTCGTGATCGTCTTCCGCGACCCCGCCGAGGTCCCTGCCGGATTCGGGCCGTCGGTCGTGGCGATCGGCAAGTTCGACGGGGTGCACACCGGCCACCGCGCGGTCATCGACCGGGCTCGTGTCGACGCGGCCGGGGGAGCGAAGGTCGTCGCCGTCACCTTCGACCGCAATCCGCTCAGCGTGCTGCGCCCGGAGAAGTGTCCGCCCGATGTGATCGGACCGCACCAGAAGCTCGACCTTCTCGAGCGCGCCGGGGTCGACGCCACGCTGCTGCTCACGTTCGATGAAGAGCTGGCATCCATCCCCGCCGAGGACTTCATCACGCGCGTGCTCGTCGACGCGCTCGAGGCTCGCACAGTGCTCGTGGGACGCGACTTCCGCTTCGGCGCGGGGGGCGCGGGCGACCCCGACCTGCTCGTGCGCATGGGAGATGAGCACGGGTTCCGCGTCGACGTGGTCGACGACGTCCGCGCGGTGCACGCCGACCGCCGCGTGTCGTCGACCTGGATCCGCGAAGCCTTGTCGGCGGGCGACGTCACCACTGCCGCCCGCCTGCTCGGACGCGCCCCCTCGGTCTGGGGCGAGGTCGTGCATGGGCTCAAGCGCGGCCGCGAACTCGGCTATCCCACGGCCAATCTGTCGCCCGAGCTCGAGGGCTTCGTGCCGGCCGACGGTGTCTACGCCGGGTGGCTGGTCGATGTCGACGGCGGCCGCCGCACGAGCTATCCCGCCGCGATCAGCGTCGGCACCAACCCGACGTTCGACGACGTGCACTCCCGCCAGGTCGAGGCCTACGTCATCGACGAGACCGGGCTCGATCTGTACGGCCACCACGTCGAGGTGCGTTTCGTCGAGCGGGTACGCGGCATGACCGCGTTCGACGGCATCGACGCGTTGCTCGTGCAGATGGCCGACGACGTCGAGCGCTCGCGCGCGATCCTCGCCTGAGGGGCGGAGCGGGCTGGGGCGGCGGGTCAGGGCTGAGCCGCGGGCCGGGGCTGAGTCGCGGGCCGGGCTGGGGCGGCTTCGGGGCACGCCGCGTGGCCCCGGGGCGATGGGCGTGGCCCCGGGGCCACGAACGCGCGATGCGTTTGCGCGCGGCATGGCATATCCGGGCTGGGACGCAATCTTCGGCTGAGCCGCGGGCCGGGGCTGAGCGGCGGGCCGGGCTGAGCCGCGGGCTGGGCTGAGCGGCGGGCCGGGCTGGGGCGGCTTCGGGGCACGCCGCGTGGCCCCGGGGCGATGGACGTGGCCCCGGGGCCATGAACGCGCGATGCCTTTGCGCGCGGCATGGCATATCCGGGCTGGGACGCAATCTTCGGCTGAGCCGCGGGCCGGGCTGAGCCGCGGGCTGGGCTGGGGCGGCTCCGGGGCACGCCGCGTGGCCCCAGGGCGATGGGCGAGGCCCCGGGGCCACGAACGCGCGATGCGTTTGCGCGCGGCATGGCATGTCCGGGCTGGGGCGCAATCTTCGGCTGAGCCGCGGGCCGGCTGAGCCGCGGGCTGGGCTGAGCGGCGGGCCGGGCTGGGGCGGCTTCGGGGCACGCAAGGTGGCCCCAGGGCGATGGACGTGGCCCCGGGGCCACGAACGCGCGATGCGTTTGCGCGGCGCACGTCGTGACCGGGCTGGACCGGCTTCGGGGCACCCCGCGTGGCCCCGGGGCGATGGACGTGGCCCCGGGGCCACCTGCGAACGGCGCCTGCTGCCTGTTCCCGGCACCGCGCGCGAGCCGCGCCGAGACCACCGCGCGCGAGCGGCCCCGGAACACCCCGCGTCAGTCCTGGCGGGAGAGGTGATTGCGGATGCCGAAGAACGCCGCCGCGCCGCCGAGCACCATCAGCGCGGCGGTGAACACCGCGGCCCGGTGGAAGCCGTCGAGGTCGAGCGATCCGCCCACCACGGCCGAGACCGCGGCGATGGCCAGCAGGCCCGCGACGCGGGAGACGGCGTTGTTGACGGCGGAGGCAATGCCCGACCGCTCGGTCTCGATGGCGCCGAGCACGGCGGCGGTCAGGGGCGAGACGGTGGCCGTCAGGCCCAGTCCGAACACGACGATGCCCGGCAGCACCTGTGTCCAGTAGTCGAAGTCGGCGCGCACGTTCAGCAGCAGCACCGCGCCGACGGCCATCACGAGCGGGCCGAGGGTCATGAACAGGCGCGGGCCGAACCGACCGGCGAGCGCGCCCATGCGGGAGCTGAGTCCGATCATCAACAGAGTGCTGGGCAGCGACGCGAGCCCTGCGAGGGTGGCGGACAGCCCGGCCCCCTGCTGCAGGTACACGCCGACGACGAAGCCGTTCAGCGACAGGGCGGCGTAGACGAAGACGGTGACGAGGTTGCCCGCCCAGAAGTTGCGCGAGCGGAAGAGGTCGAGGGGCATCATCGGGTCGGGCGTGACGCGCTGGCGCCAGAGGAATCCGGCGAAGGCGAGGGCGCCGACGATGCCGGGCACCCAGATGACGGGGGAGCCCCACCCGAGGTTCGGCTGCTCGATGAGGGCGAACACGATGCCGCCGAGGCCCACCGCGCACAGGATCGCGCCGATGACGTCGACGCGGGCACCGGGTCGGCGGTGGTCGCGGTGACCAAGACGGGCGAGCAGCCACATCGTCACCCCGATCGGCAGCACGTTGACGAGAAAGACGAGGCGCCACGAGAGGGTGTCGACGAAGATCCCGCCGATGAGGGGTCCGGCGATCATCGCGACAGTGGTCGCGCCGGTCCAGATGCCGATCGCGCGCGCCTGCGCGGGACCGCGGAAGGTCGAGGTGATGAGGGCGAGCGAGCTGGGGACCAGCAGGGCCCCCGCGACCCCCTGCAGGGCGCGCGCGACGATGAGGAACTCCGCGGAGGGCGCGGCGGCGATCGCGACCGAGGTCACGGCGAAGCCGATCAGTCCGATGCGCAGCACCACGACGCGGCCGAGCACGTCGCTCAGCGAGCCCGCGACGAGGATGAAGGCGCCCAGCGTCACGAGGTAGGCGTCGACGACCCACTGCTGGGTGGTGAGTCCGCCGCCGAGGTCGCGCGCGATCGCGGGCAGGGCCACGTTGACGACGGTGCCGTCGAGGAACGACACGAACGACGCCAGCACGGCGATGGCGAGCACGACGCGCTGCTCTCGCGTCATCGTCTTTGCCATGGCCTCAGCGTACGGCCGTCGTCGCCCCCGCACGCGGGGTGGACAGCGACGGGGGAGGGGGCGCGGCATCCGGATCGCCGAGAGGGAAATACCCCTAGGGGGTATGCTGTTGTGAACGGCATGACCGGAGGAGCAGCCATGGGCGAGAACACCGAAGCCGCGGCGAACGACACCGCCGAGGCCGTACTCGACATCGTGGGCATGACCTGCGCGAGCTGCGTCGCCCGGGTCGAGAAGCGACTGGGCCGCGTCGAGGGTGTCGAGGCGGCCGTGAACCTCGCGACCGAGACCGCGCGTGTGCGCTACCCCGCGACCCTCGACACCTCGAGACTCGTCGACGCGGTGCGCTCCGCCGGGTACGACGCCACCGTCCGGACGCGGAACGCCCCGCGAGCGGTGACGGCGGCTGCGCCGGCATCCGTGATTCCGGATGCCGATGACGCGGTGCTCGCACCCGTTCCGGCCCCCGGCGGCCCGATCGACGCCGTCACCGGCCGGGCCCTGGCACACGACGCCGAACCGCACCCGGCGCCGGATGCCGCCGCCCCGGCGCACGACACCACCGATCATTCCGGCGGGCACGTGCACGACACCGCCGACGCGCCCGGATCCACGCCGCTGCGCGTGCGGCTGTGGGTCTCGCTCGCCCTCGCCGTGCCCGTCGTCGCGCTCGGCATGGTTCCCGCCTGGCAGTTCCCGGGCTGGCAGTGGGTCTCCCTCGTGCTCGCGACGCCGATCGTGCTGTGGGGCGGGTGGCCGTTCCACCGCGCGACCCTGCGCAACGCCCGGCACGGCGCGGCCTCCATGGACACGCTGATCACCCTGGGCACCTTCGCGGCCTACCTCTGGAGCGTGTGGGCCCTGATATTCGGCAACGCCGGGGTCATCGGCATCCGCCACGAGGTCATGCTCTTCGGTCCGGTGCACGACGCGACCTCGGTGATCTACTTCGAGGTCGCGGCCGCCGTGACGGTGTTCCTGCTGCTCGGCCGCGTCATCGAGCAGCGCTCGACCCGCCGGGCCGGGGCCGCGCTGCGCTCGCTGCTCGACCTCGGCGCCCGTGAGGCCGAGCTCGCGGACGGTCGGCGCATCGACGTCGACGCGCTCGCCGTGGGCGACGTGTTCGTCGTGCGGCCGGGGGCCAGGATCGCCACCGACGGCGAGGTGCTCGAGGGGCACGCCGCGGTCGACGAGAGCATGCTGACGGGCGAGTCGCTGCCCGTCGAGGCGGGGCCCGGCTCGAGCGTCACCGGGGGCACGATCGCCTCGGGTGGCCGTCTCGTCGTGCGTGCGACCGGGGTGGGGGAGCAGACCCGCCTCGCCCGCATCGCGCGCCTGGTCGAAGACGCTCAGCTCGGCAAGAGCCGCGTGCAGCGCCTGGCCGACCGCATCTCGGGCGTGTTCGTACCCGTCGTGATCGTGCTCGCGGTGCTGACCCTCGTCGCGTGGCTGGTCGCGGGCCAACCCGTCGCGGCGGGGTTCACCGCGGCCGTCGCGGTGCTCATCATCGCCTGCCCCTGCGCGCTCGGCCTCGCCACCCCGATCGCGATCCTCGTCGGCACCGGTCGGGGGGCGCAGCTGGGCATCCTCGTCACGGGGCCCGCGGCGCTCGAATCCGCCGAGCGCATCGACACGATCGTGCTCGACAAGACCGGCACGCTCACCTCGGGGCACATGAGCGTGGCATCCGTCACCGTCGTCGAGGGGCAGGATGCCGCCGCCGCCCTGCAGCGCGTCGCCGCCCTCGAGCGCGGGTCGGAGCACCCCGTCGCCCACGCGATCGTCGAGGCCGCGGGTGACGGCGAGGTCGCTACAGACCTCGAGGCCCTGCCCGGCCGCGGGATCACCGGGGTGGTCGACGGCGTGCGTGTGTTCGCCGGGCGGCCGTCGCTCGCCGGCGAGCTGGGCGCGGCGCTCCCCTTAGATCTGGCGGACGCCGTGGCCGCGGGGGAGGAGCGGGGCACCGTGATCGTCGCCGGCTGGGCCGATGCCGACGGCGCACCGACCGCCCGCGCGGTCGTCGAGGTCGCCGACACCGTGCGGCCCGAAAGTCGCGCGGCGGTGGACAGCCTGCGTGCGATGGGCCTCGAGCCGGTGCTGCTCACCGGTGACAACCCCCGCATCGCCCGCGTGGTCGCCGACGAGCTCGGCATCTCGCGCGTGCGCGCCGGGGTGCTGCCCGAGGGGAAGGTCGATGAGATCGCGGCCCTGCGCGCGGAGGGGCGAACCGTCGCCATGGTCGGCGACGGGGTCAACGACGCCGCCGCCCTGGCATCCGCCGATCTGGGGATCGCGATGGGCGGGGGGACGGATGCCGCGCTGCACGCCAGCGACCTCGCCCTCATGCGCGACGATCCGCGCGGCATCGTTACCGCCGTGTCGCTGAGTCGCCGGACGATGCGGATCATCCGCGGCAATCTGTTCTGGGCCTTCGCCTACAACGTCGCGGCTCTGCCGCTGGCGGCGCTGGGGCTGCTGAACCCCATGCTCGCGGGGGCCGCGATGGCGTTCTCGAGCGTGTTCGTCGTGCTCAACAGCCTGCGCCTGCGACGCGCGGCGTGAGAGCCCGGCTCGGTCGTGGGCGCGGGTTAGGGTCGAGGCGATCCCTGGAGGTTGCATGTCCCCCCTCGCCCGCGTCGGAGCCCTCGGCGCCGCCGCCGCCGTCGTCGCCCTGGCCCTGACCGCGTGCGTGCCCGAGGCCGAGATCGGCACCGCGAGCACGTCGACCCCGAGCGCGGAGGCCACGACCCCGGCCCCGGTCGCCTCGTCGACCCCCACGGCCACGCCGACGCCCACGCCCTCCGCGACGCCGACGACGGCCCTGCCCGCGTCGTGCGACGACATCTACTCGCCCGCGATGCGCTCGACGCTCGAGGCACAGGTGCCGCCGCTGAACGACCCCGGCATCACGCTGCTGTCGACGGATCAGGCCCCGCTGCTCGAACTGCTCGCCGCGGTGCCGACCCTGCGCTGCACGTGGGGCGCCCCGAGCGACACCGGAATGGCGACCAACGTGTCGATCATCGATGCCGCGCAGGCAGCGACCGTGACCGGTGCCCTCACCGACGCGGGCTTCGGGTGCGAGAGCTCCGGCGACGCCACGATCTGCCGCATCGACCAGCGCGGCGTCTCGCTCGACGACAAGCCCTACGAACGCGGTGAGACGCAGGCCGTATCGCCGTCGACGGGCCTGTGGATCAGCACATCGTGGATCAACGTCAACCCCGACGGGTACACCGAAGACATTCTCGCCACGCTGACTCGCTGATCCGCTCGCCGAGCGGGTAGAATAGTCGCGACCCCGTCACCGTGTCCGTGTGAGCCGCTTCCGGCTGAAACCCGCGGTCGGGTCGCAGACCCGCCCCTTTTCGTGTGCGTCGTCCGCGACGATCTGCGGGGTCACTGATCCACCGGCCTCGCGCCGGAACGTTCCGGACCCGGTTCCGGACGAACGCTCAGGAGGAGCATGCCGACCACGGCAACCGCCGCCCGTAGCTCGAGCCAGCGGCGCAGGAAGACCACGTCATCCCGACGCGACGACGAAGCCCCCGTCATCCCGATCCTCGCCCGCAAGGTGCGCGAGGTCGAGGCGAAGGCTCAGCGCGGCAAGCTCGGGCCCACCAACCGCGTCAAGTTCCAGGTGATCGCCTTCCTCGTGCGCGAAGAGCGCGCACGCGTCAAGGCCGACACCGAGATCACCGACGCCGCCCGCGCCGAGCTGCTGAAGCGCCTCGACGGGGTCGCGACGATCCTCGCCAAGACCGCCGCGCGCGACACCTCGCTGATCCAGCTGCTCGAAGTCGACGCGGCCACCTCGCCGGTCGCTCGTCGCATGCGCCGCGACTGGCTTCTGGAATCCGGCGCCGAACTGCCGCCGGACGAGCTGATCATCACCGACAACGCGCCCAAGATCACCCCCGTGGTGCCGGCGGCGCTGGCCGAGAAGCAGGTCGTCCCCGCCTCGATCGAGGCGCGGCAGATGGCCAACCCCTTCCTCGCCCCCGACCTCACCCCGCGCACGAGCGGTGACGCCCCGCGCCGCCGCCTCGACGGCTGGGAGCTCATGGGCCCGCTGTACAAGGCGTTCGAGACCGGCGCCGGCGGGTCGGCCGCGAGCATGGAGCTGCCTCCCGTCCCCGAGTTCGATCGGCTCTCGCCGCGCGGGCTCGAGGTCATGCCGCACCAGTCGCGCTTCCTCGAGGCCGTGCGCCTCGGGCACCGCTCGTTCCTGCTCGCCGACGAGCCGGGCCTGGGCAAGACCGCGGAGTCGGTGCTCGCGGCATCCGTCGCCGATGCCTACCCGCTGCTGGTCGTCGTCCCCAACGTGGTCAAGATGAACTGGGCCCGCGAGGTGCAGCGGTGGACGCCGCAGCGCCGGGCGACCGTCATCTCGGGCGGCGGCGCCGACATCGACGCCTTCGCCGACATCTTCATCGTCAACTACGAGATCCTCGACCGGCACCTGTCGTGGTTGTCGTCGATCGGCCTCAAGGGCGTCGTGGTCGACGAGGCGCACTTCATCAAGAACCTCACCTCGCAGCGCTCGCAGAACGTGCTGGCTCTGGCATCCCGCGTCCGTCAGCAGACCCGCGACCCGCTCATGCTGGCGCTCACGGGCACCCCGCTGATCAACGACGTCGAGGACTTCGACGCGATCTGGCGCTTCCTCGGCTGGACCAACGGCGAGAAGCCCGGTCCCGAGCTCATGGAGAAGCTGGATGCCACGGGCCTGACCCCCGCCGACAAGTCGTTCTATCCCGAGGCCCGCGAAGCCGTCATCTCGATGGGCATCGTGCGGCGCAAGAAGAAAGACGTCGCCGCCGACCTGCCCGACAAGCTGGTCGCCGACCTGCCTGTCGAGCTCGACGACGAATACGGCCGCTCGATCCGCCAGGCGGAGCGCGAACTCGGTGCCCGCCTCGCAGCGAAGTACCGCCGCATCATCGAGGCGCGCGGAGACCGCGGTCTCGCCCGCGGCGAGATCGACGACGACATCGTGCGTCTCGTCGCCCACGGCGAGCTCGAGGAGTCCAAGGCCGCCGGCTCGGGCAGCGAGAACGTGTTCACGATGGTCCGCCGCATCGGCCAGGCCAAGGCGCACCTCGCGGCCGACTACGCCGTGCAGCTGCAGCGCTCGGTGGGCAAGGTCGTGTTCTTCGCCAAGCACATCGACGTCATGGACGCCGCCGAGGCGCACTTCAAGGCCTCGGGCCTGAAGGCCGTCTCGGTGCGCGGAGAGCAGACCTCGACCGCGCGCCAGGCCGCGATCGACGCGTTCAACAGCGACCCCGACGTGGGCATCGCCGTGTGTTCGCTCACCGCCGCCGGCGTCGGCCTCAACATGCAGGCCGCGTCGAACGTCGTGCTCGCCGAGCTCTCGTGGACGGCCGCCGAGCAGACGCAGGCGATCGACCGCGTGCACCGCATCGGCCAGGACGAGCCCGTGACCGCGTGGCGCATCATCGCCGCGCACACGATCGACACCAAGATCGCCGAGCTCATCGACTCCAAGGAGGGCCTCGCTCAGCGTGCCCTCGATGGGCTGGCGGTCGAGCCCGGATCCAGCGACTCGGTGCAGCTGTCGGCGCTCATGCACCTGCTGCGTCAGGCGCTCGGCAAGGCCTGATTCCGTTCGTCACGAACGCCCCGGTCGCTTCGGCACCGGGGCGTTCGTGCGTTTCGTCCGGGGTTCGGCGGGCGGCGGAGTCGGATGGACGCTCCGAGCGGTGGGGGCGCGGCCGTCGAGCGGATGCCGAAGGCGACACGCAGGTCCGGACGTGCAGTGGACGTTGTGTCACGGGTGGCGTCCGCGTGACGGCGGCGGCGCGGGACGCGCGGGACGCCGAGTTCCCGGCATCCGGCCGCCCCTTCGTCGATGCCGCGATGGATCGGCGAGCGGGCTGAGCACCGGATGCCCGGCATCCGGCCCCTCTCTCTGCTGCCGCGGCGGTGTTGCGCGTGCGGGACGCCGTGTCGTCGGCATCCGCCCGCGCTTGCCGACGTGTGGCAGCCGTCCCGCCCGCGGCGATAAGGTCGAAGACGGCAACGGCGCCGACCTCCACCCGAACCACAGCACTTGAGGACTCTGCCCATGAAGATCGGCATCCTGACCAGCGGCGGCGACTGCCCCGGGCTCAACGCGGTCATCCGTGGCGTCGTGCTCAAGGGCACGACCAACTACGACATCGAGTTCGTCGGCATCCGCGACGGCTGGCGCGGCGTGGTCGACGGCGACTTCTTCCCCCTGACCCGCCACGAGGTGAAGGGTCTGTCCAAGGTCGGCGGCACCATCCTCGGCACGAGCCGCACCAACCCCTACGAGGGAGCGCGCGGCGGGGCCGAGAACATCTCGAAGACCCTGTACGGCCACCGGATCGACGGCATCCTCGCCATCGGTGGCGAAGGCACCCTGGCTGCGGCCGATCGCCTGTCGAAGGACGGCATCAACGTGCTCGGCGTGCCGAAGACGATCGACAACGACCTGCGGGCCACCGACTACTCGTTCGGGTTCGACACCGCCGTGAACATCGCGACGGATGCCATGGACCGCCTGCGCACCACCGGTGACTCCCACCAGCGCTGCATGGTGGCCGAGGTCATGGGTCGCCACGTCGGCTGGATCGCCCTGCACGCCGGCATCGCCGCCGGTGCACACGTGATCTGCATCCCCGAGGTGCCGATGTCGATCGAGGAGATCACCGAGCAGGTCACGCGCGCGCACGACCGCGGGCGCGCGCCCCTGGTCGTGGTGTCGGAGGGCTTCAAGCTCAAGGGCATGGACGAGGCCTTCAGCGACAAGGGCCTCGACGCCTTCAACCGCCCGCGCCTCGGCGGCATCGGCGAGCAGCTCGCCCCCGAGATCGAGCGTCTCACCGGCATCGAGACCCGATCGACCGTGCTCGGTCACATCCAGCGCGGCGGCTCGCCGTCGGGCTTCGACCGCGTGCTCGCGACGCGCCTGGGCCTGCACGCCGCCGACGCGCTGCACGAGGGCGCGTGGGGCCAGATGGTCGCCATGCGCGGCACCGACATCGTGCGCGTGCCCTTCGCCGACGCCCTCGGCGAGCTCAACAGCGTGCCCCTGTACCGCTACGAAGAGGCCGCCGCGCTGTTCGGCTGAGCCTGCTTCGTCGACGCCCCGTTCCGCCGTGTGCGGGCGGGGCGTCGCGCTGTGCGGTGGGGCGGGTCTGCGTGGCGGAGCCCGCCGTTGCGCGGGGCGGAGGGTCGCGCTGTGCGGTGGGGCGGGTCTGCGTGGCGGAGCGTCGGCGTTACTCGGGCCGGCTCTCGCGCTGTGGGGGTAGGGGCGTTCGGTGGGGCGGGGCAGGTACCTTGTCCCACTTTGTGTCGGCCCATGTCCCACCTTTGGCTGCTCAGGCGCCTTCCAGGCAGCCGAAATCGGGACATGGTCGCGACCTCGGCCCGACTTATCGTGCGGGCCTCTGTGGATAACTGAGGAAGGGGTCGCCAGAGGCGAGAAGCTGAGGGATGCCGCGTCCTCGACCTCTTCCCGTGCAGCTTCCCGAGCACTTCTCCGTCGGCGCCGCCGCTGAGCTGGGAGTGACGCGTGCTCGGCTGCGCGCCGCAGACTTGCGTTCACCATTCCATGGCATCCGATCGGCGACGACCGCTCCGCCTTTGTCATTGATTCAGCAGTGCCTCGCGTACGCGCCGCGCCTGATGCCCTGGCAATTCTTCAGCCATGAGACGGCGCTTGCCCTGCGGGGAGTATGCACTCCGGAGTGGCCCTATGTGCCGCAGATCCATGTTTCCGCACACAGGCCGGCGAGGGAGCCGCGGACGCAAGGAGTCGTCGGCCACCGTCTGCAAGCGCGCGCGCCAGCGTTCTCCGCCGGCCCGCTCGACCTGCCGGTTGAGCACCCCGTGCGGGCGTGGAGACAATGCGGGCGGCTCTGGCCTCTTGATGACCTGGTCGCAGCGGCCGACGCGCTCCTGAGCGGGCGGTCGCCGATGGCCGACGCACAGCAGCTGCGGTCTGAGGTCATCGAGATGGGCGACGTTCGAGGCGGTGTTCTGCGTGCGGCGGTCGACCTCGCCCGGCCCGGCGTCCGGTCGCCGAGAGAGACACGTCTGCGCCTTCTGTTGGCTCGGAACGGGCTCCCGGCACCCGAGGTCAATGCCGACATCTTCGACTCGCGTGGCGTGTTCGTCGCCGAGATCGACCTCGCCTTCCCCCGATGGATGGTCGCCGTCGAATACGACGGACGCGTCCACGCGGAGGACGAGCGGCAGTTCGCGCGGGATGCCGATCGGTGGGCCGCCATCCGGGCGGCGGGATGGGATCACGTGCGCGTGCTGAACCATCACCTTCGAGATGGAGGAGCTCCGGCCGTCGATCTCGCCCGCGATGCGCTCGTCAGAGCCGGTTGGAGACCGGGGCTCGCAGCGCATGTGGGCTGACCCATGTCCCGAAAATGGTCGCTTGAGCCGTGCGCAGACAGCCAAAAGTGGGACACGGTCTGCACAGATCGGGACATGGGTTGTCAACGCGAGGCTGATGGGGGCTCTCAGCGCATGTGGGCTGACCCATGTCCCGAAAATGGTCGCTCGAGCTGTGCGCAGACAGCCAAAAGTGGGACACGGTCTGCACAGATCGGGACATGGGTGGTCAGAGGCGCGGAGGGGCGGGGGCGACAGCGAACGCGCCGCACACGCCGAACGCCCCACCGCGCGAGGCGTTCGGGGCGTTCGGGGCGCGGCGCGCGCGTCAGTCGGTGAGGCCCAGCACGTCGAGCAGCCACGCCAGCTCGAAGGCGCGCTCGCGCCAGGCGTTGTAGCGACCGCTCACGCCGCCGTGGCCGGCGACCATCTCGCACTTGAGCATCGCGTCGGCACCGACCTCGCGCAGTCGCGCGACCCACTTCGCGGGCTCGACGTACAGCACGCGGGTGTCATTGAGCGAGGTGACCGCGAGGATGCGGGGATAAGCGACGCCCTCGCGCACGTTCTCGTAGGGCGAGTACGACTTCATGTAGGCGTAGACGTCGGCGTCGTGCAGGGGGTCGCCCCACTCGTCCCACTCGATCACCGTGAGCGGGAGCGAGGGGTCGAGGATGGTCGTGAGGGCGTCGACGAACGGCACGTCGGCCAGGATGCCGGCGAACAGCTCGGGCGCGAGGTTGGCCACGGCACCCATGAGCAGGCCACCCGCGCTGCCGCCCTCGGCGACGATGCGGTCGGGCGTCGTGTATCCGGCGTCGACCAGGTGACGCCCCGCGGCGACGAAATCGGTGAAGGTGTTGCGCTTCGCGCGCAGCTTGCCGTCTTCGTACCACTGCCGACCCATCTCGCCGCCACCGCGCACGTGCGCGACGGCGAAGACGACACCGCGGTCGAGCAACGACAGGCGGGGGACCGAGAACCCGGGCTCGATCGAGTGCTCGTACGAGCCGTAGCCGTACAGGTGCACGGGCCGAGGAGAGTCGCCCGGCTCGCCGAACGAGCGCTTCCACACCAGCGACACCGGAACCTGCGTGCCGTCGTCGGCGGGCGCCCACACGCGCGCCTGTCCGTAGTCTGCGGGGTCGAAGCCCCCGAGCACGGGCTGGCGCTTGCGCAGCAGCAGCTCGCCGGTCTCGATGACGTAGTCGTACACGGTGCCCGGGGTGACGAATGAGCCGTAGCCCAGGCGCAGCACCGGGGGAGCGTATTCGGGGTTGCCGCCCGTGCCCACGCTGTACAGCGGCTCGTCGAACGCGATCTCGGTCACGGCGCCGTCGGCGTACGACAGCATGCCCAGGCGGGCGAGACCGTCGCGGCGGTAGCCGACCACGCCCCAGTCGCGGAACGTGTCGACGCCCAGCAGCCGGTGGCCGGGGTGGTGCGCGATCACGGTCTCGCGGGCCCCCTGGGGGTCGGATGCCGAGACCTTGACGAGCTCGAAGTCGAGCGCCCCGTCGTTGTGCAGGACGTAGAGCACGTCTTCGCCGTCGACCACGGCGTGCGAGGAGGAGTACTCGACGCCCTCGCGCCGCGGCCACACCACGCGGGGCTCGCCGCGAAGGTCGTCGGCGTCGAGGATCCACTCCTCGCTCGTGATCGACGAGCCCATCTCGATCATCAGGTAGCGGTCGCTGCGCGTGAAGTCGGCGCCGACCCAGTACCGGTCGTCGGGCTCGTGGAAGAGCTTCACGTCGGCATCCGTCGCCGTGCCGATCTCGTGCAGCCACACGGTGTCGGGGCGCCAGGCGTCGTCGACGGTGGTGTAGACGATGAAGCGGCCGTCGGGCGAGAAGGTCGCGCCCGAGAACGTACCGGGGATCTCGTCGGGCAGGGTCTCGCCCGTCACCAGGTCGCGCACCCGCACGGTGTAGCGCTCGTCGCCGGCGACGTCGATGCCGTACAGCATGCGCGTGCCGTCGTTCGAGATCTCGAAGCTGCCGAGCGAGAAGAACTCGGTGCCCTCGGCCTCGACGTTGCCGTCGAACAGCACCTGCTCGCCCGGGACGGGCCGATCGGGCGACAGGGTCGGCGGCGTCCAGTCGTCGGGGGAGTCGAGCGGAGCGCGGCACTGGATGCCGTACTGCGCGCCCGCGACGGTGCGGCCGTAGTACCACCAGTCGCCGCGTCGGGCCGGCACCGAGAGGTCGGTCTCGAGCGTGCGGCCCTTGATCTCGCCGAAGATCGCGTCGCGCAGCGGGCCCAGGTGCGCGGTGCGCGCGGAGGTGTAGGCGTTCTCGGCCTCAAGGTGCGAGATGACCTCAGCGTCGTCTTTGGCGCGCAACCACTCGTAGGGGTCGTCGAACGTGTCGCCGTGGTGCGTGCGCGGCGCGGGGCGGCGGGCGGCGACGGGAGGCGTGGGCTGCGAGGCGTGATCGGTCACCGTTCCACGGTAGTGCGCCCCTCCGACGTCGGTCTCCGACGGCACCGGATGCCGCAGTGTCGGGCGTTTCCGCAGGGGCCTCCCTGTTCGACGCGGGGGCCGGCACCTCGGGCGGTCGCCCGCCCGCGCCCGTGCGCGTTTGACCGCCGCCGCCGCCGGTGAAAGGATGTCCAGGCGACACCGATGAACAGGTGTCGAACTCCAGGTGAACTCTTCGTTCGTCGCGCCGATCCCGTCGGCATCCCTTCTTCCTTCTCACGGAAAGCGAACGGTGGAGAGCGCAGCCCTCATCATCGTGCTGGTCATCGCGCTGGCACTGTTCTTCGATTTCACCAACGGATTCCACGACACCGCGAACGCGATGGCCACGCCCATCGCGACGGGTGCGCTGAAGCCGAAGGTCGCGGTCCTGTTGGCGGCCAGCCTCAACCTCGTGGGGGCGTTCCTGTCGACCGAGGTGGCGAAGACCATCTCGGGCGGCATGATCCGCGAAGATCAGCTGAGTCCCGACATCTTCCCTCCGATCATCTTCGCGGGCCTCATCGGCGCGATCACGTGGAACATGCTCACGTGGCTGCTCGGTCTGCCGTCGAGCTCGTCGCACGCCCTCTTCGGCGGTCTGATCGGGGCGACCCTCGTGGGCGTCGGCGCCTCGGCGATCGACACCGGTGTGGTGCTGAGCAAGGTCATCCTCCCGGCGCTCATCGCGCCGCTCACGGCCGGGATCATCGCGTTCGTCGTCACCAAGATCGCCTACGGCATCACCAGGCGCTACGACATGAAGGCCGACGGCCGCGACGGCTTCCGCTGGGGCCAGATCTTCACCTCGTCGCTGGTCGCCCTCGCGCACGGCACGAACGACGCGCAGAAGACGATGGGCGTCATCACCCTCGCCCTCATCACGGTCGGCTGGCAGTCGTCGGCGAACCCCGACCCGCAGATCTGGGTCGTCTTCGCGTGCGCGATCACCATCGCGCTCGGCACCTACATGGGCGGCTGGCGCATCATCCGCACGCTCGGCAAGGGCCTGACCGACGTCAAGCCGGCGCAGGGCTTCTCGGCCGAGACCTCGACCGCCGCGACGATCCTCGCCTCCAGCGCCCTCGGCTTCGCGCTGTCGACCACGCAGGTGGCATCCGGATCCGTCATCGGATCGGGCCTGGGCCGCCGCGGATCGACCGTGCGGTGGAACACCGTCGGCCGCATCATGATCGGCTGGGTGCTCACGCTCCCCGCCGCCGGTGCCGTCGGTGCCGCCGCCGCGCTCATCGTGGTCTGGTTGGGCGGCTGGGGTGTCGCGGTCGACGCCGTGATCGCCGTCGCGATCGTGCTCGGTCTGTTCCTGCGTTCGCGTCGCGACTCGGTCACCTCGGCCAACGCGATGAGCGAGGTCGCCGACTCCGGCGCCGCCGTCAAGGTGCCCCGTAAGCCCGGCCCGACGCGCCGCCAGCGTCGTCTCGAGCGCGACAAGGCCGGAAAGGACGCCTGATGCTGATCAACTGGGAAGCCTTCCTGCAGGTCTTCGTCGCGGCCATCGTGGGCGCCTCGATCGTCGTGACCTTCTACGCGCTGGGTCTGCGTCTGCTCGTGACCGGCGGGCGCCCGCCCCTGGTCTCTCCGGCGGAGTTCACGGATGCCATCACCGTCATCTCCGACAAGCAGAAGCGCCGCGCCGAGAAGGCGGTGGCCAAGGCCGCCAAGAAGAACCCGCTCAGCGACGGCCAGAAGCGGCTGGCGCTCGTAGCCGCCTACGCGTGCTTCGCGGTGTGCGCCGCGGCGGTGCTGGGCGCGCTGCTGCTCATCCTCTTCAACCACTGAGCCGTCGACGCCGCTGCGTCGGATGTCGGAGCCCCCTCCTAGGCTGAGCACATGGCATCCGTGCAGTTCGGTCAGCACGCGCCCGCGGCGCGCGTGATCCTCCACCTCAGCGACACGCATCTGCTCGCCGGCGACCGGCTGCTCGGCGATCGCTACGACACCGCGCGGCATCTGCGGCGCACGCTCGAGGCCGCCGAGGCGACGGGGGCGAGACCGGATGCCGTGGTGTTCACCGGCGACCTGACCGACCTGGGCGAGCCCGAGGCCTACCGGGCGCTGCGCGCGGAGGTCGAGCCGTGGGCGGAACGCCTCGGGGCTCCCGTGGTGTGGGTCGCGGGCAACCACGACGAGCGTCCGGCGCTGCGCGAGGGACTCCTCGACGGTGAGCCGACGCAGGAGCCGGTGACCGGCGTCTGGGACCTCGGGGGGCTCCGCCTCGTCGCGCTCGACTCCACGGTGCCCGGGTGGCACCACGGCGACCTCGACGCCGACCAGCTGGAGTGGCTGCGCGCCGAGCTGTCGACCCCGGCACCGCTCGGCACGATCCTGGCGCTGCACCATCCGCCGCTGCCGACGCACATCCCGTTCTTCGACATCCTCGAGCTGCGCGACCAGCCGGGTCTCGCAGCGGCCATCGCTGGCAGCGACGTGCGCGCGATCCTCGCCGGTCACCTGCACTATTCGACATCGGGCACCTTCGCCGGCGTCCCCGTGAGCGTGGCGGCGGCCTCCTGCTACACGATGAACCTGGCCCGACCGGGCGACGCAGTGAACGGCATGGACGGCGGCAGGTCATTCCACCTGGTGCACGTGTGGGACGACACCGTCACCCACGCCGTCGTGCCCGTGGTCGACGACGAGGCCTCCGGTTTCTTCACCCCGGAATGGACGCAACGCATGGCCGCCCTGAGCCCGGAGGAGCGGCTCGAGGCGTTCTCGCGAAAGAGGTGAGTGTGCAATAGACGCAACGGACGGTGACGAGATCGTCACATGCCGCCGTGTCCAGCGAGCCCATCGCACGGGGTCGTTAGGCTCGGACCATCCCTGCTCGCCGTGACACCCACGAGGATTCCCACATGGCTTTGGACGCAATGACGCGCACCCGCACCGAGACCGATTCGCTCGGCTCGCTCGACATCCCCTCCGAGGCGTACTGGGGCATCCACACCGCCCGCGCGCAGGAGAACTTCCCGATCGCGAAGCGACCGATCTCGGTCTACCCCGACCTCGTGCGGGCCCTCGCGATGGTGAAGCAGGCGTCGGCCCGCGCCAACCGCGAGATCGGCGTGCTCGACGAGGCCAAGGCCGACCTCATCGATAGGGCCGCGCAGCGCGTGATCGACGGGGAGTTCCACGACGAGTTCACGGTGGGCGTCATGCAGGGTGGCGCCGGCACATCGACGAACATGAACGCCAACGAGGTCATCACCAACATCGCCCTCGAGATGGCGGGGCGCGAGAAGGGCGACTACGCCTTCCTCTCGCCCATCGATGACACGAACCGCAGCCAGTCGACCAACGACGTGTACCCGACGGCCATCAAGATCGGCCTCGCGCTGACGCTGCGCAGCCTTCTCGAGGAGCTCGCGCTGCTGCGGCAGTCGTTCCTGAGCAAGTCGGAGGAGTTCCACGACGTGCTCAAGGTCGGGCGCACGCAGTTGCAGGATGCCGTGCCCATGACCCTCGGCCAGGAGTTCCACGGCTTCGCGACCACCCTCGGCGAGGACTACAACCGCCTCACCGAGAACGCCTACCTGCTCTACGAGATCAACATGGGCGCGACCGCCATCGGCACCGGCATCACCGCGCACGCCGGCTACGCGAGCGCCGTGCTGCGTCACCTGCGCGCGATCACCGGCCTCGACCTCGAGACGGCCACCGACCTCGTCGAGTCCACGAGCGACACCGGCGCCTTCATGTCGTTCTCGGCCTCGCTCAAGCGCAACGCCATCAAGCTGTCGAAGATCTGCAACGACCTGCGACTGCTGTCGTCCGGCCCCCAGGCCGGTCTCGGCGAGATCAACCTGCCCCCGCGTCAGGCCGGGTCGAGCATCATGCCCGGCAAGGTCAACCCGGTGATCCCCGAGGTCGTCAACCAGGTCGCGTTCTCGGTCGTCGGCGCCGACATGACCGTCACCATGGCGGTCGAGGGCGGCCAGCTCCAGCTCAACGCGTTCGAGCCGGTCATCGCGCACTCGATCTTCCAGTCGATCACCTGGATGCGCCAGGCCATGTGGACGCTGCGCGTCAACTGCGTCGACGGCATCACCGCCAACCGCGAGCGCCTGGGCGCGATGGTCGGCTCGTCGGTCGGCGTCGTGACGGCACTGACGCCGTTCATCGGCTACGCGGCCGCGGCGGCCCTCGCCAAGACCGCGCTGCTCACGCACCGCAACGTCGCCGACCTGGTCGTCGAGGCCGGGCTGATGACCCGCGACGAGGTCATGAAGCAGATCTCGCCCGCGCGCCTGTCGGGCCTGCAGGCCGTGACGGCGGCGATCCCGATCGTCCGTGCGGCCGACAGCGTCGTCGAAGAGGACTGAGCCCGCTCACCGCGAAGGGCCGGGTGCGTGATCGTCCCGGCCCTTCGTCGTGCACTGTCGGGCGGCGTCGCCGTCTGCGGGGCGCCGGGGCTCCGGCATCCGGAACGGACCCCGGATGCCGCGTCAGTCCAGGATGCGGCAGTGCGTGGTCAGCTCGCCGATGCCGTCGATCCCGACGGTCACGGTGGAGCGGTCGCGCAGGAAGATCTGCGGATCGCGCGAGTAGCCGGCGCCGCCCGGGCTGCCGGTGGAGATGAGGGTGCCGGGGAGCAGCGTCACCGACTCCGACAACTTGTTGATGAGCGTGGCGACCGAGCGCACCATCTGGCCGGTGCTGGCGTCCTGCACGGTGTGTCCGTCGACGACGGTCCAGATGTGCAGGTCTTGCGGGTCGGGGATCTCATCGGCGGTGACCACGAACGGGCCGGTCGGGGTGAAACCGTCGAACGACTTGCATCGCGACCACTGGGCCTCGGAGAACTGGATGTTGCGCGCGGTCACGTCGTTGACCACGGTGTAGCCCCAGACGTGGTCGAGCGCCTCGGCTTCGGGGATGTCGCGTCCCGGTCGGCCGATGATGACGCCCAGCTCGGCTTCGTAGTCGACGGCCTCGCTGAGCGAGCGCGGCCACGAGGTGGTCTCGCCGTGCGCGGTCAGGGAGTTCGGCCACAGCACGAAGACGGTGGGGCCGGCGTCGGTCTTGAGCCCCAGCTCGCCGGAGTGCGCGGCGTAGTTGAGCCCCACGGCGAGGATCGAGGGGGGAGCGAGCACCGCCGAGGCGTAGCGGACGCCGTTCAGCGGATGCCGCGGAGCCGACGCTGCGGCGTCCTTCACCCGCGCGAGCAGGTCGTCGCCTCCCGCGATGAGCTGCTCGAGAGTGCTCGGGGCGCCCGCGAAGAAGTCGTCGACGAACGAGAACTCCTCGCCGTGGACGCTGACGAGACGGGGGGCTTCCGCCCCTTCCTGTGAACGGACGTGGGCGAAGCGCATGCCTCCACGCTACCGGGCCCGGCGCGGTGGCGAGGGCCGCAAGCCCCGGATGCCTTGTCGGAGGCCGCCTCTAGGCTGTGCGCATGAGCACCCCCTCGCCGCTGTCGCGTCCCGGGTCGGCGGAGGCCGCGCGCATCTCGACCGCGCCGCAGCCCGCCGTGTCCGCCGCTCCGCCCCGCACTCGACGCGGGGGAGTGGCGCTGTGGATCGTCGCGGTGCTGCTCGTGCCTCTGCTGGCGCTCCTCGTGCGGTACTTCACCGGCTTCCTCGGCACCGCCGCGACATTCATCGGGTTGATCCTGGCGGCGATCCCGTTCGTGATCGTGTGGTTCGCCGTGCGCTACATCGACCGGTGGGAGCCCGAACCGCGGCGCCTGCTCGTCTTCGCGGTGGCCTGGGGTGCGATCGCCGCCGTCACCATCGCCCTGGGCGTCGACCTCGTGATCTCGCTCCTGGTGGGCCGGCTACCCGAGGCGTTCAGCGCCGTCGTGCAGGCTCCGATCGTCGAAGAGGTCGCGAAGGGCCTGGGCGTGCTGCTCATCTTCGCGTTCGCGCGCCGCGCGTTCGACGGGCCCGTCGACGGCATCGTCTACGGCGCGTTGATCGGCGCGGGCTTCGCGCTCACCGAGAACGTGCAGTACTTCGCCATCAGCTACCTCGAGGGCGGACCGGGGCAGGTCGCCACGACGTTCTTCCTGCGTGCGGTGCTCTCGCCGTTCGCGCACGTCATGTTCACCAGCCTCACCGGATTCGCGTTCGGCCTCGCCGCGCGTCGCGGGCTGCGCACCGGCGCGGCGCTGGGGTACGGCATCCCAGGTCTGATCGGGGCGATCGTGCTGCACGCCCTGTGGAACGGCTCGGCCACCTTCTTCGACTTCTTCGAGATCTACGCCGCCCTGCAGGTGCCGCTGTTCGTGCTGTTCATCCTGGGCGTCCTGGCGCTCCGGCGCGAGGAGTCGCGACTCACCCGCGCCCGCCTCGGAGAATACGCAGCCGCGGGGTGGTTCACCCCTCAGGAGGTCGACATGCTCGCGACCGGTCCGGGGCGCAGGTCTGCGCTCGCGTGGGCGCGCACGCTGCCGGGCGACCGGTCGCCGGTGATGAAGTCGTTCATCGCGGATGCCACGGCGCTCGCCGCCGCTCGCCAACGGGCGATCTCGGGTCGCGATCCGCACGCGGCCGCGGCCGAACGCTATCTGCTCGAGCGCACGACGGCGGCGCGCGCGACCCTGCTCTCGCGCTGAGATCGACCGACGTCGCCGATGTCACCCGCCGGGGGTCTTGACACCGTCTGAGGTCGGGAGCACCATCGTGGTAGGCCAACTCAGCGCCCGGGAGACACGCAGGCATCGCCGCGGCACCGGGCGCTGAGTCTTTGTCCAGGGGCTTCGCCGATCGGTTCGGCGTGCTTGGATGGATGCATGACTGATCGCACCAAGCCGGAGTTCGACGCTCCCAGCGGCCCCGCCCCCTCCGACCTCGTCATCCGCGACATCATCGTCGGCGACGGCGACGAGGCCAAGCCCGGTGACACCGTCACCGTGCACTACGCCGGTGTCGAGTACGAGTCGGGCGAAGAGTTCGACTCGTCGTGGGGCCGTGGCGAGAGCATCCAGTTCCCCCTGCGCGGCCTGATCCAGGGCTGGCAGGACGGCATCCCGGGCATGAAGGTCGGCGGACGCCGCGAGCTGGTCATCCCGCCGCACCTCGCCTACGGCCCGGCGGGCGGACACTTCCTCGGCGGCAAGACCCTCATCTTCATCATCGACCTGCTCAAGGTCGGCTGACCTTCCGTTCGTCTTCGGACGTTCACGAACCCGAGGGGGCCGCGGCCTCCTCGGGTTCGTCATTTTCCACGATCGTGGAATACATTCGTGTGAATGGGAGTTGGCCCTCGTCAGGACGCCGAAACGGCTCCCCAGATCTCAAGGAGTGACATGACCGACACCACCGCCCTCGACATCCCCGGCTACAAGACCGGCACCTGGGTCCTCGACCCGAGCCACAGCGAGGTCACCTTCTCGGTGCGCCACATGATGATCTCGAAGGTGCGCGGCACCTTCGGCGTCAAGAGCGCCACCATCGTCGCCCCCGAGAACCCCCTCGAGGCCACCGTCGAGGCGTCGGTCGACGTCACCTCGGTCGACACCAAGGACGAGGGTCGCGACCAGCACCTCCGTTCGGCCGAGTTCTTCGACATCGAGACCTACCCGACGATGGACTTCCGCTCCACCGGCGTTCGCCTCGAAGACGGCGACTTCCTCGTCGATGGCGACCTGACCATCCGCGGCATCACCAAGCCCGCCACCTTCTCGCTCGACTTCGGTGGCTTCGGCACCGACCCGTGGGGCAACTACAAGGCCGGCGCGACCGCCAAGACGGTCATCAACCGCGAGGACTTCGGCCTCACCTGGAACGCGGCTCTCGAGAAGGGCGGCGTGCTCGTCGGCAAGGACGTCACCATCGAGCTCGACCTGCAGCTCTCGCTCCAGGCGTGATCTTCACGAGGGTCCGGATGCCGCGGCATCCGGGCCCTCGTCGTTTTCGGGCGGTCCCGGGTGCCTTGGCATCCGGGACCGTCGTGGTTCCGGGGTGATGCGTCAGACGTGCGCACGGCGGGGGAGCCGGATTCTCTGCTGCACCAGCAGGATGCCGAGGAACACGACGGCGGCGCCGACCGGTTCGTTCCAGCTGATGGTCTCGCCCAGCACGACGATGCCCAGGGCGACGCCGACGACGGGCGTGATGTAGGTGACGGTCGACGCCCGCGTGGGGCCCCAGGCGCGCAGCGTGTTCTGGTTCCAGACGTAGGCGACGCCCGTGCCGAGCACGCCGAGGGCCACGATGCTCGCCACCACGGGCAGATCGAGGCGGGGCGGCTCGGCCAGGATGAACGGCGACAGCAGCACCATGAGCGCGGCGGCGGGGCCGATGTAGCCGAAGGCGAAGGCCACGCCGGAGAGGCCGCTGTCGCCGAGGAAGCGCCGCATGTAGGCGAGGCTGAAGCCGTAGCAGGCGGTGGCGCCGAGCAGTGCGAGCTGGGCGACGGTGCTGTCGCCGACCTCGCCGACGGCCCCGGGGGCGATGATGATCGCCACGCCCGCGATGCCGACGCCGATGCCCACGAGCTGACCGACGCGGAGCTTCTCGACGCGGAACACCGCCCAGGCCATTACCGCCGTCATGATCGGCGTGGTGGCGTTGAAGATGCTCGCCAGGCCCGACGACACGTGCTGCTCGGCCCACGCGAACAGCAGGAACGGCACGACGCAGAACGACACCGACAAGACGCACAGGTGCGCCCAGACGCGCAGGGTGCGGGGGAGTCGTTCACGGCGGATCGCCACGATCGCCGCGAGGGCGAGGGCTCCGAACAGCAGTCGGCCGCCCGCGACCTGCGCGGGGGTCATTCCGGTGAGTGCGACGGCGATGAAGAGGAAGCTCGACCCCCACACGATGCCCGTGAGCACGAACTGCACGGTGATCGAGACGGGGGAGGGAGCGGGGGTGGATGCCACGGAGCCGACACTACGGCCGACCACCGACATCGCGCGGGCCGGTCGGCTGCGACGGCTGAAATCCGCCGACGATCGGCAGGCGCGTGTCGCGCGGCGCGTCAGGGCTGAGGGTCGAGTGCGTCGTACGCCCGGAAACGCGGCGTGAACCGCACCAGCGTGCCGACGAGGCCGAGGATCACGATCCCGCCGAACAGGGGCGGAACCCACAGCGCCGTGAGCGTCGCCAGCGTACCGGCGTACAGGGCTCCGATGCGGGGGCCGCCCGCCACCACGACGACGAAGATGCCCTGCAGTCGCCCCCGCATGGCATCCGGAACCGCCGCCTGCATCATCGTCGACCGATAGATCGCACTGACGTTGTCGGCCGCTCCCGAGACCGCGAGCACGAGCGCCGCGAGCACGATCAACAACACCGCCCCGTGCTCTTCGCCGGTGTCGGCGGGTCGCGCCCAGCCCAGGGTCGCGGCCAGGAGCACGACGCCGAACGCGGCGATCGACAGCCCGTACACCTGAATTGCGCGTTCGATGCCGAGCCCCTGGCGACGCACGCGACCGATCGGGCCCGAGAACAGGCTCGAGAAGAACGCCCCCGCCGCGACCGCCGCGGTGAGGACACCCGTGGTGATCGCCCCACCGCCGAGGAGGACCGCGCCGATCGCCGGGAACAGCGCCACGGGCTGGCCGAAGGTCATCGCGATGATGTCGAGCACGTACTGCAGGCGGATGTTCGGCGCGCGGCGCAGAAAGCGCACGCCGTCGCGGAGCGACTCGAGCCCGGGCCGTACGATCTCGCCCTCGGGGCGGAGTTTGGGCAGCGACCACAGCCCGAGGAACAGCGAGGTCATCAGCAGCACGTCGAGCGAGTAGGTCCACGCGTACCCTGCGAACGCGACCAGCACGCCGGCGAGGGCCGGGCCCGCCATGACCATGATCCCCACGGTCACGCCCTGCAGCGCCGCGGCCGCGGGAAGCAGGTCGCGCGAGATCAGGCGCGGGGTGATCGCCGACTTGGTCGCCATGACGATCGAGTTCGCCGCGGAGTTCACCACGCTCAGCACGAACAGCCACGCCACGGTCTCGAGGCCGGTCCACGCGAGCACCGCCAGCAACGCCGTCGAGACGAAGGTGACCACGGCCGCGAGCAGCGCCACGGTGCGTCGATCGAACGCGTCGGCGAGCATTCCGCCGTACAGGCCCGCGACGATCATGGGCAGCAGCCCCGCCACGGCGATCATCGACACGGCGAGGGTGCTCTGAGTGAGCTCGAACACGTGCAGCATGACGGCGACGACCGTCAGCTGACCGCCGAGGCCGGCGAGCGTCGACCCGACCCATAGGCGCGCGAACGCGGGAGAGGTGGTCAGGGGGCGGATGTCGATGAAGGCGCTCTGGCGCACGCTCATGCGTCGACCTCGATCCGCTTGAGGCGAGCGGAGTGGCCGCGCAGGATCTCGACGTCGCGCGGGGCCACGGCGAAGTGGGCGGCGAGGGCCCTCACGACGCCGTCGTTGGCCGCGCCGTCGACGGCGCGCTCGCGGACGTGGACCACGAGCCCGTCGGCGGTGTCTTCGACGAAGGGGCCGCGCCGGCTGCCGGGTTTGACGCGGACGGTGAGCTGCACGCATCGAGGCTACGCCAGGCCTCCGACACCGTCGGTCGCGTGCGGCGTCGGATCCGTGGCATCCGGAGCCCTCGAGGAGCGCGCTGCGCGGCCGGGCTCAAGCGTCGCCGACCGGTGCGGTCTCGGCATCCGGATGCTGGTAGACTCATGCGGTTGCCGTTCGATCGGCCGCGGATAAAGAGAGCTCGCACATCGTGTGACGGGCGCCGCGCAATGAGAAGGAAGGGGATCCCATCTATGGCACTCGAAGCAGACGTCAAGAAGGCGATCATCGAAGAGTACGCGACGCACCCCGGTGACACCGGATCCCCCGAGGTGCAGGTCGCGATGATGACGCAGCGCATCAAGGACCTCACCGAGCACCTCAAGATCCACAAGCACGACCACCACTCGCGCCGTGGACTCTTCCTGCTCGTCGGTCAGCGCCGTCGCCTGCTGGGTTACCTGCAGGATGTCGACATCAACCGTTACCGCTCGCTCATCGAGCGTCTCGGTCTGCGTCGCTAATCGCACCAGCGTTCTATCGCGCAAAACATTCTTGGAAGGCCGCCCCACGGTGTGGGGCGGCCTTCGTCATTCCCGGATGCCGGGCGGGAGGTCCCTGAGCTCGTCGAAGGGACCGGTGGCTTCGACAGGATCAGCCACCTCGGTCGCGAACCAGTTCAGGATGCCGCGCGGGACGCGACCAGGTCGGGGTGCCAGCGCTCGGCCACGTCGGGGTGGGCGCGCAGCCGCGACTTGAGCGCGTTCTCTCCGTAGGTCGCGTGGATGGGGTTCGACGGGTCCTGAGAGACGCCGCGGGCGTCGGCGGCGAGCTCGGCGGGCAACTCGATGATCGGCAGGCGCGCGTCGAGGGCCGGGTTGAAGAAGAACGGCACCGAGATGCGCTCGTCGGGGAAGCGCGGCGAGATCACCCGGTGGTTCGTCGCGGTGAGGTAGCCCTGCGTGGCGTACTCGAGCAGCTCGCCGATGTTGACGACGAACGCGCTCGGGACCGGGGGAGCGTCGACCCACTCGCCGTCGCGCTCGACCTGCAGGCCGCCCTTTCCGGGCTCGACCCAGAGCAGCGTGAGAACGCCCGAGTCCTTGTGGGCGCCGACCCCTTGCTGGGGCGTGGGGTCGTCCTTGCCGGGGTAGCGGACGATCTTGATGAGGGTCTGCGGGTCGCCGAAGTGACGGTCGAAGTACTGCTCCTCGGCGCCGAGCGCGAGGGCCCAGGCGCGCAGGAGCTTGCGGGCGATGCCGGTGAGGTGATCGTGCCACTCGGCCACGACCTCCTGCAGCTCGGGCTGGGCGGCGGGCCACAGGTTGGGTCCGACGAGACGGTTGTAGCCGGGGCCGTCGGGGTCGGTCACGGGCTCGCGCTCGGGGCCGATGTCGATCTGCTCGCGCCAGTCCACCCGGCCCTGCGTCAGCTCGCCGCCGACGCGGGTGTAGCCGCGGAAGTGCGGGCTCGTGACGTTCTCGATCGACAGCTTCTCGGCCTCGGGCAGGGCGAAGAAGTCCTTCGCGGCCTGCAGCAGGCGCCCCTCGAGGGTGGGGCTCACACCCGTGCCGGTGAGGTAGAAGAATCCGACGTCGTGCGTCGCGGCGCGCAGCTCGTCGCGGAACCGGGCGGCGGCATCCGGCCCCTGGTCGAGGAGCGAGAGGTCGAGGACGGGGAGATTGAGCTCGGACATGGGTCGAGGCTAGATCGGCGCGAGATGGCGTGCGCGAATGTTGCCGCGGGTTACTTCCGGCGCTCGGAAGGCGACTCGAGATGCGCGAATGGACGAATGTGCGTAATCTGTCACAGTCAGGTGAGGCTGTCCTTACCTGATCCGCACCGTCGCGACCCCGTCCTCTCACGAAAGTCGGAACACCCGCCCGTGCTTGCCAGCTTCTTCGCCACCTTCCTCATCGGCCTCCGCGAAGGCCTCGAGGCCGCGCTCGTCGTCGGCATCCTCGTGGCCTACCTCACGCGCGTCGGCCGGCGCGATGCGCTGCCGAAGCTGTGGACCGGAGTGGGCCTGGCGATCGCGCTCGCGCTCGCCATCGGCGCCGCGTTCACCTTCAGCGCCTACATGCTCACCTTCGAGGCGCAGGAGCTGCTCGGCGGCGGACTGTCGCTGCTCGCCGTGGCGATGGTCACCTGGATGATCTTCTGGATGCAGAAGGCCGGCCGCACGATGAAGTCGGGCCTCGAGGGCGGCGTCGACAAGGCGCTGCGCGGGGGCGTCTGGGCGCTCGTCGCGATCGGGTTCGTCTCGGTCGCCCGCGAAGGCGTCGAGACGACGCTGTTCCTGTGGGCCATGGTGCAGTCGTTCCAGGACCAGGCGGTCGCGCTGATCGGTGCCGTCGTCGGTCTCGGTGTCGCCGCGGTGCTCGGATGGTTCATCGCGCGCGGCATGCTGCGCCTCAACCTCGGCCGCTTCTTCACCTGGAGCGGGGGCTTCCTCGTGGTCGTGGCCGCGGGCGTGCTGGCCTACGCCTTCCATGACCTGCAGGAGGCCGGTGCGCTGCCCGGTCCGTTCGGGGCCGGCGCTCCCGTCGATCCCGCGACCGGACTCGTCGCGATCGGCTGGGCGGGTCTGCCCTTCGGCTGGGCGTTCGACGTCTCCGCCGTGATCGCGCCCGACAGCGCGCTTGCCGCGCTCCTGCAGGCCACCGTCGGCTTCATGCCGAAGATGACGTGGCTGCAGGTGATCGCGTGGGTGGTCTACATCGCCGTGGTCGTGCCGTTGTTCATCCGCGGCGTTCGCGGCAACCGACGTCCGCGCGCCGCGCAAGCCGCTGCGTCCGCGTCGGTCCCGGCCGCCCCCGCGGCCACAGCCTCGCCCACCGCGGCATCGCCGACCGCACCCGTCGCGCGGACCACGTCGACCGCGACCCCCGCCACGTCCTGACCCCTTCTTCCGCGCGCGCTGGGCGCCGCGGCATCCGCCCCACATCCGAACGGAGCACCCATGAATTCGACACGCCTCCTCGCGGCCACGGCCGTGGCCGGCGCGGCCGTCCTCGCCCTCTCGGGCTGCGTCGCCAAGGCCGACGCGGCCGCCGGGGGAGCGCTCGCCGTCACCTCGACCGCGAACGACTGCGCGGTGTCGGCGAGCACGGCGCCCAGTGGCACCGTCGCGTTCGACATCGCGAACAAGAGCGACCAGGTCACCGAGTTCTACCTGCTGGCCTCCGACGGCCTGCGGATCGTCGGCGAGGTCGAGAACGTCGCCCCGGGAGCCTCGCGCACCCTCACGGTCGTCGCTCAGCCCGGTGACTACTTCACCCTCTGCAAGCCCGGCATGGTCGGCGACGGCGTCGGCAAGAAGAGCTTCACCGTCACGGGTGACGCGGTCGCGGTCGAGGGTCCGGATGCCGAGCAGAAGAAGCAGGCCGTCGACCTCTACGCCGCGTTCGTGAAGGACCAGACGGGGCAGCTCCTCCCCGCCGTGCAGAGCTTCACCGCCGCCTACGAGTCGGGCGACGACGCGACCGCTCGCGAGCAGTTCCCGCGCGTGCGGGCGTTCTACGAGCGCATCGAGCCGATCGCGGAGGCGCTGGGCGACCTCGACCCGCGCATCGACTACCGGGAGGTCGACGCGGTCGCCGAGGGCCTGGAGTGGACCGGTTTCCACCGCATCGAGAAGGACCTGTGGGTTCCCGCGCAGGATGCGCTCAACGCCGATGGCGAGACGCCCGCGTGGAAGGACTGGGCGCCCTCGACGCCGGCCGAGCGCGCGACCTCCGGCGACAAGCTGATCGCCGACACGCAGGAGCTGTACGACTACGTGCACTCCGACACCTTCACGCAGACCCTCGAAGACCAGGGCGTGGCGGGCATCTCGAACGGCGCGATCGCGCTGCTCGACGAGGTCGCGACCGGCAAGATCAGCGGTGAAGAGGACTGGTGGTCGGGAACCGACCTCAACGACTTCGCCGCGAACGTCGAGGGCTCGAAGATGGCCTTCTCTCTCGTGCGCGACTTCGCCGAGTCGAAGGGCGACAAGGGTGCCGAGCTCGTCACCCGCATCGACGCCGGGTACGCCGACCTCGAGGCGGCACTGGCGACCTACGGCTCGCTCGACGCCGGCTTCGTTCCCTACAGCCAGGTCACCGAGGCCGACAAGCGCCAGCTCACCGACCTCATCAACGCCCTCGCCGAGCCGCTGTCGCAGCTGACGGTCACGATCCTGGAGTGAGCATGAGCGACGCCGAGAACACGCCCGACGAGAAGGCTCCGGATGCCGGCGGCCTGTCCCGCCGCGGACTCATGGGGTTGGCGCTGGGCGCCGGCGCCACGGGACTCGTGGTGGGCGCGGGCGGCGGCCTCGTCGGCGGGCAGGCGTTCGCGCGCGAGCAGCAGAAGGCGGTGATGGATGCCGCGGCGACGACGAGCGGCATCCATCAGCCCGGGATCACGACGGAAGTGCAGGAGCACCTGCACTTCGCGTCGTACGACATGATGGCGCGCACCACCCGCGACGACCTCGCCGAGCTGCTGTCGGACTGGACGTACGCGGCCACCCGCATGATGCAGGGACTCGAGGTGAGCGCGAGTGGCGCCGTCAACGGCTCGCCCGAGGCCCCGCCCGACGACACCGGCGAGGCGCTCGGCCTGCCCGCTAGCAACCTCACGATCACCTTCGGTTTCGGCCCCTCGCTGTTCGACCAGCGCTTCGGCCTCGAGGGACAGAAGCCCGCGGGGCTCGAGAGGCTTCCGGCCTTCCTCGGCGACGACCTCGACCCGCTCCGCTCCGACGGCGACTTGTGCATCCAGGCGTGCGCCGACGACCCCCAGGTCGCCGTGCACGCGATCCGCAATCTCAGCCGCATCGCCTTCGGACGGGCGACCATCCGCTGGTCGCAGCTCGGATTCGGCCGCACCTCGAAGACCACGGCCGACCAGTCGACGCCCCGCAACCTGTTCGGCTACAAGGACGGAACGGCCAACATCCTCGCCGACGACGCGGCCGCTCTCGACGAGAACGTGTGGGTGTCGGCATCCGAGGGTCCGGCGTGGCTCGCGGGCGGGTCGTACCTCGTCGCGCGTCGCATCGCGATGCTCATCGAGACGTGGGACCGCACGCGTCTCGCCGAGCAGGACCGCGTCGTCGGGCGCGACAAGGCGAACGGCGCCCCGCTCTCGGGCGGCGACGAGTTTGCCGCGCCCGACTTCTCCGCCGTCGGGGCGACGGGCAAGCCCGCGATCGACGCGCGCAGTCACGTGCGGCTCGCGCATCCCGACATGAACGGCGGCATCCGCATCCTCCGCCGCGGCTACAACTTCGTCGACGGCACGACCGACCTCGGACGCCTCAACGCGGGGCTGTTCTTCCTGTCGTTCCAGAAGAGCCCCGACCGCTTCATCACCCTGCAGAAGGCTCTGGCGACGGATGCCATGGGCGAATACCTGCGCCACGTCGGCTCGGGACTGTGGGCCGTGCCGCCCGCCGCCCCGTCCGGCACCTCGATCGGCGCGGGACTGCTCGGAGCGTAGAGCGGCTGCGCCCCGCGCGGGGTCCGGCCGGCAGGTGGCTGAGCGTGTCGAAGCCACCGGACGCCTGCGGGGGTCCGGTCGGCAGGTGGCTGAGCGTGTCGAAGCCACCGGGCGCGCGCGGGTCCCGGTCCCTTCGACAGGCTCAGGGACCTCGTGTTGCGCCGGGCGTGCGCGGGGGTCCGGTCCCTTCGACAGGCTCAGGGACCTCGTGTTGCGCCGGGCGGTCGCAGGGTCCGGTCCCTTCGGCGGGCTCAGGGACCTCGCGTGGATGCCGCGGGCCGGCGGCCGACGCCGAGCGCGCGATCGCGGAAGAGCCACGGCATCCGGGGCTCGACGAGCGGGCGGAAGACGCGCCGTACCGGGCGGCTCGACAGGGCCACGGCGATGGCGACGCTGGCGAGCACGACGACCGGGATCCACACCCACATCGGTTCGAGCCCCCGCAGCACCCCCGACTGGCGGAACGGGTAGAGCACGAGAGTGTGGAGCAGATACACGTACATCGTGGAACGGCCGAGGTGCGTCCACCGGGTCTCGCGGCGCGGGATCAGCACGAGGAACGCCGTCATCAGCACCAGCGCGAGGGCGATGATCGCCAGGCGCCCGGCGCCCGCCCACCATTGCGGGGCGTCGAGATCGACGTAGGCGTCGACGAAGAAGAACCACGTTCCGAGGCGCAGATCCTGCCACGTGTCGACGAACACGAAGGCGAGCACGCCGGCTCCCGCGAGGATGCCCGCGGCGACCACCCGCATCCACGCCGGGCGGCTCGCGAGCAGCCCGAGGCGTGCGACGACGTCGCGCTCGCGCAGCCACCACCCGAGGGTGAAGAACGGCAGCAGGCCGAGGAACCGCGAGACCGAGAAGGTCGAGTCGATGCTTGGCAGGTATCCCGCGGCGACCGAGATCGCCAGTGCCCAGACGACGGGGGCGCGCAGCAGAGCCAGATACGGCAGGGCGACACGGAACAGCGCGAGCGCGAGCAGGAACCACAGGGTCCACGACGGTTGGGCCGGGTCGAGGTTCGTGCGGCCGGTGACGGCGAACTGCACGATTGTCCAGAGGGTCTCGAAGATCACGTACGGCGCGATGAGATCGGTGAACACGCGCGCCATCCGCCGCCGCGTGGGCTCGGCCGCCGACGAGAAGTAGCCCGAGACGAGGGCGAACAGCGGCATGTGGAACGCGTAGACGAGCAGGTACAGTGCCTCCGCGGCATCCGAGTCGTAGGTGAGGCGCTGGATCGCGTGTCCGAGCACGACGAGCACGATCGCGGCGAAGCGGGCGTTGTCCCAGAAGGGCACGCGCGCGGTCACAGGGATGGGGGTCACGGCATCCGTCATCTCCAGCGACGCTAGTCGCGAGCCCGTGACGGGTCGACGGGGGCGGTTTCCGGATGCCGATGAGGTAGGAGGAATAAAGCTGGGCGTGGTGCGTTCCACCATGTATATTCAGATGCATACAAACGGAGGTCGCATCATGAACGAGACGAACACCTGGCCCGGAATGCAGTTCGGTGTCATGACGGTGAGCGACATCACCCAGGACCCGACCACCGGCGCGACGCCGAGCGAAGCCCAGCGCATCAAGGACACGCTCACGATCGCCAAGCACACCGAAGAGGTCGGCCTCGACGTCTTCGCCCTCGGCGAGCACCACAACCCGCCGTTTTGGTCGTCGTCGCCCACGACGACGCTCGCGTACATCGCGGCCCAGACCGAGCGCCTCATCCTCACGACCTCCACGACGCTCATCACCACGAACGACCCGGTGAAGATCGCCGAAGACTTCGCGATGCTGCAGCACGTCTCGAACGGCCGCGCCGACCTCATGCTCGGCCGCGGCAACACCGGCCCGGTCTACCCCTGGTTCGGCAAGGACATCCGGCAGGGTCTGCCGTTGACCATCGAGAACTACGACCTGCTGCACAAGCTGTGGCGTGAAGACGTCGTCGACTGGGAGGGAAAGTTCCGCACCCCGCTGCAGGGCTTCACCTCGACCCCGCGTCCCCTCGACGGCGTGCCCCCGTTCGTGTGGCACGGCTCGATCCGCACGCCCGAGATCGCCGAGCAGGCCGCCTACTACGGCAACGGCTTCTTCGCGAACAACATCTTCTGGCCCAAGGAGCACTACCAGCGCCTCATCACGCTGTACCGCGAGCGCTTCGCGCACTACGGCCACGGCACCCCGCAGCAGGCGATCGTCGGCCTCGGTGGCCAGGTGTTCATGCGCGCCAACTCGCAGGACGCCGTACGGGAGTTCCGCCCGTACTTCGACAACGCGCCCGTCTACGGCCACGGCCCGAGCCTCGAGGACTTCAGCGAGATGACCCCGCTGACCGTCGGCTCGCCGCAGCAGATCATCGACCGCTACGCCGCGATGCGCGAGACGTTCGGCGACTACCAGCGCCAGCTCTTCCTCATCGACCACGCCGGTCTTCCCACCAAGACCGTGCTCGAGCAGCTCGACATCTTGGGCGGCGAGGTCGTGCCGGTGCTGCGCAAGGAGCTGCAGAAGAACCGCCCGGCCGAGGTGCCCGACGCCCCCACGCACGCCAACCAGGTCGAGAGGATCTACGCCGGTGCGGCTCCGCGTCAGGCGGTTCCCGGTGCGAACCGGGGCGACAACATGGTGTCGGGGAGCCCGTACCAGGATGCCGCGCCCCGCTCGGGCAGCGCGTTCGGCGCCGCAGCGACCAAGGTCGGTGCCTGAGATGGCCGCCCGTCGCATCGCGGTCGTGACCGCGGGCCTGTCGACGCCCTCGTCGACCCGCATGCTCGGTGACCGGCTCAGCCACGCCGTGCTCGCGGAGCTGCGCGAGCGCGGGATCGAGGCCACCGCCGACGTGTTCGAGCTGCGTGACTACGCGCACGACCTCACCGACAACCTGCTCACCGGCTTCGCCCCGCCCGCCCTCGAGCAGATGATCAACACGGTCGTCTCGGCCGACGGCATCATCGCCGTCACGCCGATCTTCTCGACGAGCTACTCGGGCCTGTTCAAGTCGTTCATCGACGTGCTCGACCCGCAGGCGCTCACCGGAACCCCCGTGCTCATCGGAGCGAACGCCGGCACCGCCCGGCACTCGCTCGCGATCGACTACGCGATCCGTCCGCTGTTCACCTACCTGCACGCCAACCCCGTGCCGACCGGGGTGTTCGCCGCCTCGAGCGACTGGGGTGCCAACGCCGACGAGGTCGCCCCGCTCGGATCCCGCGTCGACCGCGGCGCCCGTGAGCTCGCGGATGCCATCGCCGCCCGCGAACCCGTGCGCGACGCCGACCCCTTCGACCCGTCCTCGTACCTCGGCGAGGGCCGCTCGTTCGGTCACCTGCTGGGTGGTCTGTCGGGGGAGTGACCCTGTGACGGAGCCCCGTCGCCCGTTCGTTCGGGTGGCGGGGCTTCGTGCTGTCCGCGCGGCTTCCCGTGCTGTGCGCGCGATGACGCACGGCGGTGTCCGCGCGGCGACGCAGAGTGAGGGATTCGCGCAACCTCAGCCGATAACGGGGGTTTTGGGCTGAGGTTGTGCGGATCGCTGAGGGTGTGCGGATCGCGGTGCGCGGGCGTGGCGGCGCTGAGTGAGCGATTCGCGCAACCTCAGCCGATAACGGGGGTTTTGGGCTGAGGTTTTTCGGATCACTGAGGTTGTGCGGATCGGTGAGGGGCGCGGATCGCGGTGCGCGGGCGTGGCGGCGCTGAGCGAGCGATTCGCGCAATCTCAGTCGTCATCCGGGGGTTTCGGGCTGAGGTTGTGCGGATTGCTGAGGGTGTGCGGTTCGCTGAGGTGTGCGGATCGCGGTGGGCGGGCGTGGCGGCGCTGAGTGAGCGATTCGCGCAATCTCAGTCGTCATCTGGGGGTGTGGGCTGAGGATGTGCGGATCGCTGAGGATGTGCGGATCGCGGGGGCGGGCGTGGTGGCGCTGAGCGAGCGGTTCGCGCAATCTCAGTCGTCATGTGGGGGTTTGGGCTGAGGGTGTGCGGATCGCTGAGGATGTGCGGATCGCGGGGGCGGGCGTGGTGGCGCTGAGTGAGCGGTTCGCGCAATCTCAGTCGTCATGTGGGGGTTTGGGCTGAGGGTGTGCGGATCGCTGAGGTTGCGCGCATCGCGGTGGGCGGGACGCGGTCGGTGCAGCGGATGCGGAGCGGTGAGGCGACGGCATCCGTTCTGCGGCCTCGGCTCGAAGGCGACGCGGGCGCCGGGGCTCACGCACGCGGATCTAGGGTGGGAGCAAACGGGAGGAGACCGAATGGATGCCACGCAGTGGGACGAGCGCTACCGCGCCTCCGCCGGGGGAGTGTGGGCGACCCAGCCTCCCGCCGTCGTCCGTGAGATCGCCGGCGCGTTGGCACCGGGCTCCGCCGTCGACGTGGCAACCGGTGACGGACGCACCGCCCTCTGGCTGGCGCAGCGCGGCTGGACGGCGACGGGCATCGACTTCTCGAGCGCGGGTCTCGCGCTCGCCGCTGCCCGCCCGGGAGGCGACGCCGTCTCCTGGGTGCGTGCCGATGTGCACGAGTTCGAGCCCGCGGCATCCGTCGATCTGGTGGTGTCGTGCTACCTGCATCTGCGCGATAACGCCGCGGCCATCGCGCGGATCGCGGAGTGGGTCGCCGTCGGCGGGACGCTCGTGGTGATCGGCCACGACGTCGACAACATCGCCGCGGGCGGGCACGGTCCCTCCGACCCGGCGATCCTCTACACGCCCGAGCTGCTGCGCGGCGCGCTCGACGACCGCTTCCGCATCGAGCGCTGCGAGCAGGTGACGCGGGGCACCGCCGACTCCGAGCTGCGCGACGGGCACGCGCAGCCCGCGATCGACACGGTGCTGCACGCGGTGCGGGTGCGCTGAGAGGCGGCGGCCGGCCATGGCCGGGCGACGACGCCGGTCAGGTGCGTCGACCGGGCCGGAAAGGCTTGTGCCGATCGCCGGTGACCGGGGTCTTCGACGGGCTCAGCCACCTGGGGTGCGCCGGGCCGGTGGGTCCGCCGGTGACCGGGGGCTTCGGCAGGCTCAGCCACCTGGGGTGCGCCGACGGCAGCCGGTCCGCCGCGGGCCGGGAGGCTTCGACAGGCTCAGCCAGCGGACCCACCTCACAGCACGATGTCGTCGGTGCTCCGCAGCTCGCGCGCGGCGACCGGGCGTAGCCCACGACGCACGAAGGTGTCGGCCTCGACGAGCGGGCCGACGTCGACGCCCGCCTCGGCGGCGATGTCGGCGATCGGCACCTGGAACGTGCGGAACGCGCCGAGGGGCGGCACGACGAGGCCCTGCCGGGTGTCGACGAGCTCGCTCTGATCGAGCACGAAGCCGGCCGCGGCGAGCGAGTCGCCCTGACGCCATGCGGCGATCTTCCAGAACCGCAGCGGCACCCGGATGCCGCGGTAGGGCGGGTCGTCGTCGGCGAGCACCGGCGCGGTGAACACGGCGATGCGCTGGTCGGTCGCCTCGGCGTAGGCCAGGACGTGGTCTTCGAGGCCGAGCCAGAGCTCTTTCGACTGGTTGAAGCCGGCGGCCTGCGGCGCGGCGTTCGTGTAGAAGAACGTCGCTTCGGTGGCCTCGCGCGCCTCGTCGGCGGCGCCCCAGCCGGGATCGCGGCGGCGCACGAGATGCCCGCGGTCGAGATCATTGCGGCTGTAGACGTCGGGCCCGGCCTGCGCCTCGGCGGGAGCGCGCGAGTCGAGGCGCCACTCACCCGTGCGCGGCAGATCGAGCAGGCTCGCTCCGTCGATCACCACGGCGGTGACCGTCGCGAAACGCCGCTGCTCGTCGAGCAGCACCGTGAAGCGCGGGTAGTCGAGCCGCGTGGTGGGCTGCGCAGGAGAGGGGAGGGGCAGGGGGATGCCGAGGAAGTCCGGGTCGTAGCCGTCGCTCATGCCCCCATCGTGCCGGTGACCTCCGACATCGCGACAGACTGGATCGATGGAACAGCACGTGAAGACCCGCCCCGACGCCCCAGCCGGATTCTTCGCCGCCGAGGCCGCCGGGCTCCGGTGGCTCGCCGAGGCGGGCGGCGCACGCATCGCCGAGGTGATCGAGGTCGCCGACCGGCGGATCGTGCTGGAACGCATCGCCGAGACGCGTCCCTCCGGGGAGGCCGCCGATGCCTTCGGCGTCGCGCTCGCCGCGACCCACGATGCCGGGGCTGAGGCGTTCGGCTCGCCCCCGCCCGGCTGGACGGGCGACATCTTCATCGGCAGCCGCTCGCAACCGGCGCGACCGAAGCCGACGTGGGGCGTCTTCTACGCGGCGCAGCGCGTCGAGCCGTTCGTGTCGGTCGCGGTCGCGGCCGGCAACCTGTCGGCATCCGGGGCCGAGGTCGTCGGGCGCGCGTGCGCGCTGATCGCGGCCGGAGCCTTCGACGACGACGAGCCGCCCGCGCGCCTGCACGGGGATCTGTGGGCGGGCAACGTGCTGTGGGGCCACGAGGGGGTCGTGCTGATTGATCCGGCGGCCCACGGCGGTCACCGCGAGACGGATCTCGCGATGCTCCAGCTGTTCGGATGCCCGTTCCTCGAGCGCATCCTCGACGCCTACGATCGCGCGCACCCGTTGCGCGACGGCTGGAGCGAGCGGGTGCCGGTGCATCAGCTGCATCCGCTCGCCGTGCACGCCGCCGGACACGGGCCGTCGTACGGGCGCGCTCTTGTCGACGCCGCCGAGCAGACGCTCGCCCTGGGCTGAGGCGCCGGGAGCCGGCATCCGGGATCTCAGGAGTCCTGGCCGGGGCGCGGGACTTCGCAGAATCGGACGCACGACCGCCCAAGATCCGATTCCGGCGCGATCTTCCGATTCTGCGAGGGTCAGCCGCGCGCGGACGCCCCGCGCTTCGCCCGCCGAGCGAGCACGAGGTCGATGCCGACGCCGATCCCCACGGCCACGACGACCGACACGACCACCGCCACCACCGGGCCGCCCGGCACGAGCGCCGCCACGACCGCGCCGATCACCGCTTGGTAGGCCGCCCACGCGAGGGCGGCGAGGGCCGCGACGCCGAGGTAGCGCGCCGGATTCACCCGCGCCGCACCCGCGGCGAGGTTCACCGCGAGCCGCGCGAACGGCACGAACCGCGCGGTGAAGAGCACGACAGCGGCGTTGCGCTCGAGACGTGCCCGCGCCCAGTCGAGGGCGGCGGAGACGCGGGGTCCGCGCATCCACGCCCAGCGCTCGACGCCCACGAGGCGCCCCACCAGATAGCAGCCGAGGTCGCCGGCGAAGGCCGCGACCCCCGCGACGAGGATCACCGCGGCGAGCGGGGGAGTGCCGTGGGCGACGGCGAAGGCGCCGAACGCCGTGACCGCGGCCTCACCGGGGATCACCACGAGGAACGCATCGGCGAACACCAGCAGCGCCATCGCGGGGAGCGCCCACGGACTCGCCGCGATCGCCTGCAGCCACGCGTCGACACCGTCCATTCGGTCACTCTCCGCCGTGGATCGAGACGCCCCGCCCACGCGCCGGTGACGCCCGGCGGAGCATCCGGTGAACATCGCGAACGTCGGGGCCCAACGGCGCCCCGCGGGCCCCGGCACGCCTCACCCTGGTGTCGTGAGAGTCGCGCTGCTGGCCGAATCCTTCCTCCCGCACATGAACGGGGTCACCGGTTCCGTTCTCCATGTCCTGCGCCATCTGGCGGAGGCGGGCCACGAGACGCTCGTGATCGCCCCCAAATCCGGCGACGTGACCGCCGATCTGCACGGAGCCCGCACCGAACTGCTGCGCTCGGTGCCGCTGCCCTCGTACCCCGAGGTGCGCGTGGTGTTCGCCCGGGCCGCGCGCCTGGGAGCCCTGCTGCGCGACTTCGATCCCGACGTCGTGCACCTGGCCTCCCCGTTCGTGCTGGGCTGGCAGGGGCTCGCCGCCGCCGACGCGCTCAAGATCCCCTCGGTCGCGGTGTACCAGACCGACGTCGTCGCCTACGCCCAGAAGTACGGACTGCCCCACGCGACGGCCCTCGTCGCCGGTCACGTCGCGCGCCTGCACCGCCGGGCGACCCTCACCCTCGCTCCGTCGTCGTCGTCGACGCGGCAGCTCGAGCAGCTGGGCGTCGACCGCATCCGCCGGTGGGGGCGGGGAGTGGATGCCGTGCGCTTCGCCCCCGAGCACCGCGACGAGTCGTGGCGCGCCGAGGTGGCCCCGGCCGGTCAGCGCATCGTGGGCTACGTCGGTCGCCTGGCACCCGAGAAGCAGGCCGACGACCTGCGCGCGCTCGCCGAGCTCGCCGACACCCGGCTGGTCATCGTGGGAGACGGGCCGTCGCGCCCCGCCCTCGAGAAGGCGATCCCGGATGCCGTGTTCACGGGCCACCTGTCGGGGTCGGAGCTCGCGCGGGTCATGGCGGGCTTCGACGTGTTCGTGCACCCGGGGGAGAGCGAGACGTTCGGCCAGACGATCCAGGAGGCGCTGGCCAGCGGCGTGCCCGTGGTCGCGACGGGTGTCGGCGGACCCCTCGACCTGGTGCGCTCGAGCGTCGACGGGTGGCTGTACAAGCCCGGCGACCTCGACGACATGCGCGCCCGCGTCGCCGATCTCGTCGGGGACGAGTCCAAACGCCGCGCGTTCTCGCGCGCCGCGCGCGACGCCGTGCAGGGCCGGACGTGGGAGGCGCTCACCCGCGACCTCGTCGGGCACTACGCGGATGCGGTGGCCCTGCGCCGCGTCGACGACGTGATGCTGCGACGCGGGATCGCGCGGCCGGCCGCGCCGGCGGCATCCGGAACCCGAGGGCGGTGGACCCGTTTCGTCGCCCTCGGCGACAGCCTGACCGAAGGACTGTGCGACGCCTCGCGCATGCCGAGCGGGCAGTTCCGCGGGTGGGCCGACCGTCTGGCGGAGCTCTTGGCCCACACGAGCGACGCGGGACCGTTCCGCTACGCCAACTTGGCCGTGCGCAGTCGTCGCGTGCGGCACCTGATAGACGAGCAGATTCCCGCGGCCCTCGCGCTCGAGCCCGATCTCGTGTCGATCCTCATCGGGGCGAACGATCTGGTGGGCCCCGCCCCGGTGCTGGCCGCGTTGGTCGCCGAGGTCGAGTCGGCCGTGCGCGCGGTGCGCCGCACGGGAGCCGACGTGCTGCTGGTCACGACCTTCTTGCCGCGTCGGCCCGCGGCCCGCATCTTCGCCCGCCGCTTCGCGGCCTACAACGTGCACCTGCGGCGCATCGCCGCGGAGCAGGGGGCGATGCTGCTCGACCTCGAAGCGGTGGGCGAGATCGGCGAGACGTCGATGTGGGCCGACGACCTCGTGCACCTCAGCTCGGCCGGTCACCGTCTCGTCGCCTATCGCGCGGCCGAAGCGCTCGGCGTGCCCGACGCGCGCGCACTGCTGGGGCTCGACGAGGCACTGCACGCCGACGATGGCGACCGGCCGGGCGGAACCTGGCTCACGCGTGACGCCCTGCCCTGGGTGTGGCGGCGCGTGCGGGGGCGCACGGCCGGCGACGGCGTGCTGGCCAAGCACACCGGGTACGTCGAGCTGCCCACCCGCGGCGATCGCGAGCGCGCCGACGCGGTGTGACCCGCTGCGGGCCGGCTCGGTCGCTGATCGCGCCGCTTGCCCGCTCCGCCGTGCGGATGCGTCAGTACCAGCCGGTCTGCTCCGAGTGCGCCCACGCCCCGCACGGTGAGCCGTAGCGGCCGCTGATGTAGGTCAGCCCCCACGAGATCTGGGTCGCCGCGTTGGTGCGCCAGTCGAGGCCCGCGGATGCCATCTTCTCGCCCGGCAGCGCCTGGGGGATGCCGTAGGCGCCGCTCCAGGGGTTGAGGGCGTCGGCGCGCCAGCCCGACTCGCGGTTCCACAGCGACACGAGGCACGAGAACTGGTCGTCGCCCCAGCCGTAGCTGCGGATCGCGCCGCGCGCGTGGTCACGGGCCTGGGACGGGCTCATGGTCGGACCAGCCGGGGCCGTGGACCCGCCGCCGCCCGCGTTCGATCCGCCGGAGCCGGAGCTGGACCCGCCGCCGGAGCTGGACCCGCCGCCGGAGCTGGACCCGCCGCCGGAGCTGGACCCGCCGCCGGAGCTCGACCCGCCGCCGGAACTGGAGCCGCCGCCGGAGCCTGAGCCACCGCTGCTCGATCCGCCGCCCGAGCCGCTGCCCCCGCTGGAGCCCCCGCCGCCGGAGGAGGAGCCGCCCGAGCCGCTGCCGCCCGCTCCGCCGCCCGGGGCCGAGCCCGAGCCGCCGGAGCCCGACCCGCCGGCGCTCGAGCCGGAGCCGGCACCGCCGTTCGATCCGGCGTTCGCGCCGCCGCCGGTCGCCCCACCGGGTGCGGCGGCGTCGCGCTGCGCCTTCTCGCGTTCGCGGGCGGCGCGTTCGGCGTCGGCGGTCGACTTGCGCAGAGCGGCGAGCTGCGCGTAGAGGTCGTTCAGCCGGGCCTGCGCCGACGCGACCGTGGCCGCCTCGGCATCCGCATCGCTCTGCGCCGTCGCCGCGGTCGACTGCGCGTCGGCAGCCAGACGTGCCGCTTCGTCACGGGCCTGCTCGGCCTGCTCCCGCAGGGAGGTGGCGACGTCGGAGGCACTACGGGCCTCGCCGGCGGTGCGCGCGGCCAAGGTGGTGACGCGGTCGAGGATGCCGAGGCGCTGCAACAGCGAGTCGGGGTCGGCGTTCGTCAGCAGCTGCGCCACCAGCGGGCCGCCGCCCACCGTGCGCATGAGGCGGGAGGCGCTCGCTCCGGCGCGCGTGCTCGCGGCGGAGAGCGCAGCGTCGGCCGCCTCGCTCTGGGCGGTGAGTCCCTCGGCGCGCTGCGCGGTCGTCTCGGCCTGCAGGCGCGTGCGTTCCGCGAGGGCGGAGGCGTCGAGGGCGCGGCGCGAGGCCTCGGCCGCCGAGGTCTCCGCGGCGTCGAGCTCGGCCAGCACACGGTCGACGGCGGCCTGGTCGACCGCCGCGACGGGGGAGACGGTCGAGGCGGAGAGGGATGTCGCGCTCGCCGGCGACGGGGCGATCAGCGCGCCCAGGAGCACGCACGCGAGGAGCGTGTGACTACTGCGACGAATGAGGCCCATGAGGTCACGCTAGAGCACTTCGCCGTGCCGTGCCCACCCCGCGAGGGCGGTCGCTGGTAGGGTGAGGACCGAATGCCGTCTTGGCATCCGCTCAAATAAATACGAGCTCACGGAGCAGGCCGGCAGACGCTGGTCCCCTGTGGTGGACTCCCCGTCGTCAGCGCCGGGTGGTCGAGCACTGGTGGCCAGTCGCCGGGAATCCCTCGCCGATCGCATCGGCGTGCCCTTTCTGCCTGTTCCTGCTCCTTCGCATGTCAGCTCGTCGCCCACACGGGGCGGCGAGCCTAAACAAAGAAGGAGGGACCTCTTGGAAGGTCCAGAAATCACCGCCGCTGAAGCCGTTCTCGACAACGGCCGTTTCGGCACCCGTACCGTCCGGTTCGAGACCGGACGCCTCGCTCAGCAGGCTCAGGGCGCTGTCGCCGCCTACCTCGACGAGGAGACCATGCTCCTGTCGGCCACCAGTGCCGGCAAGCACCCGCGTGAAGGCTTCGACTTCTTCCCGCTGACCGTCGACGTCGAAGAGCGTTCGTACGCCGCCGGCAAGATCCCCGGTTCGTTCTTCCGCCGCGAGGGTCGCCCCTCCACCGAGGCCATCCTCGTGTGCCGTCTCATCGACCGCCCGCTGCGCCCGTCGTTCGTCGACGGCCTGCGCAACGAGGTGCAGATCGTCGTCACCGTGCTCTCGATCGCCCCCGGCGAGTTCTACGACGCACTGGCGATCAACGCCGCGTCGCTGTCGACCCAGATCTCGGGTCTGCCGTTCTCGGGCCCCATCGCGGGTGTGCGCCTGGCGCTCATCCCCGGCCAGGGCGAGACCGCTGACCAGTGGGTCGCCTTCCCGACCGTCACCCAGCTCGAAGACGCCGTCTTCGACCTCATCGTCGCGGGCCGCGTGCTCGACGACGGCGACGTCGCCATCATGATGGTGGAGGCCGAGGCCACCGAGGGCAGCTGGAACATGATCAAGGGCGGCGCGACCAAGCCCAACGAGCAGGTCGTCGCCGAGGGCCTCGAGGCCGCCAAGCCCTTCCTGCGTCAGCTCGTCGACGCGCAGAACGAGGTCGCGCGCACCGCGGCCAAGGAGATCCAGTCGTTCCCCGTCTTCCCGGCCTACAGCCAGCAGACGTACGACTTCGTCGCCGGCCGCGCCTACGACCGTCTGGTGCCCGTGTACCAGATCGCCGACAAGCAGGAGCGCCAGAACGCCGATGACGAGGTCAAGACCTCCGTCAAGGAGCAGCTCCTCGCCGCCGTCGAGTCGGGCGAGCTGCCCGCCGTCGCGACGCTCGAGTTCAACGCCGCGTACAAGTCGGTCACCAAGACGATCGTCCGCGGTCGCATCCTCGCCGAGGGCGTCCGCATGGACGGCCGTGGCGTCGCCGACATCCGTCCGCTCGACGCCGAGGTGCAGGTCATCCCGCGCGTCCACGGCTCGGCGATCTTCCAGCGCGGCGAGACCCAGATCCTGGGCGTCACCACGCTGAACATGCTCAAGATGGAGCAGCAGATCGACTCGCTGTCGCCCATCACCAGCAAGCGCTACCTGCACCACTACAACTTCCCGCCGTACTCGACCGGTGAGACCGGTCGCGTGGGTTCGCCGAAGCGTCGCGAGATCGGTCACGGCTTCCTGGCCGAGCGCGCCCTCGTTCCGGTGCTGCCCAGCCGCGAGGAGTTCCCCTACGCGATCCGTCAGGTGTCCGAGGCTCTCGGCTCCAACGGCTCGACGTCGATGGGCTCGGTCTGCGCCTCGACCCTGTCGCTACTGAACGCGGGTGTGCCCCTTCGCGCCCCCGTCGCCGGCATCGCGATGGGCCTCGTCACCGACGAGGTCGACGGCCAGACGCGCTACGCCGCTCTGACCGACATCCTCGGCGCCGAAGACGCCCTCGGCGACATGGACTTCAAGGTTGCGGGCACCAGCGAGTTCATCACCGCGATCCAGCTCGACACCAAGCTCGACGGCATCCCGTCGTCGGTGCTGGCCGCAGCCCTCACCCAGGCCAAGGAGGCTCGCCTCACGATCCTCAACGTCCTGAACGCCGCGATCGACGCTCCCGACGAGATGGCGCCCACCGCGCCCCGCGTCATCAGCGTGCAGATCCCGGTCGACAAGATCGGTGAGCTCATCGGACCCAAGGGCAAGACGATCAACTCCATCCAGGACGAGACCGGCGCCCAGATCTCGATCGAGGACGACGGCACCGTGTACATCGGTGCGACCGACGGTCCCTCGGCCGAGGCGGCCCGCGCCCAGGTGAACGCGATCGCGAACCCGACCAACCCCGAGGTGGGCGAGCAGTTCCTCGGAACCGTCGTCAAGATCGCGACCTTCGGTGCGTTCGTCTCGCTGCTCCCCGGCAAGGACGGCCTGCTGCACGTCAGCGAGGTCCGCAAGCTCGCCGGTGGCAAGCGCGTCGAGAACGTCGAAGACGTGCTCTCGGTCGGTCGCAAGATCCTCGTGCGCATCACGAAGATCGACGACCGCGGCAAGCTGTCGCTCGAGCCCGTGCTCGACGAGGATGCCACTACGCCCGAGCCCGCCGACACGCAGAGCTCGGCCGCCGCGAGCGAGGGCCCCGAGGCTCCCGCCGAAGGCTGATCCTTCTGGTTCATCGGATGCCCGTCCCGCCTCGCGCGGGGCGGGCATTCGTCGTGTGACGCGAGTGACGCGTGGGGGAGGCGTGATGACGCCCGCCAAGCGTTACGCAATATTTACCGCCGAGCCGGGCGAAACGACGGGCCGGTCACGGGGACCGCCTACCCTCGGAAGTACGTCGGGGGGCGTGGTGATACGGGTCAGCCGTACCGTCGACCCGGCGCCGCGGAGAGGGGATCTCGCCATGAGCGGCTCAGGCGTCGATGAGACGGCCACGCCGCGCCTGCGACGCGATCGAGCCCCGCATCCGTCGACCCCCATCACCCTGCAGGGCCCCGGCCTCGGCTCGCATGTTCGCGTACCCCTGGGCGAGAGCGGCTTCGAAGTCTTCCCGATGTTCCTCGGCGGTGGAGAGTTCGGCTGGAACGTCGATGCGCGCGCGAGCCACGAGATCCTCGACACCTACGCCGAGCTCGGCGGCAACGCCCTGCACACCGCCGACAGCTACGCCGCGGGACGCAGCGAATTCATCATCGGAGAATGGCTGCGCAGCCGTCGAGCGCGAGACGAGGTCGTGCTGACCGTGCGCGTGGGCAGCCACCCCGACAACCCCGGCCTCGACTCGGTCAACCTGGTGCGTGCGGTCGAGGCCTCGCTGACGCGACTGGGCACCGACCGCATCGACGTGCTGTCGCTCGACGCCGTGCGCGGTGACGCCGCGATGCTCGAAGACACCCTCGCCACGAGCGAGTGGCTGGTCGAGTCCGGCAAGGTGCGGGCGATCGGCGCCCACGGCTACTCGGCCGCTCAGCTCGTCGAGGCCCGCATCCTCTCCTCCGCCGGCTACCCCCGCATCACCGTGCTCGACGTGCCGTACAACGTGCTGCGGCGCGCGGAGTTCGACGGCGACGTGCGGCTGATCGCGCAGGCCCAGAACATGGCGGTGACGCCGTCGCACCCCCTCGCGCACGGATTCCTCGCCGGCGAGACGCGCACCCGCGGTCAGTCGACGCAGTCGGTGCGCGGAACGCAGGTCGCCGCGCACCTGAATCGTCGGGGCTCGCGCGTGCTGCGCGCCCTCGACGCGGTGGGCAGCGAGCTCGGAATCCCGGATGCCGCCGTGGCGGTCGCCTGGCTGCTCGCGCAGAAGGTCGTCACCGCCCCGATCGTCAACGCCTTCGCACCGCGGCACGTGGTCGAATGCATGCGGGCCGTCGGGGTGCGCCTGAGCCGTGCACAGCTGTCGGATATCGCCCGCGCCGCCGAGTGACCGCCCCCTCGTCGGGGTGTGACGTAGGCTGGAAGGACCGGCCGGGGGACGGCAGATCGACGACGGAGTGAGCTGACGTGACGCACTACATCTACCTGGTGCGCCATGGCGAGCACCAAGACGCCGAGCACGGACTCACTGACGGCCCCCTCTCTCCGCGGGGTCAGCGACAGGCCGCTCTGCTGGCCGACCGCCTCTCGGGCCTTCCCCTCGACGCCGTCTGGCACTCGCCCCTCGAGCGCGCCGCGCAGACCGCGCGGGCCGTCGCCGAACGCCTCCCGTCGGTGTCGCCGGAGTCGTCGGCCCTGCTGTTCGACTGCATCCCGACGGGCATGACCCCCGAGACGCCCGCGGCCTACGAGCCCTTCTTCGGTTCGGTGACGGATGCCGAGATCGAAGCCGGGCGCGCGCAGATGGCCGACGCCACGGCGGAGTTCCTCGCGCGCAAAGCCGGCGAGGTGCACGAGCTGGTCATCACGCACAACTTCGTCATCTCGTGGTTCGTCCGCGAGGTGCTGCAGGCCCCCGACTGGCGGTGGATGACGATCAACCAGGCCTACTGCGGTCTCACCGTCATCGCGCAGAAGAAGGGCCGCCCCTGGACGCTGATGTCGCACAACGACCTGGCCCACCTGCCGGTCGAGTTGCGCACGGGGCTTCCCGACCCGCTGCCCGTCTGAGCGGCGCGTCCGCCGATCGGGCGAGTCCACGTGCCTCACCGCGCCTAGGCTGGAGGCATGACGACACGCGTGGCCATCGTGGGCGGGACCGGCAAGCTCGGCGGGGTGATCCGCGAGGTGGTCGATGCCGAGGACGGCTACGAGGTCGTCGCGGTCCTGACCTCGAAGTCGGAGATGAGCGAGCTCGACGGGGCCGACCTCGTCGTGGACGCCTCGACGCCCGCCGTGTCGATCGACATCGTGCGCGCGGCCGTCGACCGCCAGATCAACGTGCTGGTGGGCACCTCGGGGTGGTCGAACGAGCGCATCGCCCTCGTGCGCCCGCTCGTCGAGGCCAGCGGCACGGGGGTCGTCTTCATCCCGAACTTCTCCCTCGGCTCGGTGATCGGCACCGCCCTCGCGGCCGCCGCAGCGCCGTTCTTCCCCTCGATCGAGATCATCGAGGCGCACCGCGAGACGAAGGTGGATTCGCCCAGCGGTACCGCCGTGCGCACCGCGGAGCTCATCTCCGCCGCCCGCGCCGACGTCGGCCCGGTGGAGTCGCCCCACGTCGACCAGCGCGCCCGCGGGCAGCGCGTGGCCTCGGTGCCCATCCACTCGCTGCGGCGGCCGGGCGTCGTCGCCCGGCAGGAGACCGTGCTCTCGGGAGCGGGGGAGTCGCTCACGATCGTCCACGACACCATCGACCCGAAGGCGGCCTACGCCCCCGGCATCCGCATCGCCCTCGCGGCGGCACGGGAGACGCGCGGCGTCGTCGTCGGCTTGGACAGCTTCATCGACATCGGCGTGCGCACCCGCCCCGCGAAGGCGGAGGCGCCCGTCGCCGACGGCGACGTGTCGGGTCAGGTCGCGAGCGTCACGAGCGCATGAAGGTCCGCGTCGCCGTCGCCGTGATGACGGTGCTCCTGCTGATGTACGTCGTCCTCGCCGGACAGCGTGCCATCGTGCTGCTCGGCAGCGGGGAAACCATCGGCATGGTCATGGGGGTCGCGCTCCTCGTGCTGCCGTTGCTGGCGCTCTGGGCGATCGGCCGCGAGCTCTGGTTCGGCGTGCGGGCGCAGCAGCTGGGCGAACGGCTCGATGCCGAGGGAGGGCTTCCCGACGAAGACCTGCCCGTGCGTCCGAGCGGTCGGATCGAGCGTGCCGACGGCGACGCCCTCTTCCCCCGGTACCGGGCCGACGTGGAGGCGCACCCCGACGACTGGCGTGCGCGCTACCGACTGGCCCTGGCGTACGACGCTGCGGGCGACCGCCGTCGCGCGCGCGCCGCGGTGCGCACCGCGGTGCGGCTCGAGACCGCCGAGCGCCGCGCGGCCTGACGCGAAGCCTGCCGCACTGGCGGCCCGGGTTTCGACGCGCAGAAGGTCGCGGGTGCGGAGTGCGGAGATCCGCCGGCCTTCTCGCGCCATGCAGCCGTCGGCGAGACGGGACTCGAGGTCGGCCCTGAGACGCAGGTCAGTACCGCTGCAGCGAGGGCGACCCGATTCGGGCCGCCCTCGCCGCCGTCACGCACCGTCGTGCGCCGGGACCGCCGAGGCCACGGCCTCTTCGACGGTGCGGTGGGTGAACGTGAAGCCGCTCTCCTCGAGAACCGACGGCTTGACGTCGGCGTCGGAGGTGAGGAGGGCCTCGGTCGCGTCTTTTCCGAGCGCGAGCTTGACCGCGAAGATCGGGGCGCGCAGGGCGTAGGGCCTGTTCATGCGTCGGGCGAGCGCGAAGCCCAGGTCGTTCGCCGTCGCCCGCGTCGGTCCGGTGAGGTTCACGGGACCCGCGATGTCGGAATCGATGACGTGGCGGATGGCGCGCACCTCGTCGTCGAGCGAGATCCACGGCCACACCTGGGTGCCGCGACCGATCGGACCGGAGACGCCGAGCTTGGTGAGCACGAGCAGGGGCTTGAGCACTCCCTGCTCGTGGACGACCGGGGCCGTGCGCAGCATGGCCACGCGGGCGTGGTCGCCGGCCTCGCGGGCGGCGGCCTCCCAGTCGACGCAGATGTCGGCGAGCAGGCCCGAGCCGCGCTTCGAGGTCTCGGTGAGCACCGCGCCGGGCTGAGATCCGTAGTACCCCGTCGCGCTGGCGTTGATCAGCGCGGGGGCGTCGGCGCCGAGCGCCCGGACGGCGGCGGCGAGCCTGCGCGTCGGCGTGATGCGCGACCACAGCAGCGTGCTCTTGTACGACGGCGTCCAGGGGAAGCGCCCGATCGATGCGCCGTTCAGGCACACCACGGCATCCGCCCCCGCCAGCACCTCGGGGTCGAGCGGTGCTGCGTCTTTCATCCACTGCACCTCGTGCGACCCGGTGGGGGTGTGACGCACGAGCGAGGTGACCTCGACGCCGTCCGCGCGCAGCGAGTCGGCGAGGGCCGAGCCGATGAGGCCCGACGCGCCGGCGAGGACGACGCGTCGGGCGGGAGTCTCAGGCAAGCGTGGCCTCGAGGGTGATCTCGATGCCCGTCAGCGCCTGCGAGACGGGGCAGTTGGCCTTGGCGTCGGCGGCGATCTTCTGGAACGTCTCGTCGTCGAGCCCGGGCACGACGGCGTTGACGTTCAGGTGGCTGCCGGTGATGCCGGTGCCGGGCTTGAAGGTCACCGACGCGGTGGCGTCGACCGACTCGGGCGGGGTGCCGTTGTCGGCGAGGGCGTTGGAAAGAGCCATGCTGAAGCACGACGAGTGCGCGCCGGCGAGGAGCTCTTCGGGCGTCGTGACCGAGCTGGACCCTTCGCTGCGGGCCTTCCAGTTCACGTCGAACGTGCCGATGCCCGACGAGGTGAAGGTGACCTCACCCGATCCCTCGAACAGGCTGCCCTTCCAGGCGGTGGTGGCTTCGCTCGTGACGGCCATGGGAACCTCCGATAGTGTCCGCGACGGTCAGGGGCGACCGCGACGCGGCCAGCCTAACGAGGGCATCCGACACCCGGCGGGACTTGACAGCCCCTTCGTACACTCGCCGGTCAGGCGGCGGCCGGACCGCGCCGACCGACGAGGCCGGCACGCTGCAGCACGAGGTACAGCTGGCATCCGAGGCACAGCCCGAACACCGCGTTCAGGAACGCCGCGACGAAGGCCATCGCCGCGGCGATCGGCAGCGCCCAGGGGACGCCGGCGAGGTGCAGGAGCAGTCCCACCGCGGTGACGAACAGGCCGACGCCCTGGGCGAAGCGCGGCGGGCGCGGGTCTTCGAACTCGGTGGGCGGGCCCAGTCGGGGCTGCACCACGCGGCGGTACAGCACGCCCCACGGCGCGGTGCGGGGAGAGACGACGCCCCACACGAACAGCGCGGCGATCACGAGCAGCAGCAGGAAGCCGGGGTCGTCGGCGCGGTCGAGCGGAGAGACCTGCTGCACGATCCAGCTCTCGGGCGCGAAGCGCTCCTGTGCGAGCGGCTGGTAGGCGAACCATCCGATGGCGCCGCGCTGGGTCGAGATGCCGACGAGGGCGAGGGCAGTGGCCACGAGCAGGAGGACGGCGGTGATGGATGCCGCGAAGCGGGGGCCGCGGGCGTCGATGCGCGACACGTCAGGCACGGGTGGACTCCTTCTGCAGGGTGTCGAGTTCGCGTTCGACGACGTCGCGGGCGGGAACACCGCCGAAGCGCGTGCGCACGATTCCGCGGCGGTCGAGCACGAGGGTCGTGGGCGTCTGCAGCACGCGGAAGTGCTGGGCGATGTCGGGTCGATGGGTGAGGTCGACGTCGAGGTGACGGACGCCGTCGCGGGTGCGGGCGACGGCGGACAGCATCCGGTGCACACCCGGGCAGCGCGAGCACATCTCGGTGCTGAACTGCAGCAGGGTGGCCTCGCCCCCGAGCGCGTCCACCCCCAGTCGCTGCGGGTCGACGATCTCGACGGAGTCGACGGCCCTTGCGCGGCCCTGACGATGGCGCACGACCAGACCGATCACCGTCGTCACGGCGACGAGCGCGACGAGCAGGAGGAGGGCGACGATCGGTTCCACGAGCGACAACGCTAATGCGCGACGGCGGGGGAGGGGCCGATGAGTCGCCGGATGACGGCGGTGCTCGGAGCCCTCTCGGCCGGGTGCCGCCCCCGCACCCGTCCTCCCCAGCCTCGACCCGCGGCGTAGCCTGCACGGATCGAGCCGCCGGCCCCGTCTTCGCGCTCCGCCCCGGTATCGTGAGGGCCGTGACCGCCGAGATCCCGACGCCCTACGAAGACCTGCTCCGCGACGTGCTCGCCACCGGCGTGCACAAGTCCGATCGCACCGGAACGGGCACGACGAGCGTGTTCGGTCGACAGATCCGCTTCGATCTCGCCGAGGGGTTCCCCCTCATCACCACCAAGCGCGTTCACCTGAAGTCGATCGTCTACGAACTGCTGTGGTTTCTGCGGGGCGAGTCGAACGTGTCGTGGTTGAAGGACAACGGCGTCACCATCTGGGACGAATGGGCGGATGCCGACGGTGAACTGGGCCCCGTGTACGGCGTGCAGTGGCGTTCGTGGCCCACCTCCGACGGCGGCACGATCGACCAGATCTCGCAGGTCGTCGAGCAGATCCGTCGCGATCCCGACTCGCGTCGGCTCATCGTGTCGGCCTGGAACCCGGCCGACATCCCCGACATGGCGCTGGCGCCCTGCCATGCGTTGTTCCAGTTCTACGTCGCCGACGGCAAGCTGTCGTGCCAGCTGTACCAGCGCAGCGCCGACATGTTCCTCGGTGTGCCGTTCAACATCGCCTCGTACGCCCTGCTGACCCTCATGGTGGCGCAGCAGACCGGGCTCGAGCCCGGCGAGTTCGTCTGGACCGGCGGTGACTGCCACGTCTACGACAACCACCGCGAACAGGTCGCCGAGCAGCTGACGCGCGACCCCTACCCGTATCCGACGCTGCGCTTCGCCCGCACGCCCGCCTCGATCTTCGACTACACCTACGACGACATCGTCGTCGAGGACTACCAGCACCACCCGGCGATCCGTGGAGCCGTCGCGGTATGACCACCGTCGGCCTCGTCTGGGCGGAAGCCCACGACGGTGTGATCGGTGCCGACGGCGCGATGCCGTGGCACGTGCCCGAAGACATGGCCCACTTCCGCGAGGTCACCGGATCGGCCGAGGTCGTCATGGGTCGTCGCACCTGGGAGTCGCTGCCGCCGCGATTCCGCCCCCTGCCCGGTCGGCGCAACATCGTGGTGACGCGCTCCGCGGAGTGGGCGGACGAGGGCGCCGAACGCGCCGGGTCGCTCGACGAGGCCCTCGCGCTCACCACGGGCGATGAGGTCTGGGTGATCGGCGGAGGCATGCTCTACGCCGCCGCGATCGGTCGCGCCGACCTGCTCGAGGTCACCCGTCTCGACGTCGCCGTCGACGGCGACACGCGCGCCCCCTCGACCGAGGGGTGGAGCCGAATCGCCTCCGACCCCGAAGCGGGCTGGCACACCTCGCGCAGCGGCATCCGGTATCGCTTCGAAACGTACCGCAGACCAGGGGAGTGACATGGCCACCGCGCTCATCACGGGAGCGAGCTCGGGCCTCGGCGCCGAGTTCGCCCGACAGCTCGCCGCGCGGGGAGCCGGGCTCGTCCTCGTGGCGCGCGATCGCGCGGCGCTCGACCAGGTCGCCGCGGGGATCCGGGCGGCGCACGGCGTCGACGTCGAGGTGCTCGCCGCCGACCTGCTCGACGCCGTCGCGCTCGCGACCGTCGAGCAGCGCCTGGCGGCCGGAGGGATCGACGTGCTCGTCAACAACGCGGGCTTCGGCCTCGACCTGGCCTTCGAGAAGAACCCCGTCGACGACGAGGTGCGGCACCTGCGCCTGCACGTCGAGGCGGCGATGAGGCTCATGCACGCCGCCCTGCCCGCGATGCTCGAGCGGGGGAGCGGGCGCATCGTCAACGTCGCGTCGGTGGCCGGGTTCGTGCCGCGCGGCACCTACGGCGCGGTCAAGAGCTGGCTCATCTCGTTCAGCAGGTGGGCGAACGTCGTCTACGCGCCGCGCGGCGTCACCGTCACCGCGGTGTGCCCGGGGTTCGTGCACACCGACTTCCACGCTCGCCTGGGGCTGCCGCCGGGGCAGGAGGGCGTGCCGAACGGCATGTGGCTCGACGCCGCCACCGTCGTGCGCGAGGGGCTCCGCGACGCGGCCCGCGGTCGGTCGGTGTCGATCCCGTCGTGGCGGTACAAGGTGCTCGTCGCCGCATCGCGGCTGCTGCCCGACGCGGTGGTGGTCGCCGCAGCGTCGCGCGGGCGCTGACCACGCGGCCGTCGCACCGAGGCCGGCCGCGCACGGTCACCGGAAGCGGCCGAGCCGGATCCCGGCGAGAGCGAGCGCGCCGATCGTCTCGCCGTCGGCGATCGTGCCGTCGGCCACGAGATCGAGCGCCTCGGCGAACGGCACCCAGCGCACCGCGTCGATGCCCTCCTCGGACTGCGACTGCGTGGCATCCGTCGTCTTCAATCCCCTCGCGAGGAAGACGTGCTCGGGGGCATCGGCGATGCCGTTGAGGGCGTTCATTCGGCCGAGGGGGATCCATTCGGATGCCGAGACCCCGGTCTCTTCGAGCAGCTCGCGCTTCGCGGCCACCAGCGGATCCTCGCCGTCGGAGCCGCCCGCGGGGACCTCGAGCGAGCGCCCCGTCGTGTAGCGCTCGAGCTCGACGAGGCAGACGCGATCCTCGTCGTCGAGGGCCACGACGAAAACCGCCGGATGCTGCATCCGCACCACGCCGTAGATGCCATCGCCGTGGGGGCCGGTCACCTCGTCTTCGCGCACGTGGATCCAGCGGTTCTCGTAGACGGTGCGCGACGCGCGGGTGGTCCAGACCATGACGCCACCCTAGGACGCGGCTCGCGTCACGGATTGTTCACCGCCGCGGTGGATGACGCCGAGGGCCGACCTTCGCGAACCGATACCCTGGGAGCATGACGCACTCCGGCAATCCCTTCGGTCAGGTGCTCGTCGCGCTCATCACCCCGATGACCGCCGACGGCGAAGTCGATTGGCCCGCCACCGAGAAGCACATCGACGACGTCATCACCGCCGGGGCAGACGGCATCGTCGTCACGGGCACGACGGGCGAGACCTCCACCCTCACCGACCCCGAGAAGCTGCGTCTCGTCGAGGTCGGCAAGAGCGTATCGGCCGGTCGCGCGAAGATCATCACCGGCGGTGGCTCCAACGAGACCGCGCACGCCATCGAGCTCTACAAGGCCAGCGAGAAGGCCGGCGCCGACGGCATCATGATCGTCACGCCGTACTACAACAAGCCCACGCAGGCCGGCATCCTGACGCACTTCCGCCTGGTCGCCGACGCGACCGACCTGCCGGTCATCCTCTACGACATCCCCGGCCGCACCGGTGTGCCCATCAAGTACGAGACGATCCTGCGCCTGGCCAAGCACCCCAACATCCTCGCGATCAAAGACGCCAAGGGCGACTTCAGCGAGGTCAGCCGCGTGCTCAACCAGACCGACCTCATGTACTTCTCCGGCGACGACGCCAACGTGCTGCCGCACCTGTCGATCGGGGCCTCCGGCCTCATCGGGGTGACCGCCAACATCGCGGCCGCGCCCTACCGCACCATCGTCGACGCCGTGAACGCCGGTGACCTCGCCTCGGCCACCGCCGCGCACAAGGGTCTCGAGCCGCTCGTGCGCGCCGTCATGACCCACGTGCCCGGCACCGTCGCTGCGAAGTACATCCTGCACGGCCTCGGCCGCATCGGCAGCCCCCGCGTCCGCCTGCCCCTCGTCGGGCCGGAGGAGTGGGAAGCCGCTGTTATCGAAGACGAGCTGGCCCTCGTGAAGAACGTGGCCGGCGCCGACTTCTCCAACTTCCGCCCCGACCGCAACGCGGCCGCCGGCGGTGCTCTGCCGAAGGTGCACGGCACCACGAGATAAGCATCGGCGTCCGCCGAACCGCGGCCAGGGACGCCACACGAAGGGATGCCGCGAGGCGGCATCCGAGGAGGCTCATATGCCCACTACCCCGTTCGACCCGCCCGCGCTCGCCGCCGGCACCCTCCGCGTCATCCCGCTCGGCGGCCTCGGCGAAGTCGGTCGCAACATGACCGTGTTCGAGTACCAGGGCAAGCTCCTCGTCGTCGACTGCGGCGTGCTGTTCCCCGAGGAGCACCAGCCCGGCGTCGACCTGATCCTGCCCGACTTCGAGCCGATCAAGCACCGCCTCGACGACATCGTCGGCGTCGTGCTCACCCACGGCCACGAAGACCACATCGGCGCCGTGCCCTACCTGCTCAAGCTCAAGGGCGACATCCCCCTCATCGGCTCGGGCCTCACGCTCGCCCTCATCGAGGCGAAGCTCAAAGAGCACCGCATCCGTCCCTACACGCTGACGGTGAAGGAGGGACAGCACGAGAAGGTCGGGCCCTTCGACCTCGAGTTCATCGCCGTCAACCACTCCATCCCCGATGCCCTCGCCGTCGCGATCCGCACGCCCGCGGGTCTGGTGCTCGCCACCGGCGACTTCAAGATGGACCAGCTGCCGCTCGACGGTCGCATCACCGACCTCCGCGCCTTCGCGCGCCTCGGCGAAGAGGGAGTCGACCTGTTCCTGGTCGACTCCACCAACGCCGACGTGCCCGGCTTCACGCCCACCGAGCGGGGTATCGGCCCGGTGCTCGACCAGGTGATCGCCAAGGCACCGCGCCGCGTGGTGGTGGCGAGCTTCTCGAGCCACGTGCACCGCGTGCAGCAGGTGCTCGACGCCGCTCACGCGAACGGCCGCCGCGTCGCGCTCCTCGGCCGCAGCATGGTGCGCAACATGGGCATCGCCGCCGACCTCGGCTACCTCAACGTGCCCGACGGCGTCCTCATCGACTACAAGAAGGCGCGCGACCTGCCCGACGACAAGATCGTCTACATGTCGACCGGTTCGCAGGGCGAGCCGATGGCCGTGCTCAGCCGCATGGCCAACCTCGACCACGCGATCGAACCGGGCGAGGGCGACACGATCATCCTGGCATCCAGCCAGATCCCCGGAAACGAGAACGCGATCTACCGCGTGATCGACGGGCTCACCAAGCTCGGCGCGACCGTCGTGCACAAGGGCAACGCCAAGGTGCACGTCTCGGGTCACGCCGCAGCCGGGGAACTGCTGTACTGCTACAACATCCTCAAGCCGAAGAACGTCCTCCCCGTGCACGGCGAGTACCGCCACCTGATGGCGAACGCGAAGCTCGCGCGCGAGACCGGCATTCCGGAGGAGAACACGATCCTCGGCGAGAACGGCACCGTCGTCGACCTGCGCGACGGCGTCGCCAAGGTCGTCGGGCAGGTCGACATCGGCTTCGTGTACGTCGACGGTTCGTCGGTGGGCGAGATCACGGATGCCGACCTCAAAGACCGCCGCATCCTCGGCGAAGAGGGCTTCATCTCGGTCATCGTCGTCGTCGATTCGGCGACCGGCAAGATCGTGTCCGGCCCCGACATCCACGCGCGCGGTGTCGCCGAGGATGACAAGGTCTTCGACAGCGTCAAGCCGAAGATCGCCGCGGCTCTCGCCGAGGCCGCCACGTCGGGCGTCCGCGACAACCACGCGCTCTCGCAGGTGGTGCGCCGCGTGATCGGCCGCTGGGTCAACCAGTCGCTGCGTCGTCGGCCCATGATCGTTCCGATGGTCATAGAGGCCTGAGCGCCGACATCGCCTCACGAAGCGCCGCGGGTCCGCCTGCGGCGCTTCGTCGTTCCCGGCCCCCGCTCGAGGTCGACGCTCGCTATCATGCGGGCATGCCCGGTCTCCCGATCCGCGCGGCGATCGCCTCCGACGGCGCCTTCCTCGCCGACATGACGGTCGAGGCCGCCACCTGGCGCGCGGGCGCCGTCCGGCCCCGGCACGAGGTGCTGAGCAGCCCCGACCACCGGCGCTACATCGCGGGGTGGATGCGTCCGGGTGACGCGGGCTTCGTCGCGGAGTCGCCGAGCGGCGAGCCGGTGGGGGCCGCCTGGTACCGCATGTTCCCGCGCGACGAGCCCGGCTTCGGGTGGATCGGGACGGGGGTGCCGGAGCTCATCATCGGTGTGCGTCCGCTCTGGCGTGCGCACGGGGCGGGCAGGGCGCTGCTGCAGCGCCTCGACGACCACGCCCGCAGCCAGGGTTTCGCCCGCATCAGCCTCAGCGTCGAGCGCGACAACTACGCCGTCTCGCTGTACAGGTCGGAGGGATTCGCCGTGGTGCGGCGGGGGATCGGTCGCGACGTCATGGCTAAGCGCCTGCGCTGAACCCCGCGTCGGTACGGGCGAATGTCGGAGGTCCGGCCTACCGTGGAGGAATGGCTCGTACCTCTTCACCGTCCGGCGGTCGCGCCCCCGCGAAGGGGTCGCCACGCGCCAAGGCCGCGGCGCCCGCGCCGAAGCGCTCGGCTCCGGCCCCGAAACGGTACGTCGACGAGCCGGAGAAGCCCGCTGTGGTGGTGCGCGCCTGGATGGCGGTGGCCCACGGTGTGGGCGGCATGTTCCGTGCGTTCGGCCCCGAGAACCTCGAGCGCGACCAGCGCCGCGACGGCTTCCCCTTCTTCCTGGTGGTCCTCGCCGTCCTGGGTGCCGTGGTCGAGTGGTTCTTCATCGGAACGGATGCCGCGACCCTCATCAGCGCCTACAGCTTCGGCATGCTCTTCGGGCGGGTGGCGTTCTTCCTGCCCGTCCTCCTGCTGCTGCTGGCGGGCTGGCTCTTCCGTCACCCCGCCTCGGTGCACGACAACGGGCGCGTCGGGATCGGCTTCGGACTCTTCGTCGTGGTGCTCTCCGGGTTCCTGCACGTGGCGGGCGGTCGTCCCGCTCCGAGCGCCGGCGGTCCGCCGGTCCTGAGCCCCGCCGGCGGCATCGCCGGATGGATCGTCGGAGAGCCCCTGGCCCTCGTCCTCACCGATGTCGGGGCCTACATCGCCCTGTCGCTGCTGGCCGTGCTGAGCGTGCTCATCCTCACCAAGACCCCGCCGAACCGCATCGGGCGGCGTCTGGGCGACCTCTACGCCTGGATGTTCGGGGCGGAGCGCGTCGAACGCGACGACACCGCGACCACCAAGGTGCTCCCCGCCGACGAAGACGAAGAGTCCGGCGAGAAGTCGCTGCCCTGGTGGCGGCGCAACAAGTCGGGCCGCGAAGAAGACGTCGACGGTTCCCTCGGTTCCGACGACCTCACCGAACTGCTCTCGCCCGGTACGCCGGTGGGCGGTTTCGAGTCGGCGGTCGTGGCTCCGGAGCCCGCTCCTGCGCGCACGCACGCTCCCACCCCGCACCCCGTCCCGCCGACGCCCGACGCCCTCACCGAGGTCTTCGACGCCAGCGCACTGGCCGGCGCGGTGTCGGGTCGCGGACTCCACGACGATTCCCCGCTCGAGACGCACGACGAGGAGCTTCCGGGCATCTCGGGACTCGGGGGCGACTCCGCGGGTGCGCCGCCGTCGGCGAACTACCGCCTGCCCGCCGTCACGGCCCTCGCCGCCGGTACCCCGCCGAAGGCGCGGTCCGCGGCGAACGACGCGGTGGTCAAGGCCATCGAGAGCGTCATGGAGCAGTTCAAGGTCGACGCCCGCGTGACCGGGTTCTCACGGGGCCCGACCGTGACGCAGTACGAGATCGAGGTCGGCCCGGGCGTGAAGGTGGAGCGCATCACCGCGCTGACCAACAACATCGCCTACGCCGTCGCCTCGAACGAGGTCCGCATCCTCGCGCCCATCCCGGGCAAGAGCGCGATCGGCGTCGAGATCCCCAACGCCGACCGCGAGATCGTCACGCTCGGAGACATCCTCCGCTCGGACGCCGCGACCACCTCCACGCACCCGATGACCATCGGCGTCGGCAAAGACGTCGGCGGCGGATTCGTCGTGGCCAACCTCGCGAAGATGCCCCACCTCCTCGTGGCCGGTTCCACGGGTTCGGGTAAGTCCAGCTTCGTGAACTCGATGATCACGAGCCTGCTCATGCGGGCCAAGCCCTCCGACGTGCGCATGGTGCTCATCGACCCCAAGCGCGTCGAGCTGACGTCGTACGCGGGTGTGCCGCACCTGATCACCCCCATCATCACGAACCCCAAGAAGGCCGCAGAGGCGCTGCAGTGGGTCGTGAAAGAGATGGACATGCGGTACGACGACCTCGCCTCGTTCGGCTTCCGCCACATCGACGACTTCAACAAGGCGGTCGTGGCGGGCGAGATCACGCTGCCGGCGGGTAGCGAGCGGGTGCTCAAGCCCTACCCCTACCTCCTGGTGGTCGTCGACGAGCTCGCCGACCTCATGATGGTCGCCCCGCGCGACGTCGAGGATTCGATCGTCCGCATCACCCAGCTGGCACGCGCGAGCGGCATCCACCTGGTGCTGGCCACGCAGCGCCCCTCGGTCGATGTCGTCACCGGTCTCATCAAGGCAAACGTGCCCTCGCGCCTCGCCTTCGCCGTGACCAGCGTCACCGACTCGCGCGTCATCCTCGACCAGCCCGGTGCCGACCGCCTGATCGGTCAGGGCGACGGACTCTTCCTGCCGATGGGCGCTTCGAAGGCCGTCCGCGTGCAGGGCGCCTGGGTGAGTGAGCAGGAGATCGAGAAGGTCGTCGCTCACGTCACCCAGCAAGCCCGTCCCGAGTACCGTTCCGACGTGCAGGCGACGGCCGAGAAGAAAGAGATCGACGCCGACATCGGCGACGACCTCGAGTTGCTGCTCGCCGCCGCCGAGCTGGTCGTGTCGACGCAGTTCGGGTCGACCTCGATGCTGCAGCGCAAGCTGCGCGTGGGGTTCGCCAAGGCCGGCCGACTCATGGACCTCCTCGAGTCCCGCGAGATCGTCGGGCCCTCCGAAGGCTCGAAGGCGCGCGACGTGCTGGTGACCAACGAGCAACTGCCCGCCGTCATGGCGCGTCTGCGTGGTGACGATGCGCCCCCGGCCGCCCCCGCGGCGAGCGACGACCGCTACGGTGAAGATCCGATCGAGGCGCAATTCGAGGGTCTCCCCGTCGTCCACGCCGACGACGACGAGGGCAACGAAGACGCCTGGCAGCTGACAGGACGCGACTGATGGCCGTTCACCGGCAACTACCCAACGCGATCACGATCGCGCGCATCATCTGCGCGCCGATCTTCCTGTGGCTGCTCCTCGTCGACGCGGGCGCCGACGGCGGTCTGCGGTGGGCCGCGGCGATCCTGTTCATCGTCGCCATCGCGACCGACGGCATCGACGGCTACATCGCCCGCAAGTACAACATCGTCAGCGATCTGGGCAAGCTGCTCGATCCGATCGCCGACAAGGCGTTGACGGGGCTCGCGTTCGTCGGGCTCTCGATCCTCGGCGAACTGCCGTGGTGGATCACGATCGTCGTGCTCGTGCGCGAGATCGGCATCACCGTCTACCGCTTCATCGTCGTCAGCGATCACGTGCTCGCCGCAGCGTGGATGGGCAAGCTCAAGACCGTGTTCCAGGCCGTCGCCCTGTCGATCGCGCTGATCCCGTTCGCGACCTTCTCCGATTCCGCCGTGTGGCAGGGCGTCGTGTGGTGGGCCGGCGTCATCACCATGACGATCGCCGTCCTGCTGACCATCGCTTCCGGAATCGACTACATCGTGACCGAGGTGCGCGCCGCGCGTCATCGGCGCGGCACGCGATGATCGACGGGGTTCCCGAGGATCTCGACGAGACCGTCGTGCGGACGCCGTTCGAGAGCGCTTCGCTGCTGCTCGACCGGCTGGCCGAGCTCGGGTGGACCGTCGCGGTCGCCGAGTCGCTGACCGGTGGGCTCGTCGTCTCGTCGCTGGTCGATGTTCCCGGGGCGTCCCGCGTCGTGCGCGGGGGAGTGGTCGCGTACGCCACGGACCTGAAGCACGGGGTGCTCGGTGTGGATCAGGCCCTGCTCGACGCGCACGGGGCGGTACATCCGCGCGTGGCGCGGCAGATGGCTCGGGGCGTGCGCGATGTGCTGGGCCGCGACGGCGTCGCCGCCGACGTCGGCATCGCGACCACGGGTGTCGCGGGTCCCGACGAGCAAGACGGCCAACCGGTCGGCACCGTGCACATCGCGGTGTCGACGCCGCTCGGCACGCGAGTCGACTCGCTCGTCATCGCCGGGGATCGAGATCGCATCCGCCGCGAGACGGCTCATCTGGCCGTGCGCAGGGCGTTAGCGGCCCTCTGAACCGGGCATCACCGAACCCACGCTGAATGCGGGGAACAAATGATGTCACATCGCGGTTTCGTTGAGCGATTCCCATCCTGTCCACAGCGCGCGGCGTTAGGGTGACCACACGGTGTTTTTCAGTTGTCCAGTCGGACAGCGACGGAATCAGCAGTGAGGAGGGCCCCCAAATGATCCTGGTTCGTCAAGAGATCGGCGAAGTCCTGCGTGACCTCCGCCAGCAGAAGGGGCGCACCCTCCGCCAGGTCGCCAGCCGGGCGAGCGTTGCTCTGGGCTACCTCAGCGAGGTCGAGCGCGGTCAGAAAGAGGCGTCGAGCGAGATCCTCGCCTCCGTCGCCGAAGCGCTCGATGTTCCGATCTCCACCATCATGCGTCAGGTCGGCGATCGTCTCTCGGTCCTCGAGGGCCTGCAGACCTTCCCCGACGTGGTTCCCGACGAACTCGTCGCCTCGGTCGAGCCCGAGCTCTCGCTGCGCTGAGTCGGCGCCGCCCATGCGTCGCAGTGAGTTCGATCGCGCCGTCTCCGACGAGTTCGGGGCGCGCGGAGGGTCGCTTCTGACCGACCTCGTGTTGTCGGCCGTGGGGGGACGCACCAGCACCGACGCCCTCGCCGCCGGCGTCGACCCCCGCGACGTGTGGCTCGCCCTGTGCGAAGAGACCGACGTTCCCCGCGAACGGCGCTACGGCGTCGGCCGGCTCGAACCCCGACGTTCGTGAGCGAAACGCCCGACCCGCCGGTGTTCGGTTCTCGGCTGGTTCGCGTCGGCGTGTCATCGAATCTTCGTTCGATTCCGTCGTAGGCTTCTTCACAACAGGGTTTCTGTCGCGTTCATCCCCATTTCGAGGGGTCTCCGGAGTCAATGTCGGAGGTCCTCCCTAACGTGGTCAACGTCGAACGACACTCTGAACGCCTTGTCGTGTGATCCCACCGTCGGTGGGGGCGCGACAGCCTATAGGCGACCGGAACGCGAGAGAAAGAAGACGTCATGCCCTCACCTGCAGAGCGCGAAAAGGCCCTCGAGTCGGCGCTTGCCCAGATCGATCGGCAGTTCGGAAAGGGCTCGGTCATGCGACTGGGCAGCGACGAGCGCGCGCCCATCGAGACCATCCCCACCGGTTCCGTCGCCCTTGACGTCGCCCTCGGCATCGGTGGGCTGCCCCGCGGCCGCATCATCGAGATCTACGGCCCCGAGTCGTCCGGAAAGACGACTCTGACGCTGCACGCGATCGCCAATGCGCAGCGCGCGGGCGGTATCGCCGCCTTCATCGACGCCGAGCACGCTCTCGACCCCGAATACGCCAAGAAGCTCGGCGTCGACATCGACGCCCTCCTGGTGTCGCAGCCCGACACGGGCGAGCAGGCGCTCGAGATCGCCGACATGCTGATCCGCTCCGGAGCGATCGACCTCGTGGTCATCGACTCGGTTGCGGCGCTCGTTCCCGAGGCCGAGATCAAGGGCGAGATGGGCGACTCTCACGTCGGCCTGCAGGCCCGCCTCATGTCGCAGGCCCTCCGAAAGCTCACCGGTGGCCTGAGCAACACCAAGACGACGGCGATCTTCATCAACCAGCTGCGCGAGAAGATCGGTGTCTTCTTCGGTTCGCCCGAGACCACCGCCGGTGGAAAGGCGTTGAAGTTCTACGCGTCGGTGCGCCTCGACATCCGTCGCATCGAAACGCTGAAGGACGGCACCGAGGCCGTCGGAAACCGTACGCGCGTCAAGGTCGTCAAGAACAAGATGGCGCCGCCGTTCAAGCAGGCCGAGTTCGACATCCTCTACGGCGTCGGTATCTCGCGCGAAGGAAGCCTCATCGACTTCGGCGTGGAGCACGCTATCGTCAAGAAGTCGGGCGCGTGGTACACCTACGAGGGCGAACAGCTCGGCCAGGGCAAAGAGAACGCGCGCAACTTCCTCATCAAGAACCCCGACATCGCGGCCGAGATCGAGAACAAGATCAAAACCAAGATGGGCATCGGTGTGGCTCCGGTCGCCACCGAGACGGAAGACGAACTGGCTGCACGCCGCCCGGCCTGATGACAGACGATCAGCGAAGCGGGGGTCGTCGCCCGTCCGGTGCGACCGGCGACGACCTTGCTCCCGTCATTCCCCTGTTCGGCGGTTCCCGCAGCGCGTCGGCGCAAGATCTCGGCTCCTCTGGTGTGCGCTCATCGCAGCGTGACGACGTCCGGGATCGGTCGTCAGGCGTGTCGGTCATTCGTGCCTTCGTCGACGTTTCCGACATCGCCGACTCCTCCAGCTCCCTCGACGAATCCGTCGAGACGGACGAGGAAGTCCGCGAGAGGGCCGAGGCAGCGTTGCTGCGCAAGCTCCGATCCCGCTCCCTCTCTCTCGCCGAGGCTCGCACCGTGCTACGCGGTGTCGAGGGGGCGGACGAGATCGTGATCGAAGAAGCCATCGAGCACTTCGTCGACCTCGGCTACCTCGACGACGCCGCCTTCGCCGATCAACTGGTGATGTCGGCCGTCGAACGTCGGGGCGAGGGGCGCCGCGCGGTCGCCGAGACCCTGCGGAAGCGTGGAATCCCGAGAGACGTCGCTGATGCGGCCCTCGAAGCCCTCCCCGACGACGACGCTGAGCGTGCGCTGGAGTTCGCCCGCTCCAAGGCGCGTTCCGTCGGCGGCAAAGACGACGAGGCGTCGCTCCGGCGCCTGGCCGGCCAGCTCGCTCGGCGAGGCTATCCGTCGTCCGTGGCCCTCACGGCGGCACGGACCGCGCTGCGTGAGGTCGGGATCGGGGCCGGGCGTTCCCGACCCGGTCCGCGTCCGATGCCGGGCGTGCGCTTCACCCCCGACGAGTAGAAGCTGCACGCGTCGACCCACGGTCGGCGAACGGGGGTGCGTCCGACAGGGCTCCGACCGATTGGTGCAGTGGGCGGGACTTACCGTTTGCCCGCTCGAGCCCGGAGAATTCGGCGCAGCGGGCGGGGGTCACGTTCTGCCCGCCCGAGCCCGGAGAATCCGGCGCAGCGGGCGGGACTCACCGTCCGACGTCCCGCCCCGACCGGTCGGCGCGGCGTGCGGGCGTCACCGTCTGCTCGCCCGAGCCCCGAGGCGGGGATCGTCGGCGATGCGCCCCTCCGCGATCAGGCGCCCCAGCTCGCGACGGGTGGCAGCCCCGACCTTCATCCTCGCCTGATAGACGTGCGACTCGACCGTGCGGATCGATAGGAACAACCGCGTGGCGATCTCGCGATTCGTCAGCCCCTCGTGGGCCATCAGAGCGATCTCGCGCTCGCGGGGCGTCAGCTCCTCCGGGTGCTCGTGGGTCGCCGAGCGCGACGCGGAGTCGGAGGCCTCGTCGTGCGCGCCGGTGCCGCCGGAACTCTCACCCGACCACAGGGCGTGGAGGCGCAGGTCGTCGACGGGGAGTTGACCCTCTTCCGGGGTCCGGGCGGACACACGGCGCACCGCTTCGCTGGAGAGCGGGAGGTCGGTGACGGCCGCGAGTTGCACGAGCTCGTCGATCTCCTCGGCCGTGGCGGCGGAGAAGGCGACGAGGCGGAACAGGTCGCGGATGCGGAACGCCGCAGCCGTGCCGCCGCGAGAGAACTCCGCCGTCGCTCGGGCGGCCTCACGCGCCTCGTTGAGACGCCCCTCCGCCGTGAGGATCGTGGTCTCGACGTACGCGATGCTGCGTCGCAGAAGTGGCGTCTGGCCCGGGCTCAGGCTGTCGATGATCGCCCGAGCCTCGTCGACGGCCCCCGCCATGGCCAACTCGTCGGCGACGCCGAGCGCGACCATGGTGCCGTCCGTCGGCGACACCGGCGTGGGACTCCGGGTCGCCGCCGTGATCAGCTCGCGCTGCGACCGCGCCGGTGACCCCTCGGCGGTGTACGAGATGGCTGCCGCGATTCCGGCGATGGTGAGATCGGCCACCTCGCCCTCGCGGGCCGTCGTGGCCAGTTCGCGCTCCAACCGGCGCTGCAGCAGGGTTCCATCAGCACCGGCGAGCTGATGACCGGCCAGCATGAACATGATCGCCGCGAGACGGTCCTTCGCGTCGATGCCCTCCGGCTGCGGTCGCGCGTCGAGGATTCTCTCGGTGGCGCGATAGTGCCGCTGGGCCACCGCCCAGCGCCCGCGAACGGCCTCCGACGTCCCCGCGGCGACGACGGCGCGAAGATGCTGAACCGGCGAAGCATCCGTCTCACCGATCGCGGTCGTGGCGGTATCGGCGGCCCTCGCCCAGTCCATGTCGGCGCCGAACTGCGCCGAGTCGGTCAGCAGGCGCTCGACGCGCGCGTCAGCACACGAGGATCCCCGAACGGCGTCGTCGGGGTCGTCGGAGTTCTCGCTCTCGACCATCGAGCGCGCGAGGCGTCGCTGGGCGTCGGGGTCGGCATCCGGCCACGAGTTCGTCACGACCCGCGTCGCGAGCGCCGCCTCCAGACGAAGCAGAGGATCGTCCACCGCGTTCAGGCCCGCCTGTGCGTACGCGGCGGCGTGCGCGGTGTCGCCGCGGTCGTTCGCGTCTCGGGCGGCATCGCGCGCGATGCGGGCGCGGATCGCCGGGGGAGTGGAGCTCTCGGCCGACGAGCCGCTGCCCTGGCGGTGCCACCGCTCGGCGATCGAGACGGCGATGGCCGGACTCCACCACACGTCCGCCTCGGCGAGCATGCGCGTGCCGGCCGCTTCGACGAGGGAGTCGACGCGCGCGCTGCCCAGTTGCCGCTGCGCTTCGGCGGCCAGCAGGTCGTTCACCGTCAGGCGGCGGTGCGCGGACGAGTCGGCGTGCATCTGTCCCCCCTCGAGCAGGGCTGCGACGCTCTCCGCGTCGAACAGGCGTGTGGCGACCGACAGTTCGAGGTGGCGCAGGCGGCGGATGCCGGCGAGGCTCTCGAGGTCTGTGCGGGGCATCTCCGCCACGTGCCGTTCGAGGGCCATGGCGAGGCGGCTCTGCCGGGCCACGTTGCGCAGCGCGGTCAGCGGGTCTTTGCCGCTGCGCGCGGCGGCGGTGGCCTCGAGGATCAGATGGCGCATCAGCGTGCGCGAGCCGTCGGCGCGCCAGACCAGACCTGCCCGTGTCGTGCTGTCGAGCAGGTGGGCGTCCGGGAAGAGGTCGATCAGCGCGAGGGCGTCGTCGTCGCTCAGCTCGCCGAGATCGACGCGACGCGCGAACCCGTCGAGCCACAGGTCGAGCATGGCGCGGCGGACCACGTCGGCGTCGTCGGGATGGTCGACCGAGCGCGCGCGCGAGGTGCGCAGGCCGATCAGGGCGGTGAGGCGGTTCGACGCGACCGCGCGGGCCAGGGCGGCCGCCGTTGCCGTGTCGAGCGCATCCACGTCGTCGAGGATGACCACGTCGCGGACGGGTTCCGCGGGGCGGCCGGTGCGCAGAGCGTCGAGCTCGGGATGACCGGTCGCGTCGAGCACCCCGAAGGGCACATCGGTGAGTGTCGCCGATGGTCGCAGGACGATCACCTGCATGCCGTGGCGCTCGAGCTCGGCAGCGACCGCTCTCAGAAGGTAGCTGCGCCCGCACCCGCGCGGGCCCGCCACCATCGTCGATCCGCCTGACCGCAGCCGCGTCGCGATCACGTGAGCGTCGCGGTCTGCTCCGATGAGACCGCGCGACCACCTTGTCGTCTGTTCCCCCCGCATACGTACTCCCCCCAGAGATAGCCCGCAGGCGGACGGGCGTTGCGTGTCCACCAAACTACCGACACCCCTGGCGGAAGGAAGTGCAGATCGCGCACCGGACTGCCCATTTCCGCCGAAAACTACTGAGAGGCCTACCTAGGTGATTCCTATGACCGGGGCTCGAACGGCCCGGTGGAGGCGGCGTTTAGACTGGCCCTCATCATGACCACCCCCGTTTCGACCCCGACTCTGATCGCGCCGTCCGCCGCCGCGCAGGGTGCCGCAGGGCCCCGTACCTACGAAGTGCGCACCTTCGGGTGCCAGATGAACGTGCACGACTCCGAGCGACTGTCGGGCTCGCTCGAGAGTGCCGGATACGTCAAGGCGGATGCCGGCACCGAAGCCGATGTCGTCGTCATCAACACCTGCGCCGTGCGCGACAACGCCGCCGGCAAGCTCTACGGAACGCTCGGCCATCTGAAGTCGCGCAAGGACGCGCGCGCCGGCATGCAGATCGCCGTCGGCGGCTGCCTCGCGCAGATGGACAAGGACGCCGTCCAGCAGAAGGCCCCGTGGGTCGACGTGGTGTTCGGCACCCACAACATGGGCTCCCTGCCCGGCATGCTCGAGCGCGCGCGTCACAACGGCGAGGCCGAGCTCGAGATCCTCGAGTCGCTCGAGATCTTCCCCTCCACCCTTCCGACCAAGCGCGACTCCATCCACAGCGGATGGGTCTCGATCTCGGTGGGGTGCAACAACACGTGCACGTTCTGCATCGTGCCCAGCCTGCGGGGCAAGGAGAAGGACCGCCGTCCCGGCGACATCCTGAACGAGATCCGCCTGCTCGTCGACGACGGGGCGATCGAGGTCACCCTCCTCGGCCAAAACGTCAACTCGTACGGCGTCGAGTTCGGCGACCGCCTCGCGTTCGGCAAGCTGCTGCGCGCCGCGGGCGAGATCGAGGGGCTCGAACGCATTCGCTTCACGAGCCCCCACCCCGCCGCCTTCACCGACGACGTGATCGCCGCGATGGCCGAGACCCCGGCGGTCATGCCGCAGCTGCACATGCCCCTGCAGTCGGGCTCCGACCGCATCCTCAGGGCGATGCGCCGCTCGTACCGCAGCGAGAAGTTCCTCGGCATCCTCGATCGGGTGCGCGAGCGGATCCCGAACGCCGCGATCACGACCGACATCATCGTCGGCTTCCCCGGTGAGACCGAGGAGGACTTCCAAGAGACCCTGCGGGTCGTCGAGGCCTCGCGTTTCTCGAGCGCCTTCACGTTCCAGTACTCGATCCGCGAGGGGACTCCCGCGGCGACGATGGCCGACCAGGTGCCCAAGGCCGTCGTGCAGGAGCGCTACGAGCGACTGACCGCTCTGCAGGACCGGATCGCGGCGGAAGAGAACCAGAAGCAGCTCGGTCGCACTCTCGAGGTGCTCGTCTCCGCGGGCGAAGGCAAGAAGGACGCTGAGACGCACCGCCTCACCGGACGCGCCGAAGACAACCGCCTCGTGCACTTCGAGTTGCCCGCGGGTTCGCCTGTGCCGCGCCCCGGCGACGTCGTCTCGGTGACGGTCACACACGCGGCTCCCTTCCACCTGCTCGCCGATGCGCCCGACGGCGCTCCGCTGCGCATCCGCCGCACCCGCGCGGGTGACGCGTGGGACCGTTCGCAGGCGGAGTCGTGCGGCATCCCCGCGCCGGCGGGCGAGGCCGGTGCTCCGCGCGCGGTGTCCCTCGGGCTCCCCACCCTGCGCGTCGGCGTGTGACCGCCCCGGCCCTCTGGGCCGTCGTCGGCGCCACCGGCACCGGCAAGACGGGTCTGTCGCTCGACCTCGCAGAAGCCCTGTCCGCTCGTGGGCGCGCGGCCGAGATCGTGAACGCCGACGCGATGCAGCTGTATCGCGGCATGGACATCGGAACGGCCAAGCTCCCCGAGGGGGAGCGGCGCGGCATCCGTCATCATCTCTTCGACGCCCTCGAGGTGACCGACGAGGCCGCGGTGGCCTGGTATCAGGATGCCGCGCGCACGGCGATCCGCGAGATCCACAACCGGGGCGCCGACGCGATCCTCGTCGGGGGCTCGGGGCTGTACGTCTCGAGTGTGCTGTGGGACTTCCGCTTCCCCCCGCGCGACGAGGCCGTGCGCACCGCGCTCGAACGCGAACTCGAGGAGCGCGGCCCGGGTGCGCTGTACGCGCGCCTGCGGGAGGAGGATCCGGATGCCGCGGAGCGCATCGATCCGCGCAACGGGCGTCGCGTCGTGCGCGCGCTCGAGGTGCTGGCGCAGGGCGGGCAGACGCATGGAGGGGCTCTTCCCGAGGCGCCGGAGTTCTGGCATCCGCAGACCCGGATCATCGCCACCGCGATCGATCGAACGGAGCTCGTCGGTCTTCTCGACGATCGCGTGGACGCGATGTGGGCAGCCGGCCTCGTCGGCGAGGTCGAAGCGCTCATCCCCGCCGGGATCGAGCACGGTGTCACCGCCGGTCGCGCGATCGGGTACGCACAGGCGCTGAAGCAGATCCGCGGCGAGGTCACCCGCGACGAGGCCGTCGCCGAGACCCAGGCGCTCACGCGGCGCTACGCCCGTCGCCAGGTGTCGTGGTTCCGGCGCTACGCCGAGGCCGAGTGGGTCGACGCGCGGACGGTGGATGCCGGCATCCTGGCATCCCGAACGGAGGAACGCACATGACGGTGGACATCCGCGCTTTCACGCTCGCCGACGAAGACGCCGTCGTCGCCTTGTGGGAGCAGGCGGGCCTCACGCGCCCATGGAACGACCCGCGCGCCGACATCCGTCGCAAGCTCACCGTGCAGCCGGAGCTGTTCCTCGTCGCGGTCGAGGGTGATCGGGTGGTCGGCAGCGTCATGGCGGGCTACGACGGCCACCGCGGCTGGCTGTACTACCTCGCCAGCGCGCTCACCCATCGCGGGCAGGGGATCGGGCGCCGCCTCGTGACAGAGGCCGAACGGCTGCTCGAGGCGATGGGGTGTCCCAAGGTACAGCTCATGGTGCGTCCCGACAATACCGCCGCCCGCGGCTTCTACGACGAGCTCGGCTACGAACCCTTCGACACCTGGGCGACGGGCCGGCGGCTCATCGTCGACGGGCCGGGTGGCCCCTCGTCGTCGGCCTGAGGGGCACTGCCGTCAGTCGCGGACGCTGATTCCGCGGTCGGCCGCGAGCAGGGGAGCGAGCTGCTGCAGCTGCAGCGACGAGATCGTGGCCCCGCGCAGGGCGGAAAGCCCCGCGAGACCGTCGAGATCGGCGCCGCGCAGGTCGACGTGCTGCAACGTCGCCTGCTCGACGATGAGCTGCGAGATCCGCGTGCCGGGGGCGGCGAAGCGGGTGACCTTCGACTGCCCGAGGTCGAGCTCGTCGATCGTGCAGTCGGTGAACGCGACGTCCTGCAGGTGGGCGCCGCGCAGGTTCACGAATCCGAGGCGGCAGTTGACGAAGTGCACGCCGTTCCACGTCGACTCGTAGGCCTCGACCGACCCCGAGCGGGTGCCCTCGATCTCGAGGTCGCGCCAGCTCGCCCGCGCCGCGCGCAGGATGGGAACGTCCCAGCCGCTCCAGGCCGATTCCGTCACGTTCGCGTACCGCAGCGAGACCTCGGGAGTGCGGACGCCGTCGAGACGACACAGCGCAAGGTCGGCGCTCTCGAGGTCGAGCCCATCGACGCGGAGGTCGCGGAAGGACAGCCCTTCGAGGGAGGCTCGGGGCGTCAGCTGCGACGCATCGCCCTGGTCGAGATCGTCCAACGGCGGCCGGTCGAACGACGGGGCGACGAGGGCGGCGGGGATCTTCGGCATGGGAGCTCCTGGAACGAGGGGAAGGCCGGGAAAGCCTAGCCGCCGCCCGTCCGTAGACTGGACGCATGGCGACTCTCCCGTTCACCAAGGGCCACGGCACCGGCAACGACTTCGTGGTGGTCGCCGATCCCGACGGCGAGCTCGACCTCTCCGACGCGCAGATCTCCGCGCTGTGCGACCGCCACTTCGGCATCGGGGCCGACGGCCTGCTGCGCGTGGTGCGCTCACGCGCCATCGACGAGGGGGCGGATGCCGCGGCATCCGGGGCCGAATGGTTCATGGACTACCGCAACGCCGACGGCTCGAAGGCCGAGATGTGCGGCAACGGCACGCGGGTCTTCGCGCGGTACCTGAGCGACACCGGACTCGCCTCGCTCGACGGCGGACTGCGCATCGGCACGCGTGCGGGGATCAAGACCCTGACGCGCAGCGATCGCGGTTACGAGGTCGACCTGGGTGAATTCGGGATCGAGCCGGGCGAGACGCTGGTGCGCGCGAAGGGACTGCCGGTCGCACGACCCGGCGTCGGCGTCGACGTGGGAAACCCGCACGTCGTGGTCGCGCTCTCGTCGGACGCGGAGCTCGAGGGCCTCGATCTGACCTACCAGCCGTTGCTCGATCCTTCGCCCTCGCACGGCGCGAACGTCGAGTTCGTGGTGCCCGCCGATCCGCTCGTGCGCGACGGAGTCGGAGCGATCCGTCTGCGCGTGTTCGAACGCGGTGTGGGAGAGACCCTCAGCTGCGGCACCGGCGTGGCCGCGGCTGCCCTGGCCGTCCGCCACTGGGCAGGATCCGCCGCGCCGGACTCATGGGTCGTCGACACCCCGGGCGGCACGCTCGGCGTGCGCGTCGCGAACGGACGCGTGCTGCTCTCCGGCCCGGCATCCCTCGTCTTCACCGGCGAAGTTGCCCTCGCCTGATTCCGGATGCCGGCGACCCGGCTGACCGGTTCGGCCCGAGGGGTCGTCAGGGGACGACGTCGATGAGCTCGCTCGGCGGTGAGCCGTGCTTGCGCACCCGCAGCACGCGGAATCCCTTGGCGGTCGCGGCGCGCTGCACGCTGTAGCCGGTCGGGAACGTCGCGGCGAGCCACCGCTGCAGCGAGTCGGAACCGAGGTTGCGCTGCACGACGAACCACCCGTCGCTGCGTTCGGAGAGGCGCGGGATCCAGTGCTCGAGCATGCCGTGCAGTTCGTTCTTGCCGACGCGGATGGGCGGGTTCGACCGGATGGTGCGGAACGACACGTCGTCGGGAACATCCTCAGGGCGCACCGCGTTGATGTTGGTGATGCCGAGGGACTCGGCATTGCGCCTCACGAGGTCGAGGGCACGCTCGTTGACGTCGACCGCCCACACGGTTGCATGCGGTGATGCGAGCGCCAGAGACAGCGAGATCGGACCCCATCCGCACCCCAGGTCGAGGAAGTTCCCACCGGCGGGAGGGGGAGGGGTGTTCGCGAGGAGCACGGACGTGCCGACATCCACGTGGTCGGGACTGAAGACGCCGCCCGCCGTGACCACCTTGAGCTCGCGACCGGCAAGCGTCACGCGGATGCGGCGGAGCTGCTCGGGACTCGACGGCGACGCGCTGAAGTAGTGCTCGCTCCCCATCCTCACAGGATATCCGACCGCGGCTCGCCCCGTCGGGCCGGATAAAGTGCCAGAACACGCGGGAACACCCGCGACGAAAGGAACCCATGACCGAACAGACCACACCCCCGAGCACGGACGCGTCGCCGGTGGACCCGGTGGACCGCGTGCTCTCGCGCGCCGAAGCGCATCGCGGGGTCCGGGTCTTCGGTGCGGCACAGGCTCTGCAGGACGCCACGACCGCGTATGGCGGCGACGCCGACGGCGACCAGTGGGATCGTGAGGAACGCGCCGCCCTGCGTCGCGTCGCCGGGCTTTCGACCGAGCTCGAAGACGTCACCGAGGTCGAGTACCGCCAGCTGCGCCTCGAGAACGTCGTGCTCGTCGGCGTGCACCCGCAGGGCGAGCAGACGGATGCCGAGAACTCGCTGCGCGAGCTGTCGGCCCTTGCCGAGACCGCCGGAGCCGTCGTCCTCGACGGTGTGCTGCAGCGGCGTCCGCACCCCGATCCCGCGACCTACGTCGGTCGTGGCAAGGCCGCGGAACTCCGTGACATCGTCGCCGCGGTCGGGGCCGACACCGTCATCGCCGACACCGAACTCGCCCCCAGCCAGCGCCGTGCTCTCGAAGACGTCGTCAAGGTCAAGGTGATCGACCGCACCACCGTCATCCTCGACATCTTCAGCCAGCACGCGAAGAGCCGCGAGGGCAAGGCCCAGGTCGAACTCGCGCAGCTCGAATACCTCCTCCCGCGCCTGCGCGGCTGGGGTGACTCGATGTCGCGTCAGGCCGGTGGACAGGTCGGCGCCGGCGGCGCCGGTATGGGATCGCGCGGTCCCGGTGAGACGAAGATCGAGCTCGACCGTCGTCGCATCCGCACGAAGATGGCGCTGCTGCGCAAGCAGCTTCGCGACTTCGCCCCCGCCCGCGAGGCGAAGCGCGCCGAGCGCAAGCGGCACACCATCCCTTCGGTGGCCATCGCCGGGTACACGAACGCCGGGAAATCGAGCCTGCTCAACCGCCTCACGAGTGCGGGAGTGCTCGTCGAGAACGCCTTGTTCGCGACCCTGGATGCCACGGTGCGACGTTCCGAGACGAGCGACGGTCGCGTGTACACGCTCACCGACACCGTCGGCTTCGTGCGCAACCTGCCGCACCAGCTGGTGGAGGCGTTCCGATCGACGCTCGAGGAGGTCGGCGACGCCGACGTCATCCTGCACGTGGTCGATGCCTCGCATCCCGACCCCGCTGCGCAGCTGATGACGGTGCGCGACGTGATGGGTGACGTCGACGCGAACTTCGGCCAGGAGATCGTCGTCTTCAACAAGGCCGACCTGGTGAGCGAGGACGACCGCCTCGTGCTGCGCGGCCTCGCACCGAACGCGAAGTTCGTGTCGTCGCGCACGGGTGAGGGCATCGACGAGCTGCGTGCCGCGATCGAAGACGCGCTGCCCCTGCCGGCCGTCGAGGTGCAGGCGATCGTTCCGTACGACCGCGGCGACCTCGTTTCCGCCGTGCACGAGAGCGGGCTCATCGTCGCGCAGGAGCACCGCGAGAGCGGAACGTTCATCCACGCGCACGTGGGCGCACGCCTCGCGGCCGAGCTGGCGGCGTTCCCCGCCTGATCGTTTCGCGAAGAGCCCCGCCGACCTGCGTCGGCGGGGCCCTTCGGCGTGCGGGGCGGGCGCGCCGCTCAGCTGAGCTCGATCGGCGGGACTCCGGGGGTGTCGAAGCCGAACACCGCGCCGAGGAAGCCGAGTTCGCGCTCGAGTGAGTCGATCACGGTCTCGGAACGACGGAAGCCGTGACCTTCGCCCTCGTAGAGGACGTACGCGTGCGGCACGTGGTGCGCCGCCAGCGCATCGCGGATGGCCTCGGCCTGCGAGGGCGGGACGACTCGGTCCTCGGAGCCCTGCAGGATCAGCAGGGGAACGCGGAAGAGCTCGGGGCGCCCGAGAGGGGACCGCTCGATGTAGACCGCTTCGGCCTCGGGGAGCGGGCCGATGAGCCCGTCGAGGTAGCGCGCCTCGAAGTCGTGGGTGTCTTCGGCCAGGGCGCGGGCGTCGCCCACGCCGTACCGCGAGATGCCGGCCGCGAACACGTCGGTGCGCGTCACGGCCGCCAGCACCGTCCACCCTCCCGCCGAGCCACCCGCGATCGCGATGCGCTCCGGGTCGGCGAGACCGGCGTCGGCGAGGGCGGATGCCGCCGCTGCCACGTCGTCCACGTCGACGACGCCCCACTGGCCCTTGAGGCGGTCGCGGTAGTCGCGTCCGTACCCGGTGGAGCCGCCGTAGTTGACATCGAGCACGCCGATGCCCCGGCTCGTGAAGAACGCCGTCTTGGCCGAGGGGGCCGGCCCCACGTGCGAGGTGGGTCCGCCGTGCACGAGGACGACGTAGGGCGGGCGTTCGCCCGCGGGTGCGATGACGTCGGGGTGAGTGGGCGCGTAGGCGAAGGCGTGCACCGTGCCGTGGGGGCCCTCGGTTTCGAGGGCGCGAGCCGTCGGCATCCATTCGTCACCCCACGAACCGGCCCCTCCGGTGACGAGCTGGACGTCACCGGAGTCGAGGTCGACGAGCCAGAGTCCCGAGCGGCCGTCGGCGTCGGCTCCCGAGACGAGGGCGCGGGTTCCTCGGACATCATCGACCACGGAGGTCGCGACCGAGGGCACCGCGAGAGGGCGCACACCCGACGGGGCGATCTCGACGATCTCGTCGGCTCCGTCGGTGCGGATCGCGACGATGCGGCCGTCGTCGGTCGCGCCGAACCACCGCGTGCCGAGCACCCAGAGGCCGCCGCCGGTGTCGGCATCCGCCGGGGCCACGGGCTGAGGGTCCGACCAAAGGGGGCGGCGGAACAGGTTCCAGCGCCCCTCGGGGTCGTCGGCGTAGAGCAGTTCGTCGTCGGCGATCCACACGGGCTGCAGCGGCGCGCGCTGCGGGCCCCCGGCCGCCTCTCGCACCACTCCCGTGGCGAGGTCTTTGACCGCGATCGAGGTGGCGTCCCAGGGCATGTCGGGATGGTTCCAGGAGACCCAGGCCAGGTGCGTGCCGTCGGGGGAGAGTGCCGGCTGGGCGAGGAAGTCGCTGCCGTCGGCGAGCACGTCGATCGAGCCGGAGTCGTCGGTCGCGATGGCGACGATGGCCCGCGATGGTACGCGCGCGGCGCCGTGGATCTCGCGCACGGCGAGGAGGACGCCGTGTTCGAAGCGCAGGCCGCCGTGGCGGACGGTCTCATCGGGAGCGGTCAACGCGCGCGCCTCACCGCCGGGGCGCAGGGCGTAGACCCGCTGGTCGGTCTTCTCGACGTAGTACAGCTCTGCGTCGTCGGACGCCGTCCAGGCGCCTCCGCCGTACTCGTGAACCCCAGAGCGCGCGTTGGCAGGTGCGGGCAGGACGGTCTCGATCGAACCGTCCGCGCGCGTGCGCTTGACCGCCACGCGCCCCGCCTCGCTCGGCACGGACTCGCCCCACCACACCTCGTCGCCCACGAGGAGGGCGCCGTCGATGCGCGGCGACGACTGCGCGACGGATTCGGGCGTGATCGGCGAGGGCCAGGAACCGTAGGGGAGGGTGTCAGCCATGACTCCACCCTAGGCAGGGCTTCCGACATCCGCGGATGCCGTCATCCGGGAACGGACCGTCAACCGCCCAAAGACCGTTTCGCGACGCCGAGTCCCGAGACCCAGTCGCGGATGACCTGCTTCTGGGCCTGGTCGCAGCTGTATCCGTAGCCGACGCTGACCTCCCAGTAGGAGAGATCGTCGACGGGGACCTCGTGCTCGAGCGACCATCCGTCGAGGAACGTCAGGGCGTAGCAATCGGCCATCGTCTCCGAATCGCCGTCGAAAGCCGTGAGCGCCAGATTCGTGGCCCGGGGATTGGTGAACTGCAGGACGTGCGCGTACTCGTGGTAGGCGACGCCGGTGCGGATCCAATCGGTCATCTTCGGGTCGGCCCGTGTGGAGCTCGCCACGCGCACCTCGAACGGATCGGTGCTCGCGACGCAGGCCAGGGCATCCGCCCCGCAGTCCGCGGCGATGTCGGCGAAGGTCGTCGAGACCCAGCCGGCCCCGAGACGGTCGAGCGCCGCCTCCCAAGGGGACGACGAGGTGTTGGTCGCCACGCGCGACCGGGCCGCCTCGGTCTCGTACGTCAGACTCGCGGTCAGGGCGGCGATCTCGTTGGCGTCTCGTCGGAGGCCCGCGGCGTCCCAGCGGTGCGCCCAGGCGTCGTCGACGATCGTCTCGACCCGGTCCCACGGCACGAGCGAGTCGTAGGGCAGCCCGACGAGAGGGTCGACGGCGTCCAACAGGCCCGAGACCGCGGCGCCGAACTCTTCTTTCCGTTCGATCAGGTCGCGCTGTTCCTCGAGCCGCCGATCCTGCTCCGTGATGCGGTTCTGCTGTCGCTCGATCTGCTCGGAGGCGCTGTCGAGACGCATGATGACCCAGACGAAGGCGATGCCGGCCGCCAAGACCACGACGGCCAGGACGACGCTCAGCACGATCGTGCTCGTGCGGGGTCGGCTGCTCGGCGACGGCGCAAGCGGCGCGATCGGTCGCGAGGACGCCTCCGCGTCGGCCGGCGGTGTCTCAGGCACGGACGGAACAGCAGGCGGATTCGTGGACACGGTGCTCGCTTCCTCGGGGTCTGCGCTCACGCTACTGGTCGATGACTCCGCTGCGCGATCGTCCGCCCGCGCCTTCTCGCTCCCGCGCGCGTCAGACGGCGCGGAGGACCGCGACCACGCGACCGAGGACGACGGCGTCGTCGCCCAGGATCGGTTCGAACGCGCTGTTGCGGGGGAGGAGCCACATGTGGCCGTCGCGGCGGCGGAAGGTCTTCACCGTGGCTTCTCCGTCGAGCATCGCCGCGACGATCTCGCCGTTCTCGGCGTTCGCCTGCGACCGGATGACGACCCAGTCGCCGTCGCAGATGGCCGCGTCGATCATGGAGTCGCCCGAGACCTTCAGCATGAACAGCTCACCCTTGCCGACGAGCTGACGGGGGAGGGGGAAGATCTCCTCGACCTGCTGCTCGGCGGTGATCGGCACACCGGCGGCGATCCGACCGACGAGAGGCACGAGGGCGGCGTCGCCGAGCGCGGGCGCGGTGTCGGCGGGGTTCTCGGCCGCGGCGCCGGGGAGGTCGATCAGCACCTCCATCGCGCGCGTCTTGCCGGGGTCGCGTCGCAGGTAGCCGCTGAGCTCGAGCTGGTTCAGCTGGTGGGTGACGCTCGACAGCGACTTGAGGCCGACGGCGTCGCCGATCTCGCGCATGCTCGGCGGATAGCCGTGCCGGGCGATCGAACGCTGGATGACCTCGAGGATGGCGAGCTGCTTGTCGCTGAGGCTCTTGCGTCGCCGGGTCTGCGGCCGCTCGCGGCCGGCGGCGGTCGTCGCGTCGGTCATCTGTGCTCCCCTCGCGCCGCGGAAACCACGGCGGAAATTCGAATGTCGGAGGTTGGTGGTGAGGTCTCCGTGTCGAAACCGTATCCGGTGGACGACCCGAATGACACGGAGCCTCGCGCGTGTCGCGTTCGATCGGTCTCCGAGACACGGGGTGTTGACACATCAAAAGTATCGAAGATAGATTCGGAATACAGATTCGCACCACCGCCCTCCCGGCCGAGGGCGGGGTGCGAATCTCTCCACCAAGGAGCACACCATGAGCAGCATCGCCTTCACCGCACCGACCACCCGCCTGCGCATCACCGCTCGCGGGCGCCGCGTCGTCGCTTTCCTCGTCGCCCTTCCTCTCGCCATCGCGCTCGGCGTCGCGATCGTCGGCGGCGGGTCCGCGCTCGCATCCGGCGAGGCCGGCGCCCCCGCCGGTTCGTTCGCCGAAGTGACCGTCATGAGCGGCGACACGCTGTGGTCGATCGCCGAAGACCTGGCGCCGGCGGCAGACCCGCGCGATGTCGTCGCCGAGATCACGCGCCTCAACGCCCTCTCGGGCGGAAACGTCACGGCAGGACAGCGCATCGCCATCCCGGCCGCCTACGCCCCCGTCGGCTGACTCGCGAGCTCTCGCCGCGAGTTGCGGCCGTGATCCACAGCCGTCGCCGCCGCCTACCATGGGTGAGGTGACTGTGCGCCTTGACGACCTGCCTCTCCGCGACGATCTCCGGGGTATGACCCCGTACGGGGCGCCGCAGGCGGCTCTGCCCGTCGCGCTCAACGTCAACGAGAACACTCACCCGGTTCCCCAAGAGGTCGCCGACGACATCCTCGATGCCATCGCCCGGGCCCTGCGCGACGTCAACCGCTACCCCGACCGAGAGTTCACCGGTCTGCGAGAGGCCTTCGCCGGTTACCTGGGTCACGGGCTGTCCCCCGACCAGATCTGGGCGGCCAACGGCTCGAACGAAGTTCTGCAGCACATCCTGCAGGCGTTCGGCGGACCGGGCCGCACCGCGATGGGCTTCGCCCCGACGTACTCGATGTACCCGATCCTGACGCGGGCGACCGGCGCCTCCTGGATCGCGGGCGAGCGCGAGCACGACTTCTCGCTCACCGCCGAGTCGGCCGCCGCGCAGGTGCGCGAGCGCCGCCCCGACATCGTCTTCCTGTGCGCTCCGAACAACCCCACCGGGACTCCTCTTCGCCTCGACGTCGTCGAGGCCGTCTACGAAGCCACCGACGGCATCGTCATCGTCGACGAGGCGTACGAGGAGTTCGCGCCCCGCGACGAGCCCTCCGCGGTCTCGCTGCTGCCCGGGCGCCCTCGCCTGGTCGTCTCACGCACGATGAGCAAGGCCTTCGCCTTCGCCGGGGCGCGCGTGGGCTACCTCGCCGCCGACCCCGCGCTCGTCGACGCCCTGCGCCTCGTCCGCCTGCCCTACCACCTCAGTGCGCTCACGCAGGCGGCGGCGACCGCCGCCCTCGCGCACGCTGACACGATGCTGTCGATGGTCGACGAGATCGTCGCCCAGCGCGACCGGATCTCGGCCACCGTGGCCGCCCTCGGCTACACCGCCCACGAGTCGTGGACGAACTTCGTGCTGTTCGGCGGGGTCGACGACCCCGCCGCTACATGGAAGGCCCTGTACGACCGCGGAGTGCTGATCCGCGACGTCGGCATCGCGCACCACCTGCGTGTGACGGCGGGCACGGCCGACGAGACCACGGCGTTCCTCGACGCACTGGCCTCGGTAGGATCGCGGTCATGACCGGCCCCGCCTCGCCCCGCACCGCCTCGATCACCCGCGAGACGAGCGAGTCTCGCGTCGAACTCGAGCTCGACCTCGACGGTCGCGGCACCAGCGACATCTCCACGAGCGTGCCGTTCTTCGACCACATGCTCACGGCGTTCGCCAAGCACTCGCTCACCGACCTGCGCGTCCGCTCGACCGGCGACACCCACATCGACGCCCACCACACCGTCGAAGACACCTCCATCGTGCTCGGTCAGGCCATCCGTCAGGCGCTCGGCGACAAGTCGGGCATCGCGCGGTACGGCGACGCCCTCGTCCCCCTCGACGAAGCGCTCGCGCAGGCCGTCGTCGACATCAGCGGGCGTCCCTACCTCGTTCACACCGGAGAGCCCGTCGGGTTCGAGCACCACCTCATCGGCGGTCACTTCACCGGATCGCTCGTGCGGCACTCGTTCGAGGCGATCTCGACCCACGCCGGTCTGACGGTGCACGTGCGCGTCCTGGGCGGACGCGACCCCCACCACATCGCCGAGGCCGAGTACAAGGCGCTCGCCCGCGCCTTCCGTCAGGCGAAGGCCCTCGACCCCCTGGTCGACGGCATCCCCAGCACCAAGGGAGCGTTGTGACCTCGAAGCCCGTCGTCGCGGTCCTGGATTACGGGTCGGGCAACGTCCACTCGGCGGTCAAGGCGCTGGTCGAGGCCGGGGCGGACGCCCGCCTAACGTCCGACCGTTCGCTCCTCCTCGACGCCGACGGGCTGCTCGTGCCGGGAGTCGGTGCGTTCAGCGCCGTCATGGGCGCGCTCAACGCCAGCCGCGGCGGAGAGATCATCGACCGACGCCTCGCGGGAGGTCGGCCGGTGCTCGGCATCTGCGTCGGCATGCAGGTGATGTTCGACCGCGGCATCGAGCGCGGCACCGACACCCCGGGTCTGGGGGAGTGGCCCGGTACCGTCGGCGAGCTCGCCGCACCGGTCCTGCCGCACATGGGCTGGAACACCGTCACCGCCGGCGAAGGCTCGCGCCTGTTCGAGGGCATCGAGAACGAACGGTTCTACTTCGTGCACTCCTATGCCGCGCAGGAGTGGTCGCTCGAGGTCACCCCGCCCTTTCCTCAGCCCTCGGTCACCTGGTGCACCTACGGTGCGCCGTTCATCGCCGCCGTCGAGAACGGGCCGCTGGCAGCGACGCAGTTCCACCCCGAGAAGTCGGGCGAAGCCGGCATCCGCCTGCTGTCCAATTGGATCGGCGGCCTGCGCGCGACTACTGTGTGACCTCGTGCCCCGGCTCGGCGAGATGCGCCGAAGGGTGCGAGGAGCCATGAACGATTTCGCGTCCACGCCCGAACTTGTGCTGCTTCCCGCGGTCGACGTCGCCGACGGCAAGGCCGTCCGTCTGACCCAGGGTGAGGCCGGTACCGAGACCAGCTACGGCGACCCCGTCGACGCCGCCGCCGACTTCGCTCGCCAGGGTGCCCAGTGGATCCACCTGGTCGATCTCGACGCAGCTTTCGGTCGCGGCAGCAACGCCAGCGTCATGCGCAAGGTCATCAAGCAGGTCAAGGGTGTGCAGGTCGAGCTCTCCGGCGGCATCCGCGACGACCGTTCGCTCGAAGCCGCTCTCGAGAGCGGTGCGAGCCGCATCAACCTCGGAACCGCAGCTCTCGAGAACCCCGAGTGGGCGGCCGACGTCATCAACCGCTACGGCGAGGCGATCGCGGTCGGCCTCGACGTGCGCGGCACCACGCTCGCCGCACGCGGGTGGACCCGCGACGGCGGCGACCTGTGGACCGTGCTCCAGCGCCTCGAAGACGCCGGATGCAGCCGCTACGTCGTCACCGACGTGACCAAGGACGGCACGCTGCGCGGACCCAACATCGAACTGCTGCGCGAGATGACCCAGCGCACGCCCAAGCCGATCGTCGCTTCGGGTGGCGTCTCGAGCCTCGACGACATCGCCGCGCTGCGCGAGCTGGTGCCGCTCGGCGTCGAGGGCGCGATCGTCGGCAAGGCTCTCTACGCGGGGCAGTTCACCCTCGCCGAGGCGCTGGATGTCGCCGGACACTGACGATCCGCACGACCACGCCCACGGCGTCCACGCGGATTCCGCCGGCGTCCCGTGGGAAGGCCGCCGATTCGAGTCGAACCCGCACTCCGGTGACGACGGATCCGCCGATCCGGCCCTGCTCTCCGCTCTCCTCGCGTTCCGTGCGGGCGAGGGTGATGCGCGTGCGATCGTCGACGCCTACCGCACGGCGCGTCTGCTGATCCCGCTGGTCGCTGAAAAGGGCGATCACGGCGTCGGTGCGCACGGCCTCGAGGTCGACAAGACGCAGGAGCTCTCGATCGTCACGGTCGCCGCTCCCGACGGTCGCAAGGTGCTCCCCGTGTTCACGTCGGTGACGGCGCTGCAGACCTGGGACGCCAAGGCGCGCCCCGTGCCGGCGGACGGTCGGCGCACGGCTCTCGCTGCGGCATCCGAAGACACCGAGCTCATCGTGATCGACCCGGCGTCCGAGACGGAGTTCGTCCTGCGTCGACCCTCCGTGTGGGCCATCGCCCAGGATGAGCCGTGGGAGCCGGCGCACACGTCGCCGACCATCTTCACGGGTCTGCACGAGAGCATCTCGGGCGAGCTGGCGGTGCTCGATCTCGCGGTGGAGTCGGGCGATCCCACCGGACGCCTGCGCGGACCGGAGCTCGTCGTTCACCTCCAGCTGATGTCGGGGCTCGAGCAGGAGGAACTGGATGCCGTGCTCGCACGCCTCGCGCGTCGGTGGGCGGCCGATGACCGCATCGCCGTCCTCGTCGACTCCCTGACGGTCAAGCTTCACCGCAGCAGCGAGGTCTGACCGCGCAGCAGGTCTCGTTCCCGGCCTCGCCCGCTCGGGTCGAGCCCGCACGGCGGCGTCGAGCCACGCGCGATAGCGCTGCGGCACCCCGGTCCCTTCGGCGGGCTCAGGGACCTCCCGCCGTCCCATACCCCGCGGGTGTCACGGAAGAGGTGGCCTGCGGAGGACAGGGCGCAGTGATGCCCCCTTCCCAAGGCAATCGGGGAAGGGGTCAGCTCCTGTACCCCGCGGGTGTCACGGAAGAGGTGGCCTGCGGAGGACAGGGCGCAGTGATGCCCCCTTCCCAAGGCAATCGGGGTAGGGGCCCCGCTCTTGCCTTGGGAAGGGGGCATCACGGAGCCCTGTACCCCCCCCAGAACGACAGAACTACGTGACGGGACCCGTCCACTTCTCGCCCGGCCCCTTACCGATCGGGTCCTGGATCGTCGAGGCCTCGCGGAACGCGAGCTGCAGGGAGCGCAGGCCGTCGCGCAGCGAGCGCGCGTGCATGTCGCTGATCTCGGGGGCTCCGGCGGTGATGAGTCCGGCGAGGGCGTTGATGAGCTTGCGGGCCTCGTCGAGGTCGAGCTGCTGGCCCGGGTCGTCGGCCAGGCCGGTCTTGACGGCTGCAGCGCTCATGAGGTGAACGGCGGCCGTGGTGATGACCTCGACGGCGGGGACGTCGGCGATGTCGCGGGTGGCGGAGGACGCCGCGCGCTCCTGTTCCTCCCACCGGGCGAGACGCTCATCTTCTGCTCCGTGGCGGTGCGCGGAGTGGTCGTCGGTGGGCATGTCGGGGGGAATCGTGGTCACGGGGTTCTCTCTGCTAGACTATGGCGGGCTTCGGAGTGTTTCACTCCGTACGAAAGAGGATCACATCCCACCCGCGCTTGCCGCTCCAGGCTACCGGGTTCCCGCACTCCGCTCCGTGTTGCACGGGGTTGCCTGGGTGCAGAAGCCGGTGCCGAAAGCACTGTGCCGGGTGGCGTGTCTCTCCTCTTCGCCCGCGATTCCGACGGATCGCGGCGGCCACCACCCGTATGAAAGAGGAGTTCCGCATCAGCGATCCCCGCACCAACGAGCGCATCCGAGTCCCGGAGGTCCGTCTCGTCGGACCCAACGGCGAGCAGGTCGGCATCGTCCGAATCGAAGCTGCGTTGCGCCTGGCCCAGGAAGCGGACCTCGACTTGGTCGAGGTTGCGCCGAGCTCGAAGCCGCCCGTGGTCAAGATCATGGATTACGGCAAGTTCAAGTACGAGGCCGCTCAGAAGGCCAAGGAAACGCGTCGTAACCAGGCGAACACCGTCCTCAAAGAGGTCCGGTTCCGCCTGAAGATCGAGGCTCACGACTACATCACCAAGCTCAAGCGCGCCGAGGGCTTCCTCCAGGCGGGCGACAAGGTGAAGGCCATGATCCTGTTCCGCGGTCGCGAGCAGTCGCGTCCCGAGCAGGGTGTCCGTCTGCTCCGCAAGTTCGCCGAAGACGTCGCCGAGTTCGGCACCGTCGAGTCGAACCCCACGATCGACGGCCGCAACATGGTGATGGTGGTGGCTCCTCACAAGAACAAGTCCGAGGTCAAGACCGAGCAGAACGCGCAGCGCACGGCGAACCGTGAAGCCGCGCGAAGTGCCGCTCGAGGCGATTCGGCACCCACAGACGAAGCTGCCCCGGCGTCCGCCGAGTAAAGCTCCCCGACTCCCGCTCCGCCGGGAACCCCAACGAAGGAAGACAGATGCCGAAGCAGAAGACCCACTCGGGCGCCAAGAAGCGCTTCAAGCTCACCGGTAGCGGCAAGCTCATGAAGCAGCAGGCCGGCATGCGCCACAACCTCGAGGGCAAGGCCTCCAAGCGCACCCGTCGCCTGAACCAGGAGCAGGTCCTGGCCAAGGGTGACTCCAAGGTCGCCAAGAAGCTCCTCGGCCTCTGAGCGCCGACGCACGTTAGGAAAGAACAGAAATGGCTAGAGTCAAGCGGGCAGTAAACGCCCACAAGAAGCGTCGCGTCATCCTCGAGCGCGCGTCCGGTTACCGCGGTCAGCGTTCGCGCCTGTACCGCAAGGCCAAGGAGCAGGTCACCCACTCCCTGGTCTACGCGTACCGTGACCGTCGCAAGCGCAAGGGCGACTTCCGTCGTCTGTGGATCCAGCGCATCAACGCCGCGTCGCGCGCCAACGGCATGACGTACAACCGCTTCATCCAGGGCCTCGGCCTCGCGGGTGTGCAGGTCGACCGTCGCATGCTCGCCGAGCTCGCGGTCAACGAGCCGGCCGTGTTCGCCTCGCTCGTCGCCACGGCGAAGGCTGCGCTGCCCAGCGACGTCAACGCCGCGAAGACCGCGTAAGACACGTCTTCCACGAAACGGGCGTCCTCTTCGGAGGGCGCCCGTTTCGCCGTTCCTGCGCGGCATCCCGGTTCGCATGCCGTCGGCGTCATACACTGAGTCCGTGCTCGAGAACCCCCGTTCGCCGCGGGTGCGCGCCGTGGCCAAGCTCAGCAAGCGCGCCGCCCGCCAAAAGACCGGTCTCTTCCTGCTCGAGGGTCCGCAGGCCGCCCGCGAGGCGCTCGAATGGGCTCCCGACACCGTGCTCGAGCTGTACGCGACGCCCACGGCGCTCGAGAAGCACGCCGATGTGCGCGAGCTGGCCGAGCGCGCCGACGTCGACCTGCAGTACACGACCGAGGCGGTCCTCGACGCGATGGCCGACACCGTCACGCCGCAGGGCATCGTCGCGGTGGCGCGTCAGGCGCCGACGGCGCTCAAAGACCTGCTGGCGGACCGCCCGCGTCTGATCGCGATCTGTGAGGAGGTCCGCGATCCGGGCAACCTCGGCACGATCATCCGAGCCGCCGATGCGGCGGGGGCGGATGCCGTGATCCTCACCGGTCGCACGGTCGACCCCTACAACCCCAAGGTCGTGCGCTCGACGACCGGCTCGCTCTTCCACGTGCCGATCGCCGTCGATCTCGAGTTGGCCGACGTCGTGGAGCGCGTGCACGAGGCCGGACTCCGCGTGGTCGCGGCCGACGTCGACGGGGCCGATTTCCTCGCGTCTCGCGAGCTGCTCGCGGAGCCGACGGCGTGGTTGTTCGGCAACGAGGCGCGCGGCCTCGACGAGACGGCGTTGGCTCACGCCGACCTGTCGCTGCGCCTGCCGATCTACGGTCGGGCGGAGTCGCTGAACCTCGCCACGGCCGCCAGCGTGTGCCTGTACGAGACCGCTTTCGCGCAGCGCGCCGGTTGAGGCGGCTGTTACAGAACGGTTAAGGCGTGCGCGGGAATGTGGTCGGCCACCCTTCACCCTCATAGGGTGAACACATGGCATCCGTACCCCCGGCGAGCTCCGAGCCCCTGGTCGTCGTCTCCGACGTGCAGAAGCACTACGGGCAGTTCCAGGCCCTCACAGACATCGACCTCACCGTCGACCGCGGCGAAGTCGTCGTGGTCATCGGTCCTTCCGGTTCGGGCAAGTCGACCTTGTGCCGCACCATCAACCGTCTCGAGACCATCACGAGCGGCTCGATCACCATCGACGGCAAGGAGCTTCCCAAAGAGGGGAAGGGTCTGGCCGAACTGCGTGCCGACGTCGGCATGGTGTTCCAGTCGTTCAACCTCTTCGCCCACCTGACGATCCTCGAGAACGTCACGCTCGGCCCCATCAAGGTCCGCAAGATGAAGAAGGCGGATGCCGAGAAGGAGGCCCGGGAGCTTCTGGAGCGCGTGGGCGTCGGGCATCAGGCCGACAAGCTGCCCGCCCAGCTGTCGGGTGGCCAGCAGCAGCGCGTGGCGATCGCCCGGGCGCTCGCGATGAAGCCGAAGGTCATGCTCTTCGACGAGCCGACCTCCGCGCTCGACCCCGAGATGATCAACGAGGTGCTCGACGTCATGGTCGGCCTCGCCAAAGAAGGCATGACGATGATCGTCGTCACCCACGAGATGGGCTTCGCCCGCAAGGCCGCGAACCGCGTGGTGTTCATGGCCGACGGACAGATCGTCGAGCAGGCGACCCCCGAGAAGTTCTTCACCCAACCCGAGTCGGATCGCGCGAAGGACTTCCTCTCGAAGCTCATCACGCACTGACGCGTTCCTCATGACGGCGTCGAACGAGGAGGTTCTTCCGCCGACAGCCGCTCGACCGTTCCCCCCGGTCCTTTTCGCGCGCCGTCACCCCAGACTTTTCATCCGCACAGCACACGTAACCAAGGAGACATCACATGCGTAAGACACGTTTTCTCGCCGGCGCGAGCATCATCGCCGCCGGCCTTCTGGCTCTGACGGCCTGCAACAGCGGCACCCCGGGCGCAGCACCCGGTGACGGTGCCTCCGACGGCGGCAGCGACGCACCGGTGTACGGCGCGGTCGCCACCGACGTCACCATCGAGAACAGCCCCACCTTCACCGAGATCGAGTCGGCCGGCAAGGTCGTCGTCGGTGTGAAGGAAGACCAGCCCGGCCTCGGCTACCTCGACCCGGTGACGGGCGAGCGCAAGGGCTTCGACGTCGACGTCGCGCGGTGGATCGCCGCGTCGCTCGGCTTCGACCCGGCCGACGAGTCGAAGGTGGAGTACAAGGCCATCGCCTCGGCGAACCGCGAGCAGGCCCTGATCAACGGTGACATCGACTACTACGTCGGCACCTACTCGATCACCGACAAGCGCAAGGAGCAGATCTCCTTCGCCGGCCCCTACTTCCTCACCGGTCAGGGCCTGCTGGTCGCCGCCGATGACGACACGATCACCGGCAAGGACTCGCTCACGGCCGAGACCACCGTGTGCTCGGTGACGGGTTCGACGCCGATCCAGCGCATCCGCGAGCAGACTCCCGCGAAGGTCGTCGAGTTCGACACCTACTCGCAGTGCGTCGAGAAGCTCAAGAACGGCGAGGTCGACGCGGTGACCACCGACGAGGCCATCCTCCTCGGCTACGCGGCTCAGGACCCCGACAACCTCAAGATCGCGGGCGAGCCCTTCAGCGAGGAGCGCTACGGCGTCGGCATCGCCAAGGGCGACACGGCTTTCCAGGAGTTCGTGAACACGATGTTCACCGACGGTGGATCCACCTGGGAGGCCATCTTCGAGAAGAACCTCGGCGCCTCGGGCGTCAAGGGCGAGCAGCCGGCGGTCGACCCCGTCAGCTGAGCACCCGTGCGGGCGGCGCATCCGCGCCCCCCGCACTCCCGAGCTCCACGCGACAGACCCGCGACAGAACGGACAGCTTCCGGTGAATCAGATCTTCGACTACCCCGTCCTGTGGGGACAGGCGCTGTGGGGGACCGTCGTGCTCTTCGTGGGCGGCGGACTCATCGCCCTCGTGCTCGGCTTCGTCGTCGCGGCGATGCGGGTGTCTCCCGTCCCCATCGCGCGTGCTGTCGGCGCGGTCTACGTCAACTGGATCCGCAACACCCCGCTGACGCTCGTGCTCTTCTTCTTCGCGTTCTGCGTGCCGTTGCTCGTCGACGTGCCCCGCGGCAGCTTCCTGCTGCTGGCCGTGTGCGGGCTCGGCGTCTACACGGCCACCTACGTCGCCGAGACCATCCGCTCTGGCATCAACACCGTCCCGGTCGGACAGGCCGAAGCGGCCCGCGCCCTCGGCCTCGGATTCGGGCAGGTCATGTCGTTGATCGTGCTGCCCCAGGCCACCCGCTCGGTCATCCCCCCGATGATGAGCGTCTTCATCGCCCTGCTCAAGAACACCACCGTCGCCGCGGGCTTCTCGGTGGTCAACCTCGGCAACATCCGAGCCACCATGAGCGAGAACGGCGAGAACCAGCTCGTCACGATCCTGCTGGTCATGGTCGTGTTCGTCATCCTCGTGCTCCTGCTGGCTGCCCTCCAGAACGCCGCCGAGAAGAAGTGGAAGGTCGTCCGATGAGCTCCTCCGTCCTGTACGACGTGCCGGGCCCGCGGGCGCAGCTGCGCAACCGGATCATCGGCGCCGCCACCCTGCTGCTCGTCGCCGCCGTGATCGGCTTCGTGATCTGGCGGTTCATCGACACCGGGCAGTTCTCCGCCGCGAAGTGGAACGTCTTCACCTACTCCGCGATCTGGGAGCGCTTCGGCCAGGCGACCCTCGCGACCCTGGCGGCCTTCGCCGTCGCCGCGGTCGGGGCGCTGATCCTCGGGTTCGTGCTCGCCATCGGGCGCATGTCCGACCACCGCTGGGTGCGGCTGCCCGTCGGCTGGGTGGTCGAGATCCTCCGCGCCGTCCCCGTGCTCGTCTTCATGCTGCTGCTGTACTACGGTCTGCCGGTCATCGGCATCAAGATGTCGTCGTACTGGGCCGTGGTCATCGCGCTGATCCTCTACAACGGCTCTGTGCTGTCGGAGGTCATCCGCGCCGGCGTCGAGTCGCTGCCCCGCGGTCAGAGCGAGGCCGGTTACGCGGTGGGGCTGCGCAAGGCGGGCGTCATGCGCCTGATTCTGCTGCCGCAGGCGATCCGCGCCATGCTCCCCGTGATCATCGCGCAGTTGGTGGTCACCCTGAAGGACACCGCGCTCGGCTTCATCATCACCTACCCCGAGCTGTTGTACTTCGCCCGACTCCTCGGCTCGAACGGCGAGTACGGCTCGCCGCTGATCCCCGCCGCGATGATCGCCAGCGTGATCTACGTCGCGATGTGCCTCGCCCTGTCGTTCGCCGCTCACCGCGTCGAGGTCGGCCTGCGCCGTTCGCCGAAGGCCGGCGCGGTCGCCCCGGCGGAGCCCGTGGGCCAGACCGGCACCGACACCGAGCTCATCGTGGCCCAGCGCGGTCTCGGCAAGGACGGTCCCGGCTCGGCGTCCTGACCGCCGACCCGAGCGTCGGAATCACCGACGGGCGGGGGAGTGTCCCCGCCCGTCGGTAGACTCTCATCTCGTGTCCGACGCACCCGAGATCACCCCCGAGGCCGTCGCCTCCGCGGTCGATGAGGCCCTTGCCGCCATCGCCGCCGCCGCGACCACCGCCGAGCTGAAGTCCGCCCGTTCCGCGCACACGGGGGAGCAGTCCTCCCTCGCCCAGCTGAACGCCCAGATGCGCAACGTCGCCCCCGAGCACAAGGCCTCTTTCGGCAAGCTCGTCGGGCAGGCCCGTGGGCAGGTGAATCAGGCCCTCGCCGCTCGCGAGGCGGAGCTCGCCGCCGCCGAGACCGCGGCCCAGCTCGAGGCCGAGCGCATCGACGTGACGGCGCTCCCGCAGCGCGCTCGCGTCGGGGCACGGCATCCGATCACCCTCCTGCAAGAGCAGGTGTCCGACATCTTCGTCGGCATGGGCTGGGAGATCGCGGAAGGCCCCGAGCTCGAGCACGAGTGGTTCAACTTCGACGCGCTCAACTTCGACGTCGACCACCCGGCGCGGCAGATGCAAGACACCTTCTTCGTCGATCCGGTCGCGCGCCACCTCGTGCTGCGCACGCACACGAGCCCCGTGCAGGTGCGGTCGATGCTCGAGCGCGACCTGCCGATCTACGTGCTGTGCCCGGGCCGGGTGTACCGCACCGACGAGTTCGACGCCACGCACCTGCCGGTGTTCACGCAGTTCGAAGGACTCGTCGTCGACAAGGGCATCACCATGGCCCACCTCAAGGGCACCCTCGACCACGCCGCGCGCGTGCTGTTCGGGCCCGAGGCGAAGACGCGCTTCCGCGCCAACTTCTTCCCGTTCACCGAGCCGAGCGCCGAGCTCGACCTCTGGCATCCGACCTTCAAGGGCGGCGCCCGATGGATCGAGTGGGGTGGCTGCGGCATGGTGAACCCCAACGTGCTGCGGGCCGCGGGCATCGACCCCGAGGAGTACTCGGGCTTCGCCTTCGGCATGGGCATCGAGCGCACGCTCATGTTCCGCAGCGATGTGCAAGACATGCGCGACATGGCCGAGGGCGATGTCCGCTTCAGCGAGCAGTTCGGAATGGTGGTCTGATGCGCGTCCCGCTCTCCTGGTTGCGCGAGTACGTCGACGTGCCCGCCGAGGCCACGCCCGACGACGTCCTCGCCGCCCTCGTCTCGGTCGGTTTCGAAGAAGAAGACGTGCACCGCTTCGAACTGTCCGGCCCGATCGTCGTCGGGCAGGTGGTCGAGTTCACCCCCGAGCCGCAGTCGAACGGCAAGATCATCCGCTGGTGCCAGGTCGACGTCGGCCCTTCGACAGGCTCAGGGACCGGTGACAGGGACGTCCGCGGCATCGTCTGCGGCGCGGGCAACTTCTTCGAGGGCGACAAGGTCGTGGTGACCCTGCCCGGCTCGGTGCTGCCCGGACCGTTCCCGATCGCCGCGCGCAAGACCTACGGTCACGTGTCCGACGGCATGATCGCGTCGGCGAAGGAGCTGGGTCTCGGCACCGAGCACTCCGGCATCCTGCGCCTGGTCGAGCTGGGGATCGATGCTCCCGTCGGAACCGATGCGATCGCGCTGCTGGGCCTGGACGACATCGCCGTCGAGATCAACGTCACCCCTGACCGCGGCTACGCCCTGTCGTTGCGCGGCGTCGCCCGCGAGTACTCGCACGCGACCGGTGCGGCCTTCCGCGATCCGGGTGCCGGTCACGACGCCGCCGTCGCATGCACGCCGGAGGGCTTCCCGATCACCGTCGACGACGGCGCCCCCATCCGCGGACGCGCGGGCGCCAGCCAGTTCGTCGCGCGGATCGTGCGCGACGTCGACCCGTCGCGACCGACGCCTCCGTGGATGATCACGCGGCTTTCGCTCGCCGGCATCCGTTCGCTCGGGGTGCTCATCGACATCACCAACTACGTGATGCTCGAGCTGGGTCAGCCGATCCACGGGTACGACCTCGACCGACTGCAGGGCGGCATCACCGTGCGCCGCGCGGCGCAGGGCGAGAAGCTCGAGACGCTCGACGGCCAGGTGCGCACGCTCCACGCCGAAGACCTGCTCATCACCGACGAGTCGGGCCCGATCGGCCTTGCCGGTGTCATGGGCGGCGGTCCCACCGAGATGAGCGACGCCACGCGCAACGTGCTCATCGAGGCGGCGACGTTCGATCAGGTCTCGATCGCGCGCACCGCCCGCCGGCACAAGTTGCCTTCGGAGGCCTCGCGCCGCTTCGAGCGCGGAGTCGACCCGCTCGTCGCCCACGTCGCGGCCGAGCGCGTCGCGTCGTTGATGGTCGAGCTCGCCGGCGGAACCCTCGACACCGAGCTGGGCGGATCCCTCCCGTCGACCTACCGTCGTGACCCGATCACGCTGCCGGCCGGATTCGTCCCGGGCCTCATCGGCGTCGCGTACACCGACGACGAGATCGTGCGCGCCCTGCGCCTGATCGGCGGCACCGTCGAGGAGCGCGAGGGTGGGTGGGCGGTCACCGCGCCGTCGTGGCGCCCCGACCTTACCGACAAGTGGACGCTGGCCGAGGAGGTCGCGCGTATCGAGGGGTACGACCGCATCCCCTCGGTGCTGCCGACTCCGCCGTCGGGCCGCGGACTCACCTCCGCGCAGCAGGGACGCCGCCGCGTCGCCAACGCGCTCGCCTCAGCCGGGTTCGTCGAAACGCCCTCGTTCCCCTTCACGACCGAGGAGCAGAACGCTCTGCACGGCTCGCCCTCGGGTGACGCCCTGCCCAGCGTGAAGCTCGCAAACCCGCTCGACGGCCTCGCTCCGTTCCTGCGCCGCTCGCTCGTGCCGGCCCTGCTGCAGGTGGCGCACCGCAACGTGTCGCGCGGCATCGTCGACCTCGCTCTCTTCGAGACCGGAACCGTCTTCCTGCCCAAGCCGGGCGTGCAGTACGGCACGTCGTCGGTGCCGCCGTTGGCGGTGCGTCCGGATGCCGCGACCCTGACCGCCCTCGACGCGTCGATCCCGCCGCAGCGTCGGCACGTGGCCGTTCTGCTGACCGGTCACACGGTCGCGAAGCAGCCGGGCCAGCCCGCGGTCGTCGCGGATCTCGCGGATGCCGTGGACGCCGTGCGCGTGCTGACCGCCGCCGCCGGGCTCGACATCAAGCTCGTGCAGGCGCAGCGCGCCGCGCTGCACCCGGGCCGTACGGCGCGGGTGCTCGCCTCGGGGCACGACATCGGATACGTCGGCGAGCTGCTGCCCGCGGTGTCGGCTGCGGCCGACCTGCCCGGGCGCGTGCTGGTGGCCGAGCTCGACCTCGACGCGATGCTCGAGCTCGCGCAGTCGCGGGTCGTCGCGGCATCCCTCTCGGGTTTCCCCGCCGCCACGCAGGACGTCTCGCTCACGGTTCCGATCGACGTCGCCGCCGGTGACGTGCGTGCCGCGCTGCTCGAGGGCGGTACCCCGCTGATCGAGGGCGCTCGCCTGGTCGACGATTATCGCGGCCAGGGACTCGCCGAGGGAACGAAGAGTCTCACATTCGCGCTGCGGTTCCGCGCCGACGACCGCACCCTGACGGCAGCCGAGGCCACCGAGGCCAAGCTCGCCGGTGTCGCGGTGGCCGCCGACCGGTTTGGCGCGGCCATCCGCGACTGAGCACGCTCACGACCAGGGGCGCCGCCGGCTCATGCCGCGCGGCGCTCCGGCGTTTCGGGGGTCAGATCATCGCCCCCTTCGTGCACGCTCTCGCGGGCCGCGGCGATGGCCCGGCGCCCGCGCGTGAAGACCATGCCGATCACGGCGCGCACCCGCAGCCACGACGCATCGCGCACGAGCAGCAGGTCGAGCGCGATCATCGCGAGCGAGAACGGCCAGAGTCCGAGCAGCAGGCCGATGCCGAAGTGGGTGAGCGAGAGGCCTGCGACCGCGACGTAGCGCGACGGCTTCCACAGCAGTGCCACCGGGAACGTGAGCTGCACGACGAGGGCGAACCACGTGCCGACCATGATGAACGGCGTCACCTGCCACACCGCTTCGCTCAGCGCGGGGAGCACCTGGAACTCGGTGAGCGAGAGGGCGTAGTAGAGGGCCGTCCCGGAGATCCACTCCTCGCCCTGCAGCTTGAGGATCGACGACACGAGATACACGAGCAGGATCTGGTAGCAGCACAGAATCAACGCGGTGTTGTGCAGCAGCGGTGACAGCCACTCGGGCACGCGACGTCGGAGCGCGTCGAACCGTCCGGCCCGCTCGCCGCGCCTGCGCCGCAGCCAGGCGTCGACGGAGAAGTGCCGGCTGAGGTCGGCGAACAGCGCGAACACCAGAACGATCCGCATGAGGGTGTCACCGCCGTTGGTCAACAGCGTCGTGTTGGCCGAGAGGCCGACCCAGAACAACAGCAGCACCGGCGTCACCCAGCGGGTCTTGAAGCCCACGAGGAACAGCAGCGCGAGGGCAATGAGCGCGAAGTACGCCAGGTCGAACAGCACCGGATCGTTCTTGGCGAAGATGAGCCGGAAGGGCTCCCACCACCCGCGGCGACGCGCCTCGGGCTCCACCCACCACGACCCCGCCCCCCACAGGTAGTGCCGGTCGGCGAAGCTCGGCAGCAGCACGAGCAGCATCGCGACCGCGAAGATGATCCGCAGCAGCGAGAACCCGATGGTCGCGTGCTTCGCCGACGTCAGCCAGTCCTGAAAGCCGGTCCACAGCTGTGCGGGGGACAGGCGCCGTCGCCACCCCTGACGTCGGGTGAATTGAATGGTCATCGCCGCTCCTCGCCGGTGTAGCGCGTCTGCACGTCGGCGAAGATGCCGCGCACCGATGGGTCGTCGGCCTGCTCGGCCGCTCGCCATCCGAAAGTGAGCTCGTTCAGGTCGAACTGACGCTCGTCGTCGAAACGGTGGAGGAACTCGTTCGGGCGGTCGAATTGCGCTCGCCACCGCACCCTCTCCACGTCGCGCCCGAAGTACGCCTCGGTGAACGCGGTGGAAAAGCGGTTCAGCATGTAGTCGTACCGCACGAACGGAACGGACGACCCTTCGCCACTGTCGCCGAGACCATCGAGTTCGGCGCGCAGGTCGGCATCCGGGATCGCGGTGAAACCGCCGTCGGGGGAGCGTTCGATGAACGAGTCCTGCACCCGATCCTGCTGGGCGGGGGTGAGCTCGTCGTAGCGCTCGAGGTAGGTGCTCAGCGCGTTGATGCTGTTCTTCGAGATGCGCGACGGGGTCGGGATGCCGCGCACCGCGGCGAGCTCCATGTCGGTGACGTCGATCCACTCGCTCGCCTGCAGGTCGCCGTTGTCATCGCGCCACTGCGCCTGCACCTGCAGAGCACTGTTGACGCGGAGGATGTTCGGCGCGAACACGTCCCACCGCTGCGAGAAGTACGGCGCGAAACCGTCGCTCACCATCGCCCGCGCAGGCGACGGGGGAGCGGTGAACGTCGCACTCACGAACACGTACGCCCCCACGACCACGACGGCAGCCACCGTCGCGATCGCGGGCGCGAGACGCCCCCGCGCCGCCGGAGCGGAGCGGGGGGCGGGGGCCGGCCGCGTGGTGCGACCGGCCCCTGTCTTCTTCGTGGTCATGTCAGCCGCTCAGCGAGCCGTCGACAGGACCGTCGGTGCCGTCAGTTCCCGGCGAACCGTCTCGGCGATGCGGCGAGACCGATTTCGAGTTGCGTCGTTCACCACCCCGCGAGGCGGGTGATCCCTCCGCGGTGCGCGGGCTCGTCGTGGCCGCATCCATCGTGGTGGTCGAGGTCGCCGTGGACGGGCGGTCGACGATCGACGGTGCGGGCGAGACGGGCGGTGCGGTTCGGGCGACGGATGCCGCGGATGCCGAGGCGACGGCAGGACGCGTGCTGCGACGACGGGCGGCCATCAGGCCGAATCCGGCGAGGAGCATCGCGCCGGCCAGGAGCGAGAACGTCGCGGCGCTGCTACCGGTGTCGGAACCGGTTACGGCCAGCTGCGAACCCGTGCTGGGAGCGGCGTAGCCCGCCGGGGTGCCCGAACGGTTCGAGGAGTCGGTCGAGTCGGTGGCGTCACGCGAGTCCGTGGCGTCGCGGGAGTCCGTGGCGTCGTGCGAGTCGGTGGAGTCCTTGGAGTCGGTGGAGTCCTTGGAGTCCTTGGAGTCAGTCGAGTCCTTGGAGTCGGTGGAGTCCTTGGAGTCGGTCATGTCCTTGGCGTCGGTCGCGTCGTGGGAGTCGGTGGAGTCGGTGGAGTCCTTGGAGTCGGTCATGTCCTTGGAGTCAGTGGAGTCCTTGGAGTCGGTGGAGTCCTTGGAGTCGGTGGAGTCCTTGGAGTCGGTGGAGTCCTTGGAGTCGGTCATGTCCTTGGAGTCAGTGGAGTCCTTGGAGTCGGTGGAGTCCTTGGAGTCGGTCATGTCCTTGGAGTCAGTGGAGTCCTTGGAGTCGGTCATGTCCGTGGAGTCAGTGGAGTCCTTGGAGTCAGTCGAGTCCTTGGAGTCAGTGGAGTCCTTGGAGTCGGTCATGTCCTTGGCGTCGGTCGCGTCGTGCGAGTCCTTGGAGTCAATGGAGTCCTTGGAATCCTTCATGTCCTTGGAGTCCGTAGCGTCCCAAGAGTCGGTCGAGTCCTTCGCGTCCCACGAGTCCGTGGCATCCCACGAGTCCTTCGAGTCGGTCATGTCCTTGGAGTCGGTGGCGTCCCAGGAGTCCTTGGTGTCCGTCGCGTCGTGCGAGTCGGTTGCGTCCCAGGAGTCCTTGGAGTCGGTCATGTCCTTCGAGTCGGTCGCGTCGTGCGCGTCCTTGGAGTCGGTCATGTCCTTCGAGTCGGTCGCATCCCACGAGTCCTTCGAGTCGGTCATGTCCTTGGAGTCGGTCGCGTCGTGCGCGTCCTTCGAGTCGGTCATGTCCCTGGAGTCGGTCGCGTCGTGCGCGTCCTTCGAGTCGGTCATGTCCTTCGAGTCGGTGGCGTCCCAGGAGTCCTTGGTGTCCGTCGCGTCATGCGAGTCGGTCATGTCCTTCGAGTCGGTCGCGTCGTGCGCGTCCTTCGAGTCGGTCATGTCCTTCGAGTCCGTGGCATCCCACGAGTCCTTCGAGTCGGTCATGTCCTTGGAGTCGGTCATGTCCTTGGAGTCGGTGGCGTCCCAGGAGTCCTTGGTGTCCGTCGCGTCATGCGAGTCGGTCATGTCCTTCGAGTCCCACGAGTCCGCGGCGTCCTTGGTGTCGGTCGTTCCGTCGGTGTGCCCGTCGGTCGTCCCGTCCGTGTGCCCGTCGGTGGTGCCGTCCGTGTGTCCGTCCGTCGATCCGTCCGTGTGTCCGTCGGTCGTTCCGTCCGTGTGTCCGTCGGTCGTTCCGTCGGTGTGCCCGTCGGTCGTCCCGTCCGTGTGCCCGTCGGTGGTGCCGTCCGTGTGTCCGTCGGTCGTGCCGTCGGTGTGCCCGTCGGTCGTGCCGTCGGTGTGCCCGTCGGTGGCGCCGTCCGTGTGTCCGTCGGTCGATCCGTCGGTGGTGCCGTCCGTGTGTCCGTCCGTCGATCCGTCGGTGTGCCCGTCGGTCGTCGGCTCGGTCGTGGTCGTGGTCGCCGTCGACTCGGCGGTGACCGCCTCACCCACGGCGGACGCGCTCAACGGCGCTCCGAACGCCGCCAAGGCGCTGAACGTGATGACCGCTGTCGTCTGGATGATCGTTCGACGTACCCGCATGGTGCGCGGAACGCGATCGTCGTGAAAGTTCGTGCGAAGCACAAGAATCCCCTGGTGTCCTAGGCCCCCCTAAGCACCACGGGAATGAAAATAGGGACTCGAATGAAGTAGCTGTAAGTAGTTGACTTCACCCGTTCGAGGCGTCACACTCACCTGCCGCACTATTCGTCGATCGACTCCGGGTGCGCAGAGATCTGCCCTCATCGCCGGTAAGGGGGGCAGTTGGAAGTGCCCGGCGATGAGGGCAGTGCTCACATAGTACGGATTCCGTGTCCCCCGAACGGGGGACACGAAACCATTGCGAGGCGGATTCACGGCTGCTATCACGCGGGCGTTCAAGAGGCCCCGATTTGCCCCCCGCTCGCCGCGGCGGATACCCTCGCCACATGTCGTCGATCACCGCACGCACCGAGGAGCTCTCCGTGAGCACCGGTGGCGAGCGTCGACGTCGGGTCGCGCGCCGATTCTCGGCGACCTCGTAACCCGCCATCGGTCGGGCATACGGGCGTCGCCGCCCCGGTTCTTGCTGATTCCAGCACCCGTCCGACTCGTAAGGTGGATACATGACCCTCTCGGTCGCCGTTTCCGGCGCTTCCGGCTATGCAGGTGGCGAAATTCTCCGCCTCCTCGCCGATCATCCCGACGTCGAGGTCCGCACCGTCACCGCGCACGCGAACGCCGGTCAGCCCCTCCTCGCCCACCAACCGCACCTGCGCTCGCTCGCCGGACTCGACCTGCAGCCCACGACGCCCGAGGTGTTGGCCGGTCATGACATCGTCTTCCTCGCGCTGCCGCACGGTCAGTCCGCGCAGTACACCGACGCTCTGGCCGACACGCCTCTCGTGATCGACGCGGGAGCCGACCACCGTCTCGTCTCCTCCGCCGATTGGGCGGCGTTCTACGGCGGGGACCACCCCGAGCCGTGGGCGTACGGAGTGCCCGAGCTCCCGATCGCCGGTGGGAAGCAGCGTGAGAACCTCCGCGCCGCGACGCGCATCGCGGCCCCCGGCTGCAACGCCTCGACGGTGTCGCTGTCGCTCGCTCCCGGCATCGCCGCCGGAGTCATCGACGGACGCGACATCGTCTCCGTGCTCGCGGTCGGCCCCAGCGGCGCCGGCAAATCCGCCAAGACCACCCTCCTCGCGAGCGAGATCCTCGGCTCTGCCAACCCATATGCCGTTGGCGGCACACACCGTCACATCCCCGAGATCCGCCAGGCGCTCGTCGCTGCGGGAGCCTCGGCCGACGGCATCCGGATCTCCTTCACCCCGGTGCTGGTTCCGATGGCGCGCGGGATCCTGGCGACGTCGTCGGCCCCCCTCGTGGAGGGGATGACGGATGCCGAGATCCGCGGCGCGTGGGAGAAGGCGTACGCCGACGAGCCCTTCGTCGAGCTGCTGCCCGCGGGCGTCTTCCCGCGGACGGCCGATGTGCTCGGCGCGAACGTCGCCTCGATGGGTCTCGCGATCGACCGCGCGGCGAACCGGGTCACCGTCGTCGCCGCCGTCGACAATCTCGTCAAGGGCACCGCCGGTGCTGCCGTGCAGTCCATGAACATCGCGCTGGGCCTCGCCGAGACCACCGCCCTTCCCCTGAACGGAGTCGCCCCGTGAGTGTGACCGCCCCCGCTGGATTCGAGGCGGCCGGCGTCGCCGTCGGCCTGAAGTCGACCGGTGCCCGCGACGTCGCCCTGGTCGTCAACCGCGGACCGCTCAAGGTCGGCGCCGCCGTGTTCACCTCGAACCGCGCCAAGGCCAACCCGATCCTGTGGTCGGAGCAGGTGGTGAAAGACGGCGTGATCGAGGCGGTCGTCCTCAACTCGGGCGGAGCCAACTGCTTCACGGGCTCGTTCGGATTTCAGACCACCCACCAGACGGCCGAGCGCGCCGCCGAGCTCCTCGGTGTCGGAGCCGGAGACGTGGTCGTGTGCTCGACGGGCCTCATCGGCACCGGTGACGAGGTCTTCCGCGCAAAGGTGCTCGACGGGGTGCAGCAGGGCGTCGCCGCGCTGTCGCCCGACGGCGGCGAAGACGCGTCCCTGGCCATCATGACGACCGACTCGCGTCCGAAGCGGGCGGTGCACGTCGGCGACGGCTGGTCGATCGGCGGCATGGCGAAGGGCGCCGGCATGCTGGCTCCGGGCCTGGCGACGATGCTCGTGGTGCTCACCACCGACGTGGTGCTCGACGCGGCGGAAGCGGATGCCGCTCTGCGCCGCGCCACGCGCGTGAGCTTCGACCGGCTCGACTCCGACGGCTGCATGTCGACCAACGACCAGGTGACCCTCATGGCCAGCGGCGCCAGCGGCATCCGCGTGGATGCCGAGGAGTTCGGCGACGCGCTCGCCGCGGTGTGCGACGATCTCGCCGCGCAGCTGCAGGGCGACGCCGAGGGCGCCAGTCACGACATCACGATCCGGGTCGCCAACGCCGCGACCGAGGACGACGCCGTCGAGGTGGGTCGCTCGGTCGCGCGCAACAACCTCTTCAAGGCCGCGATCTTCGGCAACGACGCCAACTGGGGGCGCGTGCTCGCCGCCATCGGCACGACGCAGGCCGCCTTCGACCCCTACGACGTCGACGTCTGGATGAACGGCGTGCGCGTCTGCACGGCCGGTGGTCCGGACCGTCCGCGCGAGGACGTCGACCTCACCCCGCGGGCCACCGACCTCGTCATCGACCTCAAGGTCGGCGCGGCCACCGCCACGATCCGCACCAACGACCTCACGCACGAGTACGTCCACGAGAACAGCGCCTACTCCTCATGACTCACGTCGATCTGCAAGACACCGATCCCGCCGAAGCCAGCGAGCGGGCGGTCACGCTCGTCGAGTCGCTGCCGTGGGTGCGCAAGTACCGCGACCAGGTCGTGGTGGTGAAGTACGGCGGCAACGCGATGGTCAGCGACGAGTTGCAGGACGCGTTCGCCGCCGACATCGCCTACCTGCGGTACGTGGGCGTGAAGCCGGTCGTCGTGCACGGCGGCGGACCCCAGATCTCGTCGATGCTGAACCGCCTCGACATCCCGAGCGAGTTCCGCGGGGGCTACCGGGTGACCTCGACCGAGGCGATCGGCGTCGTGCGCATGGTGCTCACCGGGCAGATCAACCCGCAGCTCGTGGCCAAAGTCAACGCGCACGGTCCGCTGGCGACCGGGCTCAGCGGCGAAGACGCGGGTCTGTTCGGCGGTCGCCGTCGCGGTGTCGTCGTCGACGGCGTGGAGCACGACCTGGGCCGCGTCGGCGACGTCGTCACGGTCGATCCGCAGCCGGTGCTCGATCACCTGGCCGCGGGGCGCGTGCCGATCGTGTCGAGCATCGCGCCCGATCTCGACAACCCCGGAACGTCGTTGAACGTCAACGCGGATGCCGCGGCGGCGGCCCTCGCGACGGCGCTCAACGCCAAGAAGCTCGTCGTCCTGACCGACGTGCCGGGCCTGTACGCCGACTGGCCGAACCGCGACTCGCTCGTGTCGCACCTGACCTCGAGCGAGCTGCGCACGATGCTGCCGACGCTGGAGTCGGGCATGATCCCGAAGATGCAGGCGTGCCTCGACGCCGTCGACGGGGGAGTGCCGACCGCGGCCATCATCGACGGTCGCGTGCCGCACTCGGTGCTCGTCGAACTCTTCACCAACAAAGGAATCGGAACGGAGGTGGTCGCGTGAACGCGGACACGACTCAGGAACCCGCGGCGACCCGCGCCCCCTGGCAGGAAGATGCCGGACGCGATCTCGTCCGCAGCTTCGGCGACCGCATGGCTCTGTTCGTCCGCGGTGAGGGCGCCTACATCTGGGACGGCGACGGCACGAAATACCTCGACTTCCTCGCCGGGATTGCGGTCAACGCGCTCGGGCACGCCCACCCCGTGTTCGTCGAGGCGATCACCGCGCAGGCGTCGACCCTCTCGCACGTGTCCAACTACTTCGCCACGCCCCCGCAGCTGGCGATGGCGGCGCGCCTGAAGCGTCTCGCCGGAACGGGCGAGTCGGGGCGTGTCTACTTCGGCAACTCGGGCGCCGAGGCCAACGAGGCCGCGCTGAAGCTCGCGCGCCTGCACGGTCGCGGCACCGACCGCACCCGCATCCTGACCCTCAAGGGCGGCTTCCACGGTCGCACGATGGGAGCCCTGGCCCTCACCGGCAAGCCCGCGCTGCAGGCCGACTTCCTGCCGATGGTCCCGGGTGTCGAGCACATCGACGCCACGATCGAGGCCCTCGAAGCCGCGATGGACGAGCGCGTCGCCGCCTTCCTCGTGGAGCCCATCCAGGGCGAGGCGGGCGTCGTCGAGCTGCCCGAGGGCTACCTCCAGGCGGCCCGCGAGATCACGGCCCGTCACGGGGCTCTGCTGATCATCGACGAGATCCAGACCGGCGCGGGTCGCACCGGCGCGTGGTTCGGCTTCCAGCACGCGGGGATCGTTCCGGATGCCATCACGGTGGCAAAGGGCATCGGCGGCGGCTTCCCCATCGGTGCGCTCATCACCTTCGGCGCGGCGAGCGACCTCTTCTTCCCCGGTACCCACGGCTCGACGTTCGGCGGAAACGCCCTGGGCACGGCCGTCGGAGGCGCGGTGCTGCAGGAGATCGAGTCGGCCGGCCTCGTCGAGAACGCCGCGCGACGCGAGACGCAGCTGCGCGAGGGGATCGCCGCGCTCGGCTCGCCCCTCGTGGCGGGTGTGCGCGGGCGTGGGCTGCTGCTCGGCATCGCGCTGTCGAGCCCCGTCGCCAAGGCCGTCGTGGCCGAGGCCCAGCAGCACGGCCTGATCGTCAACGCCGCCAACGACGACACCATCCGCATCGCGCCGCCGCTGACGATCGGAGATGCCGAGGTGGCCGAGTTCCTCGAGCTGTTCGGCGCCTCTCTCGCCACCGTGTCCGACGCACTGATCATTGGAGCACCCGCGTGACCCGCCACCTTCTTCGTGACGACGACCTGAGCCCGGCCGAACAGGCCGAGATCCTCGACCTCGCGATCGAGCTGAAGAAGGACCGCTGGGCGCAGAAGCCGCTCGAGGGTCCCCAGACGGTCGCCGTGATCTTCGACAAGTCGTCGACGCGCACGCGCGTCTCGTTCGCCGTCGGCATCGCCGACCTCGGCGGCTCGCCGCTGATCATCTCGACCGCCAACAGTCAGCTCGGCGGCAAGGAGACCCCCTCCGACACCGCACGCGTGCTCGAGCGCCAGGTCGCCGCGATCGTGTGGCGCACCTACGCCCAGGCGGGTCTCGAAGAGATGGCGCGCGGAACGCGCGTGCCCGTCATCAACGCCCTGAGCGACGACTTCCACCCGTGCCAGCTGCTGGCCGACCTGCTCACGATCCGCGAGCACAAGGGCGAGCTGAAGGGTCTGACCCTGTCGTTCTTCGGCGACGGCCGCAGCAACATGGCGCACTCGTACGTGCTCGCCGGGGTCACCGCGGGCATGCACGTGCGCGTCGCGGCTCCCGACGACTACGCCCCGCGCGCCGACGTGATCGCCGACGCCGAGCGGATCGCCGCCGAGACCGGCGGGTCGATCACCCTCATCAGCGACCCCGAGGCCGCGGCATCCGGAGCCGACGTCGTCGTCACCGACACCTGGGTGTCGATGGGCAAAGAAGAGGAGAAGATCGCGCGCATCCGCGACCTGGGCGGGTTCAAGGTCACGACCGAGCTCATGACCCGCGCCGACGACGACGCGATCTTCATCCACTGCCTTCCCGCCGACCGCGGCTACGAGGTCGACGCCGAAGTGATCGACGGCCCGCAGAGCGTGGTGTGGGACGAGGCCGAGAACCGTCTCCACGCCCAGAAGGCGTTGCTGGTGTGGCTTCTGCGCCAGGGCTGACAGCGCACCTCCGCCGCTCCTGGAGCCGTTTCGACGGGCCGGGGCGGCTGGTCGGCGTGGACCTGGCGCGCGCGCTCGCCGTGCTGGGCATGCTGGCCGCGCACCTGCTCGACACCGACCGGGTGCTCACCCCCGATCCCTCGACGTGGATCACCCTCGTCAACGGGCGCTCGTCGATCCTGTTCGCGGTGCTCGCGGGCGTGTCGATCTCGCTCGTGACCGGCGGTCGGCGGCCGCTGGCTCGCGAGCGACGCCCGCGCGCCGCCGCCCGCTTGGCGCTGCGCGGAGCGGTGCTGTGGGTCATCGGCATGATGCTGGTGTTCACCGGCGTGCCGGTCTACGTCATCCTTCCCGCGTACGCGTTGCTGTTCGTGCTCGCGCTGCCCTTCCTCGGGCTGCGCGCGCGATCGCTGTTCCTGGTCGCGGCGGGGATCGCCCTGGTCATGCCGTGGATTCAGCCGGTGCTGGACGCGGCGCCGATCTGGTCGGGGCCGGCGGGAGACGACCTGTCGGCCGCCGTCGGCTGGCACTATCCGTTCCCGGTGTGGATCGCGTTCGTGCTCGCGGGGATGGGTGTGGGCCGGCTCGACCTGCGTCAGCTGTCGGAGCAGGCCTCGCTCGTGCTCGCGGGCGGCTCGCTCATCATCGTCGGCTACGGCGGCGCGCTGCTGACCGCGCCGGTCGTGACCGACCGCTACGCGCGGACAGTGCTGACGGCGGGAGATCACTCGTCGGGGCTCTGGGAGGTCATTGGCTCGGGAGGGTTCGCCCTGGCCACGATCGGGATCTGCCTGCTGCTGTGCCGCACCCCGCTGCGGTGGGTGGCCGTGCCGCTGCGCGCCGTGGGCTCGATGCCGTTGACCGCCTACGTCGTGCAGCTGCTGGTGTGGGCGCTGGTGTCGCTCGAGCTGTTCGGCGACACGTCCGAGATCGTCGGGGTGCGCGAGTCGGGTCTGTTCTTCCCGCTGACGATCGGTCTCATCATTGGCTGCACCGCATGGGCGCTGCTGGTGGGCCGCGGGCCGCTCGAGATGTTCATCGACGCCCTCGTGCGCGTCGTCGTGGGGGCGGATGCCACGACCCCGGGCCGACCGTCGTCTGCGGCGTCCGAGGGGGCCGACGTCTCCGGCGGTGTCGGTGGCCCTCGGTAGGCTGGGGGGATGAGCAGCGAGACCGGTCAGTCGACGAACGAGGGTGCCCTGTGGGGCGCCCGTTTCTCGGGCGGGCCGTCTCCCGAGCTGGCGGCGCTGAGCCGTTCCACCCACTTCGACTGGGACCTCGCGCTCTACGACATCCAGGGTTCGCACGCCCACGCCGCCGCCCTCGAAGCCGCCGGCTACCTCACGGCCGATGAGGCCGCGGCGATGCACGACGGTCTCGACTCCCTCGCCGCTCGCGTGATGGACGGCTCGCTGGTGGCCGCCCCCGGCGACGAAGACGTGCACGGCGCCCTCGAGCGCGTGCTCATCGAGACCGTGGGTGCGGCGGTGGGCGGCAAGCTCCGTGCCGGTCGCAGTCGCAACGATCAGATCGCCACCCTCGTGCGGTTGTATCTGCTCGATCACTCGCGCACCCTCACCCGCGAACTGCTGCGTCTGATCGACGCCCTGGTCGCTCAGGCCGAAGCGCACGGGAGCGCCATCATGCCGGGGCGCACGCACCTGCAGCACGCGCAGCCCGTGCTTCTCGCGCACCACCTGCAGGCCTACGGCTGGGCCTTCGTGCGCGGCATCGAGCGTCTGCGCGACTGGTCGGTGCGCGCGTCGGTGTCGCCGTACGGCGGCGGGGCGCTCGCCGGAGCGACGCTCGGGCTCGACCCGCAGCTCGTGGCCGACCGCCTGGGTCTCGCCCGTCCGGCCGAGAACTCGCTCGACGGCACCGCCTCGCGTGACGTCGTGGCCGAGTTCGCCTTCATTACGGCGATGATCGGCGTCGACCTGTCGCGCCTGGCCGAAGACGTCATTCTCTGGAACACGCGCGAGTTCGGCTTCGTCACCCTCGACGACTCGTACTCGACCGGGTCGAGCATCATGCCGCAGAAGAAGAACCCCGACATCGCCGAGCTCGCGCGCGGCAAAGCCGGCCGTCTGATCGGCAACCTGTCGGGTCTGCTGGCGACGCTGAAGGGTCTGCCCCTCGCGTACAACCGCGACCTGCAAGAAGACAAAGAGCCCGTGTTCGACTCGGTCCGCACGCTCGAGCTCGTGCTGCCGGCGTTCTCGGGCATGATCGCGACCCTCGTCTTCCACACCGACCGCATGGCCGAGCTCGCGCCTCAGGGGTTCTCGCTCGCGACCGACGTGGCCGAGTGGCTCGTGCGCCAAGGCGTGGCCTTCCGCGACGCGCACGAGATCTCGGGCGCACTCGTGCGAGCGTGCGAGCAGCACGGCATCGGCCTCGAAGACGCCGACGACGCCCTGCTCGCCTCGGTGTCGCCGCAGCTCACGCCGCAGGTGCGCGAGGTTCTCACCATCGAGGGCTCCGTCTCGAGCCGGACCGGGGTCGGCGGCACCGCCCCCGCACGCGTGGGTGAGCAGCGCGAAGAGCTCGTGTCGCGAGCTCAGGCGGCCGCGCGGCCGATCATCGACTGAATATCAGTCTTTTACTTATCTTTCGCGAAGAATAAGTGAGAGACTTATCTCATGACCGTCACCGTCATCGCCGATATCGTCGCCTCGCGACGCCTGCGCGACCGCGCCGGGGCGCAACGCACGATCGCCGAGACGGTCGACAGAGTCCAGCACGATCTGCCCGTGGCGTCGAGCCCCCTGACGGCGGTCGTCGGCGACGAGCTGCAGGGGGAGTACCCGACCCTGTCCGACGCGCTCGCCTCGCTGCTGCTCGTGCGCCTCGCCCTCCCCGATGAGATCGACTGCCGCTTCGGCATCGGCGTCGGAGAGGTGCGTCCCATCGCCCTCGCAGAGCGCGTGGTTCCCGAAGGTCCTGCCTGGTGGGCGGCGCGCGAGGCGATCGAACACGTCGAGCGCCTGCAGCAACGCGCCGCGCCGCACGCGCGCACGTGGATCGTGGGGGCCGAAGGGCAGGATGCGACCATGTCCGAGACCATCGCGCTGGCCGCCGCCTACGCCCTGAGCCGGGACCAGCAGGTCTCGACCATGAGCGAACGCACCCGCCGGCTCACCTACGGCCGGTGCCTCGGCAGATCGCAGCGCGAGCTCGCCTCCGCCGAAGACGTCAGCCAGTCGGCCGTGTCGCAGGCGCTCGCCGCCGCCGGGTCGACCGCGCTGGTCGAGGGCTTCCTCGCGCTGACCGCGCGGAGGTCGGCATGATCGCCGCGGGCCTGCTGCTGGTCGCCGTCGGCGCGGTCGATCTGCTGCGGCAGATGGTCCGCTCGCGACGATGGATCGCCTTCGCCGCGGCGGCCGCGGCGCTCGTGCTCGTCTCGGCGGCGCTCGACGCGGTCATCGCCGGGCTGCTCGCGGTGGCGGTCGCCGCGATCTGGACCTGGGTCGTGCCCGAAGACGGACCGGCGCGCGCTGGACTCTGGCCCGTCGCGTTGCTCGCGCTCGCCGCCGCGGCGTGCGTCGTGATCGCCCCCGGGCGCGCGCGACCGGGCCTGCTCGGAGCGGCCTGGGCGACGTACAGCCCCGGCAACGCCGTGTCGATCGACGTCGTCGTGCTGGTGATCGGGTGCCTGGTGTTCCTGCTCGAATCGGGCAACGCCGTGGTGCGGATCGCCCTGCGCTCCGAGATGGGCGGCCGGGTCGAGCTGAACACCCGGCCCGCGGCATCCGGAATCGCCCCCGTCGGAGTCGACGCGGCGGCCCCCGTCGCCCCCGCGCCGGGGCTCAAGGGCGGTCGCCTGATCGGCCCCCTCGAGCGCATCCTCGTGTTCGTGCTCACCCTCACCGGCGCCTACACGCTGCTGGCCGCGGTGCTCGCGGCGAAGGGCATCGTGCGCTTCCCCGAGATCTCGCGCGATCGCGACGACGGCGACCGCGCCGAGTACTTCCTCATTGGGAGCCTCGTCAGCTGGGTCACCGCGCTGGCTGCGGCGTTCCTCGTGTGGTGGGGAGTGCGCGCCGGCTGACGAGCCCCGCGAGGGCCGAGAGTCCCGGATGCCATGAGGTCGCGGCATCCGGACCCGTCCCGCCCCGCTGGTACCCTGAACCGGTGTCCACCTCCACCGATGCGGCGCCGCTGAGCGCCCTCGCACCCGCCAACGACCCGACGTTCGACAACGTCTGGGACGAGCTGCTGTGGCGCGGCCTGGTCCACGTCTCGACCGACCAGGCCGAACTGCGCGAACTGCTGTCGGGGGACCCGATCGTCTACTACTGCGGGTTCGACCCGACCGCGCCGAGCCTGCACCTCGGCAACCTCGTGCAGCTGCTGCTCATGCGTCGCCTGCAGCTGGCCGGGCACCGCCCGCTCGGCCTCGTCGGCGGCTCGACCGGCCTGGTGGGCGACCCGCGGCCCACGGCCGAGCGCACGCTCAACACGCGTGAGACGGTCGCCGAGTGGGTCGCGATCCTGCGCGCGCAGGTCGAGCGCTTCTTGAGCTTCGAGGGCGAGAACGCCGCGCGCATCGTCAACAACCTCGACTGGACGGCACCGCTCAGCGCGATCGACTTCCTGCGCGAGATCGGCAAGCACTTCCGCGTCGGCACCATGCTGAAGAAAGACGCGGTCAGCGCGCGCCTCAACTCCGAGGCCGGCATCAGCTACACCGAGTTCAGCTACCAGATCCTGCAGGGCCTCGACTACCTCGAGCTGCACCGCTCGTACGGCTGCGTGCTGCAGACCGGCGGTAGCGACCAGTGGGGCAACCTCACCAGCGGCACCGATCTGGTGCGCAAGGTCGAGGGCGTCTCGGTGCATGCGATCGGCACGCCGCTGATCACCAACAGCGACGGCACGAAGTTCGGCAAGAGCGAGGGCAATGCCATCTGGCTGGATGCCGAGATGTGCAGCCCGTGGACGATGTACCAGTTCTGGCTCAACACCGACGATCGCGACGTCATCGAGCGCCTGAAGGTGTTCACCTTCCTCACGCGCGCCGAGATCGAGGAGTACGCGGCGCTCGTTGAAGCGGAGCCCTTCCGCCGCGCGGCGCAGAAGCGTCTGGCCCGCGAGGTGCTGACGACGGTGCACGGGGCGGAGACCACCGAGAGCGTGATCGCGGCGACCGAGGCGCTCTTCGGCCAGGGCGACCTGACCGCGCTCGACGCCGACGTGCTCCGCAGCGCCCTGAGCGAGCTGCCGCACGCGACCGTCGCGGCTGGCACACCGGTCGCCGAGGCGCTCACCGCCACCGGCCTCTCGTCGAGTCTGAGCGACGCGCGCCGCGCCATCGCGCAGGGCGGCGTCTCGCTCGACGGCGAGAAGGTCGCGGGCGACGACACGGTCGTGCAGGGGACCCTCCCCGGCGGGGTGTCGGTGCTGCGCCGCGGCAAGAAGACGCTCGCGGGACTCTTCCTCAGCTGACATGCCGTTCACGCCGAGCCACGCCATCGTCGCGCTTCCCTTCCTGCGCACACGGCTGGTTCCGGCGGCGATCGCAATCGGGGCGATGACCCCCGACCTGCCGCTGTTCGTGCGGGGGATGTGGCCCGACTACGGCCTGACGCACGACTTCGCGTGGCTGCCGCTCACGGTCGTCGTCGCCTTCGTGCTGCTGCTGGTGTGGCGGTGCGTGCTGCGTCCGGCGACGCGCGAGCTGCTGCCGCGAGCGGTCGCGGAGCGGTTGCCGGCGCAGTGGGATGCCGGCGCCCGCGCGGGGCTGCGCGGGAGCGTCGGCGGGGGAGTCGTCGGCATCCTGTGGCTCGTCCTCTCGCTCGCGCTGGGAGTCGCCTCGCACATCGCGTGGGACCTGTTCACCCACGAGGGGCGGGTGGGCGAGCAGCTGCTGCCTGTGCTCGCGAACCAGTGGGGGCCCTTCACGGGGGCGAAGTGGCTGCAGCACGCCTCGAGCGCGTTCGGGCTGATCGTGCTCGCCGTCTTCGCGCTGGTGTGGCTGTCTCGGCACGCGCCCGAGCCCGTGCGGAGGGTGCTTCCGGATGCCGCCCGCTGGGCGTGGTGGGTCTCGCTCCCGGTCGCGCTGGTTCTGGCATCCGTCGTCGCCCTCGCGGTGAATGGCGGGTTCGACGAGGATTACACGACGACCCACCTGATCTACGGAGTGCTGACGAAGGTCGCCGCAGTCTGGGCGGCGCTGACGCTCGCTCTGGCGCTGTTCGTGCAGGCGCGTCGCGCGAGGGTCGCGGTGCGCGCGGCATAGCGCTGCGCGGTCGGGAGGTGGCTGCGCCTGTCGAAGCCACCGGGGTGCGCGACCTCGGCGCCGCCCGCGGGTCACACGGGCGCGGCGACGGGCGGCGGCTAGACTCGGGGACGTTATGACGAAGGCGGGAGACTCGGTGTCGGCGAGCACAAAGGGCAAAAAGACGGGCGCAGACGAGGTCATCCTCGGACCCACCGGTCGCCCCTACCAGGGGTTCCCCACCCCGAAGCCGCTCGACAGTCACGGCCCCGCCCGCATCATCGCCCTCTGCAACCAGAAGGGCGGCGTCGGCAAGACGACGACCACGATCAACCTCGCGGCCTCGCTCGCGGGATACGGCCGCCGTGTGCTGGCCATCGACTTCGACCCGCAGGGCGCGCTGTCGGCCGGCCTCGGCATTCAGACGCACGACGTGGAGACGATCTACGACCTGCTGCTCGACACGAAGCGCGATCCGCGCGAGGTGATCGTCGAGACCCGGGTGGAGGGACTCGACATCCTCCCCGCGAACATCGATCTCTCGGCGGCCGAGGTGCACCTCGTCAACGAGGTCGCCCGCGAGACGATCCTCGCCCGCGTGCTGCGCAAGGTCGCATCCGATTACGACGTGATCCTCATCGACTGCCAGCCCTCGCTCGGTCTGCTCACCGTCAACGCCCTCACGGCGGCGCACGGCGTGCTGATCCCGCTCGAGTGCGAGTTCTTCGCCCTGCGCGGTGTCGCGCTGCTCGTCGAGACGATCGACAAGGTGCGCGACCGCCTCAATCCCGCGATCGAGCTCGACGGGGTGCTCGCCACGATGTACGACCCCCGCACGCTGCACTCGCGTGAGGTGCTCGAGCGCGTGGTTGAGGCGTTCGGCGACGACGTTCTCGAGACGGTCATCGGTCGCACGGTGAAGTTCCCGGATGCCTCGGTCTCGGGCATGCCGATCACGGAGTTCGCGCCCGAGCACGCCGCCGCCCAGGCCTATCTGCGGTTGGCGCGGGAGCTGGTCGCCCGTGGCGCCGTCGCCTGACGACACCGCCGTCCCCTCCGGTGGCTTCGACAAGCTCAGCCACCTCGCAACCGATTCCCCTGCGAACGGTGGCTTCGACAAGCTCAGCCACCTCGCGGACGAGACCCCCGCCGGCTTCCGCGTCTCGCTGCCCGATTTCGACGGGCCGTTCGACCTGCTGCTGACCCTCATCTCGCGCGCCGAGCTCGACGTGACCGAGGTGTCGCTCAGCCGCGTGACCGACGAGTTCATCTCGTATCTGCGCGCGATGGGACCCGACGGCGACCTCGACGAGGCGTCGGAGTTCCTCGTCGTGGCCGCGACCCTGCTCGACATGAAGATCGCGGGTCTGCTGCCGCAGGGCGAGCTGGTGGATGCCGAGTCGGTGGCGTTGCTCGAGGCGCGCGACCTGCTCTTCGCACGTCTGCTGCAGTACCGCGCTTTCAAGGAGGTCTCGGCGTGGTTCGCCCGCTGCCTGCAGCGCGAAGACAAGCGGCACACGCGCAACGTTCGGCTCGACGAGAAGTACCGCAGCGCCGTGCCGGAGCTGAAGTGGACGCTCAGCGCCGACGATTTCGCCGCGCTCGCGATGGTCGCCTTCGCCCCGAAGGAGATCCCGACGGTGGGGCTCGATCACCTGCACGCGCCCCTCATCAGCATCCGCGAACAGGCGGCGATCGTGGTGACGCTGCTGCGCTCCGCGGGCGCGCTGAACTTCCGCGACCTCGTCGCCGGCGTCACCGAGACGGGGGTCGTCGTCGCGCGGTTCCTGGCGATCCTCGAGCTGTATCGCCACGCCGCCCTGTCGTTCGAGCAACTCGAACCGCTCGGCGAACTGACACTCCGTTGGACCGCCGAGAGGTGGTCGGAGGAGAACCTTGCCGCCCTGGGAGCCGACTATGACCGATGACACCGTGATCGAGACCGCCCCGGCGCAGGCCCCGATCCCCGCGCAGCGCCCGAGCGACACGGCATCCGTCGCCCGTCGCCTCGAGGCGATCCTGCTGATCCTCGACGAACCGCAGAGCCTCGTGAGCCTCGCCGCCGCCGTCGGTGCACCCGTGCCGGCCGTTCGACAGGCCGTTGAGGCGCTCGTGGCCGACTACGACGGCCAGACCGGGGGACCGGTGCGCGGCTTCGAGCTGCGCGAGGTCGGCGGGGGGTGGCGCCTCTACGTGCGCGAGGAGTACGACGACGTGGTCGGCGAGTTCGTCAATACGCAGGCACCGTCGCGGCTGTCGCAGGCAGCGCTCGAGACGCTCGCCGTGATCGCCTACAAGCAGCCCGTGACCCGGGGGCAGGTGGCGTCGATCCGCGCGGTCAACGTCGACTCGGTCGTTCGCACGCTGCTCGCCCGCGGATTGATCACCGAGGTGTTCACCGACCCCGACACGGGCGCGATCCACTACGGAACCACCGACCAGCTGCTGGTCAACCTCGGCATCAACTCGCTCGACGAGCTGCCGCACATCTCGCCGTTGCTCGACGACGGCTCAGACGGATTCGACGGAGAGGTACTGAAATGAGCGATGCTTCGACAGGCTCAGCGACCGGGGGCTCACTGAGCGAGGGCGCGACGACCGAGGGCGCGGGGTCGGCGAGCGACGACGGCATCCGCCTGCAGAAGGTGCTGGCCAACCGCGGTGTGGCCTCGCGCCGCGTCGCCGAGCAGATGATCGTCGAGGGCCGTGTGCGCGTGAACGGCCTCGTCGTCACCGAGCTCGGTCGCCGCATCCACCCCGAGACCGACCTGGTCGACGTCGACGGCACGGCCATCCAGCTCGACGAGTCGAAGCGCTACGTCATCCTCAACAAGCCCACCGGGGTCGTCAGCTCGATGAACGACGACCGCGGTCGCCCCGACCTGCGTCAGTTCACTCAGGAGTGGGACGAGCGGCTCTACAACGTCGGGCGACTGGATGCCGACACGAGCGGCCTGCTCGTGCTGACCAACGACGGCGCCCTCGCTCACGTCCTCGCGCACCCCTCGTTCGGGGTCACGAAGGTGTACATCGCCAAGGTCGAGGGGCAGGTGCTCCCGCAGACCATCCAGCGCCTGATCAGGGGCGTCGACCTCGAAGACGGACGTATCGCGGCCGACAAGGCGCGCCTGCTCGACGCCTCGCGGGGCGAGAGCCTGGTCGAGCTGACCCTGCACTCGGGCAAGAACCGCATCGTGCGGCGCATGCTCGCCGAGGTCGGTCACCCGGTCGTCGAGCTCGTGCGTCGGCAGTTCGGGCCGCTGCACCTGGGAACTCTCCCGGTGGGGAAGGCGCGCGAATTGACTACAGTAGAACGCGGTGCCCTTCTCACGCTGTCGCGCACGACCGACAGCGCTCCGGCCGATCCGGCCGAGTGAGTCTCGCGGGCGCCCGCGGCGCGTGAGGCGTCGCCCAGGGCAGCAGGAGACCCGATGAGCGAACCGAACGGAACGTCCGCGCGCGCGGCCGGGCCTTTGGCGACCCGCACGAGCGGCACCGTCCGCATCGTCGGCTCGGGTCTGCTCGGTGCCAGCATCGGCCACGCGTTGACCGCCCGCGGCGTCGACGTCGTGCTCGTCGACGCGTCTCCCTCGCAGCTGCGCCTGGCCATCGACTACGGTGCCGGTCGGGCCGAACGCCCCGACGACGAGCCCTCGCTGATCGTGGTGGCCGTGCCGCCCGACGTGACGGCCGACGTCGTGCAGCGCGAACTCGAATCGCATCCGGATGCCGTGGTCACGGACGTCGCGAGCGTGAAGCTCGAACCGTTGCGCACCCTTCGCGAACGAGGGGTCGATCTCACGCACTACATCGGCTCGCACCCCATGGCCGGGCGCGAGCGCGGGGGAGCGATCTCGGCCCGCGCCGACATCTTCGTCGGCCGCCCGTGGGTCGTCTGCCGCGATGGTGAGACCTCGGCCTACGACCTCTCGCTCGTCGAAGGCCTCGCCCTCGACCTCGGCGCGACGCTCCTCGAGATGACGCCCGAAGAGCACGACGAGTCCGTCGCGCTCATGTCGCACGTGCCGCAGCTGGTGGCGAGCCTGCTCGCCGGTCGCTTCGTCACGGCCCCCGACGGATCGCTCCGTCTCGCGGGTCAGGGCGTGCGCGACACGACGCGCATCGCGGCATCCGCCCCCGAACTGTGGGTGCAGATCCTCGGAGCGAACGCGGCCCCCGTGGTCGCCGTGCTCGACGAGCTCGCGTCCGACCTCACCGAGGTGGCCGCAGCGCTGCGCGACCCCGACGCCCCCGGCGCCCGTCGCGCGGTGGCCGACACCATCCGCCGCGGCAACGAGGGCGTCGAGCGCCTGCCCGGCAAGCACGGCCAGAACCGCCGCTTCGATACGTTCGTCGTCATGATCGACGACACTTCCGGCCAGCTGGGACGCCTGTTCGGCGAACTCGGCGACCTCGACGTGAACGTCGAAGACCTGCGTCTCGAGCACTCACCGGGGGCTCCCTTCGGTCTGGCCGAGATCAGCGTCGTCCCCGACGCCGTCCGCCGAGCCGTCGACGGGCTCGAGCAGCGCGGATGGCGGATTGCGAGCACCACCCATGACTGATCCGACCCCCGCCCTCTTCCGCCCCGGCCTCGCCGCGCCCGGCTTCGCGGCCCCCGCCGAGGGCTCGGCATCCGCCCCCGTCATCGTCGCGATCGACGGTCCCGCCGGCAGCGGCAAGTCGAGCGTCTCGAAGGCGACGGCGGCCCGTCTCGGCTACGGATTCCTCGACACCGGCGCCGCCTACCGCGCCCTCGCCTGGCACGCCCTCGAGCACGGGGTCGACACCTCCGACTCCACCGCGGTGCTCGAGGTGTTCGGCGACTTCGACTACGCGATCTCGCTCGACACCACCGACCGCTGGGTGCGCGTCGGCGGCGTCGACGTGACGACCGCGATCCGTGAGCCGCGCGTGACCGACGCCGTCAGCGGGGTCGCGCGCGTGGGCGCCGTGCGCCAGGCCGTGAACCAGCTGTTCCGCCGGCTCGTGGCATCCGCCGCTCTTCGGGGTGTCGTCGTCGAGGGCCGCGACATCACCACAGTGGTCTTCCCCGACGCCCCCGTGCGCATTCTGCTGACGGCCGCCCCCGAGGTGCGCGCCGCGCGCCGCAGCGCCGAGCTCACCGACCAGGACGCCGCCAAGGTGGCCGCTGCGCTGCACAAGCGCGACGCCGCCGATTCCACGGTCGTCGACTTCCTCACCGCCGCTGAAGGCGTCGAGGTCGTCGATTCGACCCACCTCGATTTCGAACAGACCGTCGACGCCGTGTTGAACGTCGTCGACTCCACGATGGGAGCCCGCGATGGGCGTTGAAGACGAGTACGAAGGCGGGCCCGACCAGCTCGCCGAAAAGATGGAGAACCTCGACGAGGTGCTCGCCGAACAGCGGGCCGAAGCGCTGCGCGCGGGCCTGGCCGACTTCGACCTCGATGAGGACGACGCCGAGCTGCTCGCGGGCCTGGCCTCGGGTGACGGAGAGATCGAGTTCCTGCCGGCGCTGCCGGTGGTCGCGATCGTCGGTCGCCCGAACGTCGGCAAGTCGGCGCTGGTGAACCGCATCCTGGGCCGCCGCGAGGCCGTCGTCGAAGACACCCCCGGTGTCACCCGCGACCGCGTGACCTACAAGGCCGAGTGGCTCGACCGCCGCTTCTCGCTGGTCGACACCGGCGGGTGGGAGCCCGACGCGAAGGGCATCGACCGCTCGGTGGCCGCGCAGGCCGAGGTCGCGATCGACCTCGCCGACATCGTGCTGTTCGTGGTGGATGCCACGGTGGGGGCGACCTCGACCGACGAGCACGTCGTGAAGCTGCTGCGCAAGAGCGGCAAGCCGGTGTTCCTCATCGCCAATAAGGTCGACGACGCGCGCCAGGAGCCCGAGGCCACGGCCCTGTGGAACCTCGGACTCGGCGAGCCGCACCCGGTCTCGGCGATCCACGGTCGCGGCGTCGCCGACCTGCTCGACGAGATCATGAAGGTGCTGCCCGAGGTCTCGGCCGTCGCCAAGTACGAGATCGGCGGCCCCCGCCGCGTCGCCATCCTCGGCCGCCCGAACGTCGGCAAGTCGTCGCTGCTGAACAAGGCTGCAGGCGAAGAGCGCGTCGTCGTCAACGAGCTCGCGGGCACCACCCGCGACCCGGTCGACGAGGTCGTGGAGCTCGGTGGCAAGCTCTGGACGCTCGTCGACACCGCCGGCATCCGTCGCCGTGTGCACCTGTCGCAGGGCGCCGACTTCTACGCGTCGCTGCGCACCTCGACCGCGCTGGAGAAGTCGGAGGTCGCGGTCGTCGTGCTCGACGTGTCGCAGCCGATCAGCGTGCAAGACCTGAACATCATCGACCTCGTGCTCGAGTCGGGTCGCGCGCTCGTACTGGCGTTCAACAAGTGGGACCGCCTGAGCGACGACGACATGGAGAACCAGGACCGTCGCCGCTACCTCGAGCGCGAGATCGAGCAGGACCTCGCGCACGTCGCGTGGGCCCCGCGCGTGAACATCTCGGCCCGCACCGGTCGTCACCTCGACAAGCTCGTGCCCGCTCTCGAGCAGGCGCTCGAGTCGTGGGACACCCGCATTCCGACCGGAAAGTTCAACGCCTTCCTGTCGGAGCTCGTCGCCGAGCACCCGCACCCCCTGCGCGGAGGCAAGCAGCCGCGCATCCTGTTCGGCACGCAGGCAGCCACGCGTCCGCCGACATTCGTGCTGTTCACGACCGGGTTCCTCGACCCGGGCTACCGCCGGTTCATCCAGCGACGCCTGCGCGAGATCTACGGCTTCGAGGGCACCCCGATCGTGCTCAACATGCGCATCCGCGAGAAGCGCCAGCGCTGAGTCGCGTCGCGAGCGCCCCGTCCCCGTCGTGGGGCGGGGCGCTTTCGCGTGTGCGGGATGCCGGTCTGGCCGTCGTGGCTCCGCGTGCGGGCGGGTCTGCGGGCCGGGACTTCTCGCGAGACTGCATCTCGCTGACATCTGCGTTGCAGGTTGACACGGGTTTCGTCAGCGAGATGCAGTCTCGCGCGCCGTGCCGTGGCGGGCGCGGGGCGCGGGGCGCGGGCCGCTGGGCGCTGGGCGCGGGCCGCGGGACCGCACCGGCGCAAGCGGGCCCCGGCCCGACCGGGCGGTCGATACAGTGCTCTCGCGACGGCGCCGCCGTGGCATCCGCCCTCTGCTTCGCCGGGAGACCCCATGACCACCGCCGCGCCGCCCCTCGACCAGCCGTATTACGGGGCGCCGTTGGGCGCCGCGATCCGCCGCGTCTTCGCGAAGTACGCGACGTTCCACGGACGCGCGAGCCGCAGCGAGTACTGGTGGTGGGTGCTGACCGCCGCCGTCGTGGGCACGGTGCTGAATGCGTTGCCCACGCTGACCGACGGCATCCGGATCGAAGCCGACGGCTCGACGACCATCACCGGTCCGCTCGGGGTGATCCTCGGGTTGATCTGGCTGGTGTGGGCCCTCGCGACGATCGTGCCGACCCTGGCGGTGCTGGTGCGGCGCCTGCACGACACGGATCGCAGCGGATTCTGGATCTTCATCGGGCTGATCCCGCTTGTCGGACCGGTGATCCTGCTCGTCTTCACGGTGCAGGCATCGCGCCCCGGGGGAGCGCGTTTCGATCGCTGACCGGCGCAAGGTGCCCGCGCGCGACCGACCGAGTCGATAAGGTTCACTCGCGCCGGTGACGTCATCGGCGTGCATTGCACTCGCCATCGTGTCAGGGGGACACACATGACCACTGCTTCTTCCGCCGTTCCGCTCAGCCAGCCGTACTACGGCGCGCCGATCGGAGCCGCCGTCCAGCGCTTCTTCAAGAAGTACGCCACCTTCAGCGGGCGAGCCAGCCGCAGCGAGTTCTGGTGGTGGATCCTCGCCAACGCCGTGATCACGTTCGTGCTGAGCATGCTCGCGCTCATCACGGGCGGTGGCGGCGGCGTCGACGCTGCGGGCAACCCGGTGCCGCCGAGCGGCCTGGGCCTGGTGTTCCTGATCGTGCTGTTCCTCTGGGGCCTCGCGACGATCGTGCCGCACCTCGCCCTTCTCGCCCGTCGCCTGCACGACAGCAACCGCAGCGGATTCTGGATGTTCATCGCCTTCGTTCCGCTCGTCGGCGGCATCATCCTGCTGGTGTTCGAACTCCTGCCGTCTGACCCGCAGGGCGCGCGTTTCGACGCCTGAGCCCGTCGACCGAACGCCCCGGCCCCCGCGTGGAGTCGGGGCGTTCGCCGTGTGCGGGGCGGGGCGGATGCCGTAGCGGCGGGCGATCGCGCGTGCGCGGTGCGCGGTGCGCGGTGCGCGGTGCCGGGGTGTCGAGGGTGCGGTGTCGGTGCGCGGTCGCTGGAGTTCGCCGAGACTGCATCTCGCTGACGAAACCGTTGCAGGTTGTCGCGGGTTTGTCAGCGAGTTGCCGTCTCGCGGGTCTCGTGCGGCCGCGCCCGGGGTCTCGGCAGGCTCAGGCCGGAGCCGCGGGGCGCACCAGCGCCGTGCGGTCGGGCTCGGCGAAACCGAACTGCCGGTACAGACCGTGCGCGTCGCTGGTGAACAGCGTCCAGCGGAAGTGCGGGCCGGGACCCTCGTCGATCATGCGCGAGACGATCGCCTTGCCCAGGCCGTGACCGCGATGTCCTTCGACCACGAAGACGTCGGCGAGATACGCGAAGCCGACTCCGTCGGAGATCGCGCGGGCGAAGCCCACGAGCCGGCCACTGTCGCGGTGGTACGCGGCAACGACGCGCCACGCGCTGTCGAGTTGCGCCTCGACATCGGCTCGGGTGCGCCAGCGCCCCCAGTACGCCTCGGTGCTCAGCCAGGTCCACACGGCATCCCGGTCAATGCGTTCGGGGTCGTCGTCGAGGTCGTAGTCCACCGATCCAGTGTCGCGGCGGCGGCGTTCGAGGCGCGATGTGACGCGCGGCGGAGCTGCGACGCGGCGGGTGTGCCAGGCTGGAGGGGATGACGATCGAGCCTCCCGCCCCGGGTGAACCGCGGCGTCCGCACGGGCCCCGTGACCCCGGCGATGCGTGGGTCGTCGCGCCCACGGGCGAGAAGTACTGGGGCCGCTTCGGTGCCGCGGGTCTGCTGGCCCTCGATCCCGTCCGCGGCGTGCTGCTGCAGCACCGCGTGTCGTGGAGTCACTTCGGCGACACCTGGGCGCTGCCCGGCGGTGCGCGTCACGAGGGCGAGTCCGCCCACGACGGCGCGCTGCGCGAGTCGGGGGAAGAGGCGGGAGTCCCGGCGGATGCCGTGAGCCCGCGGTTCGAGAGCGTGCTCGACCTCGGCATTTGGTCGTATTCCACGCTGGTCGCCGACGTGACGACGCCGTTCGAACCGGTGATCAGCGACCCCGAGAGCGTCGCGCTCGAGTGGGTTCCGGTCGATCAGGTCGACGACCTGCCGCTGCATCCGGGTTTCGCGGACTCGTGGCCGGCCCTGCGCGCGGCCCTCGCCTCGCGACCCGCGATCGTCGTCGACGTCGCGAACGTGATGGGCGCGGTGCCCGACGGCTGGTGGAAAGACCGCGCCGGTGCCGCCACCCGTCTCGCCACCAAGATCTCGCGACTTGCCGAGCGGGGAGTGGATGCCGAGGCACTCGGGCTCTCCGCGACGCGCTGGTTCCCGTCGGTCACCGCCGTGCTCGAAGGGCAAGCCCGGTCTGCGGAGCCCGTCGCACCCGCCATCGAGGTGCGGCACGCGCCGGGCGAGGGCGACGACGAGATCGTGGCGGTCGCTCGCGAGCTGGCGGCTCTGCACCGACCGGTGGTGGTCGTGACGAGCGACCGCGAGCTCGCGGCGCGCGTCGAGGAGTTCGGCGCGGTCGTCCACGGTGCCCGCTGGTTGCTGGATCAGCTCGACTGACCCGCGCGCGGGTCGGGAGGTGGTTGCGCTTGCCGAAGCCTCCTGTTCGTGAGGTGGCTGAGCTTGTCGAAGCTTCCGGTTGGTGAGGTGGCTGATCTTGTCGAAGCCTCCGGTTGGTGAGGTGGCTGAGCTTGTCGGAGCCTCCGGTCCCTTCGACAGGCTCAGGGACCCAGGTTTCCGCTTACGGAGCTGGGTCGCGGCTCAGTCGAGCTCCCGGCCACGCAGCTTCTCGATGTCGCGCCGGTCGCGCTTCGTGGGGCGTCCGGCGCCGCGGTCGCGGACGGGCACGAACGGCATGCTCTCCTTCGACGGCGGCAGGGGAGTGCGGTCGTCCACGGACTCCGCGACCAGGGCCGCGCCGACGCGCTTGGCGATGGTCTTCTTGACCACGAGGATGCGGTCGAACCCCTGGATGCGTACCCGCAACTCGTCGCCCGGCCGCACCGGCTGAGCAGCCTTGGCCCGCTCGCCGTTGACACGCACGTGACCGGCGCGGCACGCGGTCGTCGCCGCGGACCGGGTCTTGTACACGCGCACGGCCCAGAGCCACGCGTCGACGCGCGCGGTGGTGGGGGCATCGGTCATGTCAGGTCCTCGGTGGGCGAACCTCCATCGTAAGTCGGGCGGTCAGTCGCGCAGCGTCAGGGAGACGAGCGCGCAATCGGGCTTGGGCCGATCGATGACGTCGAAGCCGGCGTCCTCGAACACCGAAACCGTGCCACGGTACAGCTGGTTCGCCGACCTTTTCGAGTTGGCGGGGTCGAGGGGGTACGCCTCGACGACCCGCGCCCCGGCGTCGCGGGCGGTCGTGACCGCGGCATCCAGCAGCTTCTTCATCAACCCCTGACCTCGGTGGGCCGTGCGGATGACGAAGCACGACACCGCCCACACATCGTCGGCGTCGAGCGGCTCGGCCGTGGCGGCCGTCACGTCGCGAGTGCGCAGGAGTCGCGCCTGATCGGTGCGGGGGCCGACGCGCACCCATCCCGCCGGTTCTCCATCGACGTAAGCGATGAGCCCCGGGGGCCGCTCGCCCTCCATCTCGGTGCGGAAACGTTCGGTGAGCTGCTCGCGGGAGTTCTTCTCGAACTCCGCGTTGGTGAGCAGCCACCATTGGCACTGGCATCCGGGACCATCGCCGCTGTCGAGCGCGACCTCGGCGTCATCGAAGCGGTCGGAGGTCGCAGGCAGGATCTCGATCGTCATGTCGGCGACCGTAGCGAGGGGGTCCGACATCGACAAGGGTGCGGCCACACGCCCGGGCCGTGCGCTGGTTCGCGGCACTGTCGGCGAGGGGCTAATATAGGGGAGTTGCCCGCTCGCGGGTAACGGGATGTGGCGCAGCTTGGTAGCGCACTTGACTGGGGGTCAAGGGGTCGCAGGTTCAAATCCTGTCATCCCGACGGAAAAGGGTCGGAATCCTGTGGGATTCCGGCCCTTCGTCGTTTCGCGCGGATCGACCGGCAGGACGCACGCACGATCGCCACCGACCGTATCGCTCCGCGTCATCCCAGATTGATCACGGCGAGGACCGTCACGATCACCACGCACGACACGATGAGCATGACCCACCCGGCCCTGCTGCTCGTGGCGCCGGCGCCCGGAGCCGGTGGTAGGCCGAGCTGTTCACGCAGGCGAGCCTGTTCGGCATCGAGTTTCTCCCGCCACACGTGCGCACCGGGGTCCCAGCGGGCCAGGCTCATGGTGGACCGGAGCAATCGGTCCTCGGCCTCGTCGAGGCGACGCAGACCCGCCGCGCGATCCTCGGCGTTCACGAGGTGGCATCCATGGGGTCCTGATCCGACTCGCCCGCCTCGTACCGAGCGGCACGCGCCAGCGCCTCGTCGGCGTCGCGGTTCCGCTCGCGTCGAACGAACCAGACGAGGTAGACGACGGCGACAGCGATGACGATGATCGCGAGGAGCCACATCCCGTTCACCGCGAGCACGAACCCGACGACCGTCAGCGCGGAGAGCGGAACGATCGGAAGCACGATCCGCTTCACCTCGGCATTCGTCATCCCCATGTGCCCAGGAAACAGCTCGCGTGCGCGGTACGTCCAGCCATTGACCCCCACCGACGTGGCCGCGTACACGCCCGCGAAACCAGTAGTCCGCCCCGCCATCCACCCGCCCCGCCGCCGCGAACAACCGACGTGGCACAGACAGACGCTCGCGAGTTCCTGATCAACGTGATCGATCGGGCTGCGGCAACAGGACGACCTTTCTGGGACGCGACGCCCGAAGAGCGTGCGGCCGTGCGTGAGCGCTTCGGCACTCCCGCGGCGGCCATCCGCGCCGCACGACAGCCGTGCGATGACGGGCAGGGCGTCGTCGCGGCCGACCTCTTCCTCAGCACTGCGATCCTGGTCGAGGTCGCCCTAGACCTGCTCAACGACGAGGGCGTCGGGCGCTCCCGCGAAGAGGCGACGGCGGCACTGCGTCAGAGGGTTCACGCGTTGCTGGGGTGACTGACCGTCACCACCCTGGAATACGACCCCCGGGCGGCCCCGAGCCTGGCAATCGCCTGGGCAATCGCCCCTCCTTTCCGCCGCGATCCGCGTGATTCCGGGGGTCGGCGTCGAGCGGTATGCGCCTTCGCGCATACGCCCCGCGTAGCGTCACGAACAAGTCCTCGGCATCCGCCTTCGACTTCGGGCCGACACGGTCACCCCACCCGAGGAGCACGCAATGGCTGCACCCGTCATCGAGTCCCGGATGGGGCCGATCCGTCAGACCTACAAGGGGACGACGGACTTCCCGCCCATGGCGAAGGCTTACACCGAGCTCTCGCAGGTCGTGCGCGAAACGGGCCTGCTGGTCCGCGCCCGCCGCTTCTACGCGATGGTCGGCGCCGTGCTCATCCTCGGTTTCGCCGGCTGCGTGACCGGTTTCGTCCTGCTGGGCGACAGCTGGTTCCAGCTGCTCATCGCGGCTGCGCTCGGCATCCTGCTCACGCAGGTGGCGTTCCTCGCCCACGAGGCCGCGCACAAGCAGATCTTCGCCTCGGGCAAGGCCAATGACCGTCTGGCGCTGTGGCTCGCTGCCGGCGTCGTGGGCATGAGCCTGTCGTGGTGGACCTCGAAGCACACCCGCCACCACGCCAACCCCAACCGCGTGGGCAAAGACCCCGACATCGAGATCGACACGATCTCGTTCATCGAGGTCGACGCCGCCAAGGCGCGCGGCCTGCAGCGCTGGATCACCCAGCGTCAGGGCTGGGCCTTCTTCCCCCTGCTCACGCTCGAGGGAGCCAATCTCCACTACATCGGTCTGCGCCACCTGCTCTCGAAGGAGCCGGTCAAGGGTCGCTGGACCGAGCTCGGCCTCATCGCCCTGCGATTCGCGATCTTCGTGGCTCCGGTGTTCGTCTTCCTGCCGCTCGGCATGGCCTTCGCCTTCGTCGGCGTGCAGCTCGCCGTGTTCGGCCTGTACATGGGCGCCTCGTTCGCCCCGAACCACAAGGGCATGGCCGTCATCGCCCCCGACGCGAAGCTCGACTTCTTCAGCAAGCAGGTGCGCACCTCGCGCAACATCACCGGCGGCTGGTGGGCCACCTGGCTCATGGGTGGCCTGAACTACCAGATCGAGCACCACCTCTTCCCGAACATGCCGCGCCCGCACCTCAGCAAGGCCCGCGCCATCGTCAAGGAGCACAGCCAGACCCTCGACGTGCCCTACGTCGAGACCACGCTGCTGCAGTCGTACGGCATCGTCATCCAGTACCTCAACCGGGTGGGGCTCGCCGCCCGCGACCCGTTCGAGTGCCCGATGACCTCGGCGGCCGCTCGCGCCTGACGTTCTCGGATCCACCACCCGGAGGGGCCTCGCACAGAGCGGGGCCCCTCCGGCGTTACCGGTGGAGCCCCGCGGAAAGATGGTCGGGTCGAGCGGTCAGCCGCTGAACGGCTTCAGCTCGGGGTCGCCCCATGCGGCGGTTCCGGATGCCGACCCCGCGGCGTATTGCGCGAGCGAGAGCTCGCGGGAGTCGTTCCATCCGCGTCGGGCACGGACGATCGTGAAGCCCTGATCGCGGAGGTCGCGGGCGTAGTCGGGGGTGAGCGCGTGGTGGGGGAGCTTCTGCCAGCCTCCGGGCATGCGGTAGGCGTGCGTGGCGGTGCGCGGACGAGTCATGGTGTTCTCCTGACGGAAATCCCTCGGGGCTACGTCATCGGAGCGGGTGGCCAACGTTACGCCGAGGTCGCAGAAGAATCTGTCCCCCTTTCGGTGGTGTATCGGCCGGATCGCGAGTCGCCCACAATGGTGGGGTGACCACCGCACGCATCATCGTCCTCTTCCTGCTCGCCGCCGTGGCGGAGATCGGGGGAGCCTGGCTGATCTGGCAGGCCGTGCGCGAGAACCGCGGGTGGTGGCTCGCGCTTCTCGGCATCGTCGCCCTCGGCGCGTACGGGTTCATCGCGGCGCTGCAGCCCGACGCCCACTTCGGCCGGGTGCTCGCCGCCTACGGCGGGGTGTTCGTCGCGGGATCGCTGGCGTGGGGCATCGTCGTCGACGGCTTCAAGCCGACGACATGGGACTACGTCGGTTCAGCGGTCGCGCTGGTGGGGGCGGCGATCATCGTGTTCGCCCCGTCAGCCGAGGCTGCGACCACCTGAGCCGTGCGACGCCGTCAGCTCGGCAGGACCGGTGAGCCTGTGCGCTGCGGCGGGTAGTCGCGCAGCGAGATCTCGCGGCTGTCGAACATGCCGCGGCGCGCCCGGACCATGGTGAATCCTTGATGGCGCAGCTCTTCGGCCACTTCCGGGGTCAAGGTCTCGTGGGAGGTCTTCTCCCAGCCGCCGCCGAGCGAGTACACGTGTGTCACAGTGCGAGGTCGAGTCACGGTCTTCCCCCTTCGAGGGAACCGTAGCCCCCGAAAGACCGGTAGTACTGATCTTTCTCCTATGCGTCATCTGGGTATCCGTTTCTGGTATCGGCCAGATCAGCGCTTCACCGCCGGTTGTCCGACCGAACCCTAGACTCTTGAGTAGTTAGCTAGGTGAAACGTATGGTTTGTGTCAAGGACCGTTCGCGATCCGCCCTGCTCGTCCACACTCGACACATGCAGAACGAGAACGCGCCTCACGAGGGCATCGCCGACGATTTCGCCGCCTCCGACACCGCACGTCCTTTCGGGTCGTATCTGTCGGTGATCAACGGCGGCGAGTAGTCGTCCGGAACCCCCGTCACGGGGTTCGATACGAGAGGGCCGGATGCCATGGCATCCGGCCCTCTCGCGTTCACGGAACCGCCATCACTCGTAGCGCAGCGACTCCACGGGATCCGCCCGCGCAGCTCGCGCCGCAGGAAGACTGCCGGCCAGGAACGCGATCGCCATGATCGCCACCGTCGTGACCAGGATCGACGTCGGATCGAACGCGATCAGCTGCAGCCCCGGCAGATCGCTGAACAGACTCTGACCGAGCTGAGCGCTCACGGCCGTGCCGACCGCGATCGCCACCGCGGCCCCGATCAGGCTGCCCAGCAGTCCGAGGAACACGGCCTCGAGGCTGAACAGCGAGAACACCCGCCCGCTGCCCATGCCCATCGCCTTCATCAGCCCGATCTCGCGGGTGCGCTCCTGCACCGACATCAGCAGGGTGTTGACGATGCCGAAGCTCGCCGCCAGCAACGCGATCACCGCGAACGCGTTCAGCACCAGCACGATGCCGTCGATCACGGCCTTGAACGTGCCCAGCTGATCCGAGACGGTCTGGCCGGTGTATCCGGCATCCGTGAGCGTCGTCTTGATCTCGTCGATCTGCGCCGCGGTGGCCGTCGGCGACACGAAGGCGCTTGCGCTGGCGTACCGATCGAGCTGATCGGAGGGCACGCCGGTGTTCTGCGCGGCGAACAGGGCGTCTTCGAGGGCGGGATTGGTGGTGAGCGAGGTGGCGTTGGCGAACGCCCCCTCGGTGACGCCGGTGATCGTCGCCTCGACGAGGTGCGGGGTGCGCACGGGATCCGACACGGCGACGGTGAGGGTGGCCCCGACCGCGTCGTCGGCGCTCGAGAACCCGAGCGGCGTGACGAGCGACTCGGGGATCGCCGTCTGCAGGGCCGAGCTTGAACCGTCGGGCGCCGTTCCGGCCGACAGCTGCGGGGTCTGTCCGCCGATGAGCGACCCTGCCGATGCGACGTAGGGCTGCCCGCCGTCGTACTGCACGTAGTCGATCTTCACGGCCTTCGCCGGCACGACCCGCTCGATGCCCGACAGGCCCTCGATGGTCGAGATGTCGGCATCCGTCAGCGCCGAGACCGCCGTGCTCGCGCCCGGTCGACCGGGGTTCGTGGTGCCGCCGGAGACCGAGTCGGGATCGTATTTCTGAGGGGCTCCGGATGCCGCGTCGCTCGTGCTCGTCTTGGTCACCGTGAGCACGTCGCCGGCGCCGATCGCCGAGACGGTGTCGTCGATGAAGCGGTTGATGCCCGTGCCGAGCCCGTTGGTCAGGGTGAGGGTGAACGCGCCGACGAAGATCGCGAGGACCGTCAGGATCGTGCGGGTCTTCGAGCGGAACGTGTTGGCCGCCGCGGTGGCGACGAGGTCGGTGGTCCTCATGCCGCGCTCCGTTCTTCGGCGACGATCACGCCGTCGCGGATCTGCACGCGGCGATCGCAGCGCGCGGCGAGGTCTTCGTCGTGCGTGACGACGATGAGGGTGATGCCGTGCTCGCGGTTGAGGCGGAACAAGATGTCTTCGACGACGGCGCCGGTGGCGGTGTCGAGGTTGCCCGTGGGCTCGTCGGCGAAGATCACCTGCGGGTCGTTGACGAGGGCGCGGGCGATGACCGCGCGCTGCTTCTGGCCACCCGAGAGGGCCGTGGCCTTGTTCTTGGCCTTGTCCTGCATGTCGAGCTCGGCCAGGGCCGCGAGTCCTCGGCGCTTGCGCTCGGCCCGGCCGACTCCTGCGATCTTCAGCGGCAGCACGACGTTGTCGAGCACGGAGGCGTTCGGGGTGAGGAAGAACTGCTGGAACACGAAGCCGAACGTCTTGTTGCGGGTGCGGTTCAGCCGGCGACCGCGGAGGGTCGCGGCATCCGTGCCCTCCAAGATCACCGAGCCGGTGGTGGGGGCGTCCATGAGGGCGAGCAGGTGCATGAGGGTGGATTTGCCCGAGCCGCTCTTGCCGACGATCGCGATGCTCTCACCGCGTCGGATGTCGAGCGACACTCCGCGCAGCGCGTCGAAGCGCGCCGAGCCGCGGCCGTACGACTTGTGCAGATCCACGACGGAGAAGAGCGGGGGAGGAGGTTCGGTGGTCATGGCTCCACTGTCGTCGCGCGGGCCCGCTGCCGCGTCGCTCCGCGGGGGTGCGGGCATACCCCGGTGGGGGGAGATCTCGTCTGCCCCCACCGGGCGATGGTCAGACGCTCGCGTGCGCGTCAGACTGGGACGATGCGACCCGACCCGACGACGGACTCCGCGCCGCGTCTGATCCCCGCCGGTCGCGCGTGGTTGCTCGATGTCGTCGCCGCGATCCTCGTGATCGCGCCGGTCTTCGCCCCCGTGCCGTTCCCCGAGCTGCGCCCGTCGAGCCCGCTCGTGTTCGCGATCGCGGTCGTGCCCGCGCTGCTGCTGCCGTTGCGGCGGCGCTGGCCGCGCACGGTGCTGTTGGCGTGCATCGCGCTGTACGTCACGGCGCTCGTGCTCGGCACGCTGCTGCCCGGGGCCGCGCTGTCGATGGTGATCGCCTCCTACGGCATGGCCGACCGGCTCACTCGGCGCGAGGCCGCCCCGGTGGCGATCCCGGCGGTGGTGGGCCTGGTCGGGGTGAGCATCGTGATCGAGCTCACGACGGGGCTCGACACCCGGTTCCTGCAGGTCGGGCTGATGGTGACGCTCGCGGGCGCGCTGGGCGACGCAGCTCGCTCCCGCCGCGCCTACGTCGAGGCCGTGATCGAACGCGCCCGCCGCGCCGAGCAGACGCGCGAGGCCGAGGCCCGACGCCGGGTCACCGAGGAGCGGCTGCGCATCGCGCGCGACCTGCACGACGCCGTCGCGCACCGCATCTCGGTCATCAGCCTGAACGCGGGAGTGGCGTCGTCGACGCTCGAGACGCGGCCCGAGCGCGCCCGCGAGGCGCTGGCGACCATCCGCACCGCCTCGCGCGACGTGCTCAGCGAGATCGGATCCCTGCTCACCGTGCTGCGCGCGCCCGACGAAACCGCTCCGCGCGAGCAGCCCGGCCTCGCGCGCCTCGGAGACGTCGTGGAGTCGGTGCGCGTCGCGGGATGGGACGTCGTCGTCCGCGACGAGCTCGACCGCGACGACCCGGCCGACTCGCTGCCCCTCTCGGTCGACATCGTCGCCTACCGCGTCGTGCAGGAGGGACTGACCAACGCCCTCAAGCACGGCACCGCACGTCGCGCGCACGTGCTGCTGCGCCGCGACGGCGACGAGATCGAGATCGTCGTCACGAACCCCCTCGACCGCACGCCCGAGACCGCCTCTCCCTCCGGCTTCGGTCTCGTCGGTCTGCGCGAACGCGTCGAGTCGGTGGGCGGTCACCTCGATGCCGGGCTCGCCCCCGGCGGCTACCGTCTCGCCGCCCGCCTTCCCCTCGCCGTCACCCCCGGAGGTGTCCGATGACCCGCGTGCTCGTGGTCGACGACCAAGCCCTCATCCGCACGGCCGTGCGCGACCTTCTCGATGCCGCGCCCGGCATCGAGGTGGTAGGCGAAGCCGTCGACGGGGAAGAAGCGGTCGCGCTCGCCGGATCGCTGCGGCCCGACGTGGTGGTGTGCGACATCCGCATGCCGCGCCTGGACGGTATCGAGGCCACTCGTCTGATCTGCGCCGACCCCGCCCTCGCCGAGACGCGCGTGCTCATCCTCACCACGTTCGAGGAAGACGACTACGTCGTCGCGGCCCTTCGGGCGGGCGCGAGCGGCTTCATCGGCAAGGGAGCCGAGCCCGACGAGATCGTGCACGCGGTGCTCGCGGTCGACGACGGTGGTGCGCTGCTGTCGCCCGTGGCGACCCGGGCGATGATCGAGAGGTACGTGCGCCGGGTCGAGCCGACGGCTCCACGGGATGCGCCGTCGCTGGCGATGCTGACCGAGCGCGAGCGCGAGGTCTTGCTGCACGTCGCGCGCGGCCGGTCGAACGACGAGGTCGCGGCCGCGCTGTTCATCTCGCCGCACACCGCGAAGACCCACGTGAAGAACACGATGCTCAAGCTCGGCGCCCACGACCGCGCTCAGCTGGTGATCGCGGCCTACGAGAGCGGGCTGCTCGTTCCGGGGGAGTGAACTCCCGTCACGCGTGGGCGGTGGCGCCTTTCGCCATGCGGTCGACGGCGTTGCGCGGGCCGCGCATCGCGATGCCGACGAGATCGAGATCGGATGCCGCGACCGCGGCCACCGCCGCCCGGTTCGCCGCATCGTGGGAGGTGGCGAAGAGCTCGCGCGTGTAGACCGCGAGGGCGACGTCGTCGCGCGCGGCCGCCTTGGCTCGCGCCTTGGTCAGCGTCTCGGCGTCACCGCTCAAGACGATCACCGGCTGCCGCAGCATCGGCAGGTAGGTCGTGCCGTCGGCGTCGAGATACGGCTCGCCGACCAGATCTGGCGCGCTCGTTGCGATCCCCGACATGAGGAACGCGGTGACGTTCAGCTTCTGCCAGGGGGCGAGGTCGTCGCGCAGCATCACGATCACCTTGGTGTCGAACAGGGGGACGGTGTTCTCATCACTCACCCCTCCAGCATCGGGCGGCGGTGTCGGTGGGGTCTTGTACGTTTCTCACATGGTCGATCGCGTGCGGGCATGGCATCCCGAGGTGCCGCTGCTCCGTGAGAGCTACCACGCCGAGCTCGACCACGCCTACCCGGTGCACACGCACGACGACTGGGCCGTCATGCTCGTCGACCGCGGAGTCGTCTCGTACGCGCTCGACGGAGGTGCCCACTATGCGGCTCCGTCCGCGGTGACCGTGCTGCCGCCGGGCATCCCGCACGACGGACGCTCCGCCCGCGTGGGCGAGGGCTATCGCAAGCGCGTGCTGTACCTCGGTGGGGAGTGGCTCTCGAGCGAGACGGCGGCGCAGATTGCGCGGCGCCCGACCCTGGCCGACCCGCAGGCCATGACCGCGGCACGGCGCGTGCACGCCGCCCTGCGGCATCCGGGAGACGAGCTCGCCGCCGAGCACTGGTTGCTCGCGGTGCGCGCGGCCGTGCGCGTGCACGCCGGGGCGGGGCTCGCCACGGTGCCCGATGTCCCGCTCGCGCGGCGTCTGCGCGCGCTGCTCGACGACCGCACCACCGAGTCGTTCACCCTCGCCGACGCGGCGCGCGAACTGAACGCGCATCCGAGCCATCTCGTCCGGGTGTTCTCGCAGGCCTACGGCATCGCTCCCCACCGCTACCTCGTGACGCGTCGCGTCGACACGGCGCGCCGATTGCTCGTCGACGGCGTGCGCCCCGCCGAGGCGGCCGTGCGCGCAGGCTTCCACGATCAATCGCACCTGACGCGACACTTCCGGCGGGTGCTGGGCGTGACCCCCGCGGCCTTCGCGACGTCGGGAACGCGGATGCCATGACCCGGCCGACCTTCGAGATCGACGGAGCGGCGGTGCACGGCATCCCGTCGCTCTACGTCGAACTGAACCGCGTTTTCATGCCCGACGAGGACTGGACCCTCGGCGAGAGCCTCGACGCGCTCGACGACCTGCTGTACGGCGGGTTCGGCGTGCTGCGCGGGGCCGAGCCGATGCGGGTGGTGTGGCGCGACGCCGAGGTCGCGCGCGACGCGCTCGGCGTCGAGGCCACGCGGGAGTATTACCGGGCGAAGCTGGAACGCCCCGAGGTGTACGCCGCGGGCCCCGCGCAGCGGGCGCTCGACGCCCTCAACGCGGGTCGGGGCGAGACGTACTTCGAGCTGGTGCTGCGGGTGTTCCGCGACCATCGCAACATCGAGCTGGTGCTCGCCTAGGCGACCACGAGGCGACGGGCCGTCAGACCAACCGCTGCAGCAACCGGGCGCGCGGATGCCGCCGGGTGGCGGGAGCAGGGTCCGATCGCCCCGCTGGGGCTAGTCGCTCGCCTTCTCGAGCCCCCGCGTGCGGATCTCCTCCAGGTCGAGACCGGCGAGGATCTTGCGCGCGACGAGGTCGTCGATCGTGCCCTCGCGGCGCAGGCGCAGGAGCACCTCGCGCTTGCGGTCGAGGATCGCGAGCCGCAGCCGCTGCGCCTCCTTGTGCCGCAGCAGAGGCGAGCGCTGCGTCACGTCGATGTCGTCGCTGACGGCGATCATCTGCAGGGGACCGGTGAAGGCCGTGCCCTCGTCATCGGTGCCCGACGAGGCGCGGTCGGCGTTGCGCTTGTCGGACTCGGGTGCCTCGGGCGGGAGCGGCCCCGTCGCCGAGCTGTCGTCGTCGAACGAGGCGTCGAGCTCGGCGAGGTCACGCTCTTCGATCGCCCGCTGGCGGGCGACGGCGCGCGCGTTGGCGAGCTCCAGGCGTTCGTACCCCTCGCGCCGTGCGCGGTCGCGCACCCGGTCGCTGATGCCGTGCTCGACCGCGAGGTCGTCGAGCGCAGACAGCGCGGCTCCCGAGATCGCGCGCTCGGCGAGTTCGTACTCCTCGATCGCGGCGTCGTCGTTGGGCAGCTTCGCCCACTTGATGACCGCCGGCAGCAGTGGCCCCTGCACGAGCAGGGTGAGCACGATGACACCCGCCGTGACGAACACGATCGCGTCGCGCCCGGCCACCGGGTCGCCCGCGGCCGTGGTGACCGGCACCGACAGGGCGATGGCGAGCGACACCGCTCCGCGGAACCCGGCCACGGTGCACACGATGCGCGATCGATGCCGCAGCGACCGCGACGATCCGGCGGCGGGACGCGAGAACGGCGAGAACAGCCACTGGAACAGGTAACGCACGACGAACAGGGCGATCCAGGCGGCCACGGTCACCAGGAGCAGGATGCCGATCTCCGACCCCGAGATCTCGTGCAGCACGAGCTGCACCTCGAGCCCGATGAGCACGAAGAGGGCGCCGTTGAGGAGGTAGACGCCGAAGGGCCAGGTGGCATCCGCCGCCCTTCTCGACATGGCCGTGGTGATGCGCGGCGACACCCACGCCATGATGAGGCCGGCGAACACGACGGCGAGCACACCGGAGGCGTCGATGAGCTCGGCGATCAAGAACGACACGAACGGCACCAGCGCCATCGTGAGGTTGATCGTCAGGGTCGACTGCATGCGCCGCAGGGCGAAGAACGCCGCGGCGGCCACGGCGATGCCCGCGGCGGCTCCGCCGAGGTACGACAGCAGCACCATGCCGGTGATCTGCAGCGGGGTGATCTGGTCGCCGAGCAGCAGCGCGACGGCGATGGCGTAGAGCACGAGGGCGGTGCCGTCGTTCGTGAGGCTCTCGGCCTTGAGCTTCATGAAGGTCTTGGCGGGCAGCAGTCGGCCGAGGGCGGCGACGGCCGTGGCGTCGGGCGGGGCAACCGCAGCACCCAGCACGAGCGCGGCCTCCCACGGCACACCCATCAACGTCGCGACCCCGGCCACGGCGAAGGCGGATGCCACGACGAGCAGAGTGCTCATCGGAATGATGTAGCGCAGCGAGCGACGCACCGACCGCAGCGACGTGGTCCACGCCTCGCGGAACAGCATGACGGGCAGGAACAGCAGCAGCACGGTCTCGGGTGGCAGCTCGATCTGGCGGAGCTCGGGGATGAAGCCGAGCGCGAGGCCGATGACGAGCAGCACGAGCGGTGTCGCCACGCGCAGTCGGGGAGCCAGGACGGTGCCCACGAGCATCGCCAATCCCAGCAGAACCGTGATCTCGAGTCCTTGCATGCCTGCCGCCTTCCGCCGTGCCCCTGAGCACAGCGTAGAGAGGGTCGCGGACATTCCCGAGGGCGGCAATTCCGCCGCGAGCCCCCGCCACGCCCGCGCGCGGGCGATCCCGGCCGATCGGTAGTCTGTCCGGACGGTGCGCAGAGGGGGAATCCGCAATGTCTCAGGTCACTCGCGCCGACGAGGGGTGACCATGGGGATCGTCGCCGTCTCTCCTCGACTTCCGTCCACCGACCCGCGCATCCCGGTCTTCCCGAACGGTCGGCGGCCCACCTGGCTCGTCGCCGTCGTCGCCCTGTTCGCTGTTTTGCCATACGGTGCCGGTCCGCGCGTCGAGGCGCCGATGCTCGCACTCGGGTCCGACCCCAACCGGGTCGCCACCGTGGTGCGCTACTTTCGCGACGTTCCCTCGGCGCGGGCGGAGCTGAACGGCCCCGGCCCGGTCGCCCTGCGCGGCGTCGACGATGCGCTCCGCGCCCGAGAGGGCTGAGCGCGTTCCGCACACTCCGCGATCAGCGCAACCTCAGCCGCGGAGCCGCCATCTCGACTGAGGTTGTGCGGTCCGCTGAGGTTGTGGTCGCGCCCGAGGACTGTGCACGCCTCGCACCCTCCGCGATCCGCGCAACCTCAGCCGCGGAGCCTCCCTCTCGACGGAGGTTGTGCGGTCCGCTGAGGTTGTGGTCGCGCCCGAGGACTGTGCACGCCTCGCACCCTCCGCGATCCGCGCAACCTCAGCCGCGTGACCCCCAACCCGACGGAGGTTGTCCGATCCGCTGAGGTTGCGCCACGGATCAGCCCGAGCTCACGCCGGCAGCGCCACCTTCGCCTTCGCCCACGAGCGCCCGCGGGTGTCTTTGAGGATGTCGTACTCGACGTCGACGTGCGGCTCGATCGCGCTGTACTTGTCGTTCGGCGCGCCGATGACGAGCTGAAAGCCGAGCCCGCGCCAGGCGCCGATCGCGCGCTTGGTGAAGTGCGCGTCGGCCTTGATGAGCGCCTCGTCGAGGAAGACGGGGGCGTAGCGCGGGCGCTCCGACCCCGCGTCGCCGAGCTGATACCGCAGGGCGGCGCCGACGATGAAGGCGATCAGCTCCTGCGATTCACCGCCCGACTTCTCGCCGATGTGGTCGTACAGCGCCACGTGCTCGCCGGTGTCGGCGCGGAAGCGCTCGGCGCTGACCCGCACGTGGTTGCGCACGTCGACGAGGTCGGCGAAGTCGGGGGCGGTGGGGCGGATGCGGTTGATCAACCGCGCCATGCGCCCGTACACGGCCTCGCGTTCCTCGTCGGAGCCTGCCGAGTCGATCGCCGCGCGCACGTCGCGCAGCTCGCGGCGGAAGCGCTTGCGCACCTCCGACTGGCTCTCGCGCGGCACGATCTGCAGGCGGTGCTCGTCGTCGTAGAACGGCAGGTCCTGCATGATGTCGTTGATCGGGGCGATGCGCTCGCGGATCTCGCGCAGCGCACGCGTGAGCGCGGAGTCGAGGCTCGTGAGGTCGTTGCCCGACAGCCGCAGCAAGGAGTCGCGCCACTCCGCTTCGAGCTCGTGCAGGCCGCTGGCCTCGAGCTCGCTGAGGATCCGCTCGAAGTCACCGAGCGCCTCGTCGGGGTCGGCGAGCAGGTTGGGGCTGGGCCACCGGTCGGTGAACGCGGTCATCGTGCGGCGGAGACTCTCGCGCTGATCGCTCCACGTCTCCTGCGCCGCGCGTTGTTCCTCAAGCAGGCGCTTCGACGCCGACTCGAGGGCCGCGTCGAACCGCGCGAGCCGCTGCGAGGGCGAGACGTCATCGCCGGAGGGCGCCACGAACAGCCCGTCGAGGTACGCGACCTCGTCGTCGGTGAGCGTCATCTCGCGGTCGTCGGCCCGTTCGAGCAGGATCTGCGCGGCATCCACGTCGTCGGTGATCTCGGCCCAGCGCGCGGCGAGCGCCTGCTGCTCGGTCTTGGCTCCGCCGATTTCTTCGCGCAGGCGCGCGACGCGGGCCTTCGCGCCCGAGATCTGCTCCTGCAGCTCGGCGATGCGGGGGTTTCCCGCGGTGACTTCGACGACCGTTTCGTTCCAGCGGTCGAGATCGCGTTCGACGGATGCCACGTCGACCTGGTCCCATGACAGATCCGCGATCTTCTCGAGGGCGCCGCGTCGGTCGTCGAAGGCGTCGAGGGCGGCGGCGGCCTCGTCGACCGCGGCCGTGGCCGAGGTCAGGTCGCGGCGCACGGTGACGATCTGCTCGCCGAGCTCGGTCAGGCGCACGCGCGACGAGAAGCCGAGAATGCTCTGTCGAGCCGACCCGCCGTGGGCGCCGCGGGCACCCTGGCTCGTCTGGCCCGAGATCGTGAGCGCCATGCGGTGCTGCGAGAGCTCCGATGCGGCATCCACGCACACGAAGGCGAACTGCTGCTCGAGGCGGTCCTGCAGCCAGCCGGTGAAGGGCGAGGAGCGGAACTCCAGGCGGCCGGGCAGGGTCGCCGGGTCCAGCGCCCCGCGCTCGGGCAGGTCGGTCGGCACGCCCTCGAAACGCAGACGCTCGCCGAGGCGCACGCCGTCGATCGCGGAGCGGAACGAGGCCAGGTGTGCGGCGTCGACGAGCAGCGTCGTCGCGAATCCGCCCAGGGCGAGGGTGAACGCCCCGCGCCACGGCTCGAACTCGGTGCGCACGTCGACGAGCTCTGCGACGAAGGGCAGCTCGGCGGCGGTGAGTCCCGCGGCTTCGGCCAGCGCTTCGCGCGCTTCGTGAAGGCGCGGGGGGATGTTGTCGTCGCGGGTCTGCGTGCGACGGTGCTCGGCCTCGAGGGCGGCGAGCTGCTGGCGCAGGTCGGTGTGCCGGCTGCTGGCGGCGACGAAGGCATCGCGCACCGCGCTCTTGGCATCCGTGTCGGCGAGGGTACGACGCGCCTCGGCGACGAGCGCGTCGAACTGCTTCTCGGTGGCGACCTCGACCGAGAGCACGGCGAGGGCCGCCTCGAACCGCTCGCGGTTGCGCTGCATGCCGGCCAGGCGCCGCTCGAGGGTCCGCAGCTCGCGCTGCGCCGCGTCGAGGCGGTCGCCGCCGGCCGCGCGCAGCACGTCGCCGAGGCCTTCGCGTTCGGCCTCGGCCGCGTCGGCGAGGGCTTGGCGCTCGCGAACCAGGGCGTCGGTGGCGTGCGTGCGGTCGCGCAGCTCGGCCTCGACCGCTTCGAGCAGGTCGACCCGGCGCTGCGCGCGCCAGAGCGAGGCGCGCGACTCGGGGTCGCCGAAGCGTCCGAGCGCGTCGATCAGGCGCAGGCGCTCGGCGGCGTCGTCGATGCGCGTCTTCATGCCGCGAATCGGCTGCAGGGCCCGCACCTGCTGGCGGGCCTCGAGCATGCGCGTGCGCGTCGACTCGAGTCCGTCGAAGTGCGTGACGACCGCGTCGGCCACGGCGAGCGTTTCGGGCTCTTCGAGCACCATGCGCTTGTAGAGGTCGTCGACGGTGGTGATCTGCTGTCCGGCCTGGATGCGTGCGAGCAGGCTCATCGCCTTGGTTCCCGCCCCCGCCGCGCCGATGCCGAGCACGGCGTGCAGTCGCGCCGAGAACTCGCGGTCGGTGGCGAGGGTGTCGAGGCCGGTCGCCCGCACCGCGGAGTCGGAGAGGTGGCTCTGCGCCGCCCGCTCGAGCCGGCGCAGGTCGAACGCCCCGTGCACGGTCGCGCGCACCTTGACTGCGTCGTCGAGCGTGCGGGCGGCGGCGGGGAAGTACCAGGCCCGCACCGCGGTGAACCGCGCACCGTCGTGATCGGCCCAGGTCATGCCGATCGCGGTCCACGTATCGACGCCGTCGCCGCGCAGCACGCGCACCTTGGTGCCCTCGTCGGTGCGCGACTCGTCGAGCTTGCCGCGGCCGTACGAGAGGATGTTGCGCTGCTCCTGGCCGCGCGGGCGACCCACGACAGCGCCGTTCGAGGCGCCGTTGAAGGGGGTCGTGTGCGGCATCATCAGCGCGACGTACGCGTCCATGAGCGTGGACTTGCCCGAGCCCGAGCCGCCGCACAGCAGCGTCGCGGTCGGCGCGAAGCGCACGCGGTGCGTGCCGTCGTACCCGCCCCAGTTGATGAGCTGCAGGTCTTCGGCGACCCACTGCTGCCCGCGGGAGGCGGCGGGGATCAGCCCGAACAGCGTCTCGAGCATGGTCATACGAGTTCCTCCTCGAGCGTGTCGGCTAGGGCGGATGCCGCGGCATCCGCCACCTGCTCCTCCAACCACCGCTGCAGATCGCGCAGCACCTCGGCGCTGAGCACGATCTCGATGAGCGGCCCGATGCGGTAGCGCCCCTCGGACTCCTCTTCGATGATTCCCTCGCGATCGAGGCGCGCGATCGCGGTGCGGACGGCCCGCTGCTGGCTCGCGCGGGTGCCGTCGGTCTCGCTGAAGTAGGTGAGAACCGTCTGCTCGACCTCTTCGACATCGACGCGGGCGGATGCCGTGCCGGCGGTCGTCTCGCGCTGGAACACCGTGCGCAGGTAGACGAGCACCAGCGTCTCGGCGCGGGAGTACGCCTCGTCCTTCAACAGGATCGGCACGTCGAGCTCGTCGCTGCGCACCTGCTCCTTGTAGGCGACGCCGCGGGCGTGGTCGACGACGAGGCGCACGAACAGGTCGTTCAGGCGCGACTCGATCATCTGCTGGTGCTCGAGCAGCAGCTTCCACTCGGCGGGGGAGCTCTCGGCGACGAGGAAGCGCCGCTGCAGGATGCGCACGAGCACGCGTCGCACGTCGGCGTCGAGCGTGCCGCGGTCGCCCGCGAACAGCGCGTCGGGGTCGTTCTCCATCGCGACCGGCGCGATGAACGCGGGGCTGTCGTCCCCGCCGGAGGGAGCGTCGACGTCAGTCATCGGCATCCGTTTCTGTGTGGAGCTGGGCGGAGACCGCCCCGAAGGCGAAGCGCCGGGTCGTCCCGTCGGGGCGAACGGCCTCGACGATCGAGACGTCGTCGTGCTCGACGAGGCCGTCGCGGTGCACGATCTCGAGCAGGCCCACGAGGTCGACGGGGCGACGCGTCTCGGCATCCGCTCCCGCAAAAGCGGTCGCGAGGTCGAAGCCTTCGGCGAGCGATGCGACGTACTGTTCGAGCTCGGCGTAGTGCGGGCCGCCCCACGCGCGCGTGTCGGCGTCGACGAACTCGACGTCGGAGTCTCCGGATGCCAAGGGCTCCGGCGCCCCGGGAGGACGCACGTCGCTGAGGGATCGGCGCAGGTGCCCGATGTCGGCGAGGGGCAACGTGCGCACGGGCTCGACGCGACCGGGGGAGCGGGTCTGGCTCCAGCGGTGAAGGCCCGCCATGACGCCGCGCAGCAGGTCGTCGACCTGTCGGTCGCGGATCGGGTCGTGCGTGCGCACCTGCGCGGTGATGACGTGCGAGGCGCGTCGCTGCGCGGTGAGCACCTCCTGCACGCCGGCCTCGACGCGCCTCGCGATCGCGTCGAGCTCTCCGCGCTGCTCGGGAGTCATCAGGCGCGAGAACGGCTGGGTGAGCACGGCGTGCAGCTGGTCGGTGAGGTCGTCGATGTTCTCGGGGTCGCCGATCAGGCGCAGGGCGCCCTGGAACGCCCGCCCCTCGGGGGTCGCCTGCATCACCTGGCGCCCGCGCTCGAGGTATTCGCGCAGCACTTCGCCGGTGGGGCGCACGTCGCGTCGCAACTCGGCGACCACGTCGCGCTGCATCGCGGTGATCGACTCGGCCACGCGCGAGAAGTCGGCCGGCAGTTCCCGCGCGAGGTGGATGACGTTCTCGGCCTCTTCGAGCAGGTGATCGTCGTCGAGCGGTTCGACGACACCCTCGTCGAGCGCGGCGATCTCGGCATCGAGGGCGGCGCGTTCTTCGAGCAGCGCCTCTCGGCGCCGGGCGGGGTCGCTCTCGGCGTCGCGCGCGAGCCGCTCGACCGCATCGAGCAGGGTGCGCACGCGCGAGCGCGAGACGCGGGCACGGCCGCCGCCTGCGCGACCGGCGATCTCGAGGGCGCCCACGGCGTGGGCGGACAGCCGGTAGACCTCGACGTCGTCCTCGATCTGCAGACTCAGCCAGCCCACGCGCACCCACCCGCGGCAGATCTCGCGCGCGGTGCCGGCGGGGATGCGGCGGTCGTCGTCGCTGTCGATGCCCGCGGCGCGCAGCTCGTCGATCGCCTCGGCGACCTCGACGTGGGCGTCGGCGACCGCGACGGCGGGGCGGTCGGGGGTGAACACGACCGACAGTACGGCGACGACGAACGGGGCGAACCGCCCGTGCAGCAGGTCGAGCGTGGGGTTCTTGAACGCGGTCGCCGAGCGCAGGTACGCGGCTTCGGCTCGGGTTCTGGACACTGGCTGAAGTCTACCGGGGGCGCATGACGTGCCCTGGCGAGCCTCGGGCAGGTGAGATCCCGGGTGAGCACGAGCCGATCGCCCTGATCGGCCGCACCATCGTCTCCGCGATCCGATCCGCGGAGAACGGCGACCGGATGCCGACGTCTCAGGCTTTCACCCCCTTCGGGAACCGTCTTCTCAGCGCGTCCCTCGCCGACGCATAGGGAATCGTCACCCGCACGTCGTGGGTCCTCAGCCGTGACGCCCACCGGCCCGTCAGGAAGGACGACCTGTGCGACACTCCGTCGATCGCCCGCTCCACCTCCCCGCCCACCCCTCCCGTCGGGTGATCCTTCACGGCGCCGCCTGGGCGGTGCCGGCGGTGGCCCTCGTCGCCGCGACCCCGGCCTTCGCCGCTTCGGGCACGACCCTCTCGTTCTCGGCGGCGTCGTACTCCGGCGTCACGTGCGGCACGATCACCACGGCCGTCGTCAGGGCGGCGAACGGCGCAGCGGCCGCGGTCGGGGTCACCATCGCCCTGCAGCTCTCCGGCGGCTACACCTTCGACGGGGGCGGCACCTCCGCGACCGTGGTCACCGGCTCCGACGGGTCGGTGTCGTGCGGCACGATCCACGTGCCCGGCAACGGTGCGACCGGCACGCTGTCGGCGTCGTCGTCGGGGGCCGCGAGCGCGTCGGCCTCGTTGACGGCATCCGATGCCCGCATCCTCACCTCGCCGAGCGGCCTCGCCAACGTCACGAGCGTGCCGGTCGGATCGACGCCCGTCGGCCTGGACTACTTCCTCGCGGGCGGCGTGCTGTACAAGTCGGGCACCGGAGCGGTGGCCACCGGCATCTCAGCGGTGGGCAGGCTCGTCGAGTCGCCCTCGGGCAATTCCACCTTCCTGCTGCCGGTGCGGCGCAGCGACGGCTCGGCGGCGGTGTTCAGCACCAGCGCGGGCACACTGACGGCCGTCAGCGGCACGCCGTCGGGGGCGACGCCCCTCGCGGCCGACCTCTTCCTCTCGGGCTCCTCCCTCTACCGGGGCGGCGTGGCCGTGGCCACCGACGTGGCCCAGGCGGGCCAGCTCATCTCGCACGACGCGGGCAGTGGCTCGTCGAACAAATTCTTCCTGCCGTACCGCTCGACCGTCGGGTCTGCGCGCATCCTCCGCCTGCCCGACAACGACGTGCGCACGGCGCCCGAATACGGCACCGCGAACGGCCCGGGTGGGGGTGCGACCCCGATCGCGGACGACCTGTTCCTCTCCTCCGGCAACATCTACCGGGTGAGCTGGGACGGCACCAGTGCCTACGGCACCGGCCTCGTGGCATCCGGGATCGCCGCGTTCGGGACGCTCACGCCGAACCCCTACTACGCGGGCGAGCGGTTGCTGCCGGTCCGCCGCAGCGGCACCGGCGAGGCGGCGCTCTTCATGGTCTCGGGCAACGCTGTGCGCACGGCGAGCAACGTGCCCACCGGCTGCACGCCGCTCGGCGCCGACCTGTTCGCCCTGAACGGCGCGATCTACCAAGACGCCTCGGGGCGCGTCGCGAACTCCGTGTCGGCCTACGGCACGGCGGCCCCGGCGTCGTTCGGCTCGAACAAGGTCTCGGTTCCCTTCACCGTCTCGACCTCGTCATGCTGAGTGTCGATCCTTCCCGGCGCAGGGGCCCTCGCGGCACTCTCCGGTGGATCGCCGTCGGCCTGATCGGGGCGTTGCTCATCGCCGGGGGCGTGACCCTCGCGCTGTGGCCTCCCGCTGATGACGCGATCCCCGCGGTCGCGGCGGCCGCCGACGCCCCGACTCCGACGGCCTCCGAGACGCCCGACCCCGCTGCGTCGGCCGAGGGAACGGGTATCGCCGCGGCCGACGAGTGGATCCACGCGGTCGACCTTCCCGCCGATGCGACCGACGACGACCGGCTGCAGGCCAAACTGGCGTACGACCTCATCACGGTTCCCCTCAGCCAGCGCGACGCTCTGCTCTCGCTCCCCGGTGTCGACACCGTCGCGCCGATCGTGCGCGACGACGCCCTCTCGGTGGCCGTGCTGCGCGAGCAGTCCGACATCGTGCGGGCGAGCATTCCGGATGCCGTGGTCGAGCCGAACCAGGTCGCCAAGGTCGACGCCGATCAGACCCCCGTTCCCTCGTGGGGTCTCGACTCCGTCGACAACGCCGGCGGTGTGCAGGACGGTCACTACCGCTACGACAACGACGGAGCCGGGACGACCGTCTTCGTCATGGACAGCGGTGTGCAGTCCGACCACCCGGACTTCGGTGGTCGTGTGGACGCCGCCGCGGGCAAGGACTTCATCAACGACGGTCGGGGCACCGAGGACTGCCTCGGGCACGGCACCCACGTCGCGGGGACGGTCGGCAGCACGACGTACGGCGTGGCCAAGAAGACGCGCATCATCCCGGTGCGGGTGTTCGGCTGCTCCGAGACCGGTTCGGCGATGGACGTCTACTACGCCCTCAACTGGATCACCGACAACAATCGCTGGCCCGACCGCATGGTCATCAACATGAGCCTGAGCGTGCCCAAGTACTTCCCGATCAACAACACGGCGTCGTTCGCGAACAGCCGCGGCTTCGTCGTGGTCGCCGCCGCCGGAAACGAGTCCGAGGACGCGTGCAACTCGTCCCCCGGCTCGACGTCGTCGGTCATCACCGTCGGGTATTACACGAAGGCGCTCAACTACAGCGTCTACAGCAATTACGGCTCGTGCGTGAAGGTCGTCGCCCCCGGCGGAGACATCACCTCCACCTACGTCAACGGCGGCACGGCCACCGCGAGCGGCACCTCCATGGCCGCCCCGCACGTCGCGGGGCTCGCGGCCCGCCTGCTGCAGGCCCACCCCTCGTGGTTCGGGTCCGACGTGTTGGCCTCCTTCAAAACGGCCGCCTCGACCGGACGCCTCGGCAACATGCCGGCCAACACGGTCAACGTGATCGCGACCATCCCCGTGGCGGCCGCACAGCCTCAGGTCACCTCGCTGACCACCAGCGCCGCCTCGGGCGGCATGGGGCTGTCGTGGACGACCAACGGCGTCGGCACCTTCACCGCCTTCGCGATCACGGTCACCGACACGACGACGGGAATCGCGTACCCGGTGACCGTGTCCGGCAGCAAGTCGTCGACCGTCTTCACGAACGTCATCGCGGGCCACGCCTACTCCATCACCATCATCGGCACGGCGACGGTCTCATCGGGCGCCTCCGTGACGACCGATCCGGTCACCGCGACCGGCCCGTGACGCGCGTGAGTCACCGCGCGACGGGATCGCGCGGGAGCCTCCGCCACCCCCTTCGAAGGGAAAGATCGTGACACCTCCTCCCCACCGGCGCACGTTCCGCTGGGCGGCGCTCGCCACGCTGAGCGTGGCCCTCGTCGCCGGGGGAGTGGCCGTCGCCTCGCTTTCGAGCGATGCCGCTCGCGACACGGCTCCGACGCCGCCGTCGGGTGCGACGTCGGAGCTGACCGCGGCGGGCGCCGACGCATCCGTCGAGCAGACGGCGGCGTCGCGAGCGGTGGACGAATGGATCACCGGGCTCGACCTCCCCGCAGACGCGACCGACGACGAGCGCTTGCAGGCCAAGCTGGCGTACGACTTCGTGACGGTTCCTCTCTCCGAGCGCGAGCGACTCCTCGCTCTGCCGGGCGTGCGGGTGGTCGCGCCGATCGCCGGCGACGACACCGTGTCGGGAGCCGTCCTGCGCTCGGAGTCCGATCTCGTCCGCTCGGCGATCCCGGATGCCGAGATCCAGCAGAATCAGCTCGCTTCGGCCGACGCCGACCAGACGCCGACCCCGTCGTGGGGGCTCGACGTCGTGGACAACGCGGCCGCGGCGCAGGACTCCCACTACCTCTACGACAACACCGGCGCCGGCACGACGGTGTTCGTGATGGACACCGGGGTGAACTCCACCCTGTCCGACTTCGGGGGCCGCGTCGACGCCGCTGCAGGCAAGGACTTCGTCAGCGACGGTCTCGGCACCGAGGACTGCAACGGCCACGGCACGCACGTGGCCGGCACCGTCGGCAGTGCGACCTACGGTGTGGCGAAGCAGACGCGCATCGTTCCCGTGCGCGTGTTCGGTTGCTCGGGCCGGGGCACGACCACCGACATCTGGTACGCGCTCAACTGGATCACGACCGAGTACCGCTGGCCCGACCGCATGGTCATCAACATGAGTCTCGACAGCGCCTCGGCGTGGAACGTCGACAACATGATCAGCTTCGCCAATATGAAGGGCTTCGTCGTCGTCGGTGCCGCGGGCAACGAGACCCAGGACGCGTGCAACGTCAGCCCTGCCTCTTCCTCCAGCACGATCACGGTCGGCGCCTTCGACAACCGACGCGTGTGGAGTGGCTTCAGCAACTACGGCTCCTGCGTCGACATCCTCGCCCCGGGGCAGGACATCAAGTCGCTCAACTACCAGGGCGGCACCCTCACGGCGAGCGGCACCTCCATGGCAGCGCCGCATGTCTCGGGCCTCGTCGCGAGACTGCTGCAGGCGAATCCCTCCTGGGTCCGCGCCGACGTGATGGCCTTCTTCACGAACGCGGCCGCCACCGGGCGCATCACCGGCGTCCCCGCGAACACCGTCAACCTCGTGGCCGCGATTCCCACGTCGGGCGCCGTTCCGACGATCACCGCGCTCACGGCGACCGCCGGGGCGAATGGCCTGTCGCTGGCGTGGACGACCAACGGGATCGGCACCTTCACCGCCTTCTCGATCACCGTCACCGACACCACGACGACGCGCGTCTACCCGGTCACGGTGTCGGGCACCAAGTCGTCCACCGTCTTCACCAACGTGGTCTCGGGCCACCCCTCCTCGATCAGGATCGTCGGCACGGCGACGGTGTCATCGGGCGCCTCGGTGACGACCGATCCGGTCATGATCACCGCCCCCTGACACGGAAAGACCGCGTATGTCGTCTCGAATCCTCCGCTCCCGACGGGTGTGGTCTCTCAGCCTCGCTGTCGCGCTGCTCGTGTCGGCGGGCGTGACCGCTGCGGTGGTCGCGCCCTCGAGTCAGAACGGGGTCGCCTCCACGGCGGCATCCCGTCCCCCTGCCGGCTCTCCCACGGCCGGCGTCGGGCCGGCCGCCGGCGACACGGACGCCGCCGCCGAGTCGTGGTCCGCGCAGTTCGGGGTGCCCGCCGACGCCACCGACGAAGAGCGCCTGCGGATCAAGGCGTCGTTCGACATCGTCACCGTGCCCCTCGCCGACAAAGATGCGCTGACCGCGCTGCCGGGCATCACGCTCGCGGGTCCGATGACGTTGGACGACACCTTCATGGCGGCCGTGCCGCACGCGCAGACCGCGCTCGTGCGGGAGTCGTTTCCGGATGCCGAGATCGAGCCGAACAGCGAGGTCACGCCCGACGGCGACCAGAGCCCGGCGCCTTCGTGGGGCCTCGACGTGGTCGACAACTCCGATGCCGCGCGGGACGACCACTACCTGTACGACGCGACGGGTGCGGGCACCACGATCTTCGTCATCGACAGTGGCGTGCGAGCCTCGAACGCCGACTTCGGCGGGCGTGTCGACACGTCGATGGGGCGCGACTTCATCAACGACGGCAACGGCCTCGACGACTGCTCGGGTCATGGCACGGCCGTCGCCGGCATCGCCGGCAGCACCACCTACGGCGTCGCGAAACAGGCGAAGATCGTCCCCGTCCGCGTCTTCGGGTGCACCGGCGGTGGGTTGGCCTACGACTTCTTGAACGCCGTGAAGTGGATCGTCGACACCTATCCGCCCGACCGCATGGTCATCAACATGAGCCTCGGCATGGGCCGGTGGGCGACGTTGAACAGCATGGTGAACTACGCCGCCACGCACGGGTTCGTCGTGGTCGTGAGCGCGGGCAACAACGCCCGCGACGCCTGCACGCAATCACCGGCGGCGGCCGAGAGCGTCATCACCGTCGGTGCCTTCGACGAGCAGCGCAGCTACAGCTCGTACAGCAACTACGGCAAGTGCGTGAAGACCCTGGCCCCCGGCGACAACATCGCGACCATCCCGATCCAGGGGGCCATCGCGTACGCCACCGGCACGTCGATGGCCACGCCGCACGTCGCGGGCCTCGCGGCGCGCCTGCTCGAGCAGCATCCGACCTGGACCACCGCCGACGTTCTGGCGTTCCTGAACACCCCCGCCGCGGCCGGGCACATCTCGAACGTGCCGACCGACACGGTGAACTTCACGGCCGCGATCCCGATGGTCCCGCGCATCACGTCGCTGACGACCGGGACGACGGCGAGCGGCATGTCGCTGGCATGGACCACCAACGGCATCGGAACCTTCACGTCGTTCTCGATCACCGTGACCGACACGACGACGGGGCGCGCGTACCCCGTCACCGTCTCGGGCGACCGGTCGTCGACGGTCTTCACCGACGTGCAGGCCGGACACGCCTACAGCGTGAGCATCACGGGGTCGGCGCGGATGCCGTCGGGCGCCGAACTGACCGCCGACCCGGTGACCGCGGTCGGTCCCTGAGCGAGGAGCACACGAGCATGACCGAACGATTCCGTCTCGCGGGGCGCCGACGCGGTGCCGTCGTGACGCTGGCCGCTGGCCTCGCGCTCATCGGCGCGGTCACCACGACCGCGTGGTGGGGGCCCGCCGCGGCGGCGCCCACCGAAGCGGGGCCGGTGACCGTCGCACCGGCGCCGCAGCCCGAGGGGTCGCCGGCGGTCGTCGACGACTTCCCCATCCCGGCGGATGCCACCGACGTCGAGCGTCAGCAGATCAAGCTCTCGTACGACATCGTCACCGTGCCGGTCGACCAGCGCGAGCAGGTGCTGGCGATCCCCGGGGTCACCGCCGCCGGTCAGGTGACCCTCGGTGACGAGTTCTACGCGGCGGTTCCGGCCGTGGCATCCGAAGCCGTGCGCGAAGCGCTCCCCGACGCGACGGTCACTCCGAACCCGGTCGTCCGCGTGGCGGGCGATCAGTCGCCCGTGGGCTCGTGGGGGATCGACGCCGTCGACAACACCGCCGGTGCGCAGGATCAGCACTACCTGTACGACTCGACCGGCGCCGGCACGACGGTCTTCGTCGTCGACACGGGTGTCTGGGCGGCGCATCCCGACTTCGGCGGTCGGGTCGACGCCGCGGCGGGCAAGGACTTCATCGGCGACGGGCAGGGGACCAACGACTGCCAGGGCCACGGCACGATGGTGTCGGGCGTCGTGGCCAGCTCGACCTACGGCGTCGCCAAGCAGGCGCGCATCGTTCCGGTGCGTGTCTTCGGCTGCTACGGAGAGGGCAACGGCTGGGACGTCATCGCCGCCCTCGGGTGGATCTCCGACAACTTCTCAGGGCAGAAGGCGGTCGTCAACCTGAGCCTGGGCACTCCGGAGTGGGACACTCTCGACAACGTCTCCAGCGCGCTCGTCGACAAGGGCTTCGTCGTCGTCTCGGCCGTCGGCAACGACGAGGTCGACGCCTGCACCATCTCGCCCGCACGTGCCCCGAAGGTCATCGCGGTGGGGGCCACCGAGCCTGCGGGCAACTTCCTCTACATGAGCAACCGCGGCCCGTGCGTCGACGTGCTCGCCCCCGGCGGCAGCATCACCTCGACCTCGAAGGACGGCGGATCGGGGCTGGCGAGCGGAACGTCTCTCGCGAGCCCCCACGTCGCCGGCCTCGCCGCGCGCCTGCTCGAGGAGCACCCGACGTGGAAGGCCGCTGAGGTCTCGCAGTTCTTCGCCGACACCGGGGCCCGGGGCCACGTCGCGAACGTGCCCGCGAACACGACCGATCTGCTCGCCGTGATCCCCGCGGAGCCGAAGATCACTGCGCTCACGGCGAGCACCGTGAGCGCCGGCACGAAGCTGGCGTGGACGACGAACGGCATCGGCACCTTCACGGCCTTCACGGTGACGGTGACCGACACCACGACCGGCCGCTCGTATCCCGTGACCGTGTCGGGTTCGCGCTCGTCCACGGTGTTCACCAATCGGGTCTCCGGGCACGCGTACACGGTGAGCATCTCGGGGACGGCCCGGATGCCGTCGGGGGCGAACGTCACGGCGGCCACGCTCACGGCATCCGTCCCCTGATCGTGGGCGGGGTCACCGGCATTCGTACAGGGTGACCCCCGTCGCCTTCGACGCGGGTCGACCGTCGTCGGCCTCTTTCGCGGGGGCGAACGTCACCGTGGTGAGGGTGCGGCAGCCGGGACCGGTCGCCACCTCGCGGACGGGGTCGCCCTCGGGCGCTCCGTAGGCCACGGCGAACAGGTGCACGCGCCCCGTGTCGACCATCTGCGTGAGCTGGTCGGTGGTGAACACCGGCACGTGACCGCTGTAGCCCCCGTCGGTGAGCACACTTGCTCCGGTCGCGTCGATGATCTGCGCCGAGATCGCCCACGAGTCGGTGACGAACAGCGGCGTCCCGTCCGCTCCGCCGCCGTGCTTCTCGGCGAGCGACACCAGCTGGGCGAGCGCGGGCGTCAGCGAAGGGTGGCCGCCCCACGGCGCGGGTGTCGACACCGTGAACACCTCGTCCCTGTTGCCGCCGACCGCCGTGACACCGACGTACGCGTCGCCACCGCTGCCGTCGCGGGCGTCGTCGAGCACCTGCAGACTGGTGGCGACCGGCAGGCACAGGAGGGCGACGGCCAGGGCGAGAGGAGCGGCTCGTCGCAGCGGCCGGGGGGTGCCCCTCCCGCCCAGGGCCGTGACGAGCCCGATCACCAGGCCTGTCGTACCGAAGGCGATCGCGGGGATCAGCAGCACGGTCGGAAGCAGCGCCCGCGCGATGAGCCACGTCCACCACGCCGCCTGCGCGACGACGACGGCCGGGAGAACGAGCCGCGGGGCGAGGGTGGGCGCGCGCAGGAGCCGGACGCCCTCGCGCCAGGCGACGGCGGTCAGCAGCACCATCGGCACGCCCAGCGACGCGACGTACGCCGTGTGCGGCACGCGCGTCAGGGTGAGCACGGCGCCGGCCGTCGCGAGCCACACCGTCGCCAGGACGACGAGCGCGAAGCGCATGAGGCGAGCCGGCGGCAGAGCGCGCGCGCCGCGGCGGCGTCCGTATCGCCAGAGCCCCAGCACGATGCCGGCGAGAGCCGCCGGGTAGAGCCAGCCGATCTGGGTCACCAACGGCAGCTCGATGAGCTTCGACAGGGTCGGGAGGCTGCCGTGCTGACCCGTCGAGGCGGGGGCCACGAGAGCGTGCACGATGCTCGCGAGCGTCGAGCCCACGCCGCCTGCGCCGCCCGACGAACCGACCGACCCCGGGTAGGCGCCGGGGGCGAGGCGATTCAGGCCGTTGTAGCCGAACACCATCGCGAAGATGTCGTCGTCGGTCGACCCGTCGACGTAGGGGCGGCTGCCCGCGGGCACCAGCGCGACGACCACCATCCACGCCACCGAAACCACCACCGACACCCCGGTCACCACACCGGCGCGGGCGAGGGCGCGACGGCGGTCCGGCACCGCGACGAGCGTGGCCACGATCAGCGCCGGCAGCACGAACCACGCCGACATCATCTTCGCCTGGAAGCCGATGCCGACGAACAGGGCCGCCACCAGCAGCGGCCACCAGCGCGCGGTGAGCACCGCGCGCTGCCACCACACCACCGCCACCGCGAGCGCCATCGTCAGCAGGCCGTCTTCCATTGGGTGCGCGAACATCGACACGAAGATCGGGGTCGACGCGGCGGCCGCGGCGGCGACCAGCCCCGCACCGCGCCCTCCCCAGCGCAGCGCGATCACCGCGCACGCGACGACGGTGATCACACCCTCGATCACCTGGGGCAGCGCGATGGCCGAGACCGACATGCCGAAGACGCGGATGCTGAGCGCCTGCGGCACCGCGAAGCCGCCGAGCTTGTCGAGGGTGACCGTGGCCGCCGGATCGAAGGCCCCGAAGAACAGGGCGCGCCACGACTGCGACATCGACCGCGCCGCCGCCTCGTAGAACGAGAAGTCGCCCCCACGCGAGAGGTTCCAGCACGTGAGCACCACGAAGCCCGCGACGATGAGCACGAGCGAGAGGCGCGCCCACCACGGCTCGCGCCACCAGCGCGCGAGAGGCAGGGCAGGGGTCACGATGCACAGGGTCGCGCGGTCAGGACGGTGGCGGATATCAGCCGGATATGAGAGCGCTGTGGGTTGCGGGCCGAGCGCATGACGCGGGGTCGGGAGGAGCTCGGGGTGCGGTGGGCGGGCCCGCGCGGAGTGCCGGGATGACCGATGCCGGAGCCGCGCGGGGCGCCGGGGGCGCGGCATCCGGACCCTGCCCTGACGGCGGCCGGTCGCCCGGACGCGCCGAGGCCGCGGCACCCGGAAAGCGATGCCGCGGCCTGTCAGCGGGGCGGGTCAGATCTCGGAACGCGGCCCCGGCATGGTCTTGTTGAAGCCGGTGACGGGCTCGTTCTCGTCGAACGAGGCGATCGGGCGACGGAACCCGCGCGTCAGCACCAGCAGGTACACCACGCCGATCCCGGTCCAGATCAGTCCGCCGACGAGGGCGTGCATGTCGAGGTTGACCCACAGCAGACCGGTGAGCACCATGCCGATCGCCGGCATGACGATGTAGCTGAGGATGTCGGCCGGCGTCTTGCGCCGCCCCTGTCGCACCGCGAACCACGCGATCACCGAGATGTTCACGAAGGTGAACGCCACGAGCGCGCCGTAATTGATGTACGCCGCGATCTGCTCGAGGGTGAACGCGATCGCGAGCAGGCTCACGACGCCGACGATGACGATCGAGAAGGTCGGAGTGTGGGTCTTCGGGTTGATGAAGCCGAAGATCCGGCGCGGCAGCACGTTGTTGCGGCCCATCACCATGAGCATGCGCGAGACCGACGCGTGCGAGGCGAGCCACGACGCGAGCGTCGCCGCGAACCCGGCTGCGGTGAGCACCGCCTGCAGCACCGGACCGCCGACCTGCACGCCGATCTCGGGCAGCGTGCTGTCTTCGATCGCCTCCTGCGGGAAGGCCGTCGAGTCGGGGAAGCGCAGCTGAGTCACGTACGCCGCGACGAGGAAGATGACGCCACCGGCGACCAGGGTCAGCAGGATCGCGCGCGGCATGATCTTGGGCGTCTTGGCCTCTTCGGAGTACATCGAGACCGCGTCGAAGCCGATGAACGAGAAGCACACCACGGTGGCCCCCGCCAGGACGGCACCGAACTGCACCTCGCTGTGGGCGAAGGGGGCGATCGAGACCGCGGTCCCGGCTCCCGCGCCGCCGACGAGCTGCACGACGACCATCACGACGAACACGGTCATGACGAGGATCGAGAACACCAGCAGGATCATGTTGACGTTCGAGGTTCCGCGCATCGTCAGGTAGATCACGCCCGTGACGCCGGCGGTGAAGACGATGACCCAGATGAAGCCGGGCACGTCAGGGAAGAGCGCCTCCATGTAGCTGCGCAGGATGAGCGCGTTCACCATCGGCAGCAGCATGTAGTCGATCAGGGCGGTCCAGCCCACGACGAAGCCGACGCCGGGGTGGATCGATTCGCGGGCGTAGGTGTACGCGGAGCCGGCGCTCGGGATGACGCGGACCATCTTGCCGTAGCTGATGGCGGTGAAGACCAGCACGACGAGCGCGACCGCGTAGGCGGCCGGTACGACGTTGTTCGTCTTCTCGGCGACGAGGCCGAACGTGTCGAAGACGACGGTGGGGGTCATGTACCCCAGACCGAGGCCGACGATCGACCAGAGGCCGAGGGTGCGGGCGAGTTTCGCTCCCGAGCGGGATGCGGCCGTCGTGGCGGCGAGGTTGTCGTTCGTGGCTCCTCCTAGAGGGTGCGGTGCGCGATCGGGCGTCGCGTCCGTGGGGCTGATGTCGGGGTACAGCGGGCGGAGCACCGCTCGGGGTGGGAGCGGGGGAGTCGGCGCGGGTGGCGCCGGGAGGGACCGGATGCCGACGTGGTGGCGCCGGCATCCGGAGATCAGAGGCGGGTCCAGGCCTCGGTCAGCACGGAGCGCAGGATCTGCTCGATCTCGGTGAACTCCGCGGGACCGAGGGTCAGTGGGGGTGCGAGCTGGATGACCGGGTCGCCCCGGTCGTCGGCGCGGCAGTACAGTCCCGCGTCGAACAGGGCCTTCGATAGGAATCCGCGCAGCAGGCGCTCGGACTCGTCGTCGTCGAAGGTCTCTTTGGTCGCCTTGTCTTTGACGAGTTCGATGCCGAAGAAGTACCCGTCGCCGCGCACGTCACCGACGATCGGCAGGTCGAGCAGCTGCTCGAGCGTCGAGCGGAAGACGGGCGAGTTGGTGCGGACGTTCTCGAGCAGTCCCTCCTCTTCGAAGACGTCGAGGTTCTCGAGCGCGACCGCCGCCGACACCGGGTGGCCGCCGAAGGTGTAGCCGTGCGGGAAGGTCGCGTCGCCGTGGGCGAAGGGCTCGTAGATGCGGTCGCTGATGATCGTGCCGCCCAGGGGGGAGTACCCGCTGGTCACGGCCTTGGCGAAGGTGATCATGTCGGGCTGGTAGTCGTAGGCCGAGGCGCCGAAGTAGTGGCCGAGCCGGCCGAACGCGCAGATGACCTCGTCGGAGACGAGCAGCACGTCGTATTTGTCGCAGATCTCGCGGACGCGCCGGAAGTAGCCGGCCGGGGCGGGGAAGCACCCGCCGGCGTTCTGCACGGGCTCGAGGAAGACGGCGGCGACGGTCTCGGGACCCTCGAACTGGATCATCTGCTCGATGCGGTCGGCCGCCCACAGGCCGAATTCCTCGGGGGTGCCGCCTCCGAAGCCCGACTCGGCGGCGCGGTAGTAGTTGGTGTTCGGCACGCGGAATCCGCCCGGGGTGACCGGCTCGAACATGTGCTTCATCACGGGCAGGCCCGTGATCGCCAGGGCGCCCTGCGTGGTGCCGTGGTAGGCGATCGCGCGCGAGATGACCTTGTGCTTGGTCGGCTTGCCCTGGGTCTTCCAGTACTGCTTCGCGAGCTTGAACGCCGTCTCGACGGCCTCTCCGCCGCCGGTGGAGAAGAAGACGTGGTTCAGATCGCCGGGTGCGAGGTTCGCCAGGCGCTCGGCGAGCTCGATGGCCGCGGGGTGCGCGTACGACCACAGGGGGAAGAACGCGAGCTCCTCCGCCTGCTTCGCGGCGGCCTGCGCGATGCGGCGCCGTCCGTGGCCGGCGTTGACCACGAACAGGCCCGCGAGGCCGTCGATATACTTCTTGCCCCGGGCGTCCCAGATGTGGTGGCCCTCGCCCTTGACGATGATCGGCACTCCGGGGCCGTCGGTCATCGTCGACTGACGGGAGAAGTGCATCCAGAGGTGGTCGCGGGCCTTGGCCTGGAGGTCGGCATGCTGGTCGGTTTCGATAAGAGTCATCGCGTTCCCCAGTTGTAGAGCTGACGGTGGAGCTTGAGATAGACGAACGTCTCGGTCGAGACGACGTCGGGCAACGACCGGATGCGATCGTTGAGCACGTCGATGAGGTCGTCGTCGCTCTCGCAGACGATCTCGACGAGCAGGTCGAACGAGCCGGCCGTCGACACCACGTAGGTGACGCCGGGGATCTCGCTCATGGCCCCCGCGACCACGCGGGTGTCTCCCGACACGCGCACGCCGATCATCGCCTGGCGGGCGAAACCGAGCTGAAGGGGGTCGGTGACGGCGACGATCTGCAGGACGCCGGCCTCTTGCAGCTTCTGCACGCGCTGGCGCGTGGCCGTCTCGCTGAGACCGACGGCTTTGCCGATCTCGGCGTACGACCGGCGGCCGTCTTCCTGCAGCTGTTCGACGATCGCCTTCGAGACGTCGTCGAGCACGGCGCTGCGCTCGATCGGAGGAGTCATGATCGGCGACGGTATCAGCGGGCTGCCGGGTGTATCAATGGTGATCTCGACATTTCACACGCGGAAACACGACGGAAACCGTCGCGCCCCGCGGCCACAGCGGCACCGGGTCGGCCGGCCCCGTCCCGCGCGGGTCGGAGCAGGGGGCCGGATGCCGGGGTGCCGGCGTTTCGCGCGTGCGCGGGGCGGCGCCGGGCACCGCTACGATGACCGCGGGGGTGCCGATGTCCGGATGGCGCGTGCGGTGGGCGACACTGCGACGATCGGCGCGCCGTGCATCCGCGATCACGGCGGCGCTGGTGCTCCTGGCATCCGGGGTCGTCGCCGCTCCGGCCGCCTCCGCGGCCACCCTGCCGGGCTGGTTGTCGACGCGCGGAGCGAGCATCGTCACGGCATCCGGAACGCCCTACACGATCAAGGCCGTCGCTTGGTTCGGCATGGAGACCTCGAACTGCGCTCCGCACGGCTTGTGGTCGATCTCGCTCGACGACGGGCTCGACCAGATCGCGCGCATGGGCTTCACCACGATCCGCCTGCCCTTCTCGAACGAGTGCCTGGCGGCGAAGTCGTCGAACTCGATCAACAGCTCCGTGAACCCGCAGCTGGCCACGCTCTCTCCGCTGAAGCTCATGGACGCCTTCATCGCCCGCGCGAAGGCGCACGGGCTGTCGGTGATCCTCGACCGGCACCGCCCCGACTCGGGCGCGCAGAGCGAGCTCTGGTACACCGCGCAGTACAGCGAGAAGCGGTGGATCGACGACTGGAAGATGCTCGCGGCGCGCTACAAGAGCGACTCCACCGTCATCGGCGTCGACCTGCACAACGAACCTCATGGCCCCGCTTGCTGGAACTGCGGAGACCCGAAGCGCGACTGGCGGGCCGCCGCCACGCGTGCGGGCAACGCGGTGCTCGCGGTGAATCCCAAACTGCTCATCATCGTCGAGGGCGTCGAACGCCAGAACGACGGCTCGAGCACGTGGTGGGGTGGCGGCCTGAAAGACGCGGGCGCGGCTCCCGTCTCGCTCGCGGTGAAGAATCGCGTCGTCTACTCGCCCCACGACTACCCGGCGACCGTGCACCAGCAGTCGTGGTTCTCGGCGCCGAACTACCCCGCGAACCTCGAGTCGATCTGGGACGCGAACTGGGGCTACCTCGTGCGTACCAACACCGCGCCCGTGCTGCTCGGCGAGTTCGGCACGAAGTATGAGACCGCGAGCGATAAGGCGTGGCTGAAGTCCCTGGTCGGCTACCTCGCGAAGACGAAGATCAGCTACGCGTACTGGTCGTTCAACCCCAACAGCGGCGACACGGGCGGCCTGGTCACCGATGACTGGAAGACGCCGCAGAAAGCGAAGCTGGCGGCTCTCGCTCCGATCCTCACGCCGGTGAAGACGCCGGCGCCGAGCCCGACGCCCAGCACGACGCCAAAGCCGAGCACGACGCCGAAGCCGACCGCGAGTCCGACGCCCAAGCCGAGCTCAACGCCCAAGCCGAGCGCGACGCCGAAGCCGACTGCGAGCGCCACCCCCAAGCCGACCGCGAGCCCGGGCCTGGCCGCGACCTGGATCCCGCAGAGCGCGTGGGGCGAGGGCTACGTCGCCGAGCTGTCGCTGACGGCCTCGGCGGCGGTGAAGCGCTGGACCGTGTCGTTCGACGCCCCCGGCACCACGGCCGTCACCAGCGCCTGGGGCATGAGCTGCGCGGTCAGCGGCACGAAGGTCACCTGCACCGGCAGCGACTGGGCCGCGGCGCTGGGCGCCGGACAGAGCGTGCGCGTCGGGCTGCAGGCCTCCGCCACCGCGGCGCCGAAGGCTCCGAAGCTCTCCGTCTCGGCCTCCTGAACCGCCTGAACGCGAGGCCGTGACGGGCGCGGATGCCTGGGGAGTCGGCATCCGGCCCCTTCTTCTCCGGATGCCGCGGCCGCCACTCATCAGTCACGCATAAGAACCGCTAGGCCGCGGTGAGGGAGCGCCTGCCTACGATGCGCCGGTGACCGCCACTTTGCCCGCATCCTCCGCCGCCGCCCCCGCCCTCCCGGCCCTGCGCCGCCCCGGCGGCTGGGCCCTCGGCCTGCTCGCCATCGGCCTCGGCGCCCTGGTACTGACCGGGTGGCAGGTGTGGGCGGGAGCGCCGAGCGAGTACTACGCCTCGATCGCGCTGTCGATGAGCAGGAGCTGGTCGAACTTCTTCTTCGGCGCCGTCGACCCGGCAGGCACGGTCACTCTCGACAAGATCCCCGGCTCGTTCTGGATCCCGGCATTGTTCGTGCGCGTGTTCGGCTACTCGGCGTGGGCCGTGATCCTGCCGAACGCCCTCGCCGCCGTCGGGGCGGCCCTCGTGACCGCCGTCACCGCTCGACGACTCGCGGGGGTGCGCGCGGGCCTCATCGCCGGGGCGGTCGTGGCGGTCACGCCGATCCTCGTGGCGGTGGCCCGCTCGAACCAGCCCGAGGCCTTCTTCGTGCTCGGGCTCTCGCTCACCGCGTGGGCGGCGGTGCGGGCCGTCGAGCAGCGCAGCCTCGGCTGGCTGGTCGCGGCGGGGGCGCTGGTGGGACTGTCGTTCCAGTTCTACATGCTCGAGGCGTGGGCGGTGTGGCCGGCTCTGGCCGCCGCCTACCTGTTCACACGGCAGTCGTGGGCGCGGCGCCTCGGGCACCTCCTCGTCGCGGGTGTGGTGAGCGCAGCGGCCTCGCTGTGGTGGGTGGCGATCGTCTCGCTCATCCCAGCGGGGAGCCGCCCCTACGTCGGCAGCACCCTGTCGAACAACCCGTGGGAGATGGTGTTCGGCTACAACGGTCTGGGCCGCTTCTCGGCGACCGCCGACATCGGCTCCTTCGAGTCGTTCACCCCGCCGTTCTCGGGCGACCCCGGAGTGCTGCGCCTGTTCAACGCGCAGCTGGCCGGACAGATCGCGTGGCTCGTCCCGGCGGCCCTGGTGGCGATCGTCGTGCTGTGGGTGCTGCGGTTCTCGCGCCCCCTGACCGTGCTGCTGACGGTGTGGACGGCGACGTTCGCGGCGATGTTCTCCGCGGTCGCCGGAATGCACCAGTTCTACACCGCGGCCCTCGCCGTTCCTCTCGCGCTGACGGTGGCGACCGCGCTCGCCGTCGCGCATCGCGCCGGCAAGACCTGGCCCCAGGTGGCGATCGTCGCCGCGGCCGGGGCGACGGCGCTGGGCATCGGCATCGCCATGGGCGGATACAGCGTCCCGGTGTCGATCGTGCAGGCCCTCGCCGCGGCCGTCGCGATCGTGCTGCTGGTGCTGCGTCGCGGATCCCGGCTGCTCGTGACCTCGGCGCTGATGATCGGACTGCTGCTGACCCCGGCGGTGTGGTCGGCGGTCACGATCGCCCACCCCAACTCCATCAACCCCGTCGCCGGAGGCGTGTCGGAGGTGTCGGCCGGAGGCTTCGGCCGCGCCGGCTTCGCGGGTGGAGCGCCCGGGGGAACGGGCGCCGGACAGGCTCCGGGTCAGGGCTTCGGCGGCGCGCCCGGGTCGGGTACCGCGCCGGGCTCGGGCACCGGTCAGGGCTTCGGGGCGGGGCAGGGCCGATCGGGTCAGGGCTTCGCGCAGGGCGGCACGGGACAGGGCCGCACGCGCGACGGCGGCGCAGCGTTCCCGGGCTCCGGCGGCACGGGTGCCGATACGGCTCTGCTGTCGTGGCTCGAGTCGCACAGCACCGGCGGCACGTATCTCGCCGCGACCTTCGGGGCGCAGTCGGCCGCGCAGCTGATCGTCGCCTCGGACGGCGGGTCGTTCCTGCCCATCGGCGGCTTCAACGGCACGGATGCCGTGCCCACCCTCGACGCATTCGTCTCGATGGTGCAGTCGGGTGAGGTGCGCTATGTCATCGGCGGCGAGAAGCGCGGGTCGGGCACCCCCGGGTCGTCCACGTCGACGACGTCGAGCTCGGCGCAGATCCGCGACTGGGTGACGCAGCACTGCGCGACCGACAGCTCGGCCCCCTCGACCGTGTACGACTGCGCCTGAGCGCCGGTCGGAGCGCTCTGCGCGGCATACCGAGCTCGTGCCGCTTCGCTCGTTGACTGTCCAAAACACCCGGACGGAACCCGCCTGTCGTCCGGGTGTCTTGGACACTCAGCAGAGAGGCGGGACCGTGCGGCAGGGAGTGACTCCGGATGCCGTGACGGCGAGCCCGCGCCGGGCGCGAACGCGTCAGCGGCCGAGGAACTCCAGGCCGGCCTCGCGGAACGCCCGCGAGCCCGGTGCGTTGACGTGGTGCCGCTTCGGGATGTCGGCGAACTCGCCGCGGGGGAGCAGGCCCGCCAGGTGCGCCGACTGGTCGTGGATGGGGTCGTCGGTGCCGGTCGCGATGAGCACCGGCTGCTGCGGGGGCGACGAGGGGTCGGGATCGGTCTCGCCCAGGCGCATGCCCTCGGCGATCGCGACCAGGGCGCGCAGGTCATTGCCCGGCACGCGTTCGGCGAGCGAGACGTAGCGCAGGGTCGTGGCATCCTGAACCGGCTCACCGTGGTCGAGGAACGCGCGCGCCTGATCGACCCGCAGACGAGCGAGGGGACGACCGTCGGGAATCCCGCCGAGCACCGCCCGCTCCACGTGCTCGGGGGCGTCGACGGCAAGCTGCCAGCCCACGCGGCCGCCGAGCGAATAGCCGAGATAGCGCACCTGGTCGACGAGGTAGGTGTCGAGCACCGCCACCAGGTCGGAGACGAGCGTGGGCATCGTGTACGACGCGGCGTCGTACGGCTTCTCGCTCGCGCCGTGACCGCGCTGGTCGACCGCGATCACGCGGTAGCCCGCGCGCAGCAGATCGCGCACCCAGCCCGTATTGACCCAGTTGTCGCGAGTGCTCGAACCGAAGCCGTGTACGCACAGCACCGGATCGGCCTCGACATCGCCCCACGAGTAGGTGGCCAGACGCACGTTGTCGCCGACGATGACGAACTGCGCGGGAGGGATCTCGGTGAGGGCGGGCACGGCATCCATTCCTCCGATCCTGGCAGATGCCAGGGTCGTCCCGAGGTAGTGGTCATAGTGGTCTCATGGGATATACGCGCGCCGAGCTCGAGTCGTTCCGGGATGCCACGCGGCCCGACCTCGTCGAGCCGGGCGTCCGGCTGCTGTTCGTCGGCATCAACCCGGGCCTGTGGACCGCGGCCACCGGCACCCCGTTCGCGCGACCCGGAAACCGGTTCTGGCCCGCGCTGGTGAAAGCAGGCATCCTCCCGCGGCTGCCCGCGTACTCCGAGCCGCTCGGCGACGACGACCGCCGGCTGATCTTCGACGCGGGGGTGGGGGTGAGCAATCTCGTGGCCCGCGCGACGGCCCGCGCCGACGAACTGTCGCGCGACGAACTGCGCGAGGGGGCCGCAGCTCTCGTCGACCGGGTCGCCGCGTGGAGCCCGCGCGCCGTCGCCGTGGTCGGCCTCACCGCGTACCGGCAGGGCTTCGGACGCCCCAAGGCCGTGGCGGGGCGACAGGACGAGGCGATTGCCGGAGTGCCGACCTGGGTGCTGCCGAATCCGAGCGGGCTCAACGCCCACGACACCGTCGACTCGCTCGCCCGCGCCTACGCCGAACCTGCTCGGGCGGCGGGGGTCCTCGCGTGAGGCGGCGTCGTCTCGCGGCCCTCGTCGCGCTCGCCGCCGTCATCGCCGCGGGGATGCTCGTGCACAAGGCTCTGCCCGGGTCGACGGCGACCGACGTCGCGGGCGACGCGCTGTACGCGGTGGCCGCCTTCACCGGGCTCGTGCTGCTCTTCCCGCGCGCTCCGCGCTTCGCGCTCGCCGGGGCCGCCGTGCTGTGGTGCGTGGGCGTCGAACTGCTGCAGCTCACCGGGGTGCCGCTCGCGCTGGCCGAGCGCGTGCCGCCGGTGGCGCTGCTGCTGGGCACGGGCTTCGATGCGCGCGACCTCGTCGTCTCCGTGTGCGCGGTGGCGGTCGCCGTCACGGTCGACGTCGCCGTGTCACGGCTTCTCCCCAGGGCGACGGCGCCCGCGGGTGTCGGAGCATCCGGGTAACGTGACCGCCACATCACCGAGGAGGTTCCGGATGCCGAGGGCAGTGTCGTGATCGTCGACTTCGAGGGCGACGTGTTCCGGTGGGAGGCCCGCTCCGACAGCGACTGGTACTTCGTGGCCGTGCCGCCCGAGCTGAGCGAGGAGATCCGCGAGGTGCAGACATTCCGGCGGGGCTTCGGCGGCGTTCGCGTCGACGCCACCATCGGGGCGACGACCTGGCGCACGTCGATCTTCCCGCAGGCGAGCGACGTGTACGTGCTTCCGCTCAAGCGCGCGGTGCGCGAGGCCGAAGGCATCGATCCGGGGGCGATCGTGCGCGTCGGCCTGTTCGTGCTCGACGCCTGACCGCGGATGCCGGTGGCCCTCCTTCTCGCGCTGGCGGTGTTCGGTGTGGCCGGGGTCGTGCTCGCCGCGGTCGACGCCCGCACCCACCGGATCCCCGACGTCGTCGTCCTCCCCGCGACGATCGCGGTGCTCGCGCTGATGGCGATCGCCGCCGGCGCGTTCGGCCAACCCGGCCGGGCGGTCGCGGTGGCCGGGGGAGCGCTCGCCGCCTTCGGCGTCTGTCTCGTGCTGCACCTCGCCCGCCCCGCGGCGTTCGGCGGGGGAGACGTCAAGCTCGCCGCTCTGGTCGGCGCGACGCTGGGCTGGTTCGGCCCGGGCGCCGTGGCATCCGCTCTCTTTGTCGCCTTCGCGGGCGGAGCCGCAGCGGGCATCGGAGCATGGGTGGCGGCAGGGCGCCGGGCCGAGGTGGCCTTCGGGCCCGTCCTGGTGCTCGGGGCGGGGTGGTCGCTCGCGCGGTCGGCGCTGTGAGGGGCGGCGCGCACTGTCGCGCTGCCCCGGATCGGTCAAGCCCCGCGGTGCACGGCGTCTCACGCGGATAGCCTGACCCCATGGCCGACCTCATCCGTCGCGTCACGGCGTGGGCTCTGTCGCTCCGCCTCGTGCGCGCCTTCCTCGTCTACTCGGGAGCGCGTGGTCCGATGCTGGCCGACAGCGTCACCTACCGCACCCTCTTCAGCCTCTTCGCCGCGGTGCTGCTGGGCTTCTCGTTCGCGACCGTCTGGCTCGCCGGCAACCCCGACGGGATCGCCGCCCTCGAACGTTCCGTCAACAGCGTCGTGCCGGGTCTCGTGGGCCCCAACGGGCTGCTCCAGCTCGACGGAATCAAGGCGCCCGAATTCACGATCGCCGGGATCATCGCGATCCTCGGTCTGATGGGCGCCGCCATCGGTGCCATCGGATCGCTGCGTTCGGCGTTCCGGCAGATCGCCGGGGTGACCACCGACGACACGCTGCCGATCCTCGTGATCGTGCGCAACCTCCTCGTCGCGCTCGGCATCGGCGTCGCGCTCGTCGGTGCGGCGGTCGTCACCTTCCTCGCCACGGCGGGGCTCACCTTCGTGCGCGAGCTGCTCGGCATCTCCGCCGACTCGTGGGTCTCGGCTGTGCTGACGTGGCTGATCTCGACGGCGGTCGTGCTGGTGCTCGACACCGCCGCGGTCGCCGTGGCCTTCGCGGCGCTGTCGGGAGTGAAGACGCGTCGCAGCACGCTCCTGCGCGGGGCCCTGCTGGGTGGTGTCGGGCTGGTCGTCCTGCAGCAGCTGTCGGGACTGTTCGTCGGCGGCGCGACCAGCAACCCCCTCCTGGCGACGTTCGCCTCGCTCATCGCACTGCTGCTGTGGCTGAACCTGTCGAGCCAGGTGATCCTCATCGCCGGGGCTTACATCACGGTCGCCACCGAAGAGGATCACGACCGCGTCCGCGCGAAGTTCGGCGCGTCGACCCTCATCCAGTTCCGCGTGCGCCGGGCCGAGAAGGCCGTGCGGGCGGCGACGGGTGAACTCGACGCGGCGCGCGAGGCCGAGAAGAAGGAGCGCGAGACGCTCGCGAAGAGCGATCCCGCCGCCGCCGAGCGCGAGAGCGCGGCGGAGGCGAAGTCGCATGTCTGAGCAGGCGGCGACCGTCGTGGCCGAGCGCACTCCGGCCTACACCGCCGACGCCGTGCGCGCCGCCGAGAAGCCGCTGCTCGAGCAGGGCGTGCCTCTGATGCGCCATGCCGCGGCGGCTCTGGCCGACGTGGTCTCCGATGAGCTCGCGGCCCATCCGGGGCCGGTGCTGGTCCTCGCGGGCGCGGGCGACAACGGCGGAGACGCGCTCTACGCCGCGGCTGAGCTGGCCCGCTCGGGAGCCTCGGTCGACGTCGTGCTCGTGCGCGACCGCGTGCATCGTGCGGCGCTCGACGCGGCGGTCGCCGCGGGTGTGAGCGTGTGCTCGGGAACCGACGCGTGCGCGCAGATCGCCGACTACCGCATCGTGGTCGACGGGATCCTCGGCATCGGCCGTCTCGCCGACCGGCGGCTGCGTGGCAGCGCCCGTGCGCTCGTCGAGAAGATCCTCGCGCTCCCCGCTCGTCCCCGTATCATCGCCGTCGATCTGCCCAGCGGCCTCGACCCCGATGACGGGACGGCGGATGCCGCCGTGCTCGCCGCCGATGTCACCGTCACCTTCGGCGCGGTCAAGGCCGGCCTCGTGCGCGGGCGCGGTCCCGAGCTGGCGGGACGCGTGCACCTGGTCGACCTCGGGCTCGAGCCGTACCTGCGGCTCGCGCACCCCGCGGTCACCGCGCCGATCGTGCTCGCACGCTCGACGGTGCGCGGGCGCTGAGGTCAACGCCGAGCTGCCGAGGTCAGCAGGCGTAGCGTTCGACGAACGTGCGCAGCATCCGCGACGGTTCCGTCACGGGCGCACGGCGCACGGCCGCCAGGGTGAGGTCAAGCTCGTCGGGGGCGAAGTAGCCGTACTCGGCGTAGGCGTGGATACGCGTGACGATGCCGTCGACGTCGAGCTCGGGGTGGAACTGCGTCGCGTACACGTGGGATCCGAGACGGAACATCTGCACCGGGCACGTCGGTGACGACCCCAGCAGCACCGCCTCGGGCGGGAGGGCGCTGATCGCCTCTTTGTGGCCCACGAAGGCGGAGAAGGTCGAGGGCAGGCCCGCGGCGAGCGGATCGGCGCGGCCCGCCTCGGTGAGGGTCACGTCGACGACGCTGATGGGTTCGGCGAAGGTGCCGTCGATGGGGACTCCGAGGTGCGTCCCGAGGGTGCCGACGCCGTAGCACGCGCCCAAGAAGGGCAGATCGCGAGCGACCACCTCGTCGATCAGGGTGGCCATCTCGGCCTCGACCCGGCGCTGCACCGCCGACTTGCGCTCGAGCGGATCGGAGGCGTTGAAGGGGCTTCCGCCGACGAGGATGCCCGACACCTCGTCGAGATCGAGCGCGGGGAGCGGATCGCGTTCGAGACGGATGCGGCGCAGTCGCTCGGGCGGGAGCCCCGTGAACCGCAGGAAGAGCGCGTACTCTTCGTCGGCCGGGCGGTCCTCCGCGCGCGTGGCCAGCAGGACGAACGGGCGATCTCCGGGCAGGTCGGTCGTCGTCACCCGAGCGATTCTAGGCGAGCCCTGTCAAGTCGCCGGCCCGCACGGAGGGCGCCGTCTACGCTGAGGTCATGGCTATCGCACGACTTTCCGGAGGCCCGCTCGACGGGCAGGTCCTTCCCCTCGACAACGAGTCCGACGACACGCTGATCATGCCCTACAGCGAGGGTCAACTCGTCTACCGCCGCGACGGCGGTCTCGAGAACACGGGCGAGTCCGACGGCCCCACGCAGGCGGTCTTCGTGTTCGCCGAAGAGACCGAAGACATCAACCCCGACGCCGACGGACGCGACGATTGAGCGCAGGCCCCTCGGGCGGCTCGGCATCCGGGGCCTCGAACGTCGAGATCGAGTCGAAGTACGACGTCGATGACGACACGCCCCTTCCCGATTGGTCGGCGCTGCCGGGTGTGGTGAGCGTCGGCGAGCCCGAACCGCGCGACCTCGACGCTCGCTACGTCGACACGGCGCACCACGATCTGTCCCGCAAGGGCATCGCCGTGCGGCGCCGCCGCGGCGGGCCCGACGAGGGCTGGCACGTGAAGGGCCCCCGCGAGGGCGGTGGGCGACGCGAGACCCAGTGGCCGCTCGGCGAGGTGGCCGATGACGACGCCGATCCGGTCGTTCCTGGCGAGATCCAAGAAGCCGTCTCCGCGTGGGCGCGACCGCCGTTCCTCCCGCTCGCGCGCGTGCGCAACCAGCGCACCGCGTACGCGTTGACGGATGCCGAGGGCGCCCTCGTCGCGGAGTTCGTCGACGACCGCGTGCAGGCCCGTGACGAGCGACGCGGTGTCGACTCGTCTTGGCGCGAGTGGGAGGTGGAGCTCGGCCCCGCCGGTCCCGCCGACGACGCCGGGCGCGAGCAGTTCTTCGCCGCGGTCGACGCGGCCGTGGCCGCCGCCGGAGGCCGCCCCGCGGCATCCGGATCGAAGCTCGGCCGTGCTCTGGGGCACTGAGCCCGCGCGTGAGCCCCAGGCTCGCGGCCGCGGTCGCTCGCTCCTGACGTCACGGAGCCGCGCTTGCGCCCAGACGTGCGGCCGGGGTCGCTCGCTCCTGACGTCACGGAGCCGCGCTTGCGCCCAGACGTGCGGCCGCGGTCGCTCGCTCCTGACGCCGAGACGTCATCTCGCTGACGAAGCCGTTGCAGTGTGACGCGGAGTTGTCAGCGAGATGCAGTCTCGTGAGCATCCTCGTGCCGCGACACCGAGGTCCCTCGCCGCGGGACGCGATCGCCCCGCGATCTGGGTGGTGGCCGAGCTCGGGCGCACATCGACCTCGGCGAGCGTCGCGGCCGCCCCTCGCGCCGAGACGTCATCTCGCTGACGAAGCCGTTGCAGCGTGACGCGGAGTTGTCAGCGAGATGCAGTCTCGTGAGCAATCTCGTGCCGCGACACCGAGGTCCCCCGCCGCGGGACGCGATCGCCCGGCGATCTGGGTGGTGCCGAGCTCGGGCGCACATCGACCTCGGCGAGCGTCGCGGCCGCCCCTCGCGCCGAGACGTCATCTCGCTGACGAAGCCGTTGCAGCGTGACGCGGAGTTGTCAGCGAGATGCAGTCTCGAGCTGTTCACGCGCCGCGATGGGACATCGCGGCCGGAGCCCGACCCGCACGACCGCGAAAGGCCCGCCCGGACACCCGGGCGGGCCTTTCGTCGATCAGCCGATCAGAGGTTGATCATGTGGCCGGTGAGGCCGTGGAAGGCCTCCTGCAGGCCCTCCGACAGCGTCGGGTGGGTGTGCACGTTGCGCGCGGCCTCGAGAGCGGTGAGGTCCCACTTCTGCGCGAGGGTCAGCTCGGGCAGCAGCTCCGACACGTCGGGGCCGATGAGGTGGCCGCCGATGAGCTCGAGCGTCTCGGCATCGGCGACGAGCTTGACGAAGCCGACGGGCTCGCCGAGGCCGTTTGCCTTGCCGTTGGCCGAGAAGGGGAACTTCGCGACCTTGATGTCGTGACCGGCGTCGCGCGCCTGCTGCTCGGTGAGGCCGAACGAGGCGACCTGCGGGTTGCAGAAAGTGGCGCGGGGCATGTTGCGGTAGTCGCCCAGCGTCTGCGTCTCGGCGCCGCCGATGGTCTCGGCGGCCACGACGCCCTGCGCCTCGGCCACGTGGGCCAGCTGCAGCTTGGCGGTCACGTCGCCGATCGAGTAGATGTGCGGCACGTTGGTGCGCATGTGGTCGTCGATCTCGATGGCGCCGCGCTCGGTGAGCGTGACGCCGGTGTTCTCGAGACCGAAGCCGTCGACCTTGGGGGCGAACCCGATCGACATGAGCACGCGGTCGGCGTCGATCGAGCCCTGCGAGCCGTCCTTCGCCGTGTAGGCGACGGTGACCTTGTCGCCGTGGTCGGTGACCGAGTCGACCTTGGTCGAGGTGAGGATGTCGACGCCGTAGCCCTTGTACTGCTTCTGGATCTCTTTCGAGACCTCGGCGTCTTCATTCGGCAGTGCACGGTCGAGGAACTCGATGATCGTGACCTTCACGCCGTAGTTCGTCATGACGTACGCGAACTCCATGCCGATGGCGCCGGCGCCGACGATGACGATCGACTCGGGGAGCTCGCGGGTGAGGATCTGCTCCTCGTACGTGACGACGTTCTCCGACAGGGTCACACCGGGGAGGAGGCGCACGGTCGAACCCGTGGCGATGATGACGTTGTCGAAGGTGACCTGCTCCTTCGAGCCGTCGGTCTTGGTCACGTCGATCGTGTGGTCGTCGGCGAAGTAGCCGCGGCCCTCGTACTCGGTGACCTTGTTCTTCTTCATCAGGTAGTGGATGCCCTTGACGTGGCCGGCGGCGACGCTGCGCGAGCGGTCGAACGCCTTGCCGAAGTCGAAGGTGACGTCACCCGAGATGCCGAACAGGTCGGCCTTCGCGTGGAACGTGTGCGCGAGGTCGGCGTTGCGCAGGAGGGCCTTGGAGGGGATGCAGCCCACGTTGAGGCACACACCGCCCCAGTACTTCTCTTCGACGATCGCGACCGACAGTCCGAGCTGTGCGCCGCGGACGGCGGCGACGTACCCGCCGGGACCCGCACCAAGAATGACCAGATCGTAATGAGGCATGGTTCCAGCCTATCGCCCGGCGGTGCCGCCACCGGCGGTCTTGCGACCGCTGCGGGAGGCGAAGACGTAGACCAGCACCCCCGCCACGATCACGAGGATCACCGCGAGCAGGATCCAGGGCAGGGGAGAGGGTGCGGAAGCCTCGTCGACCGGTGCCGCGGTTGAGCTCGAGGTCGGATCCGCGCTGGGCGCCGACGTCGCAGACGGGGTCGGGCTCGCCGTGGAGGGAGTCGGGGTGGGGGTCGCCGACGGCGTCGGGGCCGCGGCGGGCACCGTGAAGGCGAAGTCGCCGTCGATGGGGTGGCCGTCGCTCGACACGACGCGCCAGACGACGCTCACGGCTCCGGATGCCGAGCCCGCCAGAGACTGCGTCACCGTGGTGCCCGACACCTCGGGGGCGCCATCGGCCAGCGAAGCCCCCGACGCGTCCTTCACCTCGATGACCGTCGCCCCGGCGTCGGTGAGGACGTCGGCGCTAAAGGTAAAGGTGATCTTCGCGGGAAGGGCGTCGAGCACGGCATCGGCGGAGGGGTCGGTGGAGACCAGCTCGTCGTGCGCGGCGGCGGGCAGAGCGGGCACGAGCAGAGCGGCTGCGGCGAGCAGCCCGGCGGCCAGTGCGGCGGTCCAGCGAGGCAGGCGGGCCGGGCGGTGCGGGGTCGGAGAAGAGGTCACTCCTCGACCCTACTGACGACCTCCGACACCGAGCCTGGGAGAGGGCTGCGGCCGATGCGCGGCCCCCGATGCGGGAGCGCTTTCGCGGTGGTGGGCGTGTCGGGGTGAAGCGGACTCGACAGGGCCCCGCCCGGGTCGATAGGTTCGAGTGTCTCGTCGGTCGTCTCCGCGGCCCGAACCGCGGTGTCGGTGTCGACGGATCGAGACGTACACACGCATCGCCATGGCCCGCTCGAGATCGGTCGACCTCCCCTCGTCGACCGATCGGTTATGGTGAAACAGAAGGAGAAGCCGTGGACGAGACCAGCCGATTCGAGCGCGACGACATCCGACGCGCGGCCGACGCCGCAGCGAACGACAGGGCGCACGACACGACCCAGACCCACGACGCCGATCTGTCGTTCGTCCCCTTCGGGGCCGACCTCAGCGAAGCCGAGCTCGAGGCGATCGACGCACTGCCCTCCGGCGCCGCGCTGCTGATCGTCCGTTCCGGACCGACGACCGGCGCCCGCTATCTGCTCGACACCGACGTCACCACCGTCGGGCGTCACCCCGAGGCCGACCTCTTCTTCGATGACGTGACCGTGTCGCGTCGTCACGCCGAGATCACCCGCACCGGCACCTCGTTCGAGATCGTCGACCAGCGCTCGCTCAACGGCAGCTACGTCAACGGCGAGCGGGTCGATCGCTCGGCGCTCGTCAACGGCTCCGAGGTGCGCATCGGTAAGTTCCGCCTGAACTTCTTCGGTTCGCCGGTCGATCTGCCCGCGGCTGAGCACTGATGCCGGCAGCCCCCTCCCGTAGTCGTCAGACGGCTGCGGGGCTGCTCAGCATCGGTCAGGTGCTCGCCCGCCTCACCCCCGACTTCCCGGCGCTGACCTCGAGCAAGCTGCGCTTCCTCGAGGTGCAGGGCATCGTCACGCCCACGCGCACCGAGTCGGGCTACCGCAAGTTCTCGCCCGCCGATCTCGAGCGCCTTCGCATGGCGCTCACGCTGCAGCGCGACCACTACCTGCCGCTCGTCGTCATCCGCGATTACCTCGCCGAGCTCGACGCGGGTCGCAACCCCGCTCCGCCCACGGCGATCCCGTCGATGACGAACACCCCGCGGCGCTACCGCCGCGACGAGTTGCTGGCGGCGGCGGGTTCGGCTCCCCAGCTGCTCAACGACGCGATCAGCACGGGTGTGATCACGGCATCCGACACGTATCCCGAGCAGACGGTGACCCTGCTGCGCTCGCTCGTGGCACTGGATCGCCACGGCATCGAGCCGCGTCACGTGCGCGCCCTGCGTCAGAGCGCGGAGCGCGAGGTCTCGCTCGTCGAGTCGGCTCTGTCGGCCCTGCTGCGGCGCCCCGACGCCTCGTCGCGCGCGAAGGCGAACGAGCTCGCTCCCGAGCTCGCGGCGCGTCTCGACGAGGTCCGCGGCATGTTCGTGCGCGAGGCGCTGGAGCGGATCCTGTCCTGAGTGCGACACGCCGCGGCCCTCGGAGCGGATGTCATTGCCGGGGGACCCTCGCTGATCTAGCGTGGAGGAAACGACAGATGAGGAGGGCGCGAGCATGAACGCTGGCGACGCAGTCGGCGAACCCCGGTTCGCCACCGACCTCCTCTTCACCGACGGTCTGCCCGAGATGGACGACGACACCGGCTACCGCGGTGCGGTCGCCGCTCGCGCCGCCGGCATCACGTACCGCCAGCTCGACTACTGGGCCCGCACCGAACTCGTCGTCCCGACGGTCCGCGGCGCGAGCGGCTCGGGGTCGCAGCGTCTCTACGGCTTCCGCGACATCCTCGTGCTCAAGCTCGTCAAGCGCCTGCTCGACACCGGCATCTCGCTTCAGCAGATCCGCACGGCGGTCGACCAGCTGCGCGCCGCCGGCATCCGCGACCTCGCCGGAACGACCCTCATGAGCGACGGCGCCTCGGTCTACCTGTGCACCTCGAACGATGAGGTCATCGACCTCGTCAGCCGCGGTCAGGGCGTGTTCGGCATCGCCGTCGGCAAGGTGCTGCGCGAGGTCGAGTCCACGCTCGTCGACTTCGAGAAGGCGACGCCCGACACCGTCGACGAGCTCGCCGCACGCCGGGCCGCCCGCACCGCCTGACGCGCTTCATCTTCGAGATCCCGGATGCCATGGCATCCGGGATTCTTCTGCTTTCGCGTGAGGGGTCGGTCTATGTCGCCTACGGGCGTCCTCGGCGACAGAAAATGACCCCTCACGCGGGTGGGACGGGAACGAGAAACGCCGCCCGGCTGCGGGGCAGCGGGACGGCGTCTTCGTGAAGAGGATCAGGCCTGCGGGGCCTCGGACTCCACCGGGATACGGCCGGTGCGCACGATACGGTCGAGCAGCGCGTCGAAGTCGGCCGCGAGCTCCTGCGCGGAGTCGCCGGGCCACACGTGCAGCGGCTTCGCGGCACCCTGCGCCTGCTGGAGCGAGGTGCGCTCGGGCAGCTGCGGGTTGAGCACGAGCGGGCCGAACATGTCGCGCAGCTCTTTGATGCGGAACTGGTGCTCGATCGACTGCGGGCGCACGCGGTTGACCACGACGCCGAGCGGCTGCAGACGCGGCGAGAGACCGCGGCGGATCTCCTCGATCGCGCGCAGAGCGCGGTCGGCCGCGGCGACCGAGAACAGGCCCGGCTCGGTGACGACCACGACGCGGTCGCTCGCGGCCCACGCGGTGCGCGTAAGGGCGTTCAGCGAGGGCGCGCAGTCGATGAGCACGAGGTCGTACTCGCTCTCGATGGTTGCGAGCGCTTCTTCGAGCTTCCACACGTCGCGGACGCTGGGGTGCGGCCCGTCGAAGTTGATGGCCGACGGGCTGCCGATCAGCACGTCGATGGTGCCGGGGTGCACCTTGGCCCACCCGCTCGAGGTGATCGCCTGTCGGACGACCTTCTCTTTCGGGTTCGCCAGCACATCGGCGATGTTGAGGCGACCGGCGACCTGGATGTCCATCCCGGTCGACACGTCGGACTGAGGGTCGAGGTCGACGACGAGAGTGCGAACGCCACGTGCGAAGGCTGCGGAAGCCAGCCCGAGTGTCACGGTCGTCTTGCCGACCCCGCCTTTGAGAGAGCTGACGGAGAGTACGTGCACGAGAGTCCACGTTACCGTCCCCTAGGCTGTGAGCACATTCAGCTCCGCCAGCTTGACGTGAGGTGCGCATGTTCTCCAAAATCCTGGTCGCCAATCGCGGAGAGATCGCGATTCGCGCGTTCCGTGCCGCCTACGAGGTCGGAGCGCGCACCGTCGCGGTCTACCCGTACGAGGACCGCGCCTCGCTGCACCGCCTGAAGGCGGACGAGGCGTACCAGATCGGCGAGCGGGGGCACGCCGTGCGCGCGTACCTCGATGTCGACGAGATCATCCGCGTGGCCCGTGAGTGCGGCGCGGATGCCATCTACCCGGGATACGGCTTCCTGTCCGAGAACCCGGAGCTGGCCGAGAAGGCCGCCGCCCACGGCATCACTTTCATCGGGCCGCCCGCCGAGGTGCTCGCCATGGCGGGCAACAAGGTGACGGCCAAGGAGCACGCGATCTCGGCCGGTGTGCCGGTGCTGCGCTCGACGCCGGCGTCCGCCGACATCGACGAGCTGCTCGCGCAGGCCGACGAGATCGGCTTCCCGATCTTCGCCAAGGCCGTCGCCGGCGGCGGCGGGCGCGGAATGCGCCGCGTGGAGTCGAAGGGCGAGCTCGCCCCGGCCCTGGCCGAGGCCATGCGCGAGGCGCAGAGCGCGTTCGGCGACCCCCGCATGTTCCTCGAGCAGGCCGTGCAGCGCCCGCGTCACGTCGAGGTGCAGATCCTCGCGGATGCCGCCGGCGAGACCGTGCACCTGTTCGAGCGCGACTGCTCGGTGCAGCGTCGCCACCAGAAGGTCATCGAGATCGCCCCGGCGCCCAACCTCGACGACGCCGTGCGGCAGGACCTGCACCGTTACGCCGTCGCCTTCGCCCGCTCGATCGGCTACCAGAACGCGGGAACCGTCGAGTTCCTGCTCGAGACCGCGGGCCCCCGCACGGGCGAGGTCGTCTTCATCGAGATGAACCCCCGCATCCAGGTCGAGCACACCGTGACCGAGGAGGTCACCGACGTCGACCTCGTGCAGTCGCAGATGCGCATCGCCGCCGGCGCGACCCTCGCCGACCTGCACCTGCAGCAAGACGACATCCACCTGCGCGGTGCGGCGCTGCAGTGCCGCATCACCACCGAGGACCCCACGCAGGGTTTCCGCCCCGACACGGGCAAGATCACCACGTACCGCTCGCCCGGTGGCGCCGGCATCCGCCTCGACGGCGGCACGACCGCCGCGGGCTCGCAGGTCAGCCCGCACTTCGACTCCATGCTGTCGAAGCTGTCGTGCCGCGGACGCGACTTCCCGGCCGCGGTCGCCCGCGCCCGCCGTGCCCTCGCGGAGTTCCGCATCCGCGGGGTTTCGACGAACATCCCCTTCCTGCAGGCCGTGCTCGACGACCCGGCGTTCGTCGCGGGCGACCTGAGCACGTCGTTCATCGACGAGCGTCCCGAGCTGCTGAAGGGGCGGGAGTCGAAGGACCGCGGCACGAAGATCCTGTCGTGGCTCGTCGACACCACGGTCAACCGCCCCAACGGCGAGAACCCGCTGTCGATCGATCCCGCCGCCAAGCTCCCGCGCGTCGATCTCGCGGATGCCGCTCCGGCGGGATCGCGCCAGCGCCTGCAGGAGCTCGGCCCGGTCGGCTTCGCCCGCGCCCTACGCGCGCAGACGGCCCTCGCCGTCACCGAGACGACCTTCCGCGACGCCCACCAGTCGCTGCTGGCCACGCGGGTGCGCACCCGCGACCTCGTGCGGGTCGCCCCGTACGTCGCGCGCATGACGCCGCAGCTCCTGTCTGTCGAGGCATGGGGCGGGGCGACCTACGACGTCGCCCTGCGCTTCCTCGGCGAAGACCCGTGGGAGCGACTCGACGCGCTGCGTCAGGCCCTTCCGAACGTGGCGATCCAGATGCTGCTGCGCGGGCGCAACACCGTCGGCTACACCCCGTACCCCACGGAGGTCACCGATGCGTTCGTGGCCGAGGCCGCGGCATCCGGAGTCGACATCTTCCGCATCTTCGACGCGCTCAACGACGTGTCGCAGATGCGCCCCGCGATCGACGCCGTGCTGGCCACCGGCACCGCGGTCGCCGAGGTCGCGGTCTGCTACACCGGAGACCTGCTCGATCCGGCCGAGAAGCTCTACACCCTCGACTACTACCTGGGCCTGGCCGAGCAGATCGTCGACGCGGGCGCCCACATCCTCGCGATCAAGGACATGGCGGGTCTGCTGCGCCCGGCCGCCGCCGCGAAGCTCGTGACGGCGCTGCGTGAACGCTTCGACCTCCCGGTGCACGTCCACACCCACGACACCGCGGGCGGGCAGCTCGCGACGCTGCTGGCCGCCTCGGAGGCGGGGGCGGATGCCGTGGACGCGGCCTCGGCGCCCATGGCGGGCACCACGAGCCAGCCGTCGCTGTCGGCGCTCGTCGCCGCGCTCGCGCACACCGACCGTGACACGGGGCTCGACCTCGGGGCGGTCAGCGACCTCGAGCCGTACTGGGAGGCCGTGCGTCACCTCTACCGTCCGTTCGAGTCGGGACTCGCGGGGCCCACGGGGCGCGTCTACCGTCACGAGATCCCGGGCGGGCAGCTGTCGAACCTGCGGCAGCAGGCGATCGCGCTGGGTCTCGCCGACGACTTCGAGCTCATCGAGGACATGTACGCCGCGGCCGACCGCATCCTGGGCCGGGTGCCCAAGGTCACGCCGTCGTCGAAGGTGGTGGGCGATCTCGCGCTGCACCTCGCCGCGGTGAAGGCCGACCCGGCCGACTTCGAGCAGAACCCCGAGAAGTACGACGTGCCCGACTCGGTGGTGTCGTTCATGGCGGGGGAGCTCGGCGACCTGCCGGGCGGCTGGCCCGAGCCGTTCCGTTCGAAGGTGCTCGCCGGACGCGAGGCCAAGATCGGCGTCACCCCGCTGACCGACGATGACGCCGCCGCGCTGGCGGGGGAGTCGGCCGAGCGCCGCGCGCGCCTGAACACCCTGCTGTTCCCGGGGCCGACGCGCACCTTCCTCGAGACCCGCGCGACCTTCGGCGATCTCAGCGTGCTCGACACGGCCGACTACCTGTACGGCCTGCAGGCCGGCGGGGAGCACACCGTCGAGATCGAGCGCGGCGTGCAGCTGTTCGTGGGTCTCGAGGCCGTGGGCGACGCCGACGACAAGGGCATGCGCACGGTCATGACGACCCTGAACGGTCAGCTGCGCCCGGTGTTCGTGCGCGACCGGTCGATCGACGTCGAGGCGCGTCAGGCCGAGAAGGCCGACACCTCCAAGCCCGGTCAGGTGGCGGCACCGTTCTCGGGCGTCGTGACGATGAAGGCCGCCGTCGGCGACCGCGTCGCAGCCGGTCAGGCCGTCGCCTCGATCGAGGCCATGAAGATGGAGGCGGGCATCACCGCCCCCGTCGAGGGAGTGGTCGAGCGGGTCGCCATCGGTACCACACAACAGGTCGAAGCAGGAGATCTTTTGCTGGTAATCCGCCAAGCGCAGTAGCCTGGGAGGGGGCGCTTTCGCGCCCTCTTCCCGTTTGGAGACTGCAGTGACCCCCGACCGCACCGATGCGAACCACGACGAGAGCGCCGAGCACGGCGTGCTCGACGACGGCGGCAATCTCGACACGGCCAGCATCACCATCCTCGGCGGACACATCGCACAGGTCAGTGTCGACCTGCCGATGACCGCTGACGACGATGATCTCGACGACGACGTCATCGAGGACGAGATCCCGATCGACGACGTCGACCTGCCCGCGCTGATCACCTCCCACGATGTGTACGAGCCGCACGACGCCGCCGTCGACGGCCCCCGTGACGAGCACGATGACGAGCGCAGCGACGACCACCACGTCGAGCACCTCGACACCGGCGACATCATCCTCGAACCGCACGACGGCGAGGTGTCTTCCTCGCTGGAGGGCGGATCCGACGCGTCGCCGCACGACGACATCCACGATGCCGAGCTCGTCGACGAGCCCGACCACGAGGGGCACTCGCACGAGGACCACTCGCTCGAGCAGGCTCGCGCCGACGACCTGCACGATGCCGAGGTCGTCGACGACGTCGAGCTCTTCGAAGCGGATGCCGCGGAGCCCGTCGACGAGCCGCTCACGCACGCGCCGTGGATCCCCGAGCAATCGGATGCCGCCGCGGACGAGACGGTCGCGGATGACGGCGCCGAGCCGGACGCCGTCGACAGCGACGGTGCCGGGAGCGACGCCGACCACGACGCCGAGGCGGAGGCCGCCGACGGTGACTCCTTCGTCGCCGAGGAGCACGAGATTCTCGAAGCTCACGAGGCCGTCTTTGCGGCCGACGACGTGGACGATGTCGACGCCTCCACGGAGACCTCTCCCTCTGAGCCCGAGTTCGAGGCGGAGGAGCCGGCCGAGGTCGAGGACGCTGTCGCCGCTTCCGACCACGTCTCCGGCACGGACCTGTCCGAGGCGGCCGACGAGTCGTTCGCCGACGAGCAGGCGGTGCCCGAGGCGGCAGCCGGAGGGTCGGTGGCCGAAGACGCGTTCGTTCACGGGCCGACCGAGGAAGAGGCCGCCGAGGCCGAGGAGGTCGCCGCGGAGGAGCCGGTCGCCGCCGAGGAGCCGGTCGCCGCGGAGGAGCCGTTCGCCGAGGAGACCATCGTCGCCGAGCCGTCGATCGCCGACTCGGCCGTCGAAGACCCCGCCGTCGAAGAGCCCGCCGTCGAAGAGCCCGCCGTCGAAGACCCCGCCGTCGAAGAGCCCGCCGCCGAAGCCCCCGTCGCCGACAACCCCGCTCCTGCGGCCTCCGGCGACGACGAGCTTCCGGTCGAGACGGCATCCGACGACGCGTCTGTCAGCGCCGCGCTCGCCACGGGCCCCGTGGCCCCGCCGAGCGTGGCGGCGTCCGTCGTCGCCGCCTCGGTCGCCGCGGCATCCGCCACCGGTGCGACCGCCTCCGGTGCAACCGCTGCGGCGGGTCGTACCCCGACGGGTTCGGTCGCGGCGGCACCCGCATCGACCGGCCCGGTGACGACGCGTCGCGAGCGGGCGGCCACGGGTGTCATCGGCACCGTGCCCCTCACGCGCCGCAGCGCCCAGCAGGCCGACGACGCCACCCGCGGATCCGACGAGGCCGCGCGCGTCGACCGCGCCCACGCCATGGAGCGCGTACGCACGCAGACGCCCGAGGTGACGCTCACCTCGAAGCGCATCGGGCAGATCGACGACGCCCGCGAGAGCTCCGATCTGCTGACCGCCGATCGCCTGCTCGACCCGCGTCAGATCGCGCGGCCCGAGCCCGAGGGCGCCTGGCAGCAGCTGGTCTACTCGGCGACCGGAGGCCGGGTCAACCTCGGTGACGGTCGTCGTGCGCGCCAGCGCAAAGACCTCGACCGCCGCATCTCGGCCCCCCTGACCGGCGGAGCGCGCTTCGTGCCCGTTCTCTCGCGTAAGGGCGGCGTCGGCAAGACGACGGTGACGTCGCTGCTGGGCATGGCGCTGGCGGATGCCCGCGACGACCGCATCATCGCCGTCGACGCCAACCCCGACCGCGGCACGCTGGCCGATCGCGTCGGTCGGCCCAACGGCCGCACCGTGCGCGACCTGGTGCGCGCGCACGACGAGATGGTCGGGTTCAACGACGTCTCCGCGATCGTCGCGCGTGACGCGACGCGGCTCGACGTGCTGGCATCCGACGCCGACCCGCGGGTATCCGAGGCGTTCAGCGACGACGACTACCGCCAGGTCGCCGACGTCGCCGCGCACTACTACTCCATCGTGTTGACCGACACGGGCACCGGCATCGTGCACTCGGTGATGGGCGCGACCCTCGAGCTCGCCGACACCCTGGTGATCGTCGCCGGCCTGTCGGTCGACGAGGCGCGACTGGCGTCCGAGACGCTGACCTGGCTCGAGACCAACGGCTACGCCGCGCGCGTGCGCGACGCGATCGTCGTGCTCAACAACTCGCGCCCCGGCACCCCGCTGGTGCGCGAGAGCGAGCTCGAGGCGCACTTCCGCTCGCGGGTGCGCACCGTGATCCGCATGCCGTACGACGCGCGCATCGCCGCGGGAAGCGCCATCGCCTTCCGCGACCTGCAGCCTTCGACCCGTCAGGCTGCGCGCGAGCTCGCCGCGGCCGTCGTGGAGGGTCTGCGCGCCCCGGTGGCCGCCGCATGACCGTCCGCCCGATCCGCCTGTTCGGCGACCCCGTCCTGCGCGCCACGAGTGCGCCCATCGAGACAATCGACGACGGCATCCGCGCCCTGGTGCAAGACCTGCTCGACACGGTCGAGCTGCCGGGCCGCGCGGGCGTCGCCGCTCCGCAGATCGGCGTGGGTCTTCGGGCCTTCAGCTACAACATCGACGGCGACATCGGCTACGTGCTCAATCCCGTGCTGGTCGAGACCCGCGGTGAACCCGAAGCGGTGGGCGAGGGCTGCCTGTCGGTACCCGGTCTGTGGCACGACGCGATCCGCTACCCGTGGGCCAAGGTCGTCGGCATCGACCTCGACGGCGAAGAGGTCGTGCTCGAGGGGGAGGGGCTGCTCGCTCAGGCGCTGCAGCACGAGACCGATCACCTCGACGGCATGCTCTACCTCTCGCGGCTCCCCGCCGAGACGCGTCGCGAGGCGATGCGTCAGGTTCGCGAGAGCGACTGGTTCTGACCTGATCTGTGCAGAAGGGCCCGGATGCCGGCATCCGGGCCCTTCGCTCGTCTCCGCTCGCACATATCCTCCGCGATTCGCGCAGCCTCCGTCGTTTTCGACCCTTCCGAGCCGAGGTTGTGCAGATCACCGTGGGCGTGCGATCGGTGACGGTGTCCCGGGGCGCACATACCCTCCGCGATTCGCACAACCTCGGTGACTGTGCCTCGTTCCGGCCTGACGTTCTGCGGATCGCTGAGGCTGTGCGCTCGAAAACGAAACGGCCCGGCCCCGCGAGGGACCGGGCCGTCGTCGTCGCGTGCGTCAGGGCAGCGAGACGTTGGTGGTGTTGACGGGCACCGCGTAGATGTCCTCGATGTCGTCGGCGAAGTCCGCCGTGATGACGTTGCGCTTGATGCTCATCTTCGGGGTGAGGTGGCCGCTGGCCTCGGTCCACTCGGTCGGCAGGATCGTGAACTTGCGGATCGACTCCGCGCGCGAGACGCGCGTGTTCGCCCGGTCGATCGCGCCCTGCACCTCGGCGCGCACCTTCTCGTTCTGCGCGGCCTGCTCGAGCGTCATGTCGGCGGGCAGGCCGTTGTTGGCCAGCCACGTGGGCAGCATCTCGGGGTCGAGGGTGACGAGGGCGGCGATGAACGGCTTGTGGTCGCCGACCACGACGACCTGGCCCACGATCGGGTTCGCGCGGATGGGGTCTTCGAGCGCGGCCGGGGCGACGTTCTTGCCGCCGGCGGTGACGATGATCTCCTTCTTGCGGCCGGTGATCGCGAGGAACCCGTCGCTGTCGAAGGCGCCGATGTCGCCCGTCTTGAACCATTCGCCGTCGAAGGCCTCCGCCGTGGCATCCGGATTCTGCCAGTACTCGCGGAAGACGTTGATGCCGCGCACCTGGATCTCGCCGTCGTCGGCCAGGCGCACCCCGACGCCGGGGAGCACCGGACCGACCGTGCCGATCTTCGCCTTCGTGGCGAGGTTGACCGTGGCCGGGGCCGTCGTCTCGGTCAGGCCGTATCCCTCGAGGATCACGACGCCGAGGCTGCGGAAGAAGTGCCCGAGGCGCGGGCCGAGCGGGGCCGAGCCCGACACGGCGTAGACGACGCGGCCGCCCATGGCCTCGCGCAGCTTCGAGTAGACGAGCTTGTCGAAGAGGGCGAACTTCACCTTCAACGCGAGCGAGATCTTCTTGCCGTCCTGCAGGCGCTGCGAGTGCTCGATCGCGGTGTCGGCGGCGGCGCGGAAGATCTTACCCTTGCCGCCGGCCTCGGCCTTCTGCTCGGCGGAGTTGTAGACCTTCTCGAACACGCGCGGCACGGCCAGCAGGAACGTCGGCTTGAAGGTGCCGAGCGCGGGCAGCAGCTGCTTGGTGTCGGGCTGGTGCCCGGTCTTCACGCCCGCGTGCACGTTGAGCAGCGAGATGAAGCGGGCGAAGACGTGCGCCGTCGTGATGAACAGCAGCGTCGAGGCGCCGGGGGTCTCGACGACCTCGTGCAGGGCCTTCGCGGAGTTGCGCGCGAGTTCGACGAAGTTGCTGTGGACGAGGACGCATCCCTTCGGACGGCCGGTGGAGCCCGAGGTGTAGATGAGCGTCGCGATGTCGGAGGCCTTGGCCAGGTGACGACGGCGCTCGATCTCTTCGTCGGTGATGTGCGTGCCGTTCGCGACGAGGGTGTCGAGCGCGCCCTCGTGCATGGCCCAGACGTCGCGCACGAGGGGGAGGTCGCTGCGGACCTCGTCGAGGCGCGCGGTGTGGTCGGCCGACTCGACGACGACGGCGATGGCGCCCGAGTCCGACAGGATCCACGAGATCTGCGACGGCGAGCTCGTCTCGTACACCGGGACCATGACGGCCCCCGCGTAGAAGAGGGCGAAGTCGACCAGGGTCCAGTCGTAGGTGGTGCGGGCGATGAAGCCCACCTTCTCGCCCGGCTGGATGCCGGCGGCGACGAAGCCCTTGGCGAGCTTGACGACTTCTCGCTCGAACTCTGCGGCGGTGATGTCGCGCCATCCGTCGGCGTGGGGGATGGCGAACAGGGGGCGGTCGGGCGTCGAGCGCACACGGTCGGCGAGCAGGTCGGATGCGTTGGCATCCGGGTCTGCGGCGACGACGGCGGGGAGGTCGAACTGGATCACGGCAACTCCTTTGGCACCGGAAGAAAGGTCGAGCGGGTCTGCCGAGTCTATCCGTACGGATGCCGCGACCCCGGGGAGGTCGCATTCCGATGCGGGTCGCGCGGCATGGCTAGACTTCTCCGGGCCGAGCCGCACGGTCGGCCCGGAAGGGAGCGCGGTGCGCAACGTCGGCATCGACATCGGGGGCACGAAGATCGCGGGAGGCGTCGTCGACGACGACGGCACCATCATCGAGAAGCTCCGCGTCGACACCCCCATCGACCCCGGGGCCCTCGTGGACGCCGTGGTCGACATGGCCGATCACCTGCGCCGCGCGCACGAGATCCACGCGATCGGCGTGGCCGCGGCGGGCTTCATCAGCCGCGACCGCAGCACCGTCATCTACGCGCCCAACATCGACTGGCGCGACGAGCCGCTGCGTGCCCGCCTCGAGCAGCGCCTCGACGCCCCCGTCACGATCGAGAACGACGCGAACGCGGCCGGGTGGGGCGAGTACCGCTTCGGCGCGGGCCAGGGCGTGCGCGACATGGTCATGCTCACGATGGGCACAGGCGTCGGAGGGGCCGTCGTCACGGACGGCGAGCTGTTCCGCGGCGGCCACGGCATCGGCGCCGAGCTCGGCCACATGCGCTTCGTGCGCGGCGGCCACCCGTGCGGCTGCGGACAGAACGGATGCCTCGAGCAGTACGCCTCGGGACGCGCGCTGCAGCGCGAGGCGAACGCCATCGCCGACGAGGGTGGCATCGGCGCGGCCCTGGCGGCCGTGCGCGAGGAGCGCGGCGCGATCCCCGGACCCGCCGTGTCGCGCCTCGTGCTGGCCGGCGACCCGGGCGCTGTCGAGGCTCTGCGCCGCGTCGCGACGGCCCTGGGCGAAGCCTGCGGAGGATTCCAGGCCGTGCTCGACCCCGAACTCTTCGTGATCGGCGGCGGCGTCGCCCAGCTGGGCGCCGATCTGCTCGTACCGGTGAAGCTCGCGTACGAGACCTCGCTCCCGGGGTACGGTGAACGTCCGGTCGCGGAGTTCGCGATCGCGCGCCTGGGCAACGACGCCGGTCTCATCGGGGTCGCCGACCTCGCCGGGAAGGAGCGCTGACGATGTTCTACTGGCTCATGAAATACGTGGTGATCGGGCCGGTCATCAAGGCCGTGTTCCGCCCCTGGATGGTGGGCCGGCGCAACATCCCCACCGAGGGTGCGGCGATCCTCGCGAGCAACCACCTGTCGTTCTCGGACTCGATCTTCCTGCCGCTCATGATCGACCGCCGCATGGCGTTCCTCGCCAAGAGCGACTACTTCACCGGCAAGGGCCTCAAGGGCTGGGCGACGCGCATGTTCTTCACGGCGACGGGTCAGCTGCCCATCGACCGCTCGGGCGGCAAGGCGTCGGAGGCCTCGCTCAACACCGGCCTCGGTGTGCTCGGCCGCGGAGAGCTGCTCGGCATCTACCCCGAGGGCACGCGCAGCCCCGACGGCACCCTCTACCGGGGCCGAACGGGCATCGCCCGTATGGCCCTCGAGGCCCGTGTGCCGGTCGTGCCCGTCGTCATGGTCGACACCGGGGCCGTCATGCCGATCGGTCAGCGCCTGCCGCGCGTGGGGCGCGTGGGCATCGTGATCGGCGAGCCCCTCGACTTCTCGCGCTTCGAGGGCATGGAGGGCGACCGCTACGTGCTCCGCTCGGTCACCGACGAGATCATGGTGGCCCTGCAGCGCCTCGGCGAGCAGCGCTACGAGGACGTCTACGCCTCCACCGTGAAGGACCGTCTGGCCACCGCGCAGGCGGCGAAGGCGCCGACGTCGCGCCACTAGACTTCTGGGGTGACTCAGCAGCTCCACGACCTCGACCACTGGCGAACCCTGCCCATCAAGCAGCAGCCCCAGTGGTATGACGAGGGCGCTGTGGCCGCGGCATCCGCAGAATTGGCGACGCTTCCTCCGCTGGTGTTCGCCGGCGAGGTCGACATCCTCCGCGACCGCCTCGCGCGTGCCGCCGCCGGCCAGGCGTTCCTCCTGCAGGGCGGTGACTGCGCCGAGACGTTCGCCGGGGCGACCGCCGAGCAGATCCGCAACCGCATCAAGACGGTGCTCCAGATGGCGGTCGTGCTGACCTATGGCGCCTCGATGCCGGTGGTGAAGATGGGCCGCATGGCGGGCCAGTTCGCCAAGCCCCGCTCGAGCGACGTCGAGACGCGCGGCGACGTGACGCTGCCGGCGTACCGCGGCGACATCGTGAACGGCTACGACTTCACCGAGGAGTCGCGCAAGGCCGATCCCGCGCGCCTGCTCAAGGGCTACCACACGGCCGCCTCGACTCTGAACCTCATCCGCGCCTTCACGCAGGGTGGTTTCGCCGACCTGCGCGAGGTGCACAGCTGGAACAAGGGCTTCGCGAGCACTCCCGCCAACCAGGCGTACGAGTCGATGGCGACCGAGATCGACCGCGCCATCAAGTTCATGGAGGCCGCCGGCGCCGACTTCGACGAGCTCACGCGCGTCGAGTTCTACACCGGCCACGAGGGCCTGCTCATGGACTACGAGCGCCCCATGACGCGCATCGACTCGCGCACGGGACTGCCGTACAACACCTCGTCGCACTTCCAGTGGATCGGTGAGCGCACGCGCGAGCTCGACGGCGCACACGTCGACTACTTCTCGAAGATCCGCAACCCCATCGGTGTGAAGCTCGGCCCCACCACGACGGCCGAGACCGCGCTGGCCCTCATCGACAAGCTCGACCCCGAGCGCGAGCCGGGCCGGCTGACCTTCATCACGCGCATGGGTGCGGGCAAGATCCGCGACGCGCTGCCCCCGCTGCTCGAGGCCGTCCGTGACTCTGGCGCGACGCCGCTGTGGGTCACCGACCCGATGCACGGCAACGGCATCACCACCCCCACCGGCTACAAAACCCGTCGCTTCGACGACGTGGTCGACGAGGTGCGCGGCTTCTTCGAGGCTCACCGCTCGGTGGGCACGCACCCCGGCGGCATCCACGTCGAACTCACCGGCGACGACGTCACCGAGTGCCTGGGCGGCTCCGAGATGATCGACGAGGCCACCCTGGCGACCCGCTACGAGAGCCTGTGCGACCCGCGCCTGAACCACCGTCAGAGCCTCGAGCTGGCGTTCCTCGTGGCCGAGGAGCTCGAGAAGCGCTGACCCGCGTCCACCGACACGCGACGCCCCTGACTCACGTGGTCGGGGGCGTCGTCGTTTCCGGATGCCGAGGGCGTGGGCACGAATGAATGTCGGGAAGTATCGGGTGATTCTGGGCGGTGACTCCGCGGAGGCGGTCGTCGAGGCGAGAGGGTGGAATGTATACCTTCCCCTGCCGACGTGCTTTCGAGTTCGCCGCCGCCCTCGCCGATTGGACCGACGATGACGAAGACTCCTGCCGACTCACCTGACTCCACGACCCCTTCGAGCCTGCCGCGTCGCACCGTCCTCGCGGGCGCGGCGTGGAGTGTGCCGGCGGTCGCCCTGGCGACCTCGACGCCGGCCTTCGCCCAGACGGGTTCACCGGCTCCCGCACTCACGTTCTCGCAGGCTCCCGCCAGCACCCCCGCCTGCTCACCGACGACGAGTCCGTTCGTCGCGCAGCTCAGCGGGCCCGACAACGTGGGCAAGCTGGTGCAGTTCTCGCTGCCGAGCGGCTGGTCGTGGACGAGCGGGACCGGCAGCTACGTGACCGACGCGAACGGATTCGCCCGGGTGCCCGCGGGCGCGATCACCGCGAACACCAGCTCGGGGACGGTGGCGGCGACGTCGTCGAGCCTGACGGCATCGACGTCGGTCGACGTGGCGTCATACGGAACGCTGCAGACGGACAAGTCCGCCGCGGCCTTTCCGTCCGGCTCGAATACGGACATCGTGCGCATGTACGCCAGCGCGGCGGGCCTGACAGTGTCGAAGAAGAACGGCGACATCTGGTCGTGGTACAACGGCGGCCCCTGGACGCAGGTGGGTACCGGGGCCGATACGGACGTCCAGCGCATGACGTTCATCGACGCGAGCGCCACGCACGAGGCGTTATGGATCAAGGACGGTGTCCTTCAGATGGGAACCTCCGTCGCGGCGATCCCGCAGTCATCGAACGCCGACTTCGTTCGCGTCGACGCCAGCGGGGCCATGGCGCTCGCAGTGCGCAGCAACGGTGATCTGTGGCGGTGGGATGAACCCACCGGATGGGCGAAGACGGCCAGTGGGGTAGCGACGGGGTTCGACCAGATGGCGTGTTTCTCCGGTCAGACGAAGACAGCGTGCTACTGGATCGCGGGCGGCGTGCTTTACGTCGATGGCGTTGCGGACACCATCGGCTCGGGCGACAACAACGGCGTATCACGCGTGTATGCGGCGCAGGGCTATTCGGACGAGGGCGCCAATCTCGCCATCGTCAAAACGAACGGTGACGCGTGGACGTATTCGACCGGAAACGGCTGGCGTCCGCGCGACACGGGCGCGTCGACCGGCCTCGAGCAGGCCGCCGCGCGAGTGGTCGGCAGGGGGATGGGGGCCGTGTGGACCCTGAAATCGGGTGTTCTCTGGGGTACCCCCAACTCTCGTACCGGCACGAACCAGCTGGACTGGGCGTCGTACACACCGAACGAGAACCTCCTTCGTATCGTCGCACCCGGTCAGCTTGCACTGGTGGTCACGGGCGCCGGCGAGCTGTTCACCTTCGACGCCTGGTACTGGACTCAGAAGGCGTCCGGTGTCGCGACGGGGGCGGGTCAGGCCGCTGCGGCGCTCACCGATGGGTGGAACAGCCCGTACTTCTGGCTCGTTCCCTCGTCCTGCTGACAGCGACCTTCACGATGCCCCCGGCCCGAGGTCGGGGGCATCGTCGTGCCCAATCCCCGCCTGCCGTGCGGTGTTGGTCCGATGCGAGACCGTACGGAGCGTCAGCCGTACGGCATGAAAACCGGCCGCTTCGACGAGCTCAGCGACCTCACCCGGTGGAGCCGCTTTACAGCGTCGGCGTGATCGTGATCGTCGAGCCCTGCGGGGCCGTCGTGCCGGCCTTGGGATTCGTGGCGCGCACCTTGTAGATGTCCCAGTACTTGAACCCGAGGGGCAGGGTGCCGTCGTCGATGCCGGCGTTGACCTCGAAGCCGAGGCCCTGCAGGGTCGTCACCGCCTCGCGGATCGACATGCCCACGATGTTGCCGGGGATCTCGACGGGCTTGGGGCCGATCGACACCGTCAGCGGCACGGTGTCGCCGGGGCGCCAGTTTCCGCCGCCGTCGCGGTCGCCCATCCGGATGACGTCTCCGGATGCCACCGAGTTGCTGTACTCCTCGGTGATCGAGCTCTCGAGGCCGACGTCCTTCAACGCACTCTGGGCGCGCGACTGCGAATCGCCCGTCACATCGGGGATCGGTCCGAGCGAGGTGATCAGCGTCGCCGCGTCGCCCTCGTAGACCGTGCAGCCGTCGGTGCAGCTGATGGCGTCGCCGCCCGAGCGGGGGATGACCGCGGCTTCGAGCACGGTTCCCGCCGCGGCATCCGTGAACTGCGTCTCGGGTTCGCTGACGCCGACGTAGGCCTGCTCGAAGATGGCGCGCACCTCGTCGGTGCTCAGCCCGGCGAGGGAGGGGATCTGGTGCGTGGCGGGACCGGCTGAGACGAGCACGGTGACGACCGTGTCTTTGTCGAGGCGGGAGCCCGGGTCGGGGTCGGAGCCGATCGTGGTCCCCGCGGGGATCTCGCGGTCGTTCACGTCTTGCTGCACCGCGAGCAGCTGCTGCTGGGCGAGCAGAGCCTCGGCGTCGGCGAAGCTGCGGCCCGCGACGTCGGGCACCGACACCAGCGACCCCGGACCGGAGCCGAAGTACCATCCGGTGAGGCCGGCGCCTCCGGCGAGCAGCAGCACGATCACGAGGATCCACGCTCCGCGCGCGGTGCGCCGGCGCGTGCGTGCCCGCAGGCGCGCGGCGTTGTCGGGCTCCTCCGAGGGGACGGGCGGAAGCGACGCGGTCTGGGGGAGCACCTTGGTCAACTCGCGCGACTCGGCGGCCGAGGCGGGGGAGGTGATGCCGACCGAGACAGCGCGCGCCACCTGCGGGGCCAGGCCCAGCTCCTTCTCGACGGCGCGCAGGCGCTCGAGCATCGCGGCCGCATCGAGGGGGCGGTCGTCGGGCTCGCGCTCGGTCGACCACAGCACGAGCTCGTCGAGCTGCTCGGGAACCGACGGGTTCTTCGCGCTCGGGCGGGGGACCGAGTCGGTGGCGTGTTGGTAGGCGATCTGCATCGGCTGCTCGCCCTTGTAGGGCTGCTCACCGGTGAGCATCTCGTAGAGCATGATGCCGAGCGAGTAGATGTCGCTGCGGGCGTCGGCGGTGCCGCGGGTGACGAGTTCGGGGGCGAGGTAGGCGATCGTGCCCATCAGCTGGGCACCGCTCGCGGTGTTCGCCGTCGTCGCGCGGGCGAGGCCGAAGTCGCCGATCTTGATGCGACCGTCTTCGGCGAGCAGCACGTTCTCGGGCTTCACGTCGCGGTGCACGATGCCGGCGCGGTGGGCGGCCGCGAGGCCCGACAGGATGGCGTCCATGATCGTCAGGGTCTGATCGACCGTGAGGCGGCGGTGCTCGCGCAGCAGCTCGCGCAGCGTGATGCCCGGCAGGTACTCCATGACCAGGTAGGCCATCTCGCCGTCCTGGCCCTGATCGAACACGTTCACCACGTGCGGATCGCTCAGGCGGGCGGCCGAGCGGGCCTCTTGAATGAACCGGCTCTGGAACACGGTGTCGTCGCTGAGGTGGCCGTGCATGACCTTCAGCGCGACCCGGCGCTCGAGGCGCAGGTCGGTCGCGACGTACACGGTCGCCATGCCGCCGCGCGCGATGCGCGCGCGGACCCGGTACCGGCCGTCGACGAGACGGCCGATCAGCGGGTCGGCCTGCTGACTCGTGCTCACGTGTCGAGTCTACGGAGAGCCCCCTGTGAGCCCGGGCAACGGCTCACCCTCACCTGGGGATCCGAGGCGGGATCAGCCCAGAACGGCGAGCCAGGTCGTCGCCGGCTGCTCCCACTGCGCGTAACGGTCGGGGTAGGCCGAGATCTGCACGGCCTGAGCGGCGTCGGCGTAGGGCAGCTGCTCCCACCCGGGGATGTCGAGCAGGCCGCGGGTCGTCGCGCCGTTGGGGTCGGCCGAGCCGCCGTAGAACACGCGGGTCGACCGGTCGCGGTCGCGGATCTGGTCGGCGGTGCCCCAGCCCTGGCTCGGACGCTGCTGGAACAGGCCCAGCGAGTCGCGGTCGCCCCAGTCGAGGTTGCGCAGCCACGACTCCTGCATGGCGGTGCCGAGGGCGATGACGATCCCGCGGTCGGAGACGCCGAGCTCGCGTCCGATCCGGATGATCAGCCGGGCGTTCTCGGACTGCTCGGTGTCGAGGCCCGGAGCGGTGACGGGCGCGACAGAGGCGGGAGCGGGCCCGGCCGCGGGGATTTGCAGCACCTGTCCCGGGTAGATGATCGACGCCCGGGTCAGGCCGTTCGCGGAAAGAACGCCGTCGATCGACACGCCGTTTCGCGCGGCGATCGCCGAAACCGTGTCTCCGGGTCGCACCTCGGCGGTCGCGCCGGCGGGCGCACTCTCGGGGGCGGGGGCGGATGCCGCGGGCGCGGCGGTCAGCGCGAGCACCTGCCCCGGACGGATGACGTTGTCGGCGCCGATGCCGTTGGCGGCGCGCACGGAGGCGGTGTCGAGCCCGTGGGCGCGGGCGATGCCCCAGACGGTGTCGCCGGGCTGTACGACGTAGGTGAGCGCGGCGGGGGCGGCGGCCAGCACGGGGGTGCCGAGGGAGCGCGGTTCGAGCGCTCCCGTCGGGGGCACGAGGCGCGCCGGGGCGAGAGGGGCGGCCGCGTGCGCGGCGTGCTCGCCGACGAGGCTGAGCGCGATCGAACCGACCACCGCGGCGGGCCAGATCGCGGGGGAGCGGCGGGGGGTCTCGGTGGGCAGGGGGGACAGCGTGAGTCGTCGCATGGTGGGGGATTCCGTTCTTCCGACTGCCCGCCACCGTCCCATGCGCTGGGGCGGATGTCAACGAATGAGCCGTGAGTGACGGATGTGACGAACGTGACGAACGGCCCGCGGAAGGCGGAGGAGCGTCCGGGGTGAGATAGTGAATCAGTGACCGACAACACCCGTTACGCGACTGACTGGCTGACCATCCCCGATCTGGTGGAGCTGCTCGACGAAGCCCATGGGCGGGTGCGTCGTCTGCTCGACGAGCAGTATTTGGTGGGCACGCGTCGCGACGGCGTCCTGAAGGTGCCGTCGGTGTTCATCGTCGACGGGCGTCCCCTGGCCTCGCTGCGCGGCACGATCATCGTGCTCCACGACGCCGGCTTCGACTCCGACGAGATCATCGACTGGCTGCTCAGCCCCGAAGAGAGCATCGGCATGCCCCCGATCGAGGCGCTGCTGGCCGGCCGCAAGAGCGAGGTGCGCCGGGTCGCCGCGACCCTCGCCTGATCGATCCGGATGCCGCGGGGTCGGGGCTGACGCCTCCCGCGGCGCCCGTGCCTTGTCGCTGTGCGACCGAGCCGCGGCTCAGGCGGTGCGCTCGGTCGCCGCTCGCGCCAGGGCGCGCAGTTCGTCGACGGCCTCGGCATCCAGGCTTCCCCCGTCGAGGGCGTCGTCGGCGCGCCGCGCGTAGTCGGCGATGAGCTCCTCGGTTCGCGCAAGGGCGCCGCTGTCGACGATGGCCCGCTGGAGCGCGCCGATCTGCTCGTCGGTGAGGGCCGGGTCGCCGAGCAGCGTGTCGATCACGTGGCGCTCGTCGGCGGGCATCGCCTCGCGGGCGTAGGCGACGAGCACCGTGCGCTTGCCCTCGCGCAGATCGTCGCCGACGGGCTTGCCGGTGATCGCGGTGTCGCCGAAGACCCCGAGCACGTCGTCGCGCAGCTGGAAGGCCATGCCGACGTCGTGGCCGAAGCGGCCGAGGGCGTCGAGCTGTCCGTCGTCGGCGCCGGCGAGCGAGGCCCCGATGAGCAGGGGCTGCTGGATGCTGTAGCGCGCCGACTTGTACGAGGCGACGCGCAGTGCACGTTCGGCGTGCGTCTCGTCGGGGTAGACGGTGTAGGCCGACTCTTCAGCGACGTCGAGGAACTGCCCGATCGTCACGTCGCGGCGCATCTGCGCGTACGCGCGACGGGTGGCCGCGGCCGTGGAGCTCGAGGAGAGCCCCTCCTCGAGCAGATCGTCGCTCCACGCCACCAGCAAGTCGCCGAGCAGGATCGCGCCCGAGCGGCCGAAGGCGTCCGAGTCGCCCGCCCAGCCGGCCTCGCGGTGGGCCGCCTGCAGGGCGCGGTGGGCGGCGGGCTGCCCCCGGCGGGTGTCGGAGTTGTCGACGAGGTCGTCGTGCACGAGGGCGGCGGCGTGGAAGATCTCGAGCGAGGTCGCCACGGCGAGCGCCGCGTCGTCGAACGGGGCGTCGGAGCGGCCGGCGGATCGCCAGCCGGTGAGGCAGAAACGCGCGCGCAGGCGCTTTCCTCCCCGGAGGGCGGAGGCGCCCGCACGGGTGAGGGATTCCGCCTCAGGGCCCAGTGCGGAGGCGTACGATAGCTGTTCAGTGAGGAACTTGTCGAGTCGCTGGGAAACAGCTTCGATCGGTTCCGGGGAGGTCGGCACGGGCCTAGCCTAGTGATCCACGCCGCGCGTAGAATCGTCCGCAACGAACAATAGAGGGGGATGCATGCCACTGTCAGAGCAGGAGCAGCGTCTGCTGGATGAGATGGAACGCCATCTCATGAGTAACGACACCGACGTCGTGACCGCCCCCAGTCGTGCCCTCAGCTACCGCAACATCGTCCTCGGCTCGATCCTGGTGCTCGCCGGTCTCGGCGCCCTCGTCGTGGGCGTGTCGATCGGCTTCAACACCGGCGTCCTCGGCATCGCGATCGGTGTGCTCGGCTTCCTGCTCATGGTGGGTGGCGTGATCTTCGCGGTGACGCCGATGCGTGGCGCCGCGGCGTCCGCTCCCCGCTCGACGAAGCCGCGCGCCGCGCGCGCCTCGGGTGGATCCTTCATGGACCGCATGAATGATAGGTGGGACCGCCGCAACGAAGGGCGCTGACCCCTCGCAGATCTCATGAAGCACCGGCTCCTCGGAGCCGGTGCTTTTTTTCGTGCCCGGGGCGCGGCATCCGGAACGATCTTCCGACCCGTCGACGGGGCGCGCTCACAAGGGGGCGAGCCACGGGGGGAGGAAGGGTGAGGCGCGTTTTCCCTCCCTTTCGCTCCACTCGCGGTGGCGCCACCGCCCGCTGAGCCCGCTGAGCCGCGGGATCACGCGGATCTTCGACGTGCGCGGTCGTGCGTCCGGACACAGTACACGGCGACGTCCCTCGCGAGAAGAGTGGGTTTTCGATAGCAAAGTGGAGGGTGGTGGAGTAAAGTGGGGGAAACTTCGCAGGCCGGACGAAGGGGGTGGACGCCCGAATGCTGCTCGGTACGCACACACCCAAGCTCGACGACAAGGGTCGGGTCATCCTGCCGGCGAAGTTCCGTGACGATCTCGGCGCCGGAGTGGTGATCACGCGCGGGCAGGACCGCTGCCTCTACGTGTTCAGCACCGAGGAGTTCGAGCGCGTCCACGAGCGGATCCGCGAGGCCCCGCTCAGCAACAAGCAGGCCCGCGACTTCCTGCGCATGTTCCTCTCGGGGGCCAGCGCCGAGAAGCCCGACAGCCAGAACCGCATCACCGTTCCGCCGGCGCTGCGCACCTACGCCGGCCTCGGGCGCGAGCTCGTGGTCACCGGCGTCGGAGCCCACGCCGAGATCTGGGATGCCGAGGCCTGGAACACCTACGCCGAAAGCAACGAAGAGACGTACGCCGAGATGGAGCAGGAGGTGATCCCGGGACTGTTCTGACCCTCCGGCTGTGATGCCCAGCCGCACGCCCTGACGCACTTCCCCGGCGCCAGGTCGAGCGGATGGGGATCAGAGCCGAAGGATCGGACCCCGACATCATGGACATCCGCGACATCCACACTCCCGTTCTCCTCGAGCGCTGCGCCGAACTGCTCGGTCCTGCCCTGCAGAAGCCCGGATCCGTCTTCGTCGACGGCACGCTCGGCATGGGCGGACACTCCGAGGCCTTCCTCGAGCGTTTCCCCGAGGCCCGACTCATCGGCCTCGACCGCGACACCGACGCCCTGCGCATCGCGGGGGAGCGCCTCCAGCGCTTCGGCGACCGCGTCACCCTCGTGCACACCGTCTACGACGGCATCGCCGAGGCCGTGGCATCCGCGGGCGTCACGAAGGTCGACGGCATCCTGTTCGACCTGGGCGTGTCGTCGCTGCAGCTCGACGAGGCCTCCCGCGGGTTCGCCTACGCGCAGGACGCCCCGCTCGACATGCGCATGGACCAGACCACCGGCGTGACCGCCGCCGAGGTGCTCGCCACCTACGGCGAGGGCGACCTGCGCCGCATCTTCGAGCGGTACGGCGAAGAGAAGCTCGCCGGCCGTTACGCCCGCGCCATCATCGCCGCCCGCGCCGAGGCTCCCCTCGAGCGCTCGGGCCAGCTCGTCGACGTGCTGCAGGCCGCGACCCCGGCGGCGGTGCTGCGCGAGCGGCATCCCGCCAAGCGCGTCTTCCAGGCCCTGCGCATCGAGGTCAACGCCGAGCTCTCGGTGCTCGAGCGCACGATCCCCGCGGCTCTCAAGGTGCTGGGCGTCGGTGGCCGCATCGTCGTGCTGTCGTACCAGTCGCTCGAAGACCGGCTGGTCAAGCGCGTGTTCGCCGACGCGTCGACCTCGACCGCCCCGCGCGGCCTGCCGGTCGAGCTGCCCGAGCATGCGCCCAAGTTCACGCTCCTCGTGCGCGGTGCCGAGCTGGCATCCGACGAAGAACGCGCGGTCAACCCCCGCGCCACCCCCGTTCGCCTGCGGGCGGCCGAGCGAATCCAGGAGGACGCATGAGTGCACCCCAGGCCATCGATCTCCGGGTTCATGACATCTTCTCGGAACCCGACTTCCCGACGCCGGTCCGCGAGCGTCGGCTCACGGTGGTCCCCGCGACCGCCCGGCGCCGAGCACCGCGTCGCCTCTTCGGCGTCATCGCGGTCACGGGTGCTCTCGTGATCGTGCTCGTGCAGATGACCCTCGGCATCCTCACCACCCAGAGTTCGTTCGAGATTGCCTCGCTCACCCAGCAGCAGCGCGATCTGACGTACCAGAAGCAGATCCTGAACGACGAGAGCGCCGGGCTCAACTCGCCGCAGTACCTCGCCGCCAACGCCGCCGCGCTGGGCATGGTGATCGACGAATCGCCGACCTACCTGCGCCTGAGCGACGGGGCCGTGATCGGCTCCGACAAGCCCGCCGACGCGGTGTCGTCGGTGGATGCCATGGGGCGCGGCTCCGTGCGCAACGCGCTCATCGCCGGTGTGCCGCTCGTGACCGACCCCGCTGCCTCGACGACGGCCGACAGTGCCACGACGGAGGCTCCCGCCGACGCCGCGGGCGCATCGGCGCCGACCGCTGCCGACGCCCCGCCCGCCGGATCCGCGACACCCCCGGCGATCAGCGACGGTCTGCCGACTCCCGCGACACGATGAGAGCCATGACGACGACAACCTCCCGGTCCCCGCGGCGTCGCACCGTCGTCGCCCTCTCGATCGTCCTCGTCGTCCTGCTCGCCTTCGTGGTGCGCCTGGTGGACATCCAGGTCGTCAACGCACGCACCCACGTCGACGACTCGCTCGCGATGGGCCTCGAGAGCTCGCGCACCGAGTACGGCACACGGGGCTCGATCGTCGACGAGAACGGCGTCACCCTGGCATCCGCCGTCAACCGCTACGACGTGCAGATCGACCCGAACCTCGCGGTCAAGGGCATCACCACCCGCTCCGACGACGACGACGAGGGCACGACCACCGAGTGGCCGGAGCTGGCCGGGCACATCGCCGCGGTGACGGGTCAAGACCCTTCCGACGTCGAGAAGATCGTCACCGACGCCGTGGCCGAGAACCCCGACTCGCAGTACGCGATGATCGCCAAGAACGTCTCGACCGAGCAGTACCGCGCGCTCGTCGACCTACACCTGCCGTTCCTCAGCTTCCCGCCGCAGGCCGGACGCATGTACCCCGACGGCGCGGTCGCCGGCAACCTGCTCGGCTTCGTCGGCAGCGACGGGCAGCCCCTCGCGGGCCTGGAGGGCGCCGACAACGCGTGCCTGGCCTCGAGCAACGGCAAGGTCGTCTTCCAGCAGAGCCGCGACGGCGTCGTGCTCCCGGGCACCGAGGTCGTGACGCAGCCCGCCGTCGACGGCGGCACCCTCAAGCTCACGATCGACCGCGACCTGCAGTGGTACCTCCAGCAGCTCATCGCCGAGCAGGTGCAGAACACCGGCTCGCTGTCGGGCACCATCACGGTGGTCGAGGCGAAGACCGGCAAGATCCGCGCCCTCGCGGAGTACCCCTCGGTCGACCCCAACGACCCCACCGCGACGCCCGAGAACGATCGCGGCAGCGCGGCCTTCGGCAACCCCAACGAGCCGGGCTCGACGATGAAGGCCATCACGGCCGCGATCGGTCTGGACAGCGGGTCGTTCACCTCCGACACCACCGTGACCGCCTCGTCGAGCGAGACGCTCCCCGGCGGCTCGCGCGTCTCCGACTCGTTCTCGCACCCCGCGAACAACTACACCCTCACGGGCGTGCTCATCGACAGCTCGAACGTCGGCATCTCGAAGTTCGGCGAGATGATCCCGCTCGACACCCGGGTGTCGTACCTCGAGAAGTTCGGCCTCACGCAGCAGACCGCCGTCGGGTTCCCCGGCGAATCGGGCGGCATCATGCGCGACCCCGCCGGGTGGGACAAGCAGACGTTCTACAACACGACCTTCGGCCAGGGCATCTCGGTCACCGTGCCGCAGCTGGCCGGGGCGTACCAGACCATCGCCAACGGGGGAGTGCGCATGCCGCTCTCGATCGTCGAGGGCTGCACCGCGGCCGACGGCACCGTCACCGACGTGCCCGACGCCCAGGGCGAGCGCGTCGTCTCGGCCGACGCGGCGCACCAGGTCGGGCTCATGCTCGAGAACGTCGCCACGCAGGGAACCCTCGCCAAGCAGGTCGCGATCCCCGGCTACCGCATCGCCATCAAGACCGGTACCGGTGAGAAGACCGACCCCACCACGGGGGCCTACAAGGGCGACGCGTACTTCACGACGATGATCGGTTTCGCCCCCGCCGACGACCCCCAGTACGTGGTCGAGGTCAACCTCGACGAACCGCGGACGGTAAAATCGTCGGCGGCCACCGCCCCCGCGTTCCAGAAGGCCCTCACGCAGGTTCTCAAGACCTACCGCGTGATCCCGTCCGGAACCACGACCCCCGAACTGCCCAAGTTCGGCTGAGACACCGCCGACGCCGGTCTCGTCTCGGTAACGAATGCGACACGGAAAGGGCGTCCGCACAGCAATGATCTCCACCAGCCTCTCCCACCTCGCCGACGTGCTCGGCGGGCGCCTCGTCGTCCGCTCCGGCGACACCCCCGACACCACGGTCTCGGGGCTCGTCGACACCGACTCGCGCCTCATCGAGCGAGGCGACATCTTCGTCGCCAAGCCCGGTGAGACCACCGACGGTCACCTGTTCGTCGGCACCGCCGTCGAGCGGGGCGCGGCTCTCGCGATCGTCGAGCGCGAGGTCGAGGCCGAGGTGAGCCAGATCGTCGTCGCCGACGTCGTGGCCGCTCTCGCCGACCTGGCCCGCGACGTCGTCGCGCGCGTGCGTGCGCACGGAGACCTGAAGATCGTCGGCATCACGGGCTCCAACGGCAAGACGACCACCAAGAACCTGCTCGCGCGCATCCTTGAGGTCGAGGGCGAGACGGTCGCCCCGCGCGCCTCGTTCAACAACGAGGTCGGCGCGCCGCTGACGATGCTCCGGGTGACGGATGCCACGCGTTACCTCGTCAGCGAGTTCGGTGCGAGCGCCCCCGGCGCCATCGCACGCCTCGCGGGCCTGGTGACCCCCGACATCGGCGTCGTGCTGATGGTGGGCATGGCCCACGCCGGAGGCTTCGGCGGCATCGAGTCGACGTTCCACGCCAAGAGCGAGCTGGTGAAGGCCACCCGCGAGGGCGGCCTCGCCGTGCTCAACGCCGACGATCCCCGGGTTGCCGCGATGGAGCCGATCGCGCACGAGCGCGGGCAGCAGGTGCGCTGGTTCGGGCGGGGCGAGCGGGCCGAGGTGCGCGCCGTCGACGTCGAGGTCTCGGCATCCGGAACCCGCGCCGACCTGCTGATCGACGGAGAACCCTTCACCCTGACCCTGCGGGTGCTCGGTGAGCACCACGTGATGAACGCCCTCGCGGCCCTGGCCGCCGCCACCGCCCTCGGCGTGTCTGCGGCCGACGCGATCGCGCGCCTCGAGACCGTCGAGATCGCCGAGCGCTGGCGCATGCAGCCGCTCGGCTCCAATCGGGTGCGCATCATCAACGACGCCTACAACGCCAGCCCCGACTCGATGGCCGCGGCCCTGCGCACCCTCGCGCAGATCACCGGCCCCGACGAGCGCACGGTGGCCGTGCTGGGCGCGATGAGCGAGCTGGGGGAGTACGCCGACGAGGAGCACGACCGGGTCGGACTCCTGGCCGTGCGTCTGCGCATCCAGCGCATCGTCGTGATCGGGCCCGAGGCGCGCCGCATGTACCTCGAGGCAATCGCTCAGGGCTCGTGGGACGGTGAGGCGGTGTTCTTCGCCGACGCCGACGCCGCGTTCGACTACCTCTCGACCGAGCTGCGCGACGGCGACCGCGTGCTGGTGAAGTCGTCCAACTCGGCCGGGCTGCGACACCTCGGCGACCGACTCGGGGAGCTCTTCGCGTGAGATCACTTCTGACCGCGGCGGCGATCTCGCTGGCGTTCACCCTGTTCCTCACGCCGGTCTTCCTGCGGTGGTTCCGCAAGTGGGGCTGGGGACAGGTCATCCGCACGCCCGAGAACGTGCACAACCCCTCGCACGGCGCCAAGCGCGGCACGCCCACGATGGGCGGCACGATCTTCATCCTCGGCACGATCGTCGGCTACCTGATCGGCTCGTTCGCCGGCAACAACCCGCCGACGATCTCGGGTCTGCTCGTGCTGTGGCTCATGCTCGGCTTCGGCGTGGTCGGCTTCATCGACGACTACATGAAGGTGCACTACCAGAACAGCCTCGGACTGTCGGGGTGGCGCAAGATCGCCGGCCAGGTGATCGTGGCCGTGCCCTTCGCCATCGTCGCCCTCAACTTCCCCAACGCCATCGGACAGACGCCGGCGTCGGAGTACATCTCCGTGTTCCGCGACATCCAGGTGCTCTCGCTGTTCGCCCTGGGCCCGATCCTCGGCTGGCTGCTCTACCTGGCATGGATCTCGTTCATCGGCACGGCGGCCTCCAACTCCGTCAATGTCGCCGACGGCCTCGACGGCCTGGCCGCGGGCTCGGGCATCTTCGTCGTGGGCGCCTACAGCCTCATGGCCTTCTGGCAGAACAAGCAGATGTGCGCCGAAGCTCTCGACCCGACGGTCCAGGCGGGCTGCTACGCGGTGCGCGACCCCTTCGACCTCGCCATCGTGTCGGCCTCGTTCGTGGGCGCCCTGGTCGGGTTCCTCTGGTGGAACGCGCCCAAGGCCAAGGTCTTCATGGGCGACTGCGGCTCGATGGCGATCGGCGGCGTCATCGCCGCGATGGCGATCCTCACCCGCACCGAGATCCTGCTCGTGCTCATCGCGGGCGTCTACGTCATCGCGTCGGGCTCCGTGATCCTGCAGCGGGCCTACTTCAAGGTCACCCGGGGCAAGCGGCTGTTCCTCATGAGCCCCTTGCATCACCACCTCGAGATGCGCGGGTGGCCCGAGGTCACCATCGTCGTGCGCATGTGGATCATCGCGGGCCTCCTCGCCGTCTCGGGCATCGGATTCTTCTACGTCGAATGGCTTGCACGCGTATGACCGACCTCACCACCCTCACCAGCTGGCACGCCGACTGGAAGGGCCTGCGCGTCGCCGTGCTGGGCCTGTCGGTCACGGGCTTCTCGGTCGCCGACACCCTCGCCGAGCTCGGCGCCGAGGTGCTCGTCGTGACGGAACGGGCGGATGCCGAGTACGCCCGCCTGCTGCCGGTGATCGGCGTCACGCTGCACGAGGGGTCGCTCGACACCGTGCCCGAGGCGCTGACCGCCTTCGCCCCCGAGGTCGTCGTCGCCTCGCCCGGCTTCCCGCCCCACCACCCGGTGATCCGCTGGAGCCTCGAACACGACATCGCCCTGTGGGGCGACGTGGAGCTCGCGTGGCGCGTGCGCGACAAGGTCGTGCGCGCCGACGGCCGGCCCGCCGACTGGGTGCTGATCACCGGCACCAACGGCAAGACCACCACCACGCGCCTCACGGCCGAGATGCTGATGACGGCGGGGATGCGCGCCGTGCCCGTCGGCAACATCGGCACCCCCGTGCTCGACGCGGTGCGCGACCCGAGCGGCTTCGACGTCTTCGTCGTCGAGCTCTCGAGCCACCAGCTCTGGTACCTCAACCGTCAGAGCGGTCCCGACGCGCTCTCGCCCCACGCCGCGGTGTGCCTGAACCTCGCCGACGACCACCTCGAGTGGCACGGCGGAGCCGACGCCTACCGCGCCGCGAAGGCCGGCGTCTACGCCCGCACGCGCGTGGCCTGCGTCTACAACAAGGCCGACGCCGCCACCCGCGAGATGGTCGAAGACGCCGAGGTCGTCGAGGGCGCCCGCGCCATCGGCTTCGACCTCGGTGTGCCCGGCCCGAGCGACCTGGGCGTGGTCGACGGCATCCTGGTCGACCGCGCCTTCCTCGAGGAGCGCGCGACCTCGGCCCTCGAGCTCACGACGGTCGCCGACCTCGCCGAGCGGGGTCTCGCAGCGCCGCACATGGTGGCGAACATCCTCGCGGCATCCGCCCTCGCCCGCTCCCTCGGAGCGACACCGGCGCACATCTTCGACACGCTCGAGCGCTTCCGCCTCGACCCGCACCGCATCCAGGTCGTCGGCGCCCACCGGGGCGTCACGTGGGTCGACGACTCCAAGGCCACCAACCCGCACGCCGCGGCCTCGTCGCTGGCGGCGTATCCCGGAGCCGTGTGGATCGTGGGCGGTCTGCTCAAGGGCGTCGACCTCGGCGACCTCGTGCGCACGCGCGGCGCGACGGTGCGCGCGGCCATCGTGATCGGCACCGAGCGCGACGACATCGTCGCGGCGTTCGCGCGACACGCCCCGGCGGTGCCGCTGTTCGAGGTCGACCACGCTGAGACTGAAGACGTCATGGCGCAGGTCGTCGAACTGGCGGCGGGTGTGGCGCGGAACGGAGACACGGTTCTCCTGGCTCCGGCGGCGGCATCCTTCGATCAGTTCGCGTCCTACTCCGACCGCGGCACGCGATTCGCCGACGCGGTGCGGGCCTGGATCGCCGGCCACGACGGAGCATGACGACCGCAGGACGGAGAGGACACGCGTGACCACGACGGCGCCTCGTCCACGGCAGAGCCCTGACGAACCGGCGCGCGCGGGTCTCGCGGCCCGCGTCTCGCTGGGCCGGGCCTTCCGCCCGGTGCCGAGCGAGTTCCTGCTCATCGCCTCCGCCGCCCTGCTGCTGACCGGGTTCGGCCTGGTCATGGTGCTCTCGGCGACCTCGGCGCTCGACAACGCTCAGTCGCCCTTCGACCACGTGCTCAAGCAGGGCATCTTCGCCGTGGTCGGCATTCCGCTCATGTTCGTTCTGAGCCGGATGCCGATGCAGTTCTGGAAGCGCGTGGCGTGGCCCGTGCTGATCTTCGCCACGGCGTTCCAGATGCTCGTGTACGTGCCGGGGCTGGGGATCGCGTCGTACGGAAACCGCAACTGGGTCAACATCGCGGGCTTCCAGTTCCAGCCCGCTGAGTTCTTGAAGCTGGCCCTGGCGCTGTGGATGGGCGCCGTGCTGTACCGCAAGCGTCATCTGCTGACCTCGTGGAAGCACGTGCTGATCCCGGTGGTGCCCGTCACGGTGCTCGTCATCGGCACCGTGCTCGGCGGAAAAGACCTCGGCACGGTGATGATCCTCGTGCTCGTGGTGCTGGGCGCCCTCTTCTTCGCGGGCATCAAGCTGCGCATGTTCGTGGTGCCCGCGGTCCTCGCGGTCGCGGTCGTGCTCGTGTCGGCCATCGGCAGCGAGAACCGCATGGCTCGCATCACGAGCCTGTTCAACCCCGACGACGCGTCGTGCTACTACACCTCGTGCTACCAGTCGCTGCACGGCATCTGGGGGCTCGCGAGCGGGGGCCTGTTCGGCTTGGGCCTGGGCAACTCGAAGGAGAAGTACGACTGGTTGCCCGCCGCCGCCAACGACTACATCTTCGCCATCATCGGCGAAGAGCTCGGACTCATCGGGTGCATCGTCGTGCTCGTGCTGTTCGCGATCTTCGCGGTGGGGGCGTTCCACATCATCCGTCGCACCGACGACAACTTCGTGCGCATGGTCGCCGGTGCGATCACGCTGTGGATCGTCGGCCAGGCCCTCGTCAACATCGGAGTGGTGCTGCGCATCTTCCCCGTGCTCGGCGTGCCTCTGCCGTTCATGTCGCAGGGTGGAACGTCGCTGCTGTCGGTGCTGATCGCGTGCGGCGTGCTGCTGTCGTGCGCCCGCACGCTGCCCGACCGCCGCACCGAGGTGGTATCGGCGCCGCGAGCGCCGCGCCGTGGGGCGGCCCCGCGCTCGCGCGGCTGAGCATGTCGCGGCGAAGCCCCGTGCCCGCTCGCGTGGTCGGGGCGCCCCGGGCGGGAACGCCCCGCGACCTGGTTAGGGTCGTACGGTGACGACTTACCTCCTCGCCGGCGGCGGCACCGCCGGGCACGTGAACCCCCTGCTGGCCGTCGCCGACGGCCTCCGCGCGCGCGACGCCGCGGCCGACGTGCTGGTGCTCGGCACCCGGGAGGGTCTCGAGGCGCGGCTCGTGCCCCTGCGCGGTTACGAACTGCTCACGGTCGCGAAGGTGCCCTTCCCGCGTCGGCCCGATCGGGCGGCGGCGGCGTTCCCGGTGCGTTTCGTGCGCGCGATCTCGCACGTGCGGCGCCTCATCCGCGAGCGCGGGGTCGACGTCGTCGTGGGTTTCGGCGGCTACGCGGCGGCACCGGCGTATCTGGCCGCGCGGGCCGAGCGCGTGCCGTTCGTCGTACACGAGGCGAACGCCAAGCCGGGCCTGGCCAACGTGCTGGGCGCGCGGTCGGCCGCGGGTGTGGGCGTCGCATTCGCCGGAACCCCTCTGCGCGGTGCCCGCGAGGTCGGGATGCCGCTGCGTCGCGAGATCGTCGAGCTCGACGCCGCGGCTCTGCGCGCCGAGGCGGCCGCGCACTTCGGGCTCGACGCGGCCGCGCCCACGCTGCTGGTGTTCGGCGGTTCGCTCGGCGCGCTGCGGCTGAACACCGCGTTCGGGGGAGCGTGGCAGGACGTGCTCGACGCCGGGTGGCAGCTGCTACACGTCACCGGTCAGAACTCCGACCTGCCCGATCCGGGCGTCGAGGGGTACGCCGTCGTGCGCTACGTCGATCGGATGGACCTCGCCTTCGCCCTCGCCGACTTCGTCGTGTCGCGCTCGGGCGCAGCGACCGTCAGCGAGATCAACGCCCTCGGCATCCCCGCCGTCTACGTGCCGTACGCGGTCGGCAACGGCGAGCAGAGCCTCAACGCCGCCGCGGCCGTGCGCGCGGGTGCGGCGCTGCTCATCGCCGACGCCGACCTCACGCCCGAGCGCGTACGCGCCGAGATCGTGCCGCTGCTCGCCGACGACGACCGGCGCGGCGCCATGCGGGCTGCGGCCGCGCGCACCGGCATCCGCACCGGTACCGAGAACGTGATCACCCTGGTCGACGAGGCCCTGTCACGCTGAGCCTCTGCGCGGCCCGGCCGACGCGAGGTCCGGCCGACGCGAGGTCCGGCCGTCACGAGAACAGGACGACGCCACGAGAACAGGGCGGCCGACGGCATTTCCGCCTGTTCCGGTGACATGCCCTGTTCCGGTGACACCGGGCCTCCGCGGCATGTCCGCGCGCCGAGGTTCCGGCGCCCCGCCCGCCAGCGCGCCGAGGCCGACGCGCAGGATCGGCGACGTAAACTCGCTACGCCATGATCAGACCCGACCTGAGCCTCCCCATCCCCGAGACCATCACCTCCGCGCACTTCATCGGCGTGGGGGGATCGGGCATGTCCGGACTCGCCCGCATGTTCCTCGACCGCGGCATCCGGGTCTCCGGCTCCGACCGCTCCGACGGCGCGGCCCTGCGCGACCTCGCCGCCCGCGGCGCGACGGTGCACGTCGGTCACGACGCGGCTCACCTCGGCGACGCCGACACCGTCGTGCACACCGGGGCGATCTGGCCCGAGAACCCGGAGTTCGTCACCGCCAAGGAGCGCGGGCTGCACGTGATCCACCGCTCGCAGGCCCTGCACTGGCTCATCGGCGGGCGCCGCCTCGTCTCGGTCGCGGGGGCGCACGGCAAGACCACCTCGACCGGCATGATCGTGACGGCCCTGCGCGCCCTCGAGGTCGACCCGACCTTCGTCAACGGCGGCGTCATCGCCGACCTGGGCGCCTCCAGCGGCACGGGCTCCGACGACCTCGTGGTGATCGAGGCCGACGAGTCCGACGGCACGTTCGAGCTCTACGACACCTCGGTCGCGCTCATCACCAACGTCGACCCCGACCACCTCGACCACTACGGCTCGCGCGACGCGTTCGACGCCGCGTTCGCCCGTTTCGCGAACGCCGCCCGCGAGGCCGTCGTCATCTCGGCCGACGACACGGGCGCCCGGTCGGTGCGCGAGCGCATCACCCACGCGCACGTGGTCACGTTCGGCGAGGACGCCGCAGCCGACGTGCGCCTCAGCGGCATCCGCACCGACGGACCCGTCGCCTTCACCCTCACCGCCGACGGCGAGAGCGTCGACGTGCAGCTGCGCGTGCCCGGCGCCCACAACGCGATCAACGCCGCCGGCGCGGTCGCCGTGCTGCGCGTGCTCGGGCACTCCCTCGCCGACGCCGCGCGCGCGGTCGAGGGCTTCGGTGGCACGGTCCGCCGGTTCGAGCTGCACGGCGTGCAGCACGGGGTCAGCGTCTTCGACGACTACGCGCACCACCCCACCGAGGTCGCCGCGGCCCTCTCCGCCGCCCGCACCGTCGTGGGCGAGGGGCGCATCATCGCGATCCAGCAGCCCCACACGTACTCGCGCACGCAGGAGATGTACCGCGAGTTCGCCGAGGTGCTCGAGTCGCACGCCGACCACACGGTCATGCTCGACGTGTACGGCGCGCGCGAAGACCCGGTGCCCGGGGTGACGGGGGAGCTGGTGAGCGGTGCGTTCGCCGACCCCGCGCACGTGCACTACGTGCCGGACTGGCAGCAGGCGGCCGACTACACCGCCGGCATCGCCCGCCCGGGCGACTACGTCATCACCCTCGGCTGCGGCAACGTGTACCAGATCATCCCGCAGGTGCTCGACGCGCTGTCGCGCACCGAGGCCGCGGCGGTCTGATCGTGGAGCGGCCCTCGCCCCTGCCGTCGACTCCGGCCTCCGCTCGCCCGGCCAAGGCTCCGGCCCCGCGCGAGTCGGTCGCCGCGCCGACTGCCGACGAGACCGCTCCGATCCTCCCTCTCGCGCGCACCGAGGTCCCGCCCCTCGACGAGCGGGTTCCGGATGCCGAGGGCGCGAGCCTGCGCGACGTCTGGCGCGCGTCGAGAGCGCGTCGGCGCGCCCTCTCGGCCGAGGTGCGTCGGTTCACCGTGCGCCAGCGCCGTCGTCGCCGCGTGTGGATCGGCGTGGGTGCGGCGTTCTTGGTGATGGTGCTGGGCACCGCCGGCGCCGCGTACAGCCCTCTGTTCGCGGTCGAGCAGATCGACATCGAGGGCGCGTCGTCGCTCGACGTCGCCGCCGTGACCGACGCTCTCAGCGGCCAGATCGGCACTCCTCTCGCCATGGTCGACGACAGTGCGGTCAAGGCCGCGCTCGTGCGCTTCCCGCTCGTGGAGTCGTACACGCTCGAGGCGCGTCCTCCGCACGACCTGGTGGTGCGCATCGTCGAGCGCACGCCCATCGGGGCGATCCAGGGTCCGGCGGGCTTCACGGTGGTCGATGCCGCCGGCATCGCCCTGTCGACCACGCCCGAGGCTCCGGCCGGTCAGCCCGTGCTCGACATCGCGGGCGGTCCCGACTCCGCGGCGTTCCGTGCGGCGGGCCGGGTCGTCCGCGCTCTTCCCGAGACCGTGCGTGCGCAGGTGACCGCGGTGTCGGCATCCACCCCCGACGACGTCACGCTGACGCTCGGTGCCACCGGGTCGCGCGTGGTGTGGGGGAGTGCCGACCGTTCGGCCGAGAAGGCGATCGTCCTCGACCGGTTGATGGCCAAGAGCCCGCCGGATCGCGTCAAGGAATACGACGTGACCTCGCCCGAAGCCGGCGTCGTCCGCTGATATCCGAAGCGATCCTCCGACACTCCGCGTGTCGGTCCCGTGGCGTGCGCGCGGCGACCTACCTTCAACTTAAGGAATTGCATACCGGGCAATTCTTTAACCCTCAACATGAGGTTTAGAGTTTCGGGTTCGGGGACAAACGGAGGCCGGCATGAGCCACAACCAGAACTACCTCGCCGTGATCAAGGTCGTCGGTGTGGGCGGGGGCGGCGTCAACGCCGTCAACCGCATGATCGAGCTCGGCCTGCGCGGCGTGGAGTTCATCGCGATCAACACCGACGCGCAGGCGCTGCTCATGAGCGACGCCGACGTCAAGCTCGACGTCGGTCGTGAACTGACGCGCGGCCTGGGTGCCGGCGCCGACCCCGAGGTCGGCCGACGCGCCGCCGAGGATCACGCGGAAGAGATCGAAGAGGCCCTGCGCGGCGCCGACATGGTCTTCGTCACCGCGGGCGAGGGTGGCGGAACGGGCACCGGCGGTGCCCCCGTCGTCGCCAAGATCGCCAAGTCGATCGGCGCCCTGACCATCGGTGTCGTCACCAAGCCTTTCTCGTTCGAGGGTCGTCGTCGTCAGAGCCAGGCCGAGGCGGGCGTGGGTCGACTGAAAGAAGAGGTCGACACCCTCATCGTCGTCCCGAACGACCGCCTGCTCGAGATCAGCGACCGCGGCATCTCGATGATCGAGGCGTTCGCCACGGCCGACCAGGTGCTGCTCGCCGGTGTCCAGGGCATCACCGACCTCATCACGACCCCCGGTCTCATCAACCTCGACTTCGCCGACGTCAAGTCGGTCATGCAGGGCGCCGGCTCCGCGCTCATGGGCATCGGTTCGTCCCGCGGGGCGGATCGCGCCATCAAGGCCGCCGAGCTCGCCGTCGAGTCCCCGCTGCTCGAGGCCTCGATCGAGGGTGCGCACGGCGTGCTGCTGTCGATCCAGGGTGGCTCCAACCTCGGCATCTTCGAGATCAACGACGCCGCCCAGCTGGTGAAGGAAGCGGCTCACCCCGAGGCCAACATCATCTTCGGTACGGTCATCGACGACACCCTCGGCGACGAGGTGCGCGTGACCGTCATTGCGGCCGGTTTCGACGGCGGCGAGCCCTCGCTGCGCATCGACGCGGTCGGCGCCCAGCGTCCGGCATCCGCCCCGGTCGTCCCCGTCATCCCCGCCGAAGAGGTCGCGCGCGACCTCGACGCGGCCGAGGAGCAGAAGGGCTCGACCGAGCGCGCACCCGAGCGTCGCCCCGAGCCCGCACCGGTCACCGCCCGCGTGCCCGAGACCTCGTACGACGCCGGCTACGCCGACGACGACCTCGACGTTCCGGACTTCCTCAAGTAAGCACGACCGCCTCGACGCGAGCGGGTCCGGTCTCACCGGGCCCGCTCTCGTCGTCGAAGGAGCCCCATGGACACCGCCCTGGCCGACCGCCTCGCCGCCGTCGACGAGCGCATCCGCGACGCCGCCCGCGCGGCCGGACGCGACCTCGACGAGATCACGCGCATCGTCGTGACGAAGTTCCACCCCGCCTCGCTGGTCACCGATCTGTACGAGCTGGGCGTGCGACACGTCGGCGAGAACCGGCAGCAGGAGCTCACCGCCAAGCGCGCTGAGCTCGACGGCATCCGGGATCTCACCTGGCACTTCATCGGCCAGGCGCAGACGAACAAGGCGCGCGCGGTGCGGGCGTCGGCGGATGCCGTGCACTCGGTCGACCGTGCGCGCATCGCCGACGCGCTGCACGCCGCCGATCCGGATGCCGCGCCCCTCGACGTGCTCGTGCAGGTCAACCTCACCGACGATCCGGGCCGCGGCGGGGTCGACCCGGACGGTGTCCCTGCGCTCGCGACGCACGTGGCGGGCCTGTCGAGCCTGAGGCTGCGCGGCGTGATGGCCGTCGCCCCCCTCGACGAAGAACCCGCGCGGGCGTTCGAGCGCCTCCGTCGCTGCGCCGACGCGACACGCGCGGTCGTCGGCGACGCGACGTGGATCTCGGCCGGCATGACCGGCGACTTTCCCGAAGCGATCGAGATGGGCGCGACACACCTGCGGATCGGCTCTGCAATCACGGGCCCGAGACCCGCGCGCCAGTAGCCTCGAACCAGACGAGCGAACGGAGGATGCGATGTCGAACCCCCTGAAGAAGACCATGGTGTACCTGGGCCTCGCCGACGAGGAAGAGACCTATGAGGAGACCGCGCCGCAGCCCATCGCGCGCAAGCAGGCAGCGCCCGCAGCTCCGGTCGAAAAGGCCGCGCCGGTGACCCCCCTGCACCGTCCCACCGTGGTGCGCCAGCCCTCGGTCGGACCCGTGAGCGAGATCCTCACGGTGCACCCCAAGCAGTACCGCGACGCGCAGCTGATCGCCGAGAACTTCCGTGAGGGAATCCCGGTCATCATCAACCTGTCGCAGATGAGCGACGCCGACGCGCGTCGCTTGATCGACTTCGCGAGCGGGCTCTCGCTCGGACTGTACGGCCGCATCGAGCGGGTGACGAGCAAGGTGTTCCTGCTCTCTCCCGAGAACATCGCCGTGTCCGGCGACGGTGCGATCGCGCAGGCCGACCCCGAGGGTGCGCCCTTCGCGTCCCAGTAACAGTGGCCGTCCTGAGCCTCATCGGCTCCATCCTCAGTGCGATCCTGTTCGTCTACATCGTGTTCCTGCTCGCGCGCCTGGTGCTCGAGTACATCCCGATGTTCAACCGTGAGTGGCGTCCCCGTGGCGCCACCCTCGTGATCGCCGAGATCGTCTACACCGTGACCGATCCGCCCATCAAGCTGATCCGTCGCGTCGTCCCACCCCTGCGCATCGGGGGGATCGCGATCGACTTCGGTTTCGCGATCGTGATGTTCGTCTGCTTCCTGCTGTTGAGCGTCACGCGGTCCCTCGCGGCCGCGTAACGCCCTCACCGCCGCCCTTCGTCCGTGCCCTTCGACACCGACGGAGGGCGGCGGCTATGCTGTTCCGAAGCGGTACGCCCCGGTGCGACACCCCCATACAGTTCCGATTCAGAGCTCTCGAAAGAGGAAACACCATGGCACTGACCCCCGATGACGTCGTCACCAAGCAGTTCCAGCACGTTCGCTTCAAGGAGGGGTTCGACCCCGATGAGGTCGATGACTTCCTCGACGAGATCGTCGTGGAGTGGCGCAAGACCATCGCCGAGAACGATGAGCTGAAGACCAAGCTCGCGGCGTACGAGTCGGGCGAGGCCGCCCCTGCCACCACCGAGGCCCCCGTCGCCGAGGCCCCCAAGGCCGAGGAGCCCAAGGTCGAAGAGGCCGCTCCGGCGCCCGTCGCCGCCCCGGTCTCGGCTCCCGCGTCGTCCGACGTCGAGCCCGCCGCGCAGAGCGCCGGCATCATCGAGCTCGCGCAGCGTCTGCACGACGAGCACGTCGCCGAGGGCAAGGCCCAGCGCGACCAGCTCATCGGCGAGGCGCAGGCGCAGGCCGCGTCGATCGTCGCCGAGGCCGAGCAGAAGGGCCGCGAAGAGCGTTCGCGTCTCGAGAAGGAGCGCGTGACCCTCGAGGCCCGCATCACCGAGCTGCGCAACTTCGAGCGCGACTACCGCTCGCAGCTGCGTTCGTACATCGAGGGCCAGCTCCGCGACCTCGACACCAACGCGTCTTCCTCGGGCTCGACGCCGGTGTCGGCGATCGGTCTGTAGGCCGACTCTTTGCGCAGTCGATCACCCCTGCGTTCGGCGGCGGCCGGCATCATCATCGCGATCCTCGCGGTGCTGGTGCTGGCCGCCGACCAGTTGGCGAAGACCGCCGCGATCGCCTCGCTCCCCGCAGAGCGCGTCGTGCCGGTCATCGGCGAGTTCCTGCAGTTCTACCTCGTCCGCAACCCCGGAGCGGCGTTCTCGCTCGGCGAGAGCGTCACGTGGTTGTTCACCATCGCGCTGGCCGTCGTGGCCTGCGTGATCATCTACCTCGGCATCCGCCGCGTGCGCTCGCGCCTGTGGGCCGTCGTGCTCGGCCTTCTGCTGGGCGGCGTGCTCGGCAACCTGACCGACCGACTCGTGCGCGAGCCCGGCTTCCCGGTCGGACACGTCGTCGACTTCATCTCGACGCCGTGGATGATGCCCGCCATCTACAACGTGGCCGACATGTTCATCGTCACGATGATGATCTCGGTCGCGCTGCTCGTGCTGTTCGGCCTGCGTCTCGACGGCACCCGCGAGACCCGTGCCTCGCGCGCCGCCGAAGCCGACGCCTCCGACGACGTCGCCGCGCCGCACGACCCGGGCACCCGCTGACATGGAGTCGCGGAGCCTGCCCGTCCCCGACGGGCTCGAGGGAACGCGCATCGACCAGGCGCTGGCCAAGATGCTCGGCTTCTCGCGCACGTTCGCGGCCGAGGTCGCCGACGCTGGGGGAGTGAGCGTCGACGGACGCGTCGCCGGCCGCAGCGACCGCCTGCACGCGGGCGCGTGGCTGAGCGTCGAGTGGGAGCCCAAGCGCGACCCCGAGATCGTTCCGGTGGAGGTGCCCGATCTAGGCATCGTGCACGACGACGACGAGATCGTCGTGGTCGACAAGCCCGCCGGTGTCGCCGCTCACCCCTCCGTGGGGTGGGAGGGCCCGACCGTGCTCGGCGCCCTCGCCGCCGCCGGATTCCGCATCGCCACGAGCGGCCCGGCCGAGCGCCGCGGCATCGTGCACCGGCTCGACGCCGGCACGAGCGGTCTGATGGTGGTGGCCAAGACCGAGCGCGCCTACACGCTCCTCAAGAGCGCGTTCAAAGAGCGCGAGGTCGACAAGATCTACCACGCCGTGGTGCAGGGGCACCCCGATCCTCTCGCGGGCACGATCGACGCGCCGATCGGACGGCATCCGCACCACTCGTGGAAGTTCGCCGTGACCCCCGACGGCAAGGACTCGATCACCCACTACGAGACCCTCGAGGCCTTCCCGCGCGCATCGCTGCTCGAGATCCACCTCGAGACCGGGCGCACGCACCAGATCCGCGTGCACATGGCCGCGCACCGGCATCCGTGCGCGGGCGATCCGCTCTACGGCGCCGACCCCACTCTGTCCGCGCGCCTCGGCCTCACGCGCCAGTGGCTGCACGCGCATCGGCTGGCATTCGCGCACCCGGGCACGGGGGAGCGGGTCGAGTTCGAATCGCCCTACCCGGCCGACCTCGCGCACGCGCTCGACCTTCTCGGCGACGGCGTCTGATCACCGCGCGGCCGGTGCCGACACGCCGCCGGCGCTGACGCGATGCGTTCCGACGCGCCCGGTGAACACCCGCGAGCAGGGAGTCCGCCGCGAACATCGAGGGGTCGATGTCGGAGGCCGAACGTAGACTCGATCCGTGGCAGCAGACTCCTTCGTTCACCTTCACGTGCACAGCGAGTATTCAATGCTCGACGGCGCGGCGCGCATCGGTCCGATGGTCCAAGAGGCCGTCAAACAGGGCATGCCCGCGATCGCCGTGACCGACCACGGCAACACCTTCGCGGCGTACGAGTTCTACAAGACCGCGAAAGACGCGGGCATCAAGCCGATCATCGGTATCGAGGCCTACGTCACCCCCGGAACCCACCGCTCCGACAAGACCCGCGTACGCTGGGGCACCCCCGAACAGCAGAGCGACGACGTGTCGGGTTCGGGCGCGTACACCCACATGACCCTGCTGTCCGAGACGACGCAGGGCATGCACAACCTGTTCCGTCTGTCGTCCAAGGCGAGCATGGAGGGCTACTACTTCAAGCCCCGCATGGACCGCGAGCTGCTGCAGACCTACAGCAAGGGCCTGATCGCGACGACCGGTTGCCCCTCGGGCGAGGTGCAGACGCGCCTGCGCCTCGGGCAGTACGAAGCCGCCCGCGCCGCGGCGGCGGAGTTCCAGGACATCTTCGGCAAAGACAACTACTTCGCCGAGATCATGGACCACGGTCTGTCGATCGAGCGCCGGGTCATGAGCGACCTGCTCAAGCTGTCGAAAGACCTCGACATCCCGCTCCTCGGCACGAACGACCTCCACTACACGCACCAGCACGACGCGACCAGCCACGCGGCGCTGCTCTGCGTGCAGTCGGGTTCGACCCTCGACGATCCGAAGCGCTTCAAGTTCGACGGAGACGGCTACTACGTCAAGTCGCCCGCCGAGATGCGGCAGGTCTTCCGCGACCATCCCGAGGCCTGCGACAACACTCTGCTGATCGCCGAACGCTGCGAGGTCGAGTTCGACACCTCGGCCAACTACATGCCCCGCTTCCCCGTCCCCGAGGGCGAGACCGAGGGCAGCTGGATGATCAAAGAGGTCGAGAACGGCCTGAACGACCGCTACCCCGGCGGCATCCCGGATGCCGTGCGCAAGCAGGCCGAGTACGAGACCGACGTCATCCTGCAGATGGGGTTCCCGGGCTACTTCCTCGTCGTCGCCGACTTCATCAACTGGGCCAAGCGCAACGGCATCCGCGTCGGACCAGGTCGCGGTTCGGGCGCCGGCTCGATGGTCGCCTACGCGATGAAGATCACCGACCTCGACCCCCTGCAGCACGGTCTGATCTTCGAGCGCTTCCTCAACCCCGACCGCGTCTCCATGCCCGACTTCGACGTCGACTTCGATGACCGTCGTCGTGGCGAGGTCATCCAGTACGTCACCGAGAAGTACGGCGACGAGCGCGTCGCGCAGATCGTGACGTACGGCACCATCAAAGCCAAGCAGGCGCTGAAAGACGCCGGTCGCGTGCTCGGTTTCCCCTTCAGCATGGGCGACAAGCTCACCAAGGCCATGCCGCCCGCGGTGATGGGCAAAGACATGCCGCTCGACGGCATGTTCAACCCCGAGCACCCGCGCTACAAAGAGGCGAGCGAGTTCCGCACGCTCATCGAGACCGACGCCGAGGCCAAGACGGTGTTCGACACGGCGCTCGGTCTCGAGAACCTCAAGCGCCAGTGGGGCGTGCACGCGGCCGGCGTGATCATGTCGAGCGAGCCGCTGATCGACATCATCCCGATCATGCGCCGCGAGCAGGACGGCCAGATCGTCACGCAGTTCGACTACCCGGCCTGCGAGTCGCTCGGCCTGATCAAGATGGACTTCCTGGGGTTGCGCAACCTCACGATCATCAACGACGCGCTCGACAACATTGAGGCCAACCGCGGCCACCCCCTCGTGCTCGAAGAGCTCGAGCTCGACGACCCCGCGTCGTACGAGCTCCTCGCTCGCGGCGACACGCTGGGCGTGTTCCAGCTCGACGGCGGGCCGATGCGCTCGCTCCTGCGCCTGATGCGCCCCGACAACTTCGAGGACATCTCGGCGGTGCTCGCGCTGTACCGCCCCGGCCCCATGGGCGTGAACTCGCACATCAACTACGCGCTGCGAAAGAACAAGCAGCAGGAGATCGAGCCGATCCACCCCGAGCTCGAAGAGCCGCTGGCCGACATCCTCGACACCACCTACGGCCTCATCGTCTACCAGGAGCAGGTGATGGCCGTCGCCCAGCGCGTCGCCGGATACACCCTCGGCCAAGCCGACCTGCTGCGTCGCGCGATGGGCAAGAAGAAGAAGAGCGAGCTCGACAAGCAGAAGGAGATCTTCTTCGGCGGCATGACCGAGCGCGGCTTCGGCGACGTCGCGCAGCAGACGCTGTGGAAGGTGCTCGAGTCGTTCGCCGACTACGCCTTCAACAAGGCGCACACCGCGGCCTACGGTCTCGTGTCGTACTGGACGGCCTACCTCAAGGCGCACTATCCGGCCGAGTACATGGCCGCCCTGCTCACCAGCGTCGGCGACTCCAAAGACAAGATGGCGGTGTACCTGAACGAGTGCCGCCGGATGGGCATCAAGGTGCTGCCGCCCGACGTCAACGAGTCGATCCGGTACTTCGCGGCCGTCGGCGAAGACATCCGCTTCGGCCTCGGCGCCGTCCGCAACGTGGGCACCAACGTCGTCGAGGGGATCGTCGCGTCGCGGCAGGACGCCAAGTACACGTCGTTCCACGACTTCCTCGCAAAGGTCCCCGCGCACGCGGCGAACAAGCGCACCGTGGAGTCCCTCATCAAGGCGGGGGCGTTCGACTCGCTCGGGTCCACGCGCCGCGCGCTCATCGAGGTGCACGAAGACGCCTGCGAGGGCGCCGTGATCGACAAGAAGCGCGAGGCGAACGGCGAGGTCGGCTTCGACTTCGACTCGCTGTGGGACGAACCGCAACAGGTCGTCAAGGTGCCCGAGCGACCCGAGTGGACGAAGAAGGACAAGCTCGCGTTCGAGCGCGAGATGCTCGGCCTCTACGTCTCCGACCACCCTCTGGCGGGTCTCGAGGTGCCGTTGGCGAAGCACGCTTCGACGTCCATCCACGATCTGCTGGCGTCCGAAGACGTGCAGGACGGCGATCAGGTGACCGTGGCGGGTCTGCTCACGAGCGTGCAGCATCGCGTCGCCAAGCAGAGCGGCAATCCCTACGGCATGGTCACCGTCGAGGACTTCAACGGCGAGGTGACCGTGATGTTCATGGGCAAGACCTACGCCGAGTTCGCCCCGGCGTTGGTCGCCGACTCGATCATGGTCGTGCGCGGGCGCGTGTCGCGTCGAGACGACGGGTTGAACCTGCACGCCCAGAGCGCTTTCGCCCCCGATCTCGAAGGACTCGACGAGACCGGGGGACTCACGCTGGTGGTCCCCGAGCAGCGGGCCAACGAAGCGCTCGTCGGCGAGCTCGCGCAGATGCTGCGCCGTCACGCCGGCTCGACCGAGGTGCAGCTCAAGCTCCACAAGGGCGGCACGGCGAAGGTCTTCGAAGTGCCGATGCCCGTGCGCGTGACCGCCGATCTCTTCGGTGAGCTGAAAGGCCTGCTCGGCCCCAACTGCCTCGGCTGAGGTCGCCGCCGCCGCCTCCTCCTCTTCTGCCGCAAGCCCAGCGGATGCCGTAGCCCACCTGGTTAGGATGACCGGGCGCTTCGGCGCCTCTGTCGAAAGGACCACCGTGACCGATCAGAACCCCCACGACGGCGTCACGTCTCCCGATGCCCCCGACGAGCGCGACACCGTCGCCCCCGTCGTCCCGGATGTGTCCGCGCACGAAGCCGCGGAACGCGACACTTCTCCGCACACCGGCACCCGTTCGGCCGACGCCGACATGTTCGAGGACGATTCCTCGTCCTCGGCCGGCTACGCGGCCGCCGCGAGCGCACGCTCTCCGCACGCCGAGCACACCCCCGTGTCATCCGTCCCCGCGGCATCGCACGCCAACGCCGCAGCGCACGACCGTGACCGCGAGCGCCCCTCGGGCGACGTTCAGTACGGCGTCGGTCCGTTCTCGATCCGCGAGGTCAGCCTGCTGGGCATCTGGGTCGTGGCGTTCTTCGTCTCGTTCTTCCGCACGAACATCCTCGACTCGCCGTCGGCGGTGCTGATCGGCGGGCAGAACGTCTGGCTGTCGGGGCTGTGGTGGATCCCGACCGTCGCGCTGCCCACCGTCGCGGTCGGGCTCCTCGTGCTGCGTCGTCTCTCACCGCAGGGCATCCGCCGCGTCGGATCGCTCGGCATCGATCAGTTCGCCTCCGTCGCGTTCACGGTCTCGGCCCTCGTCTGGGTCGCATGGGTGTGGGACACCGTGGCCGTGTTCAACGAGACGGGCATCTGGACGCGCTCGTGGGTCATCTGGGTCGAGGCGGTCCTCCTCCTCGCCGGAGTCGTGCTGACGGTTTTCGCCCCCTTCATCCCTCCGTTCTCGGCTGACTTCCGCGGCCGCGAAGAGGTCGCCGCGCACCGCAACGCGCGCCCGATCCGCCCCGTCACCGCGCGTCCGCGCACGCCGCGACCGGCCCGCACCGCGGCGACGACGCATCCGGCGCCCGTCGAGGAGGCACCGACGCCCGGCAGCTACACGGGCTCGACCGATCTGCCGCACGCCGAGGCCGAGGCGCACCCGCGCACGAGCGTGATGCCCGCCGCGCACGACGACAACGACACCGACGTGTTCGCGTCGCTGCGCGACGACCACGACGCCGACGAGCACCGCACCGGCTACGCGCGTCGCAGTGGCGACGCCCACACCGCGCTCTCGGAGCAGCCGGGCGACCGCGATCACGACGAGCACGCACACGACGAGCACGAGGCGCACCCGCACGCGCAGGCGTTCTGGGCGCTGGTCCCCGAGGAGCGCGACGTGGTCGATGATTACGGCTCGCCGATCTTCCGCATCGGACCCACCGCGTGGGCCCTCGTCATCGAGGACCGCGGAGAGGCGTTCGTCGTCCGCCACGACGACGGTCGCATCGGCTACCTGCACGACGTCTCGGGAGTGACCCGCGGCTGAGGCCGACCCGAAAGGGGTCGCTGCGTTTCTCGCGGCGGCCCCTTCCGTCGTTCCCGGGTCGGCCGCGCGACGGCACCCTCGACCTCGTGCGGGTTGACCAGCCGCCCCGCGCCCGCCTGAGCACACGCTGCGAGCCGACGCGGGCGCGCGAGGGCGTCCGCGGGCGGCCGGTAGCCTGGACGCATGCTCCGCACGATCGATCTCCGCGGCCGCGTGCTCTCGCCGGCCGAGCTCCTCGCCGTCGTTCCCCGCGCCGACGCCGCCCGTGACGAGGCCCTCGCCACGGCCGCGCGCCTCGTCGACGACGTCGCCCGTCGGGGCGAAGAAGCTCTGCGGGAGCAGGCTGCGCGCTTCGATCGGGTGAACGACCACGCCTTACGGGTTCCCGCCGACCACCTCGACGAGGCGCTGCGCGACCTTGATCCCGGCATCCGTTCCGCTCTCGACGAGGCGATCGCGCGCGTGCGTCGGGCCTCGGCGGCTCAGGTGCCCGCCCCGGTCGTGACCGAGCTCGGTGAGGGCGCGCGCGTGACGCAGCGCTGGCAGCCCGTGCGCCGGGTCGGCCTCTACGTGCCGGGCGGCAAGGCCGTCTATCCCTCCAGCGTGGTGATGAACGTCGTACCCGCGCAGGTCGCCGGTGTGCGCGAGGTCGCGCTCGCCTCCCCGCCGCAGTCGGAGTTCGGCGGTCGCGTGCACCCTGTCATCCTCGCCGCGGCCAAGCTGCTCGGCGTCACCGAGGTTTACGCGATGGGCGGCGCGGGGGCCATCGGCGCCTTCGCCTACGGCGTGGCCGAGATCGGACTCGACCCGGTCGACGTCGTCACGGGGCCGGGCAACAACTTCGTCGCCTCGGCCAAGCGCGCCGTCGCCGGTCGCGTGGGCACCGACTCCGAGGCGGGTGCCACCGAGATCCTCGTCGTCGCCGACGACAGCGCGGTTCCGGCCCTGGTGGCGGCCGACCTCGTCAGCCAGGCCGAGCACGACGAACAGGCCTCCGCCGTTCTCGTCACCGACTCCCTCGCCCTGGCCGATGCGGTCACCGCCGCGCTTCCCGCCCGGGTCGAGGCGACCCGCCACACCGAGCGCGTCACCGCCGCATTCCACGGACCACAGTCCGCCGTCGTGCTCGTCGACGACATCGCTCAGGCCACCGCGTTCAGCAACGCGTACGCGCCGGAGCACCTCGAGCTGCACCTGGCCGACCCCCGGCCCGAAGACTTCGTCAACGCGGGTGCGGTGTTCGTCGGGCCGTACACGCCGGTCAGCCTCGGCGACTATCTCGCCGGCAGCAACCACGTGCTGCCCACCGGGGGACAGGCGCGCTACGGTGCCGGGCTGTCCGCCGCGACCTTCCTCCGCCCCCAGCAGGTCGTCGAATACGACCGCGCGGCCCTCGCCGCCGTGCACGAGGCCATCGTCACCCTCGCCGACGCCGAGGCTCTACCGGCCCACGGCGAGGCCGTCACCGCGCGGTTCGACGCGTAGTCCGGCGGGCGATCATGCACTGTCCTTTCTGTCGCAACCCCGACTCGCGCGTCATCGACTCGCGCACGAGCGATGACGGCCTCAGCATCCGTCGTCGTCGTCAGTGCCCGAAGTGCGGCGGTCGCTTCTCGACGGTCGAGACCGCGGGTCTGAACGTCATCAAGCGCTCGGGCGTGGTCGAGCCGTTCAGTCGCGAGAAGGTCATGTCGGGCGCGCGCAAGGCGTGCCAGGGGCGTCCCGTGACCGACGCCGATCTCGCCGTCCTCGCGCAGAAGGTCGAAGAGGCCATCCGCCAGACCGGGTCGTCGCAGATCGAGGCGAACGAGATCGGCCTGTCGATCCTCGGACCGCTTCGCGAGCTCGACGAGGTCGCGTACCTGCGCTTCGCGAGCGTGTACCAGGCCTTCGACTCGCTCGAAGACTTCGAGGCGGCCATCGCCCAGCTCCGCGCCGATCATGCCGGCCGGACGGATGCCGATGCGGCGTCGGATCCGGAGCGGATGAGCGAGCACGACACCGTCCAGTAATCTGGCCGGGATGTATCCCCTCCTCTTCCGCACGGTTCTCACCCGCTTCCATCCCGAGTTCGCCCATCACCTGGGCGCCCTCGTCATCCGTGTCGCGGGTGTCGAGCCGGTGGCATCCGTTCTGCGTCGTTTCACCGCCCCGGCCCCCGACCAGCGCGTGCACGCGCTCGGGCTGACCTTCGAGTCGCCGTTCGGCGTCGCCGCCGGCTTCGACAAGAACGTCACCATGGGCCGCGGTCTGGGTGCGCTCGGGTTCGGTCACGTCGAGGTGGGCACCGTCACAGCCCTGCCGCAGCCCGGCAACCCCAAGCCCCGACTGTTCCGGCTCGTCGCCGACCGTGCCGTCGTCAACCGGATGGGCTTCAACAATGAGGGAGCCGCCGTCGCCGCCGCCCGCCTGCGGCGCCTGCGCCGAGCGCGACGTCGCCCGGTCATCGGGGTCAACATCGGCAAGAGCCGCGTGGTCGCCGTCGACGACGCCACGACCGACTACGTCCGCTCCGCCCGCCTGCTCGCCCCGCTCGCCGACTACCTCGTCGTCAACGTCTCGTCGCCGAACACGCCGGGCCTGCGCGGCCTGCAGGCGGTCGAGACGCTGCGCCCGCTGCTGACCGCCGTGAAGGACGCCGCCGGCGACACGCCCCTGTTGGTCAAGATCGCGCCCGATCTCGCCGACGACGAGGTGCAGCAGATCGCGCGGCTCGCCGTCGACACGGGGCTTTCGGGCCTCATCGCCACGAACACGACCATCGAGCGCTCCGGGCTGCGTACGCCGGCGGCGACGGTCGAGGCAGCCGGGGCGGGCGGGCTCTCGGGAGCACCGCTGAAGCAGCGTTCGCTCGACGTGCTGCGCCTCGTGCGCGCGGCCGTGCCCGCGGAGTTCGTCGTGATCTCCGCCGGGGGAGTGGAGACGGCCGACGACGTGAGAGAGCGCGTCGATGCCGGAGCCACCCTCGTGCAGGGATACACGGGGTTCCTGTACCGCGGTCCGCTCTGGGCTCGCCAGATCAACCGGGGTCTCGCGCGCGGTCGCTGAGGTCCGGGGTCCTCGTGTACCGGCCGCCCCGCCACCACACGTCGAGTCTCCAAGACACGCCGCGCCCGGTCGGGTCGAACGGCGTGTCTCGGACGCCCAACGCGGGAGCGGGCCTCGACGCGCGCGGCGCGAGGCGACCCGCGAACGACGAAGCGGCGCGCCCGGAGGCACGCCGCTCGGTCACATCGGTCGGATCAGACGGGGTACTGCCCGCGCTTGACCTGCGCCTTGGGCAGGCGCATGAAGCGCATCTGCACGGTGCGCATCGCGGCGTACCAGCCCAGGCCCTTCTCGAGACGCGTCTCGCCGAACTTCTCCTTCGCCGCGCGCTTGACGCGGATCGAGGTGATGATCATGTCGCCGACGACGAAGAGGATGAAGATCCACAGCGCCACGAACGACCAGTACTGGAAGAACGCGACGGGGATCAGCGTCGCCACGATCACGAGCACCATGAAGGGCATGACGCCCTCGCCGAGGTGCCAGCCGGCGTCGACGAAGTCGCGCGCGAACCGGCGCTGCGGGCCGCGGTCGCGGACCGGGAGGTACTTCTCCTCGCCGGCGGCCATGCCGATGCGGGCCTTCTCGCGCTGCGCGGCGAGCTCTGCACGCGCGCGGGCCTTGGCCTCTTTCGTGTCGGGCACCAGCGGACGCTTGCGGGCAGCCTCCTGCTCGGCGCGCGACGGGGTGGCGCGGCCCTTGCCGAGTCCACTCACCGTCGAGTCGACGGGGGTGTCGTTGGGGGCGGGGGCGGGGGACTTGGCCACGGGAAACCTCGGTGCTTCGCTGATCGGGAGATTTAAGATTACCCGCATGACCCTCGACCTGTCCCGGCAGGACGCTGTGCAAAAAGCAGCGGACTCCGGCATCCCCTCCGCCCTGGCCGATCTCGGCTCCCTCGTGCGCATCCCCTCGATCGCCTGGCCGGCGTTCGACCAGTCGGCCCTCGTGAAGAGTGCGGATGCCGTGGCCGCCCTCCTCGAGGGCACCGGTGTCTTCGACTCGGTCGAGGTCAAGCGCGCCGCGATCCCCGGAACCGACGAGTTCGGCCAGCCCGCCGTGCTCGCCACGCGCGCCGCGCGCAACGGACGCCCCACCGTTCTGCTCTACGCCCACCACGACGTGCAGCCTCCGGGCGACGAGGCGCTGTGGGAGTCGCCGCCGTTCGAGCCCACTGTGCGCGACGGTCGCCTCTACGGCCGCGGCGCCGCCGACGACAAGGCCGGCATCATGGCGCACGTCGGCGCGATCCGCGCGGTCGCCGAGGTGCTCGGCGACGACCTCGACCTCGGCATCGCCGTCTTCATCGAAGGCGAAGAAGAATACGGCTCGCGCTCGTTCGCCCAGTTTCTCGCCGACAACGCCGATGTGCTGCGCGCCGACGTGATCGTCGTGGCCGACTCGGGCAACTGGGACGAGCGCACGCCCGGGCTCACCGTCTCGCTGCGGGGGAACGCCCGCTTCACCCTGACCGTCCGCACCCTCGAGCACGCGTCGCACTCGGGCATGATGGGCGGCGCGGTTCCGGATGCCATGCTCGCCACCGTCAAGCTGCTCGCGACCCTGTGGGACGACGACGGCGCGGTCGCGGTGGAAGGCCTCGCCGTGCGCGACGCCGAGACCCCCGCCTACGACGAGGCGACGCTGCGCGCGGAGTCGGGCCTGCTCGAGGGCGTCAGCCCGATCGGGCGCGACTCGATCCTCAGCCGCATCTGGAACAAGCCCTCGGTCACCATCATCGGCTGGGATGCCACGCCCGTCGAGGCCGCGTCGAACACGCTGGCGCCGCAGACGAGCGTCGTCATCAGCGCGCGGGTCGCCCCGGGGCAGGATGCCGAGGAGGCCTTCGCGGCGGTCGAGAAGCACCTGCGCGCGCACGCGCCGTTCGGCGCGCAGCTGGAGTTCACCGACGTCGACTGCGGCGACTCCTTCCTCGTCGACACCAGTGGGTGGGCGGTGGGAGAGGCCCGCGCGGCCTTCGCCGACGGATACGGCGTCGACTCGGTCGACGTCGGCATCGGCGGCTCGATCCCGTTCATCTCCGACCTCGTGCGCGAGTTCCCCTCGGCGCAGATCCTCGTGACCGGCGTCGAAGACCCTCACGCGCGTGCGCACAGCCCGAACGAGTCGCTGCACCTCGACACGTTCCGCAACGCCCTGGTGTCCGAGGCGCTCTTGCTCACTCGCCTGAACGGCCGCACGGTCTGATCGGATCCGCGGGGGCGCGACGGGCGTAGACTCGTGACGTCCCCGCGACCGATCAACCCGAAGGGCATCGCCATGACCGACACCACTCTGTCGTCCTCCGCCGAGACCCGCGAGCACGGCGTGGGCCTGACCGCGGCCGCCTCCGACAAGGTCAAGAGCCTTCTCTCCCAAGAGGGCCGCGACGACCTGCGCCTGCGCGTCGCCGTCCAGCCCGGCGGATGCTCCGGCCTCATCTACCAGCTCTACTTCGACGAGCGCTATCTCGACGGCGACAAGGTCGTCGACTTCGACGGCGTCGAGGTGATCGTCGACGACATGAGCGTTCCGTACCTCGACGGTGCGAACATCGACTTCAAGGACACGATCTCGGAGCAGGGGTTCACGATCGACAACCCCAACGCCCAGGGCTCCTGCGCCTGCGGCGACAGCTTCCACTGACTCCCGACGCCGTTCGACGGCGCCGACACGAGAGCCCCCGATTTCCTGGAATCTCCTCCGGAAATCGGGGGTTCTCGATGTCTCGGCACTGGACGAATGGCCTGAGAGTGGTGAGAGGTTGCTCTAGACTGTCAGAGCTACATCCACGACCCGGAAAGGTGCATTGTGCCCTCCAAACGTCGCCTTCGCTGGGCAGCGCTTCCCCTCGGAATCGCCTCCGTCGCCGCTCTCTCGGGCTGCACCACGACTCAGCTCCACGGCTTCCTGCCCGGCTTCGTCGATGACGGCACGCCTGCCACGAACCACACCGACATGGTCGCCGGTCTGTGGGTCAACTCCTGGATCGTCCTCCTCGCGGTCGGAGTCATCACGTGGGGCCTCATGCTGTGGTCGGTCATCGCGTACCGCCGCCGCAAGGGCCAGTCCGGTCTTCCGGTGCAGCTGCGCTACAACATGCCGGTCGAGATCTTCTACACGATCGTCCCGCTGATCCTCGTGGTCGGGTTCTTCGCGTTCACCGCGCGTGACCAGAACACGCTCGAGACGCAGTACGACGACCCCGACGTCTCCATCACCGCCTACGGCAAGCAGTGGGCGTGGGACTTCCAGTACAACGGCCAGCAGGAGGACAACTCCGACGCCGTGTACTCCATGGGTGTGCAGGCCAAGGCCACGTCCGACGGTTACGACCTCCAGGACGTGCCCACCCTCTACCTGCCGGTGAACAAGACGGTGAAGATCGACCTCCGCTCGCGCGACGTCATCCACTCCTTCTGGATCATCGACTTCCTCTACAAGAAAGACATGTACATCGGTCGTGACAACGAGTGGTCGTTCACGCCCACCCGTGAGGGCACGTACGAGGGCAAGTGCGCCGAGCTCTGCGGTGAATACCACTCCGCGATGCTCTTCAACGTGAAGGTCGTCAGCGACGACGAGTACGAGGCATACCTCGGCTCGCTCCGCAAGGCCGGCAACACGGGCGACATCAGCGACCTGACCCGTCTGCAGAACCTCACGACGACCGGTACCGCCGAAGGGAACGAGTGATCATGGCCACGACGCTTCCGCTCCAGGGGACAGGGCCCTCGCGCCCGACGACTCTCCCGCCGCGTCAAGCCGCTCTGCTGAGCACCTCGCGTGTCGAGCAGAAGGGCAACCTGGTCGTCAAGTGGATCACCTCCACCGACCACAAGACCATCGGGTACATGTACCTGATCGCCTCCGTCATCTTCTTCATGCTCGGTGGCGTCATGGCGCTGATCATCCGTGCGGAGCTCTTCGAGCCCGGCATGCAGATCATCCCGACCAAAGAGCAGTACAACCAGCTGTTCACGATGCACGGCACGATCATGCTGCTGATGTTCGCGACGCCGTTGTTCGCCGGCTTCGCCAACGCGCTGCTGCCGCTGCAGATCGGCGCGCCCGACGTCGCCTTCCCGCGTCTGAACGCCTTCGCCTTCTGGCTGTTCCTCTTCGGGTCCACGATCGCGGTGTCCGGCTTCCTCACCCCGCAGGGTGCGGCCGGCTTCGGCTGGTTCGCGTATCAGCCCCTCGCCAACGCGAGCTTCTCGCCGGGCGTCGGCGGAAACCTCTGGATGCTGGGTCTCGGCATCAGCGGTTTCGGCACGATCCTCGGTGCGGTCAACTTCATCACCACGATCCTGACGATGCGCGCCCCGGGCATGACCATGTGGCGCATGCCGATCTTCTCGTGGAACACGCTCATCACGAGCATCCTGATCCTGCTCGCGTTCCCCGTGCTGGCCGCAGCCATCTTCGCCGCCGCCGCCGACCGCGTGCTGGGCTCGCACATCTACAGCCCGGAGAACGGCGGCGTCCTGCTCTGGCAGCACCTGTTCTGGTTCTTCGGTCACCCCGAGGTGTACATCATCGCGCTGCCGTTCTTCGGCATCGTCTCCGAGATCTTCCCGGTGTTCAGCCGCAAGCCGATCTTCGGCTACAAGACCCTCGTCTACGCGACCATCGCCATCGCTGCGCTGTCGGTCGCGGTGTGGGCCCACCACATGTACGTCACGGGTGGAGTGCTCCTTCCGTTCTTCGCCCTGATGACGATGCTCATCGCGGTGCCGACCGGTGTGAAGATCTTCAACTGGATCGGAACCCTCTGGCGCGGTTCGGTGACGTTCGAGACCCCGATGGTGTTCGCCCTCGGCTTCCTCGTGTCGTTCGTCTTCGGTGGTCTGACCGGTGTCATCCTCGCGTCGCCTCCGCTCGACTTCCACCTCTCCGACTCCTACTTCGTCGTGGCGCACTTCCACTACGTGGTCTTCGGAACCGTCGTGTTCGCGATGTTCGCGGGCTTCTACTTCTGGTGGCCGAAGTGGACCGGCAAGATGCTCAACGAGCGTCTGGGCATGGTGCACTTCTGGATGCTGTTCATCGGCTTCCACATGACCTTCCTCATCCAGCACTGGCTGGGTGTCGACGGCATGGTCCGTCGCTACGCCGACTACGCGGCCGCCGATGGATGGACCTGGGAGAACCAGCTGTCCACGGTGGGCTCGATGATCCTCGGCGCCTCGATGATCCCGTTCCTGCTGAACGTCTGGATCACCGCCCGCAAGGCGCCCCGGGTGACGGTCGACGACCCGTGGGGCTACGGAGCCTCGCTCGAGTGGGCGACGTCGTGCCCGCCGCCGCGTCACAACTTCACCTCCATCCCGCGTATCCGCAGCGAGCGTCCCGCGTTCGACCTGAACCACCCCGAGGCCGGCATCCCGGTCGGTGTGGGTCCGGCCAAGGACGCACCCGACGCCCCCGTCGTGGATCACGCAGCCGGAGAGGTCAAGTAAGAACATGCGTACCAACGTCAACCTGTGGTGGATCCTCGCGGTCTTCGCCTTCCTCATCTCGGCCGTCTACACCGTCTGGAGCCTCATCCAGCACGGTGGGGTCGAGTGGGTCGGCACCGTCGCCCTGGCCTTCCTCGGCCTGATGTCGTCGATGATCGCGTTCTACATCGGCCGCGTGCACAAGTCGCAGCGCGGTGAGCTGCCCGAAGACCTGCTGACGGCCGACATCGACGACGGCGACCCCGAGATGGGCGAGTTCAGCCCGTGGTCGTGGTGGCCCATCATCCTCGCCGGTTCGGCTGCGATCGCGGTGATCGGCCTCGCGGTCGGCAGCTGGCTCGTGCCCGTGGGCTTCGTCGTGTTCGCGATCGCGATCGTCGGCTGGGTGTACGAGTACTACCGCGGGTACTTCGCGCGCTGATCCTGTGCCCATTCGGTTGAATGCGGCCGCCGTCTCCGACGCCGGCGCCCACCGTCCCACCAACCAGGACGCCGCTTTCGCGGCGTCCTGGGGTGCGGCGGTGGCAGATGGCGTGGGGGGAGGCCCCTCGGGAGACCTCGCCTCTGCCGCTCTCCTTCATCGGCTCGTCGCCACCAGCGGTGGTGGGATGGATGCCGATGGTCTGCTCGTCCGCATCCGTGAGGCGAACTGGGACATCCGCGCTCATGTGGAGCGCGATCCCGCCCTGCAGGGGATGGCGACCACCTTCACGGGGCTCTTCCTCAGCACGGGGGGCGAACTCCTTCTCGCGCACACGGGCGACTCGCGCGCCTATCTGCTGCGCGATGGGGACTTCACGCGCGAGACGCGTGACGACTCCTACGTGCAGGCTCTCGTCGACCACGGCATCATTCCGCCCGAGGCGGCGCAGGCGCACCCGCGTCGCAACATCATCACCGCCTCTCTCGGGGGTGCGGAGGGCGATGTCGTCTCGGTCGCCGAGCGTCCGCCAGTCGTAGGCGATCGGTGGGTGCTGTGTAGCGACGGTCTGACGGACTACGTCCCCGAGGCTGACGTCGCTCGGCTTGTCTCCGAAGCCGCGGATCCTCGCGCCGCTGCCGCGTCTGCGGTCGCTCTCGCCCTCGAGGCGGGCACCCGCGACAACGTCACCGTCGTGGTGTGCGACGTCGTCGACGACGACGAGCCGAGTGGGCTCGACCCGATCTTCTTCGGCTCAGCCGCGCGGTGGTTCGCCGAAGACGTCGAGACGGCGTGACGGACGCGGGCCCGGCCGTGCGTCGGTGACGACGTCGGTTTCGCTCACCGGTCGCCGCGCGCGAACGCGTCCATCGCCTCCTGGGTCAGTCCGGCGCTTCGAGGGCCTCCGTGGCCGTCTTCCTCGACGATCTCGAGCCTGCTCCCGGGCCACGCGCGGTGGAGCCGCCATGGTGTCTCGACGGGACCGCTGATGTCGCGGCGCCCGTGCACGAGGACGCCGGGGATGCCGGCGAGCTCGTGGGCGCGCGACAGCACCGACCGATCGCCGGGGAGGAAGCAGTCGTTGGCCCAATAGTGGGAGGTCAGAGTGGCGAAGTTCAGACGATGCCGGGCGTCGTCGTGCAACGGCCCTGGTGCGGCGAGAGGGCCGAGGGACATGTGCGCGACCTCCCAGGCGTCCCACCGTTCTGCGGCATCGCGGCGGACCTCCTCTCGCGGATCGGTCAGGAGCCGCGCGTACCCCTCGATGGTGCGCTCTCCCGGCTCGAGAGGTTCTCTGAGCGTCTCGTGCGCCTCGGGGAAGACCGGGGCGATGCCGTCGGTGATCCAGTCGATCTCCCACCGCCGGCCCGTGGTGACGGCGAGGTTGACGATCTCGCTGACGCGGTCGGGATGCTCGAGTGCGTACGCGAGCGCGAGCGTCGATCCCCACGACACCCCGTGCAGCAGCCATCGCTCGACGCCGAGGAAGGCGCGCACCGCCTCGAGGTCGTCGATGAGGTGCGTCATGGTCTGGAAGCGGAGTGTGGACAGGTCGTCGCTCGCCCATGGCGTGCTGAGTCCGCAGCCGCGCTGATCGATGCCGATGATCAGATGCAGCGCCGGGTCGAAGCGACGGCGATAGCCGCGCTTGCCGAGACCACCGCCCGGGCCGCCGTGGAGGTAGAGCGCCGGCCGTCCCTGCGGATTGCCCGACGTCTCCCAGTACAGACGAGCGCCGTCGGGGCGCTCGAGGTGACCTGAGGCGAACGGTTCGATCGGGGGATGCTGCATCCGGGACTCCTTCGCGACGCGTCCCGACAGCCTAACGATCAGGTGCGGACGACCATCACCGTGGGGTCGAAGACGCGGTCGCAGGGCCCTCGGTCGTTCTCGAACGGCTGACCTTCGCGCACCCAGTATTCGTAGCCGCCGATGATCTCCCGCACCTCGTAGCCCAGCTGGGCGAACGCGAGGGCACCCTTCACGCCCGCATTGCACCCCGGGCTCCAGCAGTACACGACCACCGGCATGTCGATCGGGATCTCGTCCGGTGCACGATCGGGGATGGAGCGGTACGGCATGTGCACGGCGCCGCTGATGCGCCCCTGCTGCCATGCGTCGTCGCCCCGGACGTCGATCAGCACGAAGCGCTCTCCGGCCTTCTGCGCGGCGTACACGTCGGAGGGGTCCGTCTCGTGGGCGAGTCGGGTGGAGAAGAACAGGGCGGCGTCTGACATGACCCTCACGCTAGACAGGGTTGCGAGGGGGAGCCACGACCCCGGATGCCACGAGCGCACCGATATCTGCCACTTCGCCCCTGCGCACCAACGACGAGACCCCGGTGCCGAAGCACCGGGGTCTCGTCATTCATGCGGAGTGATTACTCGCTCTTGTCGCCGGAGGGGCGGTTGCGCTCCTCGAGTCCCTTCGGAGCGGGGATCTCGACCTCGACACGCTCGCCGATGGCGTTGCGCGGACGGCCGTCCTCGTCGGCGCGAGCGTTCGCACCGGCGATCTCGTCGGCCTCTTCGTGATCGATGTGATCGAGCTCGTGGTGCTGGTGGGCGACCGCGGCGTCGAGCTCGGCCTGCGTGAGGGGAGCGAGACGGTCCTCGAAGAACCAACGCGACACCGAGGCGCGGAAGTTCTCGTGCCAGGGGATCTGACCCTGGTCGTTGGGACGCACGACCAGCGGCTCGTAGGTCTCGTTGTCCACGAGCTTCCATCGCTCGAACTCGTCGACCGGCTGGTGGACCTCGATGTACTCGCCACCGGGGAGGCGGACGATGCGACCCGACTCGTATCCGTGGAGAGCGATCTCGCGGTCCTTCTTCTGCAGCGCGATGCAGATGCGCTTGGTGACGAAGTACGCCAGGATCGGCCCGAGGATGAGCAGCGCCTGCAGGGCGTGGATGACGCCCTCCATCGTGAGGTGGAAGTGCGTGGCGATGATGTCCGACGAGGCGGCAGCCCACATGACGGCATAGAACGTGACGCCGGCCGCACCGATCGCGGTACGCGTCGCGGCGTTGCGCGGACGCTGAGCGATGTGGTGCTCGCGCTTGTCGCCCGTGACCCACGCCTCGATGAAGGGGTAGACCAGCACGAGGACGATGAACAGTCCGAGCACGCCGACCGGGATGATGATGTTCCACGAGAACGTGCGGTCCCAGAGAACGAACTCGAGGTGCGGCGGGATCAGGCGCAGCATGCCGTCGGCGAAGCCGATGTACCAGTCGGGCTGGGTACCGGCCGACACCGGAGACGGGTCGTAGGGACCGTAGTTCCAGATCGGGTTGATCGTCACGAGCGCGGCGATCAGGACGATGACACCGAACGTGATGAAGAAGAAGCCACCCATCTTGGAGGCGTACACCGGGAGGATCGGGTAGCCCACGACGTTGCTGTTCGTGCGGGCGGGCCCGGCGAACTGCGTGTGCTTGTTGATGATCATCAGCATGAGGTGCACGGCCAGCAGCGCCACGAGGATCGCGGGCAGCAGGAGGATGTGCAGCGTGTACAGACGACCGACGATCGCGGTGCCCGGGAACTCGCCACCGAAGAGGAGGAACGAGGTCCAGGTGCCGATGATCGGCAGACCCTTGATCATGCCGTCGATGATGCGGAGGCCGTTGCCCGACAGCAGGTCGTCGGGGAGCGAGTAGCCGGTGAAGCCCTCGGCCATCGCGAGGATGAAGAGGATGAAGCCGACCACCCAGTTGAGCTCGCGGGGCTTGCGGAACGCGCCGGTGAAGAACACGCGCAGCATGTGCACGCCGATGCCTGCGACGAACACGAGGGCCGCCCAGTGGTGGATCTGGCGCACGAGCAGACCGCCGCGCAGATCGAACGAGATGTGCAGCGCCGACTCCATGGCGGCCGACATCGCGATACCGCGCATGGGCTCGTACGCACCGTTGTAGTGCGTCTCGACCATGGAGGCCTGGAAGAAGAAGGTCAGGAACGTGCCCGAGAGGAGCACGACGACAAAGCTCCACAGCGCGATCTCGCCGAGCATGAACGACCAGTGGTCGGGGAAGATCTTGCGACCCAGCTCCTTGACCAGACCCGACATGCTCGTGCGCTCGTCGAGGTAGTTCGCGGCGGCACCGACGAACTTGCCGCCGAGCGGCTTGCCGTCACGGCCGGCGGGCGCCTGCGGCGGACCGGAGTAGACGGCCGGCTCGGTGACGACGTTTTCGGTGGGATGGGTACCGGTGCTCATGAGCGCTCCCAGAAGCTGGGGCCGACGGGCTCCTGGAAGTCACTCTGGGCGACGAGGTAACCCTCGGCGTCGACGGTGATGGGGAGCTGCGGCAAAGGACGGGCGGCCGGGCCGAAGATGACGGCCGCGCCGTTGGCGACGTCGAACTGCGACTGGTGGCAGGGGCACAGGAGGTGGTGGGTCTGCTGTTCGTACAGCGCCACGGGGCAACCGACGTGGGTGCAGACCTTCGAGTACGCGATGATGCCGTCGTACGACCAGTCCAGCTTGTTGGTCTCGGGATTGAGCTGCTCGGGCTGCATGCGCATGAGCAGGACGATCGCCTTGGCCTTCTCCTCGAGGTAGCCCTCGTCGTGGCCCAGGCCGGCGAGTTCTTCGGGGATGACGTGGAACGCGGAACCCAGGGTGACGTCGGCGGCGCGGATGGGACGACCGGAGGGGTCGTGGGCCAGGCGCATGCCCTGCTTCCACATGGTGTGGCTGAGCGCGGTCACCGGGTCGACGTCCTGCGGGGCGAGACCGCGGAACAGGGTGATGCCGGGGATGATCGACGCCGCGAGGGCGGCGAAGAGCGAGTTGCGGATGATCTCGCGACGGCCGAAGCCGGAGTCCTTCTCGGCCTCGACGAAGACGTTGACCGCGCCCTCGCGGACCTCGTCGCGACCACGCGTGCCGTGACGGTCTTCGATGAACTCCTTGTCGGACATGACCGACTTGCCCCAGTGGATGGTGCCGATGCCGATCGCGAGCAGCGCGAAGGCGATGCCGAGTCCGATGAAGAGGTTGTTGTACCGGATGTCGATCATCGACCCCGACTCGATCGGGAAGATCATGTAGGCGATGCTCGCCCAGATGCTCGCCGCGACCGAGATGTAGAACAGCGTGTAGACCGTGCGGACCGCGCGCTTCATCTCCTGCGGGTCTTTGTCCGTCATGCGCTGACGGTGGCCGGGGAGTCCCGGATTCGCCGCGGCGTCCGGAACCGCGACGGCGAGGCCCGAGCCGGGCTTCCAGGAAGCCCTCTCGTGCTCGAGTGCGTCGTCCTCGTGTGCCATGGTGCTCCTCGTGCGTTTACGTGATGTCGAAGACGACGGTCAGTTGGACTTCGCCGTGATCCAGACGGTGAGGGCGATGAGCGCCCCGATTCCGAAGATCCAGATGAACAGACCCTCCGACACCGGTCCGAGCGAGCCCAGGGCGTAGCCGCCGGGGGAGTCCGTCTTCTGGAGGTACATCAGGTACGAGATGACGTCGCGCTTGTCTTCGGGGGTGAGGTTGAGGTCGTTGAAGACGGGCATGTTCTGCGGGCCCGTGACCATTGCCGCGTAGATGTTGACCGGGGTCGTGCTGTGCAGGTCGGGGGCGTACTTGCCCTCGGTCAGTGCGCCGCCGGCGCCGGCGACGTTGTGGCACATGGCGCAGTTGATGCGGAACAGCTCCGCACCGTGCGACAGGTCGCCCTCGCCGTCGAGGAGTTCGTTCGACGGGTACGACGGACCGGGGGCCGCGGACTGCACGTAGGCGGCGATCGCGTTGGTCTGCTCTTCGGTGAATTGCACCGGCTTGACCGGAGCCTGCGGGCCCTGCGCCTGCAGGGGCATGCGGCCGGTCGACACCTGGAAGTGCACCGACAGCTCGCCGACGCCGAAGAGCGAGGGACCCTGGTCGCTGCCCTGCAGGTCGAGACCGTGACAGGTGGCGCAGTTGGCCTGGAACAGCTTCTGGCCCTCTTCGACCGCCGTCGCCGAGTTGGCTTCGCTGACGGGGGTGTCGGAGGTGGCGGCCATCGCGGCCGATGCGCCGGCGTAGACGCCTCCGGTGAGGAGGAGTCCGATTCCGATCAGCGCGGCGGCGGCCAGGGGGCTACGACGCCCGGACGCCCGACGAGTCTTCTTCTCGCGTGCCATGTGATTACAGCTCTCTTACTTGAGGAAGTAGATGACGAAGAACAGGGCGATCCAGACGACGTCGACGAAGTGCCAGTAGTACGACACGACGATCGAGGTGGTCATCTCTTTGCGCCCGAAGTTCTTCACGGCGTACGCGCGGCCGATCACGAGAAGGAAGGCGATGAGGCCACCCGTCACGTGCAGGGCGTGGAAGCCGGTGGTGAGATAGAAGGCAGATGCGTAGGGGTTGGCGCTGATGGGCATGCCCTCGGCAACCAGCGTCGCGTACTCCCACACCTGACCCGACACGAACACCGCGCCGAGGATGAAGGTGAGGTAGAACCACTCGACCATGCCCCACTTGAGGATGCCGGCCCGCGCACCGGTGCGGTACGGCTGGTACCGCTCGGCGGCGAACACGCCCATCTGGCACGTGACCGAGGACAGCACGAGGATGATCGTGTTGACGGTCGCGAAGGGGACGTTGAGCAGCTGCGTCTCGTCAGCCCACAGGGAGGCCGAGGTGCTGCGCAGGGTGAAGTAGATCGCGAACAGGCCGGCGAAGAACATGACCTCGCTGCCCAGCCACACGATGGTGCCAACGGCGACCGGGTCGGGTCGCTTCACGGCACGCACGGCCTGGGAATACGTCGCTGAGGTCGTCACCATCCCATTATGCGCGATCCTGCGACGGGATATTCCCATCTCCAACTTGAGATATTCCATCGTCGAGACTTAGGGAAGCCCCAGAATCTGCGGATAATCCCCGGTGCGACGGGTGTTCCGCGGCGACCGTCCGCGGCGCCCGCACGCGACACGCGAGGACAGGTCGCTGTGAAAGGATTGCCGCATGGCGGAACGCTTCACCTGGCCCGATCTTCTCGCCTCGCTGCTCGCCGGCGACGACCTCAGCGTGTCGGAGTCCACGTGGGCGATGCGCGAGGTCATGGCGGGGCGCGCGACGCCCTCTCAACTGGCCGGATTCCTCATGGCGCTGCGCGCCAAGGGCGAGACCGTCGAGGAGATCGTCGGCTTCCGCGACGCCATCCTCGAGGCGGCGGTGCCCCTCCCCGTCCGCGCGGACGTGCTCGACATCGTCGGTACCGGTGGGGACCGCTACGGCACCGTCAACATCTCGACGATGGCGGCGGTGGTGGCCGCGGCATCCGGAGTCCCCGTCGTCAAGCACGGCAATCGCGCCGCGAGCTCGGCATCCGGATCATCCGACGTGCTGTCGTCGTTGGGCATCGCGCTGACGCTGTCGCCCGAGAAGGTCGCCGAGATCCTCGACCGCACGGGCATCACCTTCGCCTTCGCCTCCGCGTTCCACCCCGGCTTCCGCCACGCGGCCGCCACGCGGTCGGAGCTCGGTGTGCCGACGGTCTTCAACTTCCTCGGCCCGCTGTGCAACCCCGCACGCGCCGAAGCGAACGCCGTCGGCGTCGCGCACCTCGACCGCGTCCCGCTGATCACGGGCGTGTTCCGCACCCGCGGCGCGACCGCACTGGTGTTCCGCGGCGATGACGGTCTCGACGAGCTGACCACCACCGGCCACAGCCGCGTGTGGGAGATCAGCCGCGGCGACGTGCACGAGCACGACCTCGATCCGCGCGACCTCGGCCTTCCTCTCGCCGACATGGACGACCTCCTGGGCGGGACGCCCGACCACAACGCCACCGTCGTGCGCCGCGTGCTCGGCGGCGAGTCGGGTCCCGTTCGCGACATCGTGCTGTTGAACGCGGCGGCGGGACTGGTCTCGTTCCGGCTGTTCCGCGACGCGACCCAGGTGCAGCGCCCCATCCTCGAGCGACTGGCCGAGGCGATGGCCGACGCCGCCGCCGCGATCGACGACGGGCGCGCCGAGGCCAAGCTCGACGCGTGGGTCGACACGTCCAAGGCTCTGGCGGAGTAGATCGTGAACCCGCTCGACGCCCTCACCGAGATCGCGTATCTGCTCGAGCGGGAGAGGTCGTCGCGGTACAAGAGCAAGGCGTTCCGTACCGCCGCCTCCGCGATCGAGGGACTCAGCGATGCCGAACTGCGCGATCCCGCCCTGCGACGCCGCGCGGGCATCGGCGATTCGACGTACGCGGTGATCACCCAGGCCCTCGCGGGTGAGGTGCCCGAGCGTCTCGCGACGCTCCGCGCCGAGGCGGCGCCCGTCGGCGGGGCCGAGCTGCGCGCCCTTTTGCGGGGCGACCTGCACAGCCACAGCGACTGGTCGGACGGGCTCACCCCGATCGAGGCGATGGTCGACGCCGCCCGTGGGCTGGGGCACGAGTACCTCGCCCTCACCGACCACTCGCCCCGCCTGACGGTGGCGAACGGGCTGTCGCCCGAACGCCTGCGGGCGCAGATGGACATCGTGCGCGGTCACCGCGGCGACGGCTTCACGCTGCTGACGGGCATCGAGGTCGACGTCCTCGACGACGGCGCGCTCGACCAGGAGGACGAGCTGCTGCACGCGCTCGATGTGGTCGTGGCATCCGCCCATTCGAAACTGCGCATGGACCGCGCTCCCATGACGAAGCGTCTGGTGGCGGCGGCGGGGGATGCGCGGGTCGACGTGCTCGGACACGTCACCGGTCGACTGGTCGAGGGAGCGCGGGGCACGCGCCCTCCGTCGGAGTTCGACGCGGCGGCCGTGTTCGCCGCGTGCGCGGAGTCGGGCGTCGCGGTCGAGATCAACTCGCGACCCGAGCGGCAGGATCCGCCCGACGAGCTGCTGGCGATGGCGATCGAGGCCGGGTGCCTGTTCTCCATCGATTCCGACGCGCACGCGCCCGGACAGCTCTCACTGCTCGATCACGGCGCCGCACGGGCGGAGGCGCTCGGGGTTCCGGTCGACCGGATCGTCACGACGTGGCCGCTCGAGAAGCTGAGGGAGTGGCTCGAGCGCACCCGCTGAGACTCAGCGCGGCAGCGCGGCGAGCACGCGGGTCATCGACGACCCGAGGTTCCAGGTGTCGGCGAGAGCCATCGCCGCGTCGTGGTCGACAGGACGCAGCCGATCGTCGAAAGGGGCGAGGTCGAGATCGCGCGCGACGCGCACGACCGTCGGCGCGACATCGAGGTAGTCGGAGGCGGCGAGGATCTTCGCGCGCTGGGCGGGCGTGCCGGCACTGCCGTCGGCGGCGGCCGCGCGGATGCCGTCGAGGGTCTCGCAGGCCGCGAGCAGCGACGCCGCGGACTTCTCGCCGATGCCGGCGACACCGGGCAGTCCGTCAGAGGGGTCGCCACGCAGAGCCGCGAAATCGGCGTACTGCGCGGCGTGCACCCCGTACTTGGAGACGACGGCCGCATCGTCGACGATCTCGAGGTTGCTCATGCCGCGCGCCGTGTACACGACGCGGATGCCGCGGTCGTCGTCGACGAGCTGGAACAGGTCGCGGTCGCCCGTGACGATGTCGACCGGCACGTCGGCGCGGGTCGCGAGGGTGCCGATCACGTCGTCGGCCTCGTGGTCGCTCGCCCCCGAGATCGGGATGCCGAGCACCTCGAGCGCCGCACGGATGACCGGCAGCTGCGCCTCGAGCGGGTCGGGCACCTCTTCGACGTCGGGGCCGGACGCGACCGCCTCGACGACGCGGTGCGCCTTGTAACTCGGCAGGAGGTCGACCCGCCACGCGGGACGCCAGTCGTCGTCCCAGCACGCGACGAGGCGCGTGGGCTCGTAGGTGGTGACGAGCTTGGCGATCATGTCGAGCAGACCCCGCGCCGCATTGACCGAGGTGCCGTCGGGGGCCTTCACCTTGTCGGGCACCCCGTAGAAGGCGCGGAAGTACAGCGACGCGGTGTCGAGGAGCATGAGGCGGTCGGTCACACCCCCGATCCTGGCACGGGGGTCCGACACCGCGACCTAGAGTGGCGGGATGTCTTTCGGCTCGGCATCCGTCCGCCCCTCCGCCACCGACGCGTGCCCCTGCGGCGAGGGGGAGTTCGGGACGCACTGCGGCCCGCTCCTCGACGGAGAACCGGCGCCCGGGGCCGAGCGGTTGATGCGGTCGCGCTACACCGCCTTCGCGATCGGCGATGCGGCCCACCTCGCGCGCTCATGGCATCCGCGCACCCGTCCCGACGAGATCGAGGTCGGCGACGGCACCCAGTGGATCGGCCTCGACATCGTGTCGGCGGTGGAGGGGGCGGATGCCGCGGAGGTCAGCTTCCGCGCGCGCTGGCGGCACGGGAGCGAGGCCGGCGAACTGCGCGAGCGCAGCCGCTTCGTGCGTCGAGCGGGCCGGTGGGTCTACGTCGACGGCGACGTCGCGTAGGCCGACGTCCGGACGGCGGACGAGGTTCGCAGGGCGACGCGTCAAGCCCGAACGGGCGTGTCGGAGGTCCGGCGTACGGTCGTGAGCGGATCCTCGGCGAAAGGACACGCATGATCCCCGACGCGCACCGCGACCTGCTCGAGAACCCGAACTACGGCAGCCTCGGCACCGTCCGTCCCGACGGAACGGTGCAGGTGAATCCGATGTGGTTCGACTTCGACGGCGAGCACCTGCTGTTCACGCACACGACCACGCGGCAGAAGTTCCGCAACCTGCAGCAGAACCCCTCGATGAGCCTCATGGTCTTCGACCCGGCGCAGCCCTACCGCTACATCGAGGTGCGCGGTCGGCTCGTCGAGGCCGAACCCGATCCGACGGGCGCGTTCTACGTGCACCTCGGAAAGCGCTACGGCAACGCGGAACAGGAGGCGCCACCAGACAGCGCCGACCGCGTGATCCTGAAGATGTCGATCGAGAAAGTCGGAGGACAGTGACATGGAACGAATCGTGATCATCGGCGGCCACGGCAAGGTGGCCCTGCACCTGGCTCGGCTGCTGGCGGACCGCGGAGACGAGGCCACCTCGGTCATCCGCACGCCCGAGCAGAAGGACGACATCGAGCAGGCGGGCGGCACGCCCCTCGTGCTCGACGTCGAGAGCGCCGACGTCGACCGGATGGCCGAGGCGTTCGCCGGCGCCGACGCGATCGTGTGGTCGGCCGGAGCGGGCGGCGGCAGCGCCGAGCGCACGTACGCGGTCGACCGCGACGCCGCGCAGCGGGCCGTCGACGCCGCCGCGCAGGCGGGCGTGCGGCGCTTCGTCATGGTGTCGTGGATCGGTTCGACCCCCGACCACGGCATCGACCCCGAGGACTCGTTCTTCGCCTACGCCGACGCGAAGCTGGCGGCCGACGACCACCTGCGCGCGAGCGAGCTCGACTGGACCATCCTCGGCCCCGGCACGCTGACGCTCGACCCGCCGACCGGTCGCATCACCACGGCTCCGCAGGGCAAGGGCGAGGTGTCGCGCGCCGACGTCGCCGCCGTCGCCGCCGCGGTGCTGATCCAGCCCGCGACGATCGGTCGCTTCATCCGCTTCGGTGCGGGCGACACGCTGATCGCCGAAGCCATCGTCGACGACGACACGCGCACGACAGGAGACCACGCATGACCGCCCTCAGCGATAAGGCCCAGGCCTTCGCCCAGTTGCACACCGCACCCGAGATCCTCCGGGTCGTCAACATCTGGGACGTCGTGTCGGCCACCGCCGTCGCGGCGCTGCCCGAGACCAGGGCGCTCGCCACGGCCGGCCACTCGATCGCCGCGACCTTCGGCTACGAGGACGGCGAGAACATCCCCCTCGACGTCATGCTCGATATGGTCGGCCGCATCGTCGCCGCCGTCGACGTACCCGTCACGGCCGACCTCGACTCGGGCTTCGGAAACCCCGGCGAGACCACGCGGCGCGCGATCGGCGTGGGAGTCGTCGGCGCGAACGTCGAGGACCGCGTCAAGCCCCTGGCCGAGGCCGTCGCGGCCGTCGAATCGGTCATCGCGGCCGGTGAGGCCGAGGGTGTGCCGTTCGTGCTGAACGCGCGCACCGACGTGTTCCTCAAGGGTGCCGATCGGCCCCTCGACGACAAGGTGGCGGATGCCGTCGAGCGCGGCCGCGCCTTCCTCGCGGCGGGCGCCACCTCGGTGTTCGTCCCGGGGCTGCTCGACGCCGAGACGACGCGACGCCTCGTGGAGGGCATCGGAGAGCGCCGGCTCAGTGTGATCGGTGTGCCCGGGGCGCTCACGGCCGCGGAGTACGAGGCTCTCGGCGTCGCCCGCATCTCGTACGGCCCGCAGACCCAGCGCGTGGCGCTGACCGCTCTGCAGGACCTCGCGATCGACCTGTACGGCGACGGCGTGATCCCCTCGTCGGTGCGCGCGCTGAACTAAGCCCGGACGGTCAGTCCTCGTCCCCGGGGGTGGGGTCGTCGTCGGTGACGACGATCACGCCGTCGGGGACGGGGTCGCCGAGCAGCGGCTCGGCGGCGAGGGTCAGATCGATCGTCGCGCGCAAGAGTCCTCCGAGCGTCTTCGATCGCAGCAGCTCCATCTGATCGAGCTCGCCGAGCGGGGCGATCGCGGCCACCTGCCACGCGCGCGGCAGCGGCTCTTCGGCGAGTTCGACCTCGGGGTCCCACCGCGTGCCGCCGAACTGCTGGGCCTTGCCGAGCACGCGGCGCACGATGCGTTCGGCCTCATCGAGCAGAGGGGAAAGAGCGTCGTTCCACTCGAGGTCGGGCAGGGCACGGACGTCGGCGCGGGGATAGGGCGCGTCGTCGAGCCACTCGACGATCTCGAAGCGCTTCGTTCCGTGCGCGAGGACCTGCATCTGGTCGGCGAGGGGCACGACCTGACTGAGCTGAGCCATCGTGCCCAGAGCGAAGCGCTGATCGCCGCCGCCCGTCTCGGTCCCGCGTTCGATGAGCACGACGCCGAACGAGGGGTCGGTCTCGTCGAGCAGACGACCGAGCATCACGAGATAGCGCTCCTCGAAAATCCGCAGAGCCAGGGGCGTGTGCGGGAAGAGGACGGCGCCGAGGGGGAACATCGCGGTACCCATGCGCTCAGTCAACCAGCGCGGGGCGCGGCGCGGGCCGCGTGCGGCGAATCCACAGCGCCACGGTGATGCCGACGCAATCAGTCCGCGGCGTCGCGCAGCGTCTCGTGCACGCGGTGCAGGTCCATCAGCAACGATCCGACGAGCACCCAGTGCGCGGTCGAGGGGGTTTGGATCTGCAGGGGCCGGGTCAGTGCCGGCTCCTCCTCGACGAGGCGTTCGGGGCCGGCATCCACCGCGAAAGCGAGACGCACGTCGTGGGCGGCGCGGTGCAGTTGCTCGGCGATGGCGCGCACCGCGGGTTCGTCGGCGATCGTGGCCTCGTAGCCGTCGTAGACGGCGCGGGTCATACCGATCGTCTGCGTCACGACGGGCGAGAAGCGTTCGAGCAGGTCGCGCATCTCGACGAGGTCGCTGCGGTGCCGTCCGCTGCGGGGGTTGAGGGCCAGCGAATCGGTCGCATCGCCGATCGCCCCGGCCGCGGCGTCGCGCACGGGGCGGAGCAGGCGGGCTTCGAGCAGCAGCCCCTCGAGCGAGGCGGGCGTCTGCGGGGTCTCGAGGGCCGCGGCGAGACGCTCGAGCGCCTCGGCCAGTTCACGGCCGAGCACCTGCACCTTCTCACGCGCGCTCGGAACCAGCACGGGCGGCACGAGCACGGCGTTGACGACGATGCCGATCGCCGCGCCGATGAGGGTCTCGAGCACGCGGTCGAGCGCGTAGTTGGGGGTCGCGGTGCCCAGGGCGAGCACCAGCAGAGCGCTGATCGCGATCTGGTTGGTCGCACCGGGCGAGATGCGCGCCGCCCACGCGACGACGAGCGCGACGCCGGCCGACAGCAGCGCGACCCACGGTTGCGACCCGAAGGCCAGGCCGAGCAGGGCCGCGATGACCACGCCGACGATGACTCCGACGCTGCGTTCCACGGCGCGTGTGAACGACTGGTTGATGCTCGGCTGCACGACGAGCAGAGCGGCGATGGCGGCGAAGATGGGCGGCGGCCCCTGCACGAGCCACCCGGCGATCAGCCACGCCGCGACGATCGCGATGGCCGACTTGGTCACCTGCAGCAGCGGGACGCGCCGGGGTGCGCGGACGGTGAGCGAGTCGCGCATGGCGCGCGTCGACGGCAGGCGCACGGTCAACTCCGTCGCGCGACGATGTCGTCGGCGTTGTCGGCGACCCACTCCATGAGCGGGATGACGCGGGTCATGAGGTCGCGACCGCGGTCGGTGAGCGCGTACTCGACGCGCGGTGGCACCTCGGGGTAGGCGGTGCGCGCGACCAGCCCGTCGGCCTCGAGCGTCTTGAGGGTGCTCGCCAGCATCTTCTCGCTGATCCCGGCGATATTGCGCCGGAGGGCTCCCCACCGCTGCGTCCCGTCGGACAGGGCGACGAGCACGAGGATGCCCCACTTGCCCATCACGTGATCGAGCACCGTGCGAGTGGGGCACCCGTCGGCGAAGATCTCGGGGTTGCGTCCCCGCAGGTCACTAAGACTGACGCTCATGTAAGTACCTAACCAGAAAGTGGGTACCGGCATTCCGGAATGCGCTCCCGCACGGGCGGTTGCACCGGGGGAACCCGTCGAAAGGACCTCCCCATGACCATTCTCGTCACCGCCGCCACCGGCCACCTCGGCCGCCTCGTCGTCGACGCCCTGCGCGAGCGCGGCGTCGCGGCATCCGACATCGTCGCCGGCGTCCGCACGCCCGCCAAGGCCGCCGACCTCGCCGACAGCGGGGTGAACGTGGTCGAGCTCGACTACGCCCGCCCCGAGACCCTCGCTCCCGCCCTCGAGAGCGTCACGCGCGTTCTGCTCATCTCGGGCACCGACGCCGACCGCGTCTCGGGCCACCGCAACGTCGTCGACGCCGCCCGCGCGGCCGGCATCGAGCGTCTCGTGTACACCAGCGCCCCGCGCGTCGACGAGGTGGACTACGGCCTCGGCGCCGACCACAAGGCCACCGAGCAGGCGATCGCCGCCTCGGGCGTGAGCGCCACGATCCTGCGCAACAACTGGTACACCGAGAACTACCTCGACTCGGTGGCGCGCGCGGCCGACACCGGCGAGATCGTCGCCGCCGTGGGCGACGCGCGGGTGGCGAGCGCCAGCCGTCGCGACTACGCCGAGGCGGCCGCCGTCGCGCTGACCACCGACGACCTGGCGGGGCAGACGATCGAGATCGGCGGAGACGTCGCGTGGACGTATGACGAGCTTGCGGCCGCCGCCAGCGAGGTGCTCGGTCGCCCGGTCACCTACACGCCCATCTCGCTCGAGCAACTCACCGCCGGGCTCGAGGCCGCGGGGCTGGATGTCGGGACGGCAGCGTTCGTCGCGGGCATCGACGACGCGATCGCACGCGGTGCGCTGTCGCAGACCGACGGGTCGCTCGCCCGCCTCATCGGCCGCCCGACGACTCCGCTGGTCGAGGGACTGCGCTCGGGTCTCGCCTCGCGCTGAGCCCGACCCCCGCGCGTGAGAGGTCGTCTTCTGTCGCTTGCAGTCCCGCTGAGGCGACAAGAAGTGACCTCTCACGCGGGGTGGGTGGGGGAGTCGGGTGCGGACCGCCGTGCGGTCAGCCTGCGCTGGCGCATCGCGAGGAACAGCGGGAACGTGAACGCGAACGCCGTGATCCCCGACAGCACGATGTACAGCCACGCGAAGCGCATGCCGAGTCGTCGCGCCTCGACGATGATGAACACGCTGCCGGCGATCGCGACGACCAGCAGGTCGACGGTGATCGACGACACCGCCGGTCCGCTCGTGACGAGGTCTCCGATGAAGTCGCGCATCTGCACGATCGCGAAGGCGTTGAAGGTCCAGGTGCCGATGAGTCCCGCGATCGCGAGGGCGAGGAACACCACAGCGGTCGGGGTCCAGTGTCGTCGAAGCTCGCTCATGAGCCGATCCTGCCGTAGTGCCGGTGTCGGTGGTGGGGGCTAGCGTCGAAGGATGGATGCCGTGACCGCGGGGCGCATGCTCGACCACCTCGAGCGCGAGGTGGAACACCGTCTCGAACGGCTGCACGACGACGAGGAGAGCCTCCGCCACGACCGCGCCGACGGCACCGCCGACGACGAACACGACCCCGAGGGCTCGACGTTGTCGGGGGAGTGGGCGCAGGTCGACGCGCTGCGACGAGGAGCCGAGGCCGAGCGGGCCGAGATCCGCGCGGCGCGCGAGCGCGTGGCATCCGGAACTTTCGGGGTGTGCGAGGTGTGCGGTCGGCCGATCGCCGACGCCCGGCTCGAGGTGCGCCCGTTCGCGCGCCGGTGCATCACGTGTGCCGCGTGACGACCGGCCGAGAGGCACCCGCGCGTAGGCTCGACGCGTGGAACCCCTGCTGATCGTGCTGCTCTTCGCCAACGCCGTGTTCAACGCCGTCGTCTGGCCCCGCTTCTACCCGCGCATCGCGAAAGACCCGCGCGCGCGGGACGCCGCCGGAAAGCCGACGCCGTTCTTGATCGTGCACACGGTGCTCATCGCCCTCGCGCTGGTACTGGCCCTGGCATCCGTCATCGCGGCGATCGCCGCCCTCGTGAGCTGAGCCTCCCGGGCGCTCCCCAGCGCCCCGCGGTAGAATCGTCGAGCGGGTTCGCCCGCCGCACGCTGTGCAACTACCTACCGGACCCGGCAAGGCGGCACGTTCCATCGCCTCCGAGAGACCGCTCCATGTCTGCGCCCGCACGCCCGCCCGCCTCCCCGGCCGTCGCCCACCGCTCCCTGATCCACCACACGGGGTTCTGGTACTTCCCCGTCGCCTTCATCGCCCGTCTGCCGTTCGCGATGATGACGGTGGGGGTGCTGGCCATCGTCGTCGCCGAGCGCGGTTCGGTCGCCCTCGGCGGCCTGACGTCGGCCGCCGTCGGCCTCGGCGTCGTCGTTGCGGGCCCCGTGCTCGGCGACCTCGCCGACCGCTTCGGGCAGCGGCGCGTGCTCGTGCCGGTGGGCCTGGCGAACGGCATCCTGCTCGCGCTCTTCCCCCTCGTCGTGCAGGCCGCGACCTCCGAAGCGCTGCTGCTGGGGGCGGCCGCCGCGATCGGCCTCACCGGCCCGCAGACGGCGGCGATGTCGCGCAGTCGCGTCATGGCCCTCATCGGCGATCGCGTGCACCCGACGCGTCGCGAGCGCACCTTCTCGCGGGCGATGGCGTACGAGTCGGCGGCGGACGAGACGGCCTTCGTGATCGGCCCGTTCGTGGTCGGTGTGCTGGCGGCGCTCATCGCCCCGTGGGCTCCCATCGCGGGCGCCGCGGTGTTGAGCTTCGTGTTCGTCACCGCCTTCGCGCTGCACCCCACCGGGCGAGCGGTTCCGGAGCGATCGGAGCGCACCGCGATGGCGCCGTTCCGCGAGCTGCTGCACCCGCGCATGCTCGTGCTGGTGGCCGCCGTCTTCGGTGTCGGGCTGTTCTTCGGGTCGACCCTCACCTCGCTGACCGCGTTCATGGAGGCGCAGGGCGCTCCCGAGGCCGGCGCGCTGCTGTACGGCGTCATGGGTGTCGGCTCGGCCGTGCTGGCCCTCGCCGTCGCGGTGATCCCCGAGCGGTTCACCCTGCGCTGGCGCCTCGTCGTGTTCGCCGTGATCCTCACCGCGTCGGCGGGGGCGTATTCGGTCGGCGGATCGATGCCGACGGTGACGCTGGTGCTGTGCCTGACGGGCATCGGCGTCGGCCCCTCGCTCGTGACGCTGTTCAGCCTCGCCGGGCACCGCGCTCCGCGCGGGCGCACCGCCTCGACGATGACGATCCTCGCGTCGGCCCTCACCCTCGCCCAGGCGCTGTCGTCGGCGGTCACCGGAGCGGTCGCCGAGAACGACTCGGTCGAGACCGCGCTGCTCTTCCCGGCCGCGGCTGCGCTGCTGGTGCTCGCGATGGCCGCGGTGAACGCGTCGTGGTCGAAGCGGTGGGACGCCCGCTCGGCGCTCACACCGGCAGCGGGTAGCGCCGCCTGAGCACCACCCGCTGCACGAGGGTCCACACCGTGGTCACGGTGAGGTAGAGGGCGGCGGCGAGAGGCACGAACAGCGCCACCACCGCCGTCGTGAACTGCAGCGCGCCGAAGAGGGGCGTCGTCCACGCGGGGGCGGCCGGGTCGACCGCCGGTCGCAGCAGACGACGGGTCAGCTCGGCGGTGGCGACGATGACGGCCACCAGCACCGCGAAGACCGCCAGGGTGCCGGCATCCGCGGTCCCCGTCGTGACGGCGGCCACGAGGCTCCGCCCGAGCGGTGCGCCCAGCAGATCGTGCGCGAGCAGGGCGTTGGCCTGGCCGCCCACGGTCGGGTGCAGGAAGACGGCGTAGAGCAGCCCCACCACGGGGGCCTGGGCCAGCAGGGGCAGGCATCCCGCCACCGGCGAGGCACCCTCATCGCGGTACAGCTGCATCGTCTCGCGCTGCAGACGTTCGGTGTTGCCCTTCCACCGCTGCTGCAGGGCGCGCAGGCGCGGGGCGAGACGGGCACGCGTCTGCTCGGCGCGGGCCTGCGAGACCCCGACCGGGATCAACGCGAGGCGGACGAGCAGCGTCACGACGACCACCGCCACGGCGGCGGCCGCCCCCGCGGTGACGGGTTCGAGGGCGGTGGTGAGGGCGAGCAGGGCTCGGGTGGTCAGGTCGAGGAGAAGGGCGAGGGGAGGGAAGGCGAAGAGGTCCAACGGGGCGTCCAATCGGTGCGGCGATCACGGCAGGACCGGTCGCCCGCGCGAGCGCGCACGAACGACCGGTGGTCGCGTGAGGGCACCGGATGCCGCGAGGGCGGCGGACGGCGGGCTACGCGACCGGGATCGCGAGCCCCGGAGCGCGCGGGCGCGGGTGCCCCGCGGCATCCGGATCGCTCTGCGCCACCAGCGCGGAGGGGTCGATCGGACGCGGCGAGGGCCGAGGGGCGGATGCCACGAGGCCGGGCACGACGAGCAGCACGACCGCGACGGTGACGACGACCGCGGCGGCCAGCACGACCGCCAGCAGCGGGGCGTCGGAACCGGGGGTGAGCGACAGCTCGGCGAACGCGAGCAGGAGGTTGATCGTCGCGATGATCGACGCGATCATGCGGTCACCTCCTGTCGGATCGGAAACCTCACGGTATCAGCGCGGCCGTGGGTACGCTGTCGCCATGACCACCCTCGTCCTCACCGTCGTCGGCGACGACCGCGCGGGCCTCGTGTCCGCGGTCGCCGACATCGTCGACGCCCACGGCGGCAACTGGGAGAACAGCGAACTCGCCGAACTGGCGGGAGCGTTCGCCGGCATCGTCGAGGTGTCGGTGACGCCTGAGCGCGCCGACGACCTGCGCGCCGCCCTCGAGGGGCTCGCGGGCACCCTCACCGTCACGGTGCACGCGGGCAGCGGTTCGCTCACCGAGGCGCCGCGCTCGGTCACCTTCGACGTGGTCGGCAACGACCGCCCGGGCATCGTCCGCGAGGTGTCGGCGGCGCTCAGCGCGCACGGGGCGAGCATCGAGCGCATGTCGACGCAGACGACGGATGCCGCGATGGCCGGCGGGCGCCTGTTCGAGGCGTCGATCACGGCGACGGTGGCCGCCGATGTCGAGGTCGACGACCTGGTGGCCGAGCTCGAGCGCCTCGCGACCGAGATCCAGGTCGACGTCACGCTCGCGGACTGAGACGCTCCGCAGGCGAGCGGTCGGGGCTCGGGGCGTGTCTCAGACCCGCCGCCGCGTCGCGAGACGCGCGATGCCGCGCCACCCGACCAGGAACACCGCGAGGGTGATCGTCGCGACGATGATGAACGCCACCGCCACGCCCTGACCGCTGAGCGCACGCAGCACCATGCCGAGCGCGACGGTGATCGCCCACACCGGCAGACCCGCGCGCACCACGGCCGTCGGCCGACGCCACGCGCGCGTGACCGCCCACCCGATCAGCAGCGCCGCGACGAAGGGCCACGCGGTGGTGGCGAGACCGGAGCCGAACGGGCCCAGCACGTCGCCGTCGTGGGTCGCCCGCCCGATCGCCGCGAAGACGACGACCAGCACGACGTCGAGGAACAGGGCGAGGGCGGGGGCGCGGCGCGATGAGGACACGCCTCCATTCTGCGCGCCCCGCGGCGACGTATCGTCCGTGTATCGCGGTCGCGAGACGTTGCGACAACAGGCGGGTCGGTGGGATGGGATCTCCGCACCCTGGAGGTCACCGTGACCGATCGATCCGCTTCCGTCTTCTCCGCCCCGCGCCTGCTGGTCGCCGGCGCCGTGCTGGCCGCCGTGGCCGCCCTGACTCTCGCTCCGCGCACGATCGCGTGGCCGGCGCGGACGCTCGTGCTCGGCGCCCTCGATCATCTCCCGCCGTGGGGGAGCGCCGTGCTGTTCGGTGCGGGCGCCGACGTGGCGCTCAACGTCCTGTTCTTCGTCCCGCTGGGCGCCGCCGTCGCCCTGCTCCTGCCGATGCGGTGGGCGCCGGCATCCGTTCTCGGGGGAGCCGCCGTGTCGCTCACCGTCGAGATCGCGCAGACGCTGATCCCGGGTCGGGTTCCGGATGCCGACGACGTGGCGTCCAACACCCTCGGCGCCCTGATCGGGACGGTCGTCGTGATCGTGGTCCGGCTGATCGCACGGCGCTGAGCCGCGCGTCGGCCTCGCGCCCGCTGCTCGGAGCGGGGCCGACGCGGGCGAGGGGGATCGCGCCGCCGCGCGGAGGGGTGTCAGCGCGGCAGGCGCAGGCGGGCGCGCAGCCCTCCACCGTCGCCGGGCCACAGCTCGAGGTGCCCGCCGTGCGCGCGGGCGATCGAGGCGACGATGGCGAGCCCGAGTCCCGTGCCGTCGGCGCGCCCGCGCGTGCGGCCCGCGCCCCGCACGAACGGCTCGGGCAGGGTGGCCACGAGCTCTCGCGAGAGCACCTCGCCCGAGTTGTCGACGTCGATGACCACCTTGTCGTCGCGTCCGGTCACGGCCACGCGCACCCACCCGCCGTCGATGTTGTGCACGAGCGCATTGCGCACGAGGTTCGCGACGGCCTGGCGCAGCAAGGTCTCGCCGACGCGCGCGACGCCGCCGGTGCCCGGGAGCACGGCGAGGTCGAGCCGCGCGGCGTCGGCGTCGGGGCGCGCCTCGTCGGCGACCGCGGCGATGACGGCGTCGACGTCGACCGGCTCGCGGGAGAGCTCGCCCGCGCGGCTCGCGCGCGCAAGGCCCAGAAGCGCTTCGGTCAGGCGGATCGCGCGTTCGTTGGTGAGATCGAGTCGGTGGATCAGGCGCCCGAGGTCGACGCCCTCCGGATCGGCCCGGGCCACCTCGAGCAGCGTGCGCATCGTCGCGTGCGGGGTGCGCAGTTCGTGCGAGGCATTGGCGGCGAACCGCTGCTGTTCGTCGAGGGTCAGCTCGACCCGCGCGAGCATCGCGTCGAAGGTGTCGGCGAGCTCGGTCAGCTCGTCACGACGCCCCGGCAGGTCGACGCGGCGGGCCAGGTCTCCGCCGCGCACGGCGCGCGCGGCATCGGTGATGCGGTGCAGGGGGCGCAGCATGAGTCCTGAGACGACCCACCCGCCGCCGAGGCCGATGACGGCGAGGGTGAGCACCGCATACCAGGCGTAACGGACGAAGACGTCCATCAGGTCGCCCCGACGGGGCGTGAACGTCCCGCTCTCGGAGTACAGGTTGCCGTCGGGAACGAACCGCAGCACGAGGAACCCGACGACGAACACCGCGATCCCCACGATCACGACGAACGCCGCGTAGCTCAGCGTGAGTTTCAGGCGGATCGAGAGCCCCGGGGCGCGCTCACGCATCGGCCGGCCCCATGCGGTAGCCCACTCCCGCGACCGTCTGAATCAGCCACGGCTCACCGAGACGCTTGCGCAAGGTCGAGATCGTGATGCGCACCGCGTTGGTGAAGGGGTCGGCGTTCTCGTCCCACGCGCGCTCGAGCAGGGTCTCGGCGCTGACGACCCCGCCACCCGCCCCCATGAGCACCAGCAGCACCGCGAACTGCTTGCGGGTGAGCGAGACGTATCTCCCGTCGCGGTAGACCTCGCGGCGGAAGGGATCGAGACGGATGCCGTGCTGCTCGAGAACCGGCGGGGTCGAGGCCGCGGGGCGGCGGGCGAGGGCGTGCAGGCGCATCACGAGCTCGCGCAGCACGAAGGGCTTGGTGAGGTAGTCGTCGGCGCCGCTCTCGAAACCGCTCGCCTTGTCGTCGAGGCGGTCGGCCGCGGTCAGCATGAGCACGCGCGGGGCGGCGGGCTGGGCGCTGAGGTGCCGGGCGATCTCGTCGCCGTTCGGCCCCGGGATGTCGCGATCGAGCACCACGACGTCGTAGGCGGTGTATCCCAGCAGCTCGAGCGCGGTGTCGCCGTCGCCGGCGATGTCGGCGGCGATCGCTTCGAGGCGGAGCCCGTCGCGGATCGCCTCGGCGAGGAAGGGTTCGTCCTCGACGATCAGCACGCGCATCCCGTCATCGTAGGCGGGGCGGCATATCGCCGACGTATGCCCGGCGCGCATCCCCACCCGCGTCGGTAGCGTGGAGACATGGCGACCAGACTGCTCCTCGTGGCCGACACGCACGTGCCGAAGCGGGCGCGCGTCCTTCCCGAGGCGGTCCGGCACGCGGCATCCGGAGTCGATCTCATCGTGCACGCGGGTGACTGGGTGCGCGCGAGCGTGCTCGACGAACTCGAAACGCTCGGCGCCGTGCTCGGGGTGTGGGGCAACAACGACGGCGACGATCTGCGTTCGCGCCTGCCCGAGGTCGCCCGCGCCGAGATCGACGGGGTGCGGCTGGCGGTCGTGCACGAGACGGGGGCGGCGACGGGACGTGAGAAGAGGATGGATGCCGCGTACCCCGACACCGACCTGCTCGTGTTCGGGCACAGTCACATCCCGTGGGACACCGTGACCCCGAACGGCCTGCGTCTTCTCAACCCCGGTTCGCCGACCGACCGACGACGGCAGCCGGCGTGCACGCTGATGACCGCGACGCTCGACGGCGGTGCGGTGCGCGACGTCGTGCTCCACGAGGTCTCGCGCGACTGAGAGCCGTCCCGACCGGGTTATCGCCGCCGTATCGTCGCGGCCATACGCCGTGGCAACGCGGCCCCCGCTCGACTGGGGTCATGGCTCCTTCGGCATCCCTCGTTTCTTCGCCCTCCCGTCGGCGACTCGCCCTGCTCGCGATCGCCGCAGCGATCGCCATCGCCCTGACCGTGCTGGCCGCCCTGCTCGCGGCGAGCACCTCCTCGTCGTTCGCGGCGGGGGTCGCCGCCCACGCCCCGTTCGCCCCCGCCGAAGCCGACGGCATGATCCCGGCCGAGTCGCCGCTCACGGTCGACGACGAGCGTCACCCGGCGATGACCGGACTCGACGGCGAGCTGCGCGAGGCACTGCGCTCCGCACAGGCGGCGGCCGCCGACGACGGGATCGTGTTCGACGTCACCAGCGGGTGGCGCAGCGCCGACTACCAGCGCTGGCTGCTCGGCGACGCGATCCGCACCTACGGCACCGAGGCGATCGCGCGGCAGTACGTCGCCTCACCCGAGGGCTCGAGCCATGTCACGGGCCACGCGGTCGACATCGGATCGCTCGACGCGCAGCTGTGGCTCATCGAACACGGCCGCGAATGGGGCCTGTGTCAGACCTACGCCAACGAGCGCTGGCACTTCGAGAAGGCGACGGATGCCGGGGGCGAGTGCCCCGAGCCGAGGGCCGACGCGCGGGGATGAAACGACGACGGCGCCGCCCCGTCCGGGTGCGGCGCCGTCGAACGATCTCACTCGACGTTCAGTTGCCGGGTGGGGGAGGTCAGCGGGCAATCGAACGGGTCGCGGGCGGCGAGGCCCACGCGGTTCAGGTACGCGATGACGATGCCGTACGACTGGAACAGGGTCGTCTCGACGTAGGGGACGTTCAGCGTCGCGCACTGCTCCCGGACGATCGCGCGCGCCTTGCTGAGGTGCGGGCGCGGCATGTTCGGGAAGAGGTGGTGCTCGATCTGGTAGTTCAGACCACCCATGAGCCACGTGGCCCACCAGCCGCCGGAGACGTTGCGCGAGGTGCGCACCTGCTTGCTGAAGAAGTCGAGCTTGGCCCCGGGCTCGATGATCGGCATGCCCTTGTGGTTGGGAGCGAAGGACGCGCCCATGTAGATGCCGAAGACCGCGACCGAGACGCCGAAGAACGCGAACGCGAGACCCACGGGGAGGAAGACGAAGATCGGCGCGATGAAGAGCGCGTGACGCAGCGTCAGCAGCGCGATCTCGCCCCAGCGGCCCTTGACCTCGCCGCGCGAGAACAGGTGGCGGAACGCGAGGACGTAGAGGTTGATGCCCTCGAACGCCAGCAGGGGGAAGAACAGGTAGCCCTGGCGCTGGGTGATCCAGCGCTGGACGCCGCGGGCCTTGGCCGCGTCGACGTCGAGGAACGAGATCGTGTCGATCTCGATGTCGGGGTCTTTGTCGACGCGGTTGGGGTTGGCGTGGTGACGCGTGTGCTTCGACGCCCACCACGAGCGGCTCATGCCGACGATGCCGTTGCCGATGAGCAGTCCGAGTCGGTCGTTGGCCGGGCCGGAAGCGAAGATCTGGCGGTGCGCGGCCTCATGGGCGAGGAAGGCGACCTGCGTGAACAGGATGCCGAGCACTGCGGCGACGATCAGCTGGAACCAGCTGTCGCCGAGGAGGATGAACGCGGTCACGCACCCGGCGAAGCCGAGCACGATCGCTCCGGCGACGACGGAGTAGAAGACCGGCGTTCGCACGAGGAGTCCGCTTTCACGCACGACCTGAGACAGCTCTGTGTAGGCCTTGGTGAGCGGGGGGAATTCCTTGGTGCCGGAATAGGTCTGACGAACGGGGCCGAGGCGGGACTCGACGACGGGGGAAGCGATCAGCTGCTCCTCGGGTGTGAATGGCCGGAGGCCTCGAGCCGGGGCGGCTACCCGGGCTGGGGCCCACATTATCGGGCGATGTATGGAGGGCTCGGCATACGAGCACACGTCCAGGAGGCTCACGGGAAACGGAAACGCGAGCGTTCGTCCGCGACCGTGAAAACCCGCGGAAAGACGACGAAAGCCGGGGCGCCGCCGAAGCGACGCACCCGGCTTTCCTGCCTCGAACGGCGAAGGCCGGCGCGTCGCGTCAGCGACGCACCGGCCCTCGCGGTGCGGAGCGAAGCTCAGAGGGGGCGAATGTTCGCAGCCTGCATGCCCTTGGGGCCCTGCTCAGCGTCGAACTCGACCTTCTGGGCCTCTGCGAGCTCCTTGAAGCCGTTGCCCTGGATCGCGCTGAAGTGCGCGAAGAGGTCGGCCGAGCCGTCATCGGGAGCGATGAAGCCGTAGCCCTTTTCGGAGTTGAACCATTTCACGGTGCCAGTGGCCATCGTGTTCTTCCTTTATTCATGTTGGGCCGCAGACGCGGCCGTGGGCGCCGCTCCGACGCATGCGGAGCGGACGGGGACGCCGCAACACCGGGAAGGTGTCGCGTACGCGATGCCCGTCGACGGCGGCCTGAGCCGCCACGACGGACGCGTGGACGCCGAGATTTTCGCCGAGCGGACCTTGGGCTTCATAGCCCGAGGTAGCCGCGCCGACGAAACCGGCGTAGTCGGATCCGGCCATCGCGACGAACACGTCGAGATCGGCCTGGCGCCACGCGAGTGGCGAAGGGTGAAGCAGAGACACAGAAACTTTCCGCGAGTGCGATGCGGTGGCGGATGCCATCAAGCGGTGCACGCGATGATTGAGGGAGGGATTGCCTTCGTAAACGGCTCGGCGCCGTGCGCCCGGCATCTCAGCGATGAGGCGGGCGTCGATGAAGCAAGTCCCAGAACGAATAACCTCACCGTAGCACGGAAGTCTGCGAGACGCCCGGGTGATTTCGCAGGGGACGGTCGCTGCGCTGCACTGGGCACATGGCATCCGCAGACGACGACGACCGATGGCTGGTGATCGAAGGACGGCGGTGGCGTCGCACCGACCCCGCGCTGCCCGAGCAGATCGCCGAGCGCCTGCGGTCTCACCTGGGTCGCGCACGGTCGGCGGTGCGCACTGCGAAGAGGGCCGGCGACGATGAGGCGGTCGCCGCCGCGAGGCGCCGGGTGGGCCTGGCCAAGCACGGGCTGGGGGAGCGCGGGCCCCGATGGTGGGATGACGAGGTCACGGCGCGCGTGGGCCGCGCCGAAGAGGCACTCGACGAACTCGACACGATCGCGCCGCCGAGAGCAGACGACGACGACGGCGTCAACACGTAGCGCCGGACGCGAGGAGGCGGTGGGCTGAAGGTCCACGAAACGAGGGGGAGCCCCATGTCATCCACCGCCACCGAGCTCGAGACGCTCAACGATCTGCTCAAGAAGTTCCGCTTCGCCATGGTCACCACCCGCGCCGAAGACGGTGCGCTGCACGCGCACCCGCTGACCGTGCAGGAGAAGGAATCCGACGGCGACCTCTGGTTCATCGTCGGCACCCACGCCTCGGCGGTCAAACACGTGCGGCGCGACCCGAAGGTCGGGCTGTCGTTCAGCAGCGACGGCACGTGGCTCTCCCTCGCGGGAGAGGCCGAGGTGGTCGACGACCTCGCCAAGTTGAAGGACCTGTGGTCGACCACGGTCGAGGCATGGTTCCCCGACGGCCCCGAGTCGCCCGGGGTGACCCTGTTGAAGGTCTCGACCCTCACCGGCGAATACTGGGGGAGCGTCGGCGGACGCCTGGCCACCGCGATTGCCCTCGTGACCTCGAAGGTCACCGGCGACCGTCCGCGCGGCGGCGAGAAGCAGACCTTCGACCTGACCGACTGAGCACGGCGCGGACCTCGCGGCCGCGCCGTGCCGCGAGGTCATCCGCCCGAGGGGTTGTCGACGGGCGCGTCGTCGTCGTCGGTGGTGTCGGGGATGACGGGCGCATCGGCCGTCTCGAGCTCGTCGGGCTCGTCGGCGGTGTCGGTGCTGCGGTCGTGTGTGGTGTCCATGCCGACACCCGACCACGATCCGCCGCCTCCGCGGGCGGGCCTTGCGCGCACCCGTGTGCTGTGCAGCGCAAGCCCCCGGATGCCGGATGCCCGTTTTGCGACGATGACGGCATGTCACGACCCGAGGTCCGCTCCAAGCCCTGCGCCTACTGCGGACGGCCCTTCACCGACCGCAAGCGCTGGAGCGGACGCGACCAGTGGGACCAGGTGCTCTACTGCTCGCGGGGCTGCCGGGCGAACGCCGCGAAGCAGAGGCGGCACGCGTGAGGGCCGCACTGATCCTCGCGACGCAGCAGTTCGACGAGCACCCCGCGTACGCCGACGAGGGCATCGAGGAGTTCTTCTTCATCGAGTCGGCGCCCCGCTTCGCCAAGCTCCCGTACCACCGCCACAAGATCGTGCTGCTCGTCTCGGCGATGCGGCACACCGCCGCGCGCCTCGAGGCCGACGGCAAGACCGTTCGGCGGATCACCCTCGACGACGACCTCACCTTCAAGGCCGGGCTCGAGAAGCTCCTGAAGGCGCACCACGTCTCCGAGCTGACGTGGATGAGCGACCCCAACCGCCCCGTCGACGAGCGCATCGCGCGCATCTGCCAGGCACACGACGTCGAGACCGACGTGCTCTCGGACGGGTTGTTCCTGACTCCCGAAGACGACGTCGACGCCTGGTTCTCGGAGCACCCGACGCCGCTCATGGAGGACTTCTACCACTGGCAGCGCCGGCGCACCGGCATCCTGATGGACGGCGGCACGCCGGCGGGGCGTCGCTGGAACTTCGACGCCGACAACCGCAAGGCGCTGCCGAAGAAAGGGGTCGAGATCCCCCCACTGCCGCAGCTCGAGCACGACGAGATCACCCGCGCGGTGATCGCGGAGGTCGACGAGCGCTACCCCGAGCACCCCGGCAGCGCGGCCGACTTCTGGCTGCCCGTGACTCCCGCGGACTCCCGCGACTGGCTCGACGTGTTCGTCGCGGAGCGTCTGCACGACTTCGGCCGCTACGAAGACGCGATGAAGGCCGACGAGCCGTTCCTCTTCCACGCGATCATCTCGCCGATGCTCAACATCGGCCTGCTCACCGTCGAAGAAGTGGTCGCCGCAGCCACGCGGACCGACGCGCCCCTGGCATCCGTCGAGGGGTTCATCCGCCAGGTGATCGGGTGGCGCGAGTACATGCGCGGCATGTACCGGGCGCACCCGAAGCTCGAGCACGTCAACGCGCTGCACCTTGAGAAGAGGATCGAGAAGTACTGGTACTCCGGACAGCGGATGCCGAGTGACCTACCGATCCCCGTGCGCACGGTGCTCGAGCGCGTGCACGAGTGGGGCTATGCGCACCACATCGAACGCTTGATGGTGCTGGGAAACTGGTTCCTGCTGCAGGGCTACGCGCCGCGGCAGGTCAACGACTGGTTCCTCGCGCTGTTCGTCGACGCGTACGACTGGGTCATGGTGCCCAACGTCATGGGCATGAGTCAGTTCGCCGACGGCGGCTTCGTCGCGACCAAGCCGTACGTCTCGGGCGGTGCGTACCTGCAGAAGATGGGGTCGTGGTGGCCCTCCGCGCAGGAGGCCAAGGACTCGGTCTTCACCGACGCGTACTGGGGGTTCCTCGAACGGCACGAGGACGTGCTGGCCGGCAACCACCGGCTGAGCCTCGCGCTGGCGCAGATGCGCAAGCGGCGCGACGCGAAGGGGTAGCGCGCGAGGAGGTGGCTGAGCCTGTCGAAGTCACCGGTCCCGTGGTGGGTCCGGTCCCTTCGACAGGCTCAGGGACCTCGGTCGGGAGGCCCCGCGACCTGGATCGGGAGGCCCCGCGACCTGGGTCAGCTCTTCAGCTTGTTCAGCGCGGAGCCCTTGTGCGCGGCCGTCGAGCCCGACTTCTCCGACTTCACGATGTAGGCCGGGTCGTCGTCGGATGCCGTGAACTTCTGGCCGTCGTGCTGGAAGTCCTTCGTCTTCTTCTCCACGACCTCACCCTGGGTGCGGCCCTGAGGGGTGTCCCAGCTGACGCGGTCGCCCTTCGACAGATCCTTCGACATGACGCTTCCTTCCGTTGGTGTGCGCCCATGGTGTCGAGCGGTCGGAGCGGGCCTCGGGGGATTGACAGCCGCGCGACGCTACGTCGCCCGCGGGAGATCCGCAATGCCTCTCCGATGTCGGAAGTCGTGCGTAACGTCGAAGACGGGTCGCCGCCGCGGCCCGAGATGCGAGGAGAGCCATGACCGAGCCGACCACCCAGAACAACGGAGCGCCCGTCGCCAGTGACGAGCACTCGCAGAGCGTGGGGGCCGACGGCTCCATCGCGCTCACCGACCACTACCTGATCGAGAAGCTGGCCCAGTTCAACCGCGAGCGTGTGCCCGAGCGCGTCGTGCACGCCAAGGGCGGCGGGGCGTTCGGCACCTTCCGCACGACGGGCGACGTGTCGGCCTACACGCGCGCGGCGCTCTTCCAGCCCGGCGTCGAGACCGAGATGCTCGCGCGCTTCTCGTCGGTCGCCGGCGAGCAGGGCAGCCCCGACACCTGGCGCGACCCGCGCGGTTTCTCGCTGAAGTTCTACACGACCGAGGGCAACTACGACCTGGTCGGTAACAACACCCCCGTCTTCTTCGTGAAGGACGGCATCAAGTTCCCCGACTTCATCCGCTCGCAGAAGCGCCTGCCCGGCAGCCACCTGCGCGACAACACGATGCAGTGGGATTTCTGGACGCTGTCTCCCGAGAGCGCGCACCAGGTCACCTGGCTCATGGGCGACCGCGGCATACCGGCCTCGTGGCGGCACATGAACGGCTACGGCTCGCACACGTACCAGTGGATCAACGCCGAGGGCGAGCGGTTCTGGGTGAAGTACCACTTCCACACCGACCTCGGTCACAAGACGCTCACGCAAGACGAGGCCGACCAGATCGCGGGGCAGGACGCTGACTTCCACATCCGCGACCTGTACGCCGCGATCGAGCGCCAGGAGTTCCCCACGTGGACGCTCAAGGTGCAGATCATGCCCTACGACGACGCCAAGACGTACCGCTTCAACCCGTTCGACCTGACGAAGGTGTGGCCGCACAGCGACTACCCCGAGATCGAGGTCGGCACGATGGAGCTCAACCGCAACCCGGGCAACTACTTCGCCGAGATCGAGCAGGCGGCGTTCGAGCCGTCGAACTTCGTGCCCGGCATCGACGGCAGCCCCGACAAGATGCTGCAGGCCCGCATCTTCAGCTACGCCGACGCGCACCGCTACCGCGTGGGCACCAACTACCAGCAGCTGCCGGTCAACCGCCCGCACACCGAGGTGCACTCGTACTCGAAGGAGGGCGCGATGCGCTACGAGTACAACCCGCCCGAGGTGCCGGTCTACGCGCCGAACTCCGCCGGAGGCCCTGCGGCCGAGCCGCAGCGCGCCGGGCAGGGCGGCTGGCAGAGCGACGGCGAGCTCGTGCGCTCCGCCGCGACCCTGCACCCGGAAGACGACGACTGGGGTCAGGCCGGAACCCTCGTGCGCGAGGTGATGTCGGCCGAGCAGCGCGACCGCCTGGTCGAGACGATCACCGGCCACGTCGGGGGAGTGACCCGCGCCGACGTGCGCGACCGCGCCGTGCAGTACTGGAAGAACGTGGATGCCGAGATCGGCTCCCGCGTCGAGGCAGGGCTCCCGCCGCTCGAGGGGTCGACGGCTCCCGGCGAGCAGCTCAGCGAGCCGAACCCCGACGGCGACCTCGTGGGCCGCGACGTGGCGGGACGCGTCTGAGCTCCGCATGAAGGACCGGCGGCATCCGCGAGAGTGGGTGCCGCCGGTCTTCTTCCACGCCGGGTGCGCTCGTCGATGCCCTGCACAACGGGCGATCGCTGCGATGATGGGGGGCTGCGCGCTGTCGTCTCACCTCGACATCGCGAGCACCCCACCGACGCGAGTGTCGCCTCATCGGCTCGGACGCGCGCATGTCTCGTCGCCCCGCGGCATCCGTTCGATACACAGGAAGCACCCGTGTGATCGCCACCCTCCTGGTCGAGTACTCGCGCTTCGTTCCCCTGCTGTTCTGGGTCGCCGTCGTCGCGGCGGCCGTCGTCGCGTGGCTGTTGCACCGTCTCGACCTCCGCTCCGTGCTGTTCGTTCTGGCCGGGCTGTCGCTCGTCGCCGTGCTCGCCCTCACCCTGGTTCCCGAGAGCGAGCCCGCGCCGGGCGGGTGCACGGTGCAGTTCTCCGTGCCGTTCCAGGGGATCGACACCCTGGCCAACATCGCGATGACGGTTCCTCTCGCCCTCTTCTTCGGCGCGGCGACGCGGCATCCGCTGCTCGTCTTCGCCGGGGTGTCGGTGCTCTCGGCGGTCATCGAGACGGTGCAATCGCTCGCTCCCGTCATCGGCCGCCGGTGCGACACCGACGACTGGCTCATGAACACGATCGGTGCGGCGCTCGGGGCGAGGGCGGCGCTCATCATCCTTTGGATCGAACGTCGGCGGCGTGCGAAGGTCTCCGCGTAAACGGAGCGAGGCGTTTCGCGTCGCGGCCGAAACGGCATCCGGATGCCGAGGATCGGGACGACCGTCTGCGATGCTGCCGTCATGAGAGGACCTGTGTGGGGGATGGTGACGGCCAGCATCGGCGTGCTCATGATCGGGCTGCTCGTGGCGTGGGGCACGGCCTACGGCACGTGGCTCGATGAGATCGGCCCGTTCATCGACGACCCGGGCGCTGCCCCCGAGGCCCCGACGATCGTCCTCCCCGGTCTCGTGGGGCTTCTCGCCGTCGCGCTCGTCGTCGGCGGTGTCGTCATCGCGGCGACGACGGGACCGGAGCGCGGGACGCGCGGTCGCTGAGCCGTGCCGGCGCGGAGTCCCGGGGTCGCCGAGTCGCGGAGTCGCGTGCTCGCTGACTCACGCGCTCGCCGAGTCGCGTGCTCGCTCTCGGGCCGGCGAGACTGCAACTCGCTGACAAACCCGCGTCACCCTGCAACCGACTTGTCAGCGAGATGCAGTCTCGCGGTGAGGGGTGGGGCCGGGGAGCGCGCGTCGTGCGGCGGTCCGACGGCTACAGCGCCGCGCGGTCCGCGCGCGTCAGACGGAACCGGGATGCCACGAGGCCCAACAGCAGCGCGCCCGCACCTCCCGCGATCATGTCGCCGATCGTGTCGTCGTAGGTGACGAAGATCGCGTCGGTGATGAAGCGGTAGCCGAACCACTCGATCATCTCCCACACGGCGCTCAGGGCGAGGCCCGCCATCGTGGCGACGACGATGGGCGTGCGGCGGCGACCCGTCGGGTCGATCACGCGCGCGTCGTCGAGCAGCACCAGAGCGACGGCGGCGAGTACACCGGTGCAGACGGCGTGGACGATCAGGTCCCACCCGGTCCACGCGCGATACAGGTCGATGACGTTGCTGCCCGCCGCGACGAAGACCGTGGTGCACGTGACGAGGTCGAGTCCCGAGCGCAGGCCGATCATGCGCGAGAGCATCACCGCCGGCAGCGACATCGACAGCACGGCGAAGTCGGTGAACGGCAGGGTGAACAGCGACACGACGACGATCACGATCGCCACGGCGCGCACGACGTCGGCCAGCCAGTCGGTGACGCTGCGCGGCGGCCGCTTGAGGTTGGCGTACATCGCCCGGATCATCTGCATCCGCCCGTCATGGCGTCGCCACCGGATGGATGCGCACGACCGCCTGCACCGGCAGATGATCGCTGGGCCACTGCGTGCCGGTCGGGCGCGGGTCGATGCCGACCGCGCGGACTCCCACGTCGGGGGTCGCGAGCAGGGCGTCGATGCGGCGCGCGCCCACGCGCGGGCCGGCGTAGTTGTTGAAGGTGCCCCACTCCGCCGTGCGGCGGGCCGGCGCGTACGACCACGTGTCGACGAGCAGGCCGTCGGCGAACATGTCGGACAGCTCCGCCGAGCGAATGTGCGCGTTGACGTCGGCGGTGAACAGCAGCGGACGCGTGCGGGCGGCGACGAGGTCGTGCAGCCACGTCGCCGAGCGGCGACGGGCCCGGCGCGAGAACGCGTCGAAGTGCGTGTTGACGAACGTGAAGCGCGCGTCGGTCTCGCGGTCGCGCATCTGGGCGATCACGGCGATGCGCGGGATGGAGTTGCCCCATCCGGTGGATGCCGGGGTGTGCGGGGCGTCGGACAGTGCGACCTGCTCCCAGCTCTCGACCTCGAGGCGGTCGCGGTCGTAGAACAGGGGAGTGCCCTCGCCGTCGAGGCGCGGACCCCGGCCCAGCCCGACGCGACCGTAGTTCGACCCGAGCGCGGACTGCACCCACTGCGCCTGGTCGGGCATCGCCTCCTGCGTGCCGAGCAGGTGCGGGCGGTTGGCCTCGAGGAAGGTGCGCAGGCGCTGCTTGCGCAGGGGCCACCGGTCGGCGGGCGGCCAGGTGATGCGGTCGAACCGCCGACGGATGTTGAAGCTCATCACGTGCAGGTCGGGCGCGTCGACCTCGCCGAACAGCACGCCGGTCACGACCGCGCCCCCGCTCCGTCGCGGCGCTCGCGCGCGAGTCGCCACCAGCGCACGGGCGGCACGTCTCCCGGCCAGTGCGCGAACACGGTGCCGGCCCCGCGGCGGAAACACCGGACGAACCGGCCGGGCTCCACGGTGCGCGACGACACGCGCATGTGCTCGCCCGACACCCGGCGGATCCGATGGGCTCGGCCGAGGTGGTACGCCAGATCGAGGTCGTCGTGAAGTTCGGGGTCGAGATGCACGTCGCCGCGCACGGCCTCCCACGCGCTGCGGCGAAACGCCATGTTCGAGCCCCACAGCGGAACGTGCCCGAGCGCGGGGGTCGCGAACGCGGCATAGGTGCCGAGGAACGCCCGCGCCAGGCCGACACGGCCCCGCGCAGGACCGTCGTGGAACACGGCGCCGCCGGTCACGGCATCCGTCTCGGGATCGGCGAGGGCGTCGACCATCGACCGCACCCACTCGGGGGAGGGGAGGCTGTCGGCGTCGAGTCGCAGGATCAGGTCGCCGCGCGCGGCGTCGTAGCCGGCGGCCGCGGCGGCGGGGATGCCGCGCTCGCCGCAGAAGACGACGCGTGCCCCGGCCGCGCGGGCGATCGCGGCGCTGTCATCGCTCGAGTCGTTGTCGACCACGACGATCTCGGTGGGGGCGAGGGTCTGCGCGGCGAGAGCGCGCAGGCAACGCCAGAGGTGCGGGCCGTCGTTTCGCACGGGGATGACGACGGAGACGGTGGCCGAGGCGGGTGCGGCGGGGGTGGGCACAGCGGGGGTCCTCCCGGGGACGAGTGCTTTCACGCTAGGCGATGCGCGCGCCGCGTTTCCCGGCTTGACGCCTGCGCCGTCGGCTGACACCGCTCGGTTTTCGTATCGTGGAGGTCATGGCATCCGTCCTCAACGTCTCGGCGTACCTGTTCACGCGCATCGACGACCCGGCCGCCCTGCGGGTCGTGCTGCGCGAGCGGGCGGGCGCCGCGGGGCTGCGCGGGACGATCCTGCTGGCCGAGGAGGGCATCAACCTCTTCCTCGCGTGCGACCCCGCCGCGGTGCGCGGCTTCGTCGACGCCCTGCGCGCCGACGAGCGTTTCGCCGCCCTGCAGACGAAGGAGAGCTGGTCGGATGCCGTGCCCTTCGGCAAGCTGCTCGTGAAGGTGAAGCGCGAGATCATCCGCATGGACCGGCCCGAGGTGCGCCCCCAGGACGGCCGCGCGCCCGCCGTCACCCCCGACACCCTGCGCCGCTGGCTCGATTCGGGCGTCGACGACGCGGGTCGCGAGGTCGTGCTCGTCGACACCCGCAACGCCTTTGAGGTCGGCTACGGCACCTTCGCGGGCGCGAAGAATTGGCGCATCGAGAGGTTCACGCAGTTCCCGGATGCCGCGGACTCCCACCGCGACGAGCTCGAGGGAAAGACCGTGGTGAGCTTCTGCACCGGCGGCATCCGCTGCGAGAAGGCGGCACTGTACCTGCGCGACGAGGGCGTCGAGGCGTACCAGCTCGAGGGCGGGATCCTCGGGTGGTTCGCCGCGCAGGGCGGCGCGCACTGGGACGGCGACCTGTTCGTGTTCGACGAGCGCGAGGCTCTCGACGCGGAGCTCGCCGCACGGGCCGGGGCCTGACGTGCTCTGGGACCAGCACGCGTGCGCCGAGCTCGTCGAGACCGCCGACCTCCGCGAACTGCACCGCTACCGTCCGGCCGGGGGTGGGCTCGTTTCGCTCAACGTCGGCTTCGCCCCGCACGGGCCCGAGGTCGCGGCATCCGTCCTGCGCTCCTTCCGCGCCCAGGTCGAGACGATCGAGGGGCTCGCGCTCGCGGCATCCGTCGACGCCGTCGACCGGATCGCGGCGGCCGGAGACACCGCCGTCGTGTTCGACCTCGAAGACATCGCCCCTCTCGGCGGCGACCTCGACGCCGTCGCCCGGCTCGTCGCGCAGGGCGTGCGCACCCTCGGGCCGGTGTACAACCACGCCAACGCCGCGGGCGGCGGATGCCTCGACCCCGTCGATGAGGGACTCACCGCGTGGGGCCGCGCCCTCGTCGCCGAGATGAACGCGCGTGGCATGGTGCCCGACGGCTCGCACGTGGGAGCCCGCACCACCTTCGACATGTGCGCGGCCTCGACCCGGCCGGTCGTGTTCAGCCACTCGAACCTGCGCGCGGTGTGGGATCACCCCCGCAACATCACCGACGACCAGGCCCGCGCCGTCGCCGACACCGGGGGAGTGGTCGGCATCACCGGTGTGGGGATCTTCCTTGGGCCGAACACCCCGACGCTCGAGGCGATGGTGCGCCACATCGAACACGCGGTCGAGGTCGTCGGCATCCGTCACGTGGGGGTCAGCACCGACTTCTCGTTCGACTGGGAGACGTTCCGCATCGCCCTGGCCGACACCCCGGCGCTCTACGACGCCAGCTACACCGCGTGGGGGCCCGTGGAATGGATGCCGCCCGAGACCTTCATCGGCATCGGAGCGGCGCTCGCCGCGCGCGGGTGGAACGACTCCGACATCACGGCGGTGACCGGCGGCAACTTCCGCCGCGTCGCGCGAGAGAGCTGGGAGGCTCTCTGATGACCCATACCCCGACGCACGAGGAGTGCCGAGCATGACCGAACTCCGCGACGGCGCCCTGCTGCGCCCCGCCCGCCCCGGCGACGAAGAGGGCATCCTGGCGTGCATCCAGGCGCTCGCCGATTACGAACGCGAGCCGGATGCCGTGGACAACACCACCGCGATGCTCACCGACACGCTGTTCGGCGACGACCCCCGCGCGTTCGCCTTCGTGGTGGAGGGCCCCGAGGGCGGCATCCGGGCGATCGCGATCTGGTTCCTCACCTACTCGACGTGGACCGGGCGCCACGGCATCTGGCTGGAAGACCTGTACGTGCACGAGCAGTACCGTGCGAACGGCTACGGCGTGGCCCTGCTCGCCGCGCTCGCCGCCGAGTGCCTCGACGAGGGCTACTCGCGCCTCGAGTGGACGGTGCTCGACTGGAACGAGCCCGCGATCGGCTTCTACCGCGCGCTCGGCGCCGAGGCGATGGAGGAGTGGACGACCCGGCGGGTGACAGGCGACGCGCTGACCGCGCTGGCGGCGCGGGGGTAGGGCGGGGTCGCGTCCCGCCGGGCACCGGCAGCGCGGGGCCGCGGTCCCGCCCGGTACCGGTAGCGCGGGGTCACGGCCCCGCCGGGCACCGGCAGCGCGGGGTCGCGGTCGCGCCGGGCACCGGGTTGCGCTGCCCGGAGCCGCCGAGACTGCATCTCGCTGACGAACCCGCGTCAGGCTGCAGCGGGGTTGTCAGCGAGATGCCGTCTCGCGATCTCAGAGGGGGCGCGACCCCGCCCGCTCACCGCGCGAGGTCGGCCAGCACCGCCTCGGCGGCGCGCTGCCCCGACACCAGGGCGCCCTGGATGGACGCGGTGTCGCGGTGGTCGCCGGCGAGGTAGCGGCCGTCGTCGAGCCGCACGGGGCGGCACAGGCGCAACGGCGGATCCTGCACGGGGAGCGCGTGGGCGATGTCGTCGCGGCGCAGCAGGCGCCACGGCCGGGTGTCTGCCTCCCACACCTCGCCGAGCTGACGCCGCACGTCGTGCTCGGTCGCTGAGGACGGCATTACGCACGTCGCCTGGATGAGGTGCTGCCCGCGCGGGGCGTACGTGGGGGCGGTGTTCGTCATGATCGCGGTGTTCACGATCGGCCCGCGGCGGCGTCCGTCGACGCGCAGAGCGGCATCGCTCGAGGGAGCCTCGTCGGCGGCGAACCACCACGTCTGCAGGCCGCGCGCGGCAGGGTGCGGGGCGTCGAGGGCGTGGTCCAGGCCGCTCGCGAGCACGAGGGTGCGGGCGGTCACGGCATCCGCCCCCTCCACACCGAGGTGCCAGCCGTGCGCGCGCCGCCGGGTCGACACGACGCGGTGCGAGAGGCGGATGCCGGCGCCCGCACGCCGCGCGGTGTCGGCGAGCTGCGCGGGAAGGGCGCCGATCCCCGCGGCGGGAACGCCCGGACGCCCGAGCGCGAAACTGCGGATGAGAAGACGCACGAAGGCGTCGGAGGTCTCTTGCCGGCCGTCGGCGATCACCCCGGCGAGGAAGGGCTCGAGCACCGCCTCGCGAAGGGGGCCGCGCAGGCCCGCCCGGTCCCAGCCCTCGTTGAGCGTAAAGTCGCGGCCCCTCTTCGCGGCGCGCGCCGACAGCAGGGTGGGGCCGACCCAGCGCGCGAGCGCGGCGACATCGGCGGGGCGGACGAGCCCGCTTGCGAGGGTGGCGGGGAGAGATGACGGATGCCGCAGCGGATGCGCCAACCGCGCGACCCGGTCGTCGAGCCGCACGCCGACAGCGACCGGGAAGCGCCGGAGCGCGAGGGCGTCGACGTCGACCCAGCGCCGCACGGCCGGATACGCCGGGTTCAGCACGTGGAAGCCGAGGTCGAGGCGGAATCCATCGACGATGTCGGTGCGCTCGCGCCCGCCGACCGCGTCGTTCGCCTCGAGCACCACGACATCGCGCCCGGCCTCGGCCAGGCGGGTCGCGGCGCGGAGTCCGGCAAGCCCTGCTCCCACCACGACGACGTCGTACTCGCTCATGCCGCGAGCCTAGGCAGGCGAACGCGAGCGGACGCGGGGGTTGCGAGCGTCAGCGACGGGGCGCGATGGCCGCGGCGACGCTGTCGAGAGCGCCCGGCACGAGCGAGAAGTACGCCCAGGTGCCGCGCTTCTCGCGGGTCAGGATGCCGGCATCCACCAGCACCTTCGTGTGATGCGAGACCGTGGGCTGCGAGAGGCCGAGAGGCTCCTGCAGGTCGCACGCGCACGTGGCGCCGGCGTCTTGCGCGGCGATGATCGACACGATCCGCAGGCGCGCCGGATCGGCGAGCGCCTTGAGCGTCTTCGCCAGCGTCTCCGCTTCGGCCGGGGCCATCGCCGCGTCGCCCGACGAGACGCAGCAGGGGGCGTCGAGCAGGGGCAGGGCGATGGTCGAGGTCATGGCATCCATCATCGCCTTCACATCGATGAACGTCAATATTGACGAGCGTCGATGTGTTGCGTCATGCTGTTCCCGTTCGACCCGACCCGAAGGAAGCGCCATGTCCGACACCGCCACCATCCTCTTCGTCTGCGTGCACAACGCCGGCCGCTCGCAGATGGCCGCCGGCTACGCCCGCACCCTGGGCGGCGACCGCGTGCGCGTGCTGTCCGGCGGCAGCGCCCCCGGCGACGCCCTCAACCCCATGGCGGTGGCCGCGATGGCCGAAGAGGGGATCGACATCAGCGCCGAGGTGCCGCAGCTGCTGCTCACCGACGATGTGCGTGCCTCTGACGCGGTCATCACGATGGGCTGCGGAGACGCGTGCCCGATCTTCCCCGGCAAGCGCTACGAAGACTGGGAGCTGACCGACCCGGCGGGCAAAGGCCTCGACGAGGTGCGCCCGATCCGCGACGACATCAAGTCGCGGGTGACCACGCTGCTGCGCGAGCTCGGGATCGACGCATGAGCCTGACCCTCACCGTCCCACCGCGTCCCGAGGCCGATCGCCGCGCGGGTCTGCCCATCGCGATCATCGGCGCCGGCCCCGTCGGCCTGGCGGCCGCCGCGCACCTCATCGAACGCGGGCTGCCCGTTGTCGTCTTCGAAGCGGGCGACACCGCCGGCGCGGCCGTTCGCGCGTGGGGGCACACCCGTCTCTTCTCACCGTGGCGCTACGTCGTCGACGCCGCCGCGCGACGCCTGCTCGAGGCCGAGGGGTGGACGGCTCCGGATGCCGAGGGCCTGCCCACCGGAGACGAGCTGGTCGACGGCTACCTCGAACCCCTCGCGCGCACCGCCGCCCTGGCATCCGTCATCCGGTACGGCACGCGCGTCGAGGCCGTGGCCCGCCAGGGCATGGACCGGACGCGGTCGGTGGGTCGGGCGGCCACCCCCTTCGTCCTGCGACTGCACACGGAGGAGGGCGTGGCGGATGCCACGGCTCGCGCCGTCGTCGACACCTCCGGCACCACGAGCTCGCCGCGGTCTCTGCTGTCGTCGGGTCTCGCGCACGACGACCTCGGTGATCGCGTGACGACGGCGCTCCCCGATGTGCGCGGACCTGACCGCGAGCGCTTCGCCGGTCGGCGCGTGCTCGTCGTCGGTGCGGGGCACTCGGCGGCGAACACCCTCATCGCCCTCGCCGCCCTCGCCGCAGACGAGCCCACGACGCGGGTGACGTGGGTGGTGCGCAACGACGGCACCGCACGTCTGGCCGCCGACGCGGCCGACGACCTCGCGGCGCTTGGACACCTCGGCACGGCGGTCCACGACCTGGTCGCCGACGGTCGTGTCGAGCAGATCGCCTCGTTCGAGATCGACGACGTGCGGCTCTGCGACGACGGCGTGCGCGTCAGTGGCCGCCGCGCGGGGGAGTCTTTCACCCTCGAGGTCGACGTGGTCGTCAACGCCACGGGGTTCCGCCCCGACCTGTCGATGCTGGGCGAGATCCGCCTGGGGCTCGACGAGATCGTCGAAGCACCGCGGGCGCTTGCCCCGCTGATCGACCCGAACCTGCACTCGTGCGGCTCCGTGCCGCCGCACGGGGTCGCCGAACTGACGCACCCCGAGCCCGACTTCTACCTGGCGGGCATGAAGTCATACGGGCGCGCGCCCACGTTCCTGCTGCTCACCGGATACGAGCAGGTGCGCTCGATCGCGGCGGAGCTCGCCGGCGACCGGGCGGCGGCACGGCAGATCGATCTCGTGCTGCCCGAGACGGGCGTCTGCACCACCGACGCGGGGTCCTGCTGCGCGTGAGCGTCTCGCTGCGCCCGCTCGCCGCGGCCGACTGGCCGGAGGTGCATCGCATCTACGCGGAGGGCATCGCTACCGGTCACGCGACCTTCGAGACGGCGCCCCCGGCGACATGGGATGAGTTCGATGGGGCGAAGCTGGCCGCGCACCGACTCGTCGCCGTGAGCGATGAGCGGGTCGTCGGCTGGGCGGCCGTCGCCGCCGTGTCGTCGCGCCCCGTCTACCGCGGAGTCGTGGAGCACTCGGTCTACGTCGAAACTGACGCCCGCGGCCGGGGGATCGGTCACCTGCTGCTCGAGGCCCTCATCGCCTCGACGGAGGCCGCAGGGGTCTGGACGATCCAGTCGTCGATCTTCGCCGACAACCACGCCTCGCTCGCCCTGCACGCGCACCACGGATTCCGCACCGTCGGCGTGCGCGAGCGCATCGCCCGCGATGCCGCCGGCATCTGGCGCGACACTGTGCTGATCGAGAGACGCAGTCCCACGGTCGCCTGACATGACACAGGGCCCGGATGCCATGGCATCCGGGCCCTCATGTCGCTTACGCGGAGGCTTGCTCGCGCTTGGGCAGCACCCAACCGGGGCGCACGAAGTGGCACGTGTACCCGTTCGGGATGCGGATCAGGTAGTCCTGGTGCTCGGGCTCGGCCTCCCAGAAGGGCGCCTCGGGCTCGATCGTGGTGACGACCTTCGCGGGCCAGATGCCCGACGCGTCGACGTCGGCGATCGTGTCGCGCGCGACCTTCTCCTGCTCGGGCGAGAGCGGGAAGATCGCCGAGCGGTAGCTCGTGCCGATGTCGTTGCCCTGACGGTTCAGGGTCGACGGGTCATGGATCTGGAAGAAGAACGCCAGGATGTCGCGGTACGAGGTCTGCGTGGGGTCGAAGACGATCTCGACGGCTTCCGCGTGACCGGGGTGGTTGCGGTAGGTCGCGTGGTCGTTCTGGCCGCCGGTGTAGCCGACGCGCGTGTCGAGCACGCCGGGCTGGCGGCGGATGAGGTCTTCGACGCCCCAGAAGCATCCGCCCGCGAGGACGGCGGTCTCGGTGCCGGGGCGACGGGTGATCTCGCCGGTGTCGGTGGGTCCGCTGGTCATGGTGGTGCTCCTTCTGCGGTTGACGCTGCTGCGGGTGAGGAAAGAGAAGAGGTTCATGAGGCTCGGCTCTCACGGAACAGGGGGAGGTATGCGCCGTACCCTTGCGCCTCGAGCTCAGCGACGGGCACGAAGCGCATCGCGGCCGAGTTCATGCAGTATCTCAGTCCGCCACGGTCGCGCGGGCCGTCGTCGAACAGGTGTCCGAGGTGGCTGTCGGCTCCGGCCGAGCGCACCTCGGTGCGCGTCATCCACAGCGAACGGTCGGTCTTGTTCACGACGGCGGCGTCGTCGATGGGCTTGGTGAAGCTCGGCCAGCCCGATCCGCTCTCGAACTTGTCGGTCGAGGAGAACAGCGGCTGTCCCGACACGACATCGACGTAGATGCCGTCCTCGTGGTTGTCCCAGTACTCGTTGCGGAACGGCGGCTCGGTGGCGTCGTCCTGCGTGACGGCGAACTGGCGGTCGGTGAGGCGGCTGAGCGCTTCCGACGTCTTCCGGTACTCCGTGCTCACGGTGCGTATCCCTTCGTCATGTCGCCCTGTGTCGGGCGTCATGAGTAAGAACGCGGGGGCCGTCGGATTTGGTCCCGTGGGGCTGGGAGCGGGCTGTGAGTTCTTCTCGGGACCGGATGCCGCGGGCGGACACGCTGATGCGCCGATCCCGTGATCCGGGTCCGGCGCGTCAGACGGAGGGGTGGGTTACGCCGCGCGACGCCAGATCTCCAGCAGGGCCGAGGAGTCGAGCACGAGCCCCAGGTGTAAGGAGATCATCGACAGGGCGGCGTCTTCGAGCCCGGCATCCGTCCCGCGCACGAGATCGGAGGGCACGCTGACGCGGTAGCCGAGATTGGACGCGTCGAAAGCGGAGTTGAGCACGCAACAGTCGGCCATGATCCCGTCCAGGACAACCGCCGTCACTCCGAGCTGCCGGAGAAGGAAGTCGAGGTCGGTGGGGTAGAAGGCCGACAGGCGTTTCTTGCCCGAGACGATCTCGTCGCCGGGGAGCACCTCGGTGACGAACTGCGTCCAGCGTGAGCCCTCGAGGGCGTGTTCACGGGCCCCGGGGATCGGGCCGACGTGCTGGGGGAACGTCGCCCGCCAGGCGCTGCTGCTCGACCCATCGACGTCGTCCACCCCCGAGGCGCGCAGGGTCGATCGCACGTGGATGATCCTCACCCCGAGGGCTCGCGCCTCGCGGTGGAATGCGTCGATCCCGCTCACGATCTCGCGTCCTCGCGGAGCGGGGCACGGGCAGGCGGGGTCCTCCGACAGGTGCCCCTCGTGCATGTCGATCGATACGACGGCAGTGCGGGTCGGGTCGAGCCAGCCGGCGAACTCGCCGTTGGAGTCGATGTCGCGGTCGGCGCCGTGCACGCGGATGCGCGTCACGAGACGACCTCCGCCTCATCGACCGGCTGCGTCGCGCGCGCGTTTCGCCGCGCGACGAGAGGGCGGATGCCGTGGTTGATCGCCCCGTGCAGGCCGAGCAGCAGGAACATGCCCATCATCATCGGACTGGTCACGACGGCGGCCACGGAGGGCGGCAGCGTCTCCGTGATCGCCGGGGGGAGGAACTGGCAGCCGAGGGCGACGATGAACGACACCGAAGCGACGACGAGGTTCAGGTCGTCCCACTCGACACCGGTCAGCATCTGCACGCCGCTGAGCGCGATGATGCCGAAGAGGACGGTCGCCGCGGTGCCCAGGACGGGAGCAGGGATGCTCGCCAGGAGCTGCGCGACAGGCGGGAGGAATGCCAGGACTACGGCGATGATGCCCGCCGCGAGCGTGACGAAGCGACTGCCGATTCCCGACACTCGTACGATTCCCGCGTTCTCGGGGTAGGAGGTCGTTCCGATCCCGCCGAAGAGGGCCCCCAGGACGGTCCCCCCGAATTCCGAGAACAGCCCACGGTTGACGCGGGCGGGGTCGATCTTCTGCCCGCCCCAGCTGCCGATCATCGAGTACATGCCCATCGACTCGGTACCCGCCTGCAGGAAGGCCACGAGCATGAGGATCACCACGGTCGGTTCCACACCGAAGCCGAACGGCAGCACGTGCGGCGTGCCGAGCACGCCGCCGGCGAGAAGGTCGGGGAACGACCACTGACCGATCGCGAGAGCGAACAGCGCGCCGCCGACGATGCCCAGGAAGATGGCCGCCCGCTTGATGACTCCGCGCCCCAGCACGAGACAGCCGATGACGACGAGCCCTGTCACCACCGAGATCAGAAGACCGATCACCCCGAAGCCGGGTGTTCCGGCGGTGCCGAACCAGTTGCCTGCACCGATGCCGGCCAGTTGCGCGCCGATGATGAGGAACAACGTGCCGAGCACCACCGGTGACGACACGAATTCCGCCACGTGGCCGAAGAGGCCGAAGCGGCGGAGGGGAAGCGCCAGGAGCATGAAGATGAGCCCGGCGACGATCATCGAGCCGAACGCCGTCCCGAGCCCGAACGCAGCCCCCGCCGAGATGATCGCGACCATGAAGGCCGCGGTCGGCCCTTGCACGATCGGCAGGCGCAGGATGCGGCTGGACTGCAGCACGGTGACCACGCCGGTGAGCAGGAAGCAGGCCTGGATCATGAGGGCCACGTCGCCGGTCTGCAGGCCGAGGGCAGCGCCGATGATGTGCGGGAACACCCAGATGCCGGTCAGGGCGAGGAGGTGCTGGGTGGCGAACAGGGCGGTACGCGCAGGGGGCAGCTTCTCTTCGAAGCCGACCGCGAGCGTCGGTGTGGCGGAAGGGTGCACGAGGACTCCACGGGTCGAGTTGCAGTGTGGGAGTAATTTTTGCAGCCCGGTCGTTACGTTCGTGTTTCGCTGATATCGCAATCTGTGCACTAGGGATGTGGATCGACGACAATGGGGTTCATGACCGACACGGCGACATCCGACCTCGATCACGTCGTGCGCGATGTGGGTGAACGCGTTCGCGCCCTCCGTCTTCGCAACGAGTACACGCTCAATGACCTGAGTGAGCGAACGGGTCTCAGCCTGTCGATGCTCAGCGCGGTCGAGCGTGGGCGCACCACCCCGTCGTTGGGTACTCTGCACGCGCTCGCCGCAGCGCTCGGCGTCCACATCACGGCTCTCTTCGCGCAATCGGGTGGCGAAGACACTCCCGTCACGCCGCTCGCGGACCAGATCGTCGATGTGACGGAAGGCGGCATGGTCCGGCGCACGGCGGTCTATCGGGCCGACTACGACCTCGAGGTCTACGTCGATGAATGGGCTCCCGAAACCGCGCACGCCCGGCGGCCCTCCCAGCACCCCGGACACGAGTTCGGGATCGTGCTCGAGGGGAGCCTGGAGGTTCAGTTGGGCGACGACATCTTCCTCGCGGACGCCGGCGATGTCGCGCAGTTCAGTGCGCGCCGACCGCATCGCATCGTCAACGCCGGACCGGGGACGGCTCGCGCTGTGTGGATCAACCTGCGTCGTCTATAGAACCTGTTTCCATCTAGGCTGGAATTATTCCGGTGAAGATGAAGGGTGCTCGGATGCGAACTCGGTCCTCCGCCAGCGGTGTCGTTTCCGTAGCTGTCGTGATCCTGCTGGGCACCGCGCTCGCCACGGTGCCGACACCGCTGTACCCCCTGTACGCCGACGAGCTGCGGTTGGATGCCGTCGGGATCACTGCCACGTTCGCCGCGTTCGCAGCCGGAGCCGTCTGTGGGCTGCTCGTCGCCCTCCGAGGTTCGTCGCGTCTCCCGCGACGCAGGGCCTACCTCCTCGCCGCGGCGCTGCAGGCGGTGTCGGCGTTCGTGCTCGCCGCTGATCTGGGAATCCCGGGCTTTGCCGTCGGACGCGTCGTGACAGGTGTCGGCTCCGGCCTGCTCGCGGCGTCGGGCACGGCCTTCGTGCTGGAGCTGGGACAGGACCTGGCGCCCCGCGGGGCGCGGGTCGTCCGAACGGTCGCCCCCGCGTTGGCTTTCGCCGGCCTCGGTCTCGGTCCTCTCATCTCAGCGGTCAGTTCGCCGGTCGATGTCCACGGCGCGCGTCTCGTCTTCTTCGGAACGGGCCTCCTCCTCCTGGGAGGGCTCACGGTCTCCCTCGTGCTGCTTCCCGCTCACGCTGGGCGCGAGGGCGGCGCAATCGCGGTGGGCCGACGCCCTGCGCTTGCGTGGTCACCTCGCTTCGGAGCCTTCGCGGCGTTCATGACGACGGGGCTTTTCGGCAGCGTGACGACGGTCCTCCTCGCGGACCTCGGCGTGCACGACATCGCCCTCGCCGGTGCGTTCGCCGCGTCGGTGTTCCTCTTCGGAGCGGTCGGAGTCGTCACGCTGGGGCACCGACTCCCGGCTCCCGTCAGCGCGACGTGCCTGGCCGGAGCACTCCTTCTGGTCGGGGTCGCGATGATGCTGGCGTCGGCCACTCTGCTGATCGTCGCTGCGGTCGCGGCGGGAACGGCCGGTGGAGCATTGTTCGCCCGAAGCCTCGGCGGGGCGATCGCGTCCGCGCCGCAGCACGCGTTCGCCCGCACCGTCTCCGTCTTTCTGTGCGCCTACCTCGGACTGGCCGTTCCCGTCCTGGGGTTCGGGTTCGTGGCCCGTTCCACCGGGACCCAACCGGCGGTGTGGGCCTTCGCGGTGCTCGGCGCGGCGGTGTGCTCGGGGGTCATCGTCGCGAGGATCGTCGAAGGTCGACGGCCGAGCGTGCAAGCCCCGGACCGCTCCGAAGAACGCTCGCTAGCCTGAGCTTCCACCCGCATCAGGAGGTTTGCATGACCCGCACCATCGTCATCACCGGAGCAAGCGACGGCATCGGCGCCGCATCCGCGAAGCAGCTCACCCAGGTGGGCGAAGAGGTCGTCGTCGTGGGCCGCAACCCCGACAAGACCGCCCGCGTCGCGCGCTCGCTCGGGGTGGATTCGTTCGTCGCCGACTTTAGCGACTTGGCGCAGGTGCGGGAGCTCGCGGCATCCCTGCTCGAGAAGTATCCGCGCATCGACGTGCTCGCCAACAACGCCGGCGGCGTGTTCGGCGAGCGCACGTTGACGAAGGACGGCTACGAGACGACGTTCCAGGTGAACCACCTCGCGCCGTTCCTGCTCACCAACCTGCTGCGTGAGCGCCTCATCGAGTCGGACGCCTCGGTCATTCAGACCTCGAGCGCCGCGGCGAAGCTGTTCCCGCGCTTCGACCTGAACGATCTGCAGGGTGAGCGGCGCTACTCCTCGACCGCGGCCTACGGCAACGCGAAGCTCGCGAACGTGCTGTTCACGAAAGAGCTCAACCGGCGCTTCGGCGACCAGGGCGTGTCGGCCGTGGCGTTCCACCCGGGCGTCATCGCCTCGAACTTCGGCTCGTCGAGCGATGGGCCGTGGAAGTTCCTGTACGGCGGCCCGCTCGCCAAGAGCCTCATGACCTCGACCGCGGTGGGCGGGGCGCGTCTGACCTGGCTCGCCCTCGGCAAGCCCGGCGTCGATTGGGAGCCGGGCGGTTTCTACTCGAACAACAAGCCCGCGAAGACCAACCGCATCGCGGACGACCCGGCCGTCGCGAAGGTGCTGTGGGAGCGGAGCGCGGCGCTCGTGGGTCTCGACGACTGACGCCCGATCCCTCGCCGCCCCGACCGTCGATCGGGCGGACGAGGGGGGTGACCGGGGTCGGTGAGCTCGTCAAAACCCCGACCCCGGCCACGTCAGTGCGGACGATTCACGTCCGAGTCCTGGCGCGCCGCATCGCACCCACGACGATGTCGACGAGGACGAATGCGGCGAGGGTGTAGCCCACGAGCGGGAGCCAGAGCCCGATGAGGACGCCGCCGATGACGACGGAGGCGACTCCCCACCAGGGTGCTCCTCCGAGAGCACCACGGCGGGGAGGTGCGCCCACGAGGGTGTGGTTTCGGGTGGGCCGACGCTTCCACCACATCAGATAGCCGAGTACGACCATGGCCGCGATGCCTGCGGCAACAAGGAACATCACAATCTGGTTCGCCACGCCGAACATCGTTCCCATGTGGATGGCGATGCCCCACGTGGCCAGCTTCGCGGGGAGCGAGAAGTCCGCGAAGTCGACGCGATCGACGACCTGCATGGTCGACCCGTCGATGGCGACGGCATCCGCCTCGGTGGGGTAGCTGCGCTGGATCTCCTGGACGACCCACGCGGTGCCGGCCGTCTTCGGAGGGATGATCTGCACGAGCCCGGTGTTGACGTTCGCGCGCTGCGCGATGGCGAGGACAGCGTCGAAGGTGGCGGGGTTCGCCGCGCCCGTGGGAGCGGCGGAGGAGCCTCCGTGGTGCGCATGCTCTCCTCCCTCCGAGGAGGCCCCGGTCAGGCTGGTGGTGACGGTCGGAGTGCCCCAGTCCAGGGCGGCGCGCAGGTTCGAGACGTTGGCGCCGGCGTAGGTGGACCAGGTGATGCCGGTGGCCGAGAGGAACAGCGCACCGACCGCGACCCAGATGCCGACCGATGTGTGCCAGCTGAAGGTGCGCCGGTAGCCGGTGTGCGTCCGAGTGGGACGGATGAAGTCCTTCTTGGCGCGGGACTTGCGGATGCGGATGACCCACAGCGCACCCCCTGCGACGACGACGATGCCGAGCCACGAGGCGGCGAGCTCGCTGTACAGGCGTCCCGGCTCTCCGAGGTGGAGATTACGGTGCAGAGTGCTCAGCCACGTGCGCAACGGCAGCGATCCGCTCGTGCCGTAGACCGTGGTGTCGCCGCGGATTTCCCCCGTGCCGGGGTCGACGAACACGGCTCGCGACTCGCTGGGCCCGAGTCCGTCTGCGGCGAACATGACGCGGGTGGTGTCACCGGGAGCGGGTGCGGGACGGACGGCGGAGAGTGTCGCCTCGCCATCGACGTGCTCTTGCGCGATCGTGATCTGCTCCGCGAGAGTGAGCCGCGTCTCGGTGATGGGGGCGTGCAGCTCGCGTTGGTAGACGCCCTGCTCGATGGTGGGCGCGATCGCGTACAGCGCGCCGCTGAGGGCGGCGATCACGATGAACGGGCCCACGAGGATGCCGGCGTAGAAGTGCAGGCGCAGAAGGAGCGGACCGAACCATCCGCCGCGAGGGCGGGCCTTCGGAGGCTCGCCGGGTGTCGTCGGGGTGGTGAGAGTGGCAGTCATGGGGTGCTTTCAGGAGAGAAGGGTTTCGCCGATGTAGCCGCCCTCGGAGCAGCCGGGGGGAGCGGCGAACACGGCGGAGCCGATGGGCGTCGTCCATTCGTTGAGAAGGTCGAGCTCGTCGAGTCGGCGCTGAATGGGGGTGAACTGTCGATCGATGTCGGCTTGGAACGACACGAAGATCAGACCGGCATTCGAGATCTGACCGGCGGCGGGGGTGTCGTCGTAGTTGAACGCGCGGCGGAAGATGCGCTCTCGCGTGTCGTCGCTTCGCGAGCGGCGCAGGTGCGAGAACTCCGGGATGACGGGGAATCCGATGGGGGTTTTGGCGTCGAAATCGGGCTCGTCGAACTCGTCCGACCCCGTCAGCGGCGCCCCGTTCGACTGGTATCGCCCCACGGATTGATCCCGTCCCGGACGATCCAGACGGTCCCACTTGTCGAGGTCCATCGCGATGCGGCGCACGACGATGCCGGTACCGCCCGCCACCCATCCGTCGTCGGCGTTCCACACGACCGTGTCGAAGTCGGGCGTGCCGGGTTCGGGATTGCTCGTGCCATCAACCTGCCCGAAGAGGTTGCGCATCGTGGTTCCCGGTTTCACCGTGCCGTGGGCGCGTCGGAACCCGTGCTGGGTCCACCGGAGCGTGGCGAAGCTGCGGGTGTCTTTCAGCACCATGCGGCCCGCGTGCGCCACGGTGAGCGGGTCGTCCGCCGCGATCTGGATGAGGAGGTCTCCCTCGCTGTACTCCGGCTGCAGGCGGTCGATGGTGAACGCCGGCAACGGCGCCAACCACGGCGGTGCCGTGCCGCCCGCCCGCGCGACCAGGCGCGGACCGAATCCGAACGTCACGGTGAGACGGGCCGGGGCGACAGCCAGCTCCGGCTCGGAATCGGCCAGGGCGGACTGGCCCTGCGTCATTCGAGCCGCGTCATCGGTGAGGATGCGCATCATCCGGCGGAGCCCGTCTCGGTCCGTGTCGGGGAGGAGGTCGAGCGCCAGAAACACACCGTGGGCCTGTGCCGCCGTGTCGATTCCGGCTTGATGGGCGCCGTAGAACGGAACGGTGACGTCACCGTTGAGAGGCACGGAGGCGGTGGCGGTGGGCGGGGTGCCGCGCAGAGCGGCGTCGATTCCGATCGCACTGACGGCGCCGACGCCGGCGACGGTTCCTCCGAGGAGGAACTGTCGCCGGGTCGAGCCGTTGCGATCAGAACGGGGGCCCCGATCGCGGGAGGCCATTACTGGCCGGTTCCCATGTTCATCTCGCCGCCCTCGTAGGTCTCGTTCGCACCGGAGTAGTCCTTCACCGGTGCGGTGAACTCGTAGGTGGAGTCGTCCGAGAACGTGAGGGTGAAGGTCACCTCGTCGCCCGCGGCGAGCGGTGCGGCGAGGTCCATGAGCATGATGTGGTTGCCGCCGGGCTCGAGCATCAACGACCCGTGGGAGGGAATGACGAAGCCGCCTTCGATCTGGCGCATCACCATCTCCCCGTTCTCGTTCTCGACGGTCTCGTGCAGTTCGAGCATCGGCGATGCCTCGGTGGTGGCCGAGACCACTGTCACGTCGGCGTCGCTGTCGTTGGTGAGTTCGCCGAAGCCGGCCGACATGCCGGAGTCTGCGGACTTCACCCAGGCGTCGCTCATCTCGATCGCATCGCGTGCGGGAGTGTCCGCGGTGCCGGTGGTCGATGTGGCCGCTCCCGAGCAGCCGGTCAAGGTGAGCGCTGCGGCAGCGACGAGGATGCCGAAGCGGATGCGGGTGGTGCGGGTGATCACAGAAGTGCCTTTCACGGAGTTTTCGACGACGGCTCGACGGCCTCTTCGTCGGAGTCGCCGGCTGATCGCCGACGACGGAAGAAAGAAAAGACGGCGAGGGCGGCGATGGCGACCGCTGCCCCTCCCGCCCCGATGAGGACGACCCGGAGGACGCCCTCGTTCTCCTGCGTGTTCTGACCCTCTTGTTCCGGCGTGCTGCTCGCGTTCGACGGCGTGGTTTCTCCGTCGCCCGGGATCGCGCGCTGCAGGGGTTCCGCGTCGCCCACGGTGAACGGGATGACCCCCGAGATGGGGTGCCCGTCCGACGAGACGACCCGCCAGCGAACCTCGTAGCCGCCGACCGGCAGTTCCTCGGCGAATGGCGCGCTCACGGTGGTCGCTTCCACCGTCGCCTCCGCCGCCGTCCAGTCGCGGCCATCGGCATCCGCCACCATGATCAACGCCCCCACATCCATCAACTCGGCGCTGAACTCCAACGCCACCGAAGACGGAGAGACGTCGAGACGTTCATCGGCGGACGGGGTGCTGGAGAGCAGATCATCGTGAGCGGAAGCGGGGACGACGGAGGTCATGACGAGCACGACCGCTGCCGCCGCGCCGACCGCGAAGCGGCGGAACGGGGACATGGAAACCTTTCGCGGGTACCCAACGGCGGGTACGCAGAGCACAAGAGCGTTCGATGAACGCAGGGAACGCGCCGAGCGCGGCCTCGTGTGCGGCGTCGGCGAAGGTCAGAACACGGCAACGGTCGGCGGACCGCGGCGCGTCAGCGAGAACACCAGCCGCGAAACCACCGGGCGCGACGGCTCGGTGAAGATCGCTCGCACGTCGCGCGCCGGCGCGGCGACGAACGCCAGCAGCACACGCAGGAGTCGCCGGCGCGCCCACCGCACCAGTTCGACCGCGATCTCACGCAGCCGCAGGCAGGCCTTCTCTCCGCGATACAGCGCGACGGTCGTGAGCACTGCCGCGATGCCGTGCATCATCCACATCGCGGCACCCGCGTGGCCGTGCATCGAAGTCATGCCGGGTTCGATCGCCATCTGGGCGGCGCCATGCACGTGATGCGAGAGCGTCGCCGAGGACGCGGGCGAGGGGGAGAACGTCCCCAGCACGAACAGCGTGTGGAACAGCGCTTGGCTCGCCAGCACGGCGACCGAGAGCCGCCACAGTGACATCCGCCTGCCGGCCAGGAGCGTGCACACCGCGACGGACAGGACCGCGGGGAGAGCGATGCCGATCCAGCCGGGCATCTGACCGCCGCCGGTGATGTGGGAGACCAAAGCGATGAAGGTGGCTATCCCCGCCGCCGTCGAGCCGCGCGCGACGCGGACGGCTCTGGACGGGGACATGCATGCCATTCTCACAGAGAACGGGGCGGGCGCCGACGCCGTACGCGGTCGGGGTGGGGTGTCGTCACGGTGACAAGCTCCGTCGGACCGCGGCGCTGACCGGCGGTTGCGCGTCGTCGCCGCACGCGCGACGTGACGTGACGGATGATGGAGACGTGAACCGGACCGATCGTCTCTACGGCCTGGTGGAGGAATTGCGGGCCGTCTCGCCGCGACCGCGCAGTGCTCGTCGTCTCGCGGAGCGGTTCGAGGTGTCGGTGCGGACCATCGAGAGGGACCTGTCGGCGTTGCAGGAGGCGGGCGTGCCGATCTGGGCGGAGACCGGCCGGACGGGCGGGTACGTCATCGATGCGTCTGCGACTCTGGGGCCGGCGGGGTTCACCCTCGATGAGGCGCTCTCGGTGCTGATCGGGCTCGGCACCCTCGGGCGCAGCCCGTTCCGACAGTCCGCACGCACGGCGGCCCGCAAGATGCTCGCGGTCATGCCGGAGGGCGAGGCCGCGCGTGCCCGTGCGCTCGCCTCCCGCGTGCACGTCCTCGAGAGCGAGGACGAGACCGTCGTGCCCGCGGAGTTCGCCGCAGCCCTTCGCGCGGATCGCGTCGTGCGTATCCGCTATCAGGACGCTCAGGGCACCGAGTCGAGTCGCGACGTCGAACCGTTGGGATCGATCGGCAAAGACGGGCAGTGGTACTTCATCGCGTGGTGCCGTCTGCGCGACGGGGTGCGGGCGTTCCGGGGAGACCGGATGCTGGCGATCGAGGTGACCGAGGAGCGACCCCCGCAGCGGGCTCTGCGTGCCGCCGATCTCGCGATCCCGTACGGACGGTTGCGGTCGGTCGTCGAGGACTGATCCCACGGGACTTCGCGAAACACCGACAGGACGGTGTCGCGGTGCCTGGGGAGGCTGGAGCTCTTCTCCCACCGACCTCACCGAAGGAATCTCATGCCGTTCGCCTCCATCCGCATCGTCACCGCTGACCTCGACGCCCTCGTCGCCTTCTACGAGCGCGTGACCGGCCAGCAGGCCGAACGGCCCGCCCCCGTCTTCGTGCAGTTCCGCGGCCCCGGCGCGACCCTCGCGATCGCGAGCACGGACACCGTCGCGATGCTGAACGGGGCTCTCGTTCCCGCGGCCAACCGCTCCGTGTTCATCGAGTTCGAGGTCGACGACGTCGACGCCGCGTTCGCGGCGCTCCAGGCGCCCCGACAGGACGTCGTCCTCGAACCGACCACGATGCCGTGGGGCAACCGATCCGCGCTGGTTCGCGACCCCGACGGCAACGTCGTGAACCTTTTCAGCCCGCCCGTCGCGAGGGAGGCGTAACGGAGCACCGGCCTCAGGCTGGCGCTCGGCCATCACGATGGCGTCCGCACCGTCAGGGGGTGGCGGATGCGGGGTCGCCTCGGGGAGCGCCGGCCCCGCGCAGGCGGTGAGGAGGACACCGCCCGCGCCCATCGCCCCGAGGCGGATCCACCGCCCTGGTGCGAGATTCCGGGTCATGGCCGGATGAGCACCTTCAGCGCTTCGCGGCTGTCCATGAGGCGGTACGCCTCCGCGATCTCGTCGAGAGGCAGCTCGCGGTCGAACACCTTCCCGGGCGTGATCATCCCGTCGACCACCTGGGGGATCGCGGCCTCGAGGTACGCCCGCACGGTGGCAGGTCCGCCGGTCAGGGTGGCGTTCTTGCCGAACAGCGACGAGAAGCCGACGGCGGCGTCTTCGTACTGGGGGACGCCGACGCGCGAGATCACGCCGCCGGGGCGGACGACACCGTAGGCCTGCTCGTAGGCGGGCATGTGGCCGACGGCTTCGAGCACGACGTGCGCCCCCTCGCCTCCGGTGAGCTCGAGAACCCTCTGGACTCCCTCGTCTCCGCGTTCGGCGACGACGTGGGTCGCGCCGAACTCGCGACCGAGATCCGTACGCGCGGCGTGGCGGCCCATCAGCACGATCGTCTCCGCCCCGAGCTGTCGAGCTGCCAGAACCGCGGACAGGCCCACGGCGCCGTCTCCGATCACGACGACGGTCCTGCCCGCCTCGACTCCTCCGCGGACTGCCGCGTGGTAGCCGGTGAGGTACACGTCCGAGAGGGTCAGGAGCGAGGGCATCAGCGCCTCATCGGTGCCGGCGGGAATGGCGACGGCCGTCCCGTCCGCGAACGGGACGCGCAGTTTCTCCGCCTGGGTCGCGGAGGCGGCGCCGTCGAAGAATCCGCCGTGCACGCACGAGGTGGTGATGCCGTCCCGGCAGAACGCGCACGTGCCGTCAGACCACGCGAACGGCACGATCACGGTGTCGCCGACGGCGAGCGTCGTGACGTCGGCGCCGATCTGCTCGATTACACCGATCGCTTCGTGACCCATGCGGCGACCTTCGGGGGTGTCGTCGAGGTCGTGGTACGGATGCATGTCGGATCCGCAGACGCAGGCGTAGGTGACGCGGATGATGGCGTCGGTGGGGTCGATGAGGGTGGGTTCGGGCACGTCGACGACGCGGACGTCTCCGGCGGCGTACATGAGTGTTGCGCGCATGGTTCCTCTTTCTTCGGCGGGGGAGGGGGCGGGTGCGGATCGACCGTCGAGGCGCGCCGAAGGCGCACGCGACGGGGCGGGGCATCGCGGGCGATCCGCGAAGACCGCGGACGTCGTGGGCTCAGCGGGTCGCTGTGGCCAGGCGCGCCTTGGCGACGATGTCTTCCGTGGCGGCCCACGACGCGAGCAGACGCAGGGCGTCCTCGGACGGGCTGCCCGGCACGGCGGTGTAGACGGTGAGGGAGTGACCGGGGTCGTCCTCGAGCTCCATCACGAGATAGTTCATCTCGAGCAGGCCGACCGCGTGGTGTCGGAACGACTTCGCTCCGGAGTAGTGGCGGCGTACGTCATGCGCAGCCCACCGGGCGCGGAATTCGTCGCTGCGGATGGAGAGCTCGCCGACGAGTTCGGCGATCCCCGTGTCGTGCGGGTTGCGGCCGGCGTCGCGTCGGAGGATCTGCACGTTGGTGGTGGCGGCCCGCTCCCAGTCGGGATAGAACTCGTGGGCGCGGGGGTCGAGGAAGATGAACCGCGAGTGGTTGCCCGGCCGAGACGTTCCCCGATACAGGTCGGCGTACATCGCGTACCCGAGTGTGTTCGCGGCGACGATGTCCATCCGGGTGTTCGTCACGAACGCGGGCGCACCGGTGATGCTGTCGAGCACGTGATGGATGGTCGGCTGCACGGTCGTCGTCGTGACCTTGGGCTTGTGTCGAGGCGAGCCGACCGAGGCTCTGGCCAGGTCGTAAAGGTGGTCGTACTCCGCCCGGTCGAGGCTCAACGCCCGTGCGACGGCGTCGAGCACGCTGTCGGAGGCGCCGGCGAGATTGCCGCGCTCCAGACGGGTGTAGTAGTCCACGCTCACCCCGGCGAGGCGAGCGACCTCGTCCCGGCGCAGGCCTTCCACGCGGCGACGCCCAACGGACTCGATGCCCGCCTGTTGCGGGGTGATCCGAGCGCGCCGAGAGATCAGGAAGTCCCGGACTTCTTCTCGACTGGTCATATCCCCACGGTACGACCGACGAGCCCCGCGGTGAGAGGCCCTGCGGTAACCCGTCTCGGCAGACCCCTCCCGGCGCCCGTCGAGAAGATGTCTGATGGGGGCAGCCCCGACCACGGTCACGCATTCACGAGGAGACACCATGTCAGACACCCCCTTCGAGCAGATCTTCCCGCTCGGTCCGAGCAACGACGCCTATGCGCAGTACTTCACGGGGCGCAGCTTCAACGCCCCGATCGTCGACGGCGCCGTTCCGGTCGCCAACATCTCGTTCGAGCCGTCGTGCCGCAACAACTGGCACATCCACCACGGCGAGGCCGGGGGCGGTGATCAGATCCTGCTGTGCACCGCCGGGTCCGGCTGGTTCCAGGCGGAAGGTGAAGACCCCGTGAGCATGGTCCCCGGCACCGCGATCCGCGTTCCGGCGGGCACGAAGCACTGGCACGGCGCGAAGGCCGATTCGTGGTTCTCGCACCTGGCCTTCCTCACCCCCGGCGAGGGCGTGCGGAACGAGTGGCTCGAGCCTGTCGCCGACGAGTACTACGCGAGCCTGCCCCCTCACGGAGAGACGCCCGCGGCGAGCTGATCCTCCCGCGCACCGGCGCGTGCCGGGCGGAGGGGGCCGCGCCGGGCGAGACACGAAACTACGTGTTCCCTATGCATCACCCCCCGACGCCCCATTCTTGGAGCCGTCTGGGGAGCGCGCGGGCACGCTGAGCGCATGACCGCAGCACCCGCCCTCGCAGCCTCGCCCGCCGCCACCGTGCTCCGCGCTCGCCGCGTCGCGCGGAGCAGGCCGAACACCCGGCCGCTGTGGAACCTCGCCGCGATCGTGGTCATCTGGGCGACGAGCCTCGTCGTCGTGGCCGTCTGGGTCGCGGGTGGCGAAGTGCAGTCGCTGCTGGCCGGGGGAGCCGACTCGCTCAACTCCCTCGGTCGCGCCGCGGGCCTGGCATCCGCGAACCTGCTCTTCTACCAGGTGCTGCTGATGGCGCGCGTGCCGCTGTTCGAGAGGGGTTTCGGCCGCGACGGCATCACCCGCATGCACCGCATCGTCGGCTTCTGGTCGTTCGCGCTGTTCACGGCCCACATCGGGCTGCAGATCCTCGGCTACGCGGTGCAGGCGGGCATCAACCCGCTCGAGCAGGCGTGGCAGTTCGTGTGGGACGACCCGGGCATGCTGCTGGCGACCGCGGGAACCGGCCTGCTGCTGCTGGTCGTCGTGACGTCGGTGCGCAAGGCCCGCAAGCGTCTGCGGTACGAGTCGTGGCATCTGCTGCACCTGTACGGCTACCTCGGCGTCGGCCTCGCCATTCCGCACATGCTGTGGACGGGCGCCGACTTCACCGTCTCGCCCGCCGCCACCCTCTACTGGTGGGCGATGTGGGGGGTGACCGTGGCGACGGTCGTCGTCTTCCGCCTCGGGCTTCCGCTGGCGACGTCGCTGCGCCACGGCATCCGGGTCAGCGCCGTCGAACGCGACGGACAGAGCGGCGTCTCGGTGCGCATGACCGGGCGCCGGATCGACGCGCTGAAGGCCCGCGGCGGACAGTTCTTCATCTGGCGCTTCCTCGATGGGGCGGGCTGGACCCGCGGACACCCTTTCTCTCTCGCCAGCGACCCGGCCGACGGTGATCTCGTCATCTCCGCCCGCGTCGTCGGCGACGGCACGCAGCGCCTCGCCGCGCTCCGCCCCGGCACGCGCGTGCTCATCGAGGGTCCCTACGGCACGATGACCGCCGACGAGCGCCGCGGCGGACACCTGCTCATGATCGGCGCGGGTGCGGGAGTCGCGCCCCTGGTCGCGATGCTCGAAGAGGCCGACTGGGCCCCGGGCGAGGCGACGCTCATCGTGCGCGACCACACCGCCGCCGACGCCCTGCGCGCCGACGCGATCGACCGCCTCGTGCGGGAGCGGGGTCTGCGTCACGCGCCGCTGCCCGGCCGCCGAGCCCTGACCACCTCGTCGTGGCTGCCGACCTCGCACGCGCAGTGGGCGGGGGCCGACCTCATCCGCTACGTCTCGCCGCGACCCTCCGACACCGACGTGTTCCTCTGCGGCCCCCAGCCGTGGATGGATGCCGTGCGCGCCGACCTCCGCCGCGCCGGTGTTCCCGCGGACCGCGTGCACCTCGAAGCCTTCACCGTCTGAGGAGAATCCGATGAAGAAGATCGTCTACGCCCTCATGGCGACCATCACCGGCCTCGTGCTGCTGTTCAGCTACCGCACCTCGACGGTCCCCGAGTCGACGAGCGCGCTCGCCGACGCCCCTTCGTCGGGTGTCGCGACCGTTCCGAAGACCACGCCGAGCCCCTCGGCATCCGCGTCCTCCGGTTCGACGGCGAGCGGCTCGACCCCGAGCGGATCTTCCCGCACGCAGACCTCGCCGAGCGGTCTCGCCGACGGCACCTACACCGGCCAGGCGGCGAACACGCGCTTCGGTCCCGTGCAGGTGCAGATCACCGTGTCGGGCGGCGCGATCACCGACGTGCAGGTGCCGCAGTACCCTTCCGAGAGCGGACGCGACCAGCAGATCAACTCGCGCGCCCTGCCCGTGCTGGTGAAAGAGACCGTTCAGGCGCAGAGCGCCCAGGTGGACATGGTCTCGGGTGCCACGTACACCAGCACCGGGTACCGCACCTCGCTGCAGTCCGCCCTCGATCAGGCGCGTGCATGACCGGCGCGTTCACCGTCGTCGAGCCCGTGATGGGAACGGTCGCCTCGATCACCGTCATCGGCGAGCGCACCGACCGGGTCGAGCGGGCGATCGCCGCGTGCATGGCGCGCCTGCGCGACGACGAGCGCGTGTTCTCGACCTACCGCGACGACTCCGACATCTCGCGGCTGCGCGACGAGGGGCTCGAGCTCGGCGACGTCGATCCGCGCGTGGCCGAGGTGGCAGCGGACTGCCGCGATCTGCGGGAGCGCAGCGGCGGGCGCTTCGATGCGCACTGGCGCGGCTGGTTCGATCCGACCGGCTACGTGAAGGGATGGTCGACGGATGCCGCGACCCGGGCCTTCGACGAGCTGCTCGCCGACGGCGCGATCGAGGCGGTCGGCGTCAACGTGGGCGGCGACATGCGCCTGCGCACGGCCCCGACGAGCGAGCACGTGTGGCGCATCGGCATCGCGCACCCGACGCACGAGGGTGAGCTGCTGGCCACGGTCGAGGTCGTCGACGGGGCCGTGGCCACCTCGGGCACGTCCGAGCGCGGCGCGCACCTCGTCGATCCGCGCACGGGCGTGCACCTCGCGGGTCCCGTGAGCGCGACGATCATCGCCGACGACCTCACCACCGCCGACGCCTGGGCCACCGTGGCGGCCATCGCCGGGATCGACGACCTCGACTGGATGCCGGTGGCCCCCGTGGCATCCGGGATCATGTGGGAGCACGGCCGTACGCGCCGCTTCGCCGGCCGGGTCGAGGTGTCGGCGTTCCACGACGCGCTCGTCGGCTGAGTCCGGGCGGTCAGCGGGCGCGGGGGAGACGCAGGGCGAACACCGTGCCCGCGGGTGAGGTGCGCTCGACCTCGATGCTGCCGCCGTAGCGGGTCGCCGCCTCGTGCACGAGCGCCAGCCCCAGACCGAACCCCCGTCGTCGGCCCGACTCCGCCCCGCGCGCGAAGCGTTCGAAGATGCGAGGCAGATCGTCGTCGCGGATGCCGCTTCCCCCGTCCTCCACGCGCACGATGACCTCGCGTTCGTCGGCGTCGGCGGAGACCGTCACCGCGGAGCCCGCGGGCGTGTGCCCGATGGCGTTGTCGAGTAGGGCGGTGCACATGCGCACGACGGTGACCGCGGGCACCGCGACGGTCGCGTTCGTCAGTTCACCTGGACGCAGGTGCACGCCCGCGTCGTCCGCGAGAGAGGCGAGGGCGTCGGTCGCCGCGCGCACGCTGTCGTCGACCCGCGCGGTGCCCGTGTGCACCTCGCCCTCGGCGGTCAGCAGCATGTCGGCCAGCACGTCGTCCATGATCTGGGCGTCGCGCCGCAGCTGGTCGAGGGGGTCGTCGGCGGGTTCGCCGCGGTGCAGGCGTCGCTGCACGATCTGGATGCGACTGGTCAGGGCGGTCAGCGGAGTGCGCAGCTCGTGGCTCGCGTCGGAGACGAAGGCGCGTTGCCGGCGCAGTGCCTCGTCCAGCGGGCGCACCGACCAGCGGGCCGCGGCCCAGCCGACCAGCCCGAGCACCACGACCCCCACGAGACCCAGGCCGAGGATCCACGGCAGCACGTCGTCGAGGTCGACGACGAAGCGGTCGCCCATCGGTGCGTCGCCCGGGCCGCGCCGACCGCCGCCCTCGGTGCGCGCCTGCACCACCAGAACGGCGACGAGGATGCCGACCCCCGCCGCGACCGCGACCGCGGACGCGCCCGCGACGAGCGTGCCCACCCGCAGCGCGGCCCGGCGGACGACCCGGCGGTCGTCGTCGGCGCTCACCGCTCCGCCCCCGCGCGATACCCGCGCCCGCGTACGGTCTCGACCAGGTCGGTCGCGGTCTTGCGGCGCAGGTAGTGCACGTACGTGTCGACGGTGGTCACGGCATCCGGAGACGAGAACACCGCGCGGGCGATCTCCTCGCGCGAGAAGACGTGGTCGGGGCTCCGGGTGAGCAGCTCGAGCACGGCGTTCTCGGTCGAGGTGAGGGCGACGCGCTCGCCGGAGGGGCCGTAGACGACGGCCGTGTCGGGGAGGTAGGTCCAGTCCGACACGCCCCGGCGACGTCCCTCGGCGCGGAACCCCCGCCGCAGCGCCCGCAGCCGGGCGAGCAGTTCGTCGAAGTCGAAGGGCTTCAGCAGGTAGTCGTTCGCGCCGGCATCCAGTCCTTCGACGCGGTCGGCGACGGCACCGAGCGCCGTCAGCAGCAGCACGGGGGTCGTGATGTGGGCTGTGCGCAGGTCACGCACGATCTCGGCGCCGTCGCGGCCGGGAAGACGGCGGTCGAGCAGGATGACCTCGAAGCTCTCGCGCAGCGCCCGGTCGCGACCCGCCAGCCCGTCGGCCTCGTGCACGACGTCATAGGTCTCGCGGAGCACCTCGAGCGTCATCGCGGCGATCTCGGCGTCGTCCTCGACGTACAGCAGACGCGGCCGCGGCGCGGCGGTCTCGCTCACTGCACTCCCGCGCGCGGCGGGCTCACGTTCCAGCCGAAGCGCTCGAGGGCGTCGAACAGGCGGCGGGCCTGCGCCCACGCCACCGCGCCCGACACGTCGGAGTACACGTCGATCGCGAACGGCGGCGGATCGGCGAACTTGGGGATCTCGACCTCGGCCCACGCATGCGGGGCGAGCCAGACGCGCGGACTCATCGTGCCCGCACCGTCGACACCCCCGTCGGCGGCGAAGGCGATCGCGTCGAGGGCGTCGATCTTGGTGATCGGCATGTTCACGACGAGGGTCACGGCGTGCAGTGTTCCGGTCATCGCGTACCTCCCTCGTTCATCCTGACACGCGGGTGCTGCGGTCGGGTCGGTCGTCACGGCGCCGGATGCCGCCTCATAGCCGCCCCACAGGATCGGTGAGGGCGTGGGCAGGGCTGACGAGCCATCCTCTGTTCATCGACACCCGCCTCGACCGATGGAGCAGACCGTGAGCAGAATCCCCGACACCCAGATGACCCCCGACGGCCCCGCCTACGAAGGTCGCCTGCTCGACCGCGCCGACGAGCCCGTCGTCGACCAGGGCGCGCCCTTCGACATCCGCACGCTCGTCTCGCGTCGCGGCATCCTGGGCCTGGTCGTGCTGGGCGCCGGCACCGCCACGCTGGCCGCGTGCGCTCCGTCGGCCTCCGGCGCCGCCACGACGGCCGCGACGGCGAGCCCGACCGCGACGCCCACGGCGAGCGCGACCCCGAGCGCCACCGCGACGAGCGCGGCCGCCGCCCTGCCCGCGGGCGAGATCCCCGACGAGACCGCCGGCCCCTACCCCGGCGACGGTTCGAACGGCCCCGACATCCTCGAGCAGTCCGGAATCGTCCGCAGCGACCTGCGCTCGAGCCTCGACGGCGGAGCCACGGCCGCGGGCGTTCCGATGACTCTGAACCTCACGATCTTCGACTCCGCGAACGGCGACGCGCCCTTCGCGGGTGCCGCCGTCTACGTCTGGCACTGTGACGACCAGGGCCGTTACTCGATGTACTCCTCGGGAATCGAGAACGAGAGCTACCTCCGCGGCGTCCAGGTGGTCGGCAGCGACGGTGTCGTGTCGTTCACCTCGATCTTCCCCGGCTGCTACGACGGCCGGTGGCCGCACATCCACTTCGAGGTCTACCCGAACGTGGATGCCATCACCGACGCCTCGAACGCGATCGCCACCTCGCAGGTCGCCCTGCCGCAGGCCGCGTGCGAGGTGGTCTACGCCGACGCGGCCTATCCCTCCTCGGCATCCAACCTCACCCGGGTGTCGCTGGAGAGCGACAACGTCTTCGGCGACGACGGGGGAGCGCTCGAGCTCGCCACCGCCACCGGCGACAACTCCACCGGGTGGACGGTCGCCCTCGGCGTCCGCGTCGACACCACCACCACCCCGACCGCGGGCGCGATGCCCGGCGGCCGCGGCTGACCCGAAAGGAACCCCTCCCATGCTGCAGAACCTCACCGGCTGGCACGCGCTGATCGTGCTGGCGGTCATCGTCCTCATCTTCGGAGCCGCCAAGCTCCCCGCCCTCGCCCGCAGCCTCGGTCAGTCGGTGCGCATCCTCAAGACCGAGGTGAGCGAGTCCCGGGCGGACGCCGCCGCCGAGCCCGACCCGCGGACCCCGGCCCGGGCGCAGGGCGAGTCCGCTTCGGCATCCGTCCTCGCACCCCCGAGCACGCCGTGACCTCCGCCGCCGCTCCCACCGTCGCGTCCCCTCGATCCGAGGCTCCCCGGTCGGCCCCCATGCCCGTCGCGGCGCACCTCGACGAGGCGACGCGGCGCGCGGTGCGGGCGGCGGTCGCCCTCGCGATCTGCGCCGTCGCCGGGTGGTTCCTCTACGAACCGGTGATGGACCTCGTTCGCGCCCCGATCGCGCAGATCGCGGCCGAGCGCAACGCGAGCCTCAACTTCGACAGCGTCACCGGGGCCTTCGACCTCCGCCTTCGCATGGCCCTCATCGCCGGGTTCGTCCTGTCGAGCCCGGTCTGGCTGTACGAGCTCTTCGCGTTCGTCCTGCCGGGTCTCACGCGTCGCGAGCGGCGGTACGTCCTCGGCTCGGTCGGGGCCGCCGTTCCGCTGTTCGCGGCCGGGTGCGCGACCGGCTTGCTGCTGTTTCCCCACATGGTGTCGGTGCTGGCGGGCTTCGCCTCGAGCGACGACTCCACGATCCTGGACGCGGGCGCCTACATCGACTTCGCGCTGAAGATCGTCCTCGCGACGGGCCTCGCCTTCGTCCTGCCGGTCGTGCTGGTGGTGCTGAACCTCGCCGGCATCGTCTCTGCCCGCGCTCTGGCGCGCAGCTGGCGGTACGCGGTCGTGGCGATCGTGCTCTTCAGCGCCCTCGCGACGCCGTCGGCCGACGTGATGTCGATGTTCGTCGTCGCCGTTCCCATGACCACCCTGTACGGCGCGGCGCTCGCGATCGCCGCCCTGCACGACCGCGCCCTCGCCCGGGCGTCGGTCTCCGAGGAGACCTCATGTTCGGCCTGACTCTCGAGAAGCTCCTGCTCGTGGGGCTCATCGCCGCGGTGGTCATCGGCCCGCAGCGGCTGCCCGCGGTGGTCGCGCGCCTCGCGTCCCTGCTTCGGGGGCTTCGCCCGACGGTGGATGCCGCGCGCCACCGCGCGGCGACCGAGCTCGGCGTCCCCGCCGACGCGGATGAGTGGCGCGCCCTCGACCCCCGCCGGTACGACCCGCGTCGCATCATCGCCGAGGCCCTCGCGGCACCGCCCGTCGCGGTCGCCGCCGACACGGCATCCGTCCCCGTCCCGATCGAGGCGTCGGCCCTGGACGCCGCGACCCCCGTCGCAACGGAGCCGCCGAGTGCCCCGATGCGTCGTGTGCGGGTCGGAAGCTCCGCCCACCCGCGCTGGATCGAGGTGCCCGACGCGTCCGGCCCCGACGCTCCTGCCTCCGATGCGCCGGCGGCCGGGGAGGCGACGGCGCGATCCGCCGTCACGGCATAGCCTCGGAGCATGTCCTCGCCCCGCGCCCAGCTCGAAGCCCTGCTCGCGCGCGGCCTCGGCGACGTCTCTCCGGCGTTGCAGGCGCTGCCGGTCGAGGGCGAGGCGCGGGCGGCGGCGGTGCTCATCCTCTTCGGCGTGCTCGACGGGGTGCCCAGTCGCCGGACGTCGAGCACCGTCCCGAGCGATCTCGACGTCCTCCTGCTCGCCCGCGCGAGCACCCTGCGCGCCCACCCCGGGCAGGTCGCGTTCCCCGGGGGGCGGCTCGATCTCGAAGACGCGGATGCCGTGGCGGCGGCGCTGCGCGAAGCGCGAGAAGAGACGGGGCTCGACCCGAGCGGAGTCGACGTACTGGGGACGCTCGAGAACGTCCCGCTGGCGTTCTCCCGTCACGAGGTGACCCCGGTGCTGGGATGGTGGACGCGCCCGACGCCCGTGCGCGCGGTCGACGCCGCCGAGTCGGCCGAGGTGTTCCGCGCCCCCGTCGCCGACCTGCTCGACCCCGACCAGCGCGGGGTCACCGTGATCCGCCGCGACGGCCGGGAGTGGCGCGGCCCCGCGTTCTCGCTCGAGACGCCGCGCGGACCGCAGACCGTCTGGGGCTTCACCGCGATGCTCCTCGACGGCCTGTTCGACCGTCTCGGGTGGACCGAACCGTGGGACGACGCGCGCGAGATCGCCCTTCCGGTGCCCCCGTCGGTCGACCGCGCCTAGCGCGTCGCGCGGTGTTCGTCATCCGACCCGCGCGCCGGCCCGATGCTCGCTAGCGTGGGGTCTGTGACTGCGCCTATCGACCCCACCTCCACCTCCGCCTGGTCCCGCCTCATCGCTCTGCGCGACGGGTTCGAGCCCGACCTGCGCGGCTGGTTCGCCGCCGACGCCGATCGTGCCGCGACCCTCACCCGCACGATGGGCGACCTGCACGTCGACCTGTCGAAGAACCTCGTCACCCCCGAGGTGCTCGAGGCCCTCCTCGCGCTCGCCGACGAGACGGGCGTGCGCGAGCGTTTCGCCGACATGCTCCGCGGCGTGCACCTCAACACCAGCGAAGACCGAGCCGTGCTGCACACCGCCCTTCGTCGCCCGGCCGGCGCCGAGCCCGCCCTCGTCGTCGACGGTCAGCAGATCGACCACGACGTGCACGAGGTGCTCGACCGGTTGAGCGCCTTCGCCGACCGGGTGCGCTCGGGCGAGTGGCGCGGCGTCACCGGCAAGAAGGTCACGCACGTCGTCAACATCGGTATCGGCGGCAGCGACCTGGGTCCCGTCATGGTCTACGAGGCCCTGCTTCCGTACGCCGACGCCGGCATCCACGCGCGGTTCGTGTCGAACATCGACCCCACCGACATCGCGCAGAAGACCGCCGATCTTGACCCCGAGACGACGCTGTTCATCGTCGCGTCGAAGACGTTCACCACCCTCGAGACGCTGACGAACGCCCGCCTCGCGCGCGACTGGCTCTGGGCGCAGCTCGCCGAGAAGGGGGCCATCGCCGACTCCGACGAGGCCCGCACCGATGCCGTCGCCCACCACTTCGTCGCGGTGTCCACCGCTCTCGACAAGGTCGAGGCGTTCGGCATCGACCCGACCAACGCGTTCGGCTTCTGGGACTGGGTGGGCGGGCGCTACTCCGTCGACTCCGCGATCGGCCTGTCGCTGGCGATCGCCCTCGGGCCCGACGTCTTCCGCGAGCTGCTGGCCGGCTTCCACACGGTCGACGAGCACGTGGCATCCACCCCGCTCGAAGAGAACGTGCCGGTCCTGATGGGACTCCTCAACGTCTGGTACACGAACTTCCTCGGCGCGCAGTCGCACGCCGTGCTGCCCTACGCCCAGCAGCTGCACCGCTTCGCCGCGTACCTGCAGCAGCTCACGATGGAGTCCAACGGCAAGTCCGTGCGGTGGGACGGCTCGCCCGTCACCACCGACACCGGAGAGGTGTTCTGGGGGGAGCCCGGCACCAACGGCCAGCACGCGTTCTACCAGCTCATCCACCAGGGCACGCGCCTGATCCCGGCCGACTTCATCGCCTTCGTCAACCCCGCGTATCCGCGGGCCGACGACGGGCGCGATGTGCATGGGCTGTTCTTGGCCAACTTCCTCGCGCAGACCAAGGCCCTCGCCTTCGGCAAGACGGCCGAAGAGGTCGAGGCCGAGGGCACGACCGGAGCCCTCGTCGCCGCGCGCACGTTCCCGGGCAACCGCCCGACGACGTCGATCTTCGCGCCCTCGCTGACCCCCTCGGTGCTGGGGCAGCTCATCGCGCTGTACGAGCACATCGTGTTCACGCAGGGCACGATCTGGGGCATCAACTCCTTCGACCAGTGGGGCGTCGAGCTGGGCAAGCAGCTCGCCCTGCAGATCGCGCCCGCGATCGAGGGCGACGCCGAGGCCCTGGCGTCTCAGGACGCCTCGACGCGCGCGCTACTGGACTACTACCGCGCCCACCGCGGCTGACGGATCAGGGGCCCCTGGGGCTCGCGGGGCCGATTCGGCGGATTTTTTCTCCGCCGGATCGGCCTTTTCGTTTCGGTGGCGGCCGGGCCCGCGGGCGCCGCGTCGGCTGGAGGTTCTCCGCGCGGGTCACCGGCGCGGAGAAAGACCGGATCAAAGGCTGTTTCTTCACCCATGAACACAGGGGTCGAACGGATGCCGATTCCCCGGTCCTCCGCGTGTCTGCGCGTCCCGCCCGACGCGCCCCGCTCTCACGGGCCTTTCAGGTAACGAAGAGATAACGCTCAGAACCGGCCCCCACACTCGGGGACTTGTGTCGACCCGAACGACACAGCTCTCGCTCGAACCCGACGAGCGTGCCCCCGACGAAAGACCATTACTTTTGCTGCGTTCCGACCTCAAGATCACCCACGTCAACCGCGCCCGGCGCACCCTCGTCACCGCCGCCACCTGCGCGGGTCTCGCCCTCGGCCTCGTCGCCACCACGGGTCTTGCCATCGCCGCGCCGGTGTCGTTGCCCGACGCCTCGGCCGCGACCTTCCCCGCTCCGGCCGCGACGCTCTCGGTGGCGAACGCCCCCACGATCGACGCCGTCGTGACCGGCGCGACCTCCGCTCTCGACGACGCGCAGTCGACGTTGTCGGATGCCGAGGCCGTGCAGGCCGACGTCGCCGCGACCGGCCTGCCGCTCTCGATCGGCGACGCGACGGTCGACACCTCGGCCCTGCAAGACGCGGTCACCCGCCTCGACTCGCGTGACATGCTGCCGGTGCTGCTCGTCCCCGCGCTCAGCCAGAACGCGCAGACCGAGGCCGAGCGCGTCTCGGCCCGTGTCGCCGAGGTCAAGGGCAGCCTCGGCCAGGCGAAGGCCGACAAGGCGGCGGCCGATGCTGCTGCGGAGGCGCAGCGCCAGGCCGAGGCCGCAGCGGCCGCCGAGGCGCAGCGCCAGGCCGATGCCGCCGCCGCGCTCGCCCGCGTCAACACCCCCGACGGTGCCCGCGCGTACGCGGCGCAGTTCATGGCCGAGAAGTACGGCTGGGGCAGCGACCAGTTCTCGTGCCTGTCGTCGCTGTGGAACAAGGAGTCGGGCTGGAATTACAAGGCCTACAACAACGACGGCGGTGCCACCGGCATCCCGCAGTCGCTCCCGGGTAGCAAGATGGCGACCTTCGGCGCCGACTGGCAGACCAATGCCGCCACGCAGATCCAGTGGGGTCTCGACTACATCGATCGCGCCTACGGCGCTCCCTGCAGCGCCTGGAGTCACTCTCAGGCGATGAACTGGTACTGAGCCTCTCTCTCCGCACGAACGCTGCGCTTCCCCGTCGCCGGGGGAGCGCAGCGTTCGTTTCGGCGGTGCTTCGACGTCGAGCGATCGGGGGCCGATTCCCAGCCGCGAGGGGTGCTCAGCGATATATCGTTATGTATCGCTGACTCAGGTCGGGTCCGCGCGAAGGAGGTCGTCATGAGTGGTTCATTCCTGGGAGACGCGTTCGGCGGACGCGGCGGCAACAACACCCCCGGCTGGCCGATGTCCAACATTCTCGAGGGTCTCGAGCAGCTGCGCACGCAGTTCGAGCAGAAGGCCTCGACGACGCCCCGCATGAACAAGGGCGACGTGCGTTCGGCCGTGCTCTCGCTGCTGCTCGAGCAGCCGATGCACGGCTACCAGATCATCCGCGAGATCGAAGACCGCAGCGGCGGCTCGTGGAAGCCGAGCCCCGGCTCGGTGTACCCCACGCTGCAGCTGCTGACCGACGAGGGTCTCGTGCAGGCCGAGGAGTCGAACGGGCGCAAGACCTACTCGCTCACCGCTGAGGGACGCGCCGCGGCCGGCGACGAGACCACCGAGCGCACCGCGCCGTGGGAGTCGGCCGGATCCCGCGACGGCGGTCGCATGACCGCACTGCCCAAGGCCGGCATCGAGCTGGCTCAGGCGGCGGCGCAGGTCGGCCGCACGGGCGACAAGGAGCAGATCGCGCAAGCGGTCGAGATCCTCGAAGAGGCGCGCCGTAAGCTCTACTCCATCCTCGCCCAGGGGTGAGGTTCACCGCGTTCGACGCGTGCGGGGCGCACGTCGGCATCCAGGAGATTCGATGACCGACGACGCCCTCATGAAGGCCCGTTACCGCCGCATCACGCGTTTCGCCGCACGCTACCTCGTGCAGGCGTGGTGGTTCGAGCTGTTCCTGCCGCGGTTCGGCCTCGGGTGGATCTCCGCCCGGGGCCGCACCCGCCGGCTCGAGCGCATCGCGCAGCGCTTCCACGTGCTCGCGGTCGACCTCGGCGGTCTCATGATCAAGGTCGGGCAGTTCATGTCGTCGCGCCTCGACGTGCTGCCGCCCTCGGTCACGAAACAGCTCGAGGGTCTGCAAGACGAGGTGCCCGCGGTGCCGTTCGTGCAGATGCGCGCCCGTGCCGAAGCAGAGCTCGGGATGCCGCTGGAGCGCGCCTTCGCGAGCGTCGACGAGCGCCCCCTCGCCGCGGCGTCGCTGGGCCAGGCTCACCGCGCCGTGCTGACCGACGACCTGGCGGCCGAGACCGGACTGAGCGCCGTCGTGCTCAAGATCCAGCGGCCGGGCATCGACCGGATCGTCGACGTCGATCTGCGCGCCCTCCGCAAGGTCGGTGTGTGGCTCAGCAAGGTCGCCCTCGTCCGCGACCGCGTCGACATGCCCTCGCTCGTCGAGGAGTTCGCGATCACGAGCCTCGAAGAGATCGACTACCTGCACGAGGCGGCCAACTCCGAGCGCTTCGCCGCCGACTTCGGCGGGCCCGATGGCGTGGCCGTGCCCGAGGTCGTGTGGGAGCGCACCACCCGTCGCGTGCTGACCCTCCAAGACGTCACGGCGATCAAGATCAACGACGTCGACGCCCTCCGTGCCGCCGGCATCGACCCCTCGGAGGTCGCCGCCCGCTTCGCGCGGGTGATGTTCGACCAGCTGTTCGACGACGGCTTCTTCCACGCCGACCCGCACCCCGGCAACGTCTTCGTCACGCCCCTCGCCGGCACGACCGACGCCGGCACCGCGGCCTGGCGCTTCACCTTCATCGACTTCGGCATGATGGGCGAGGTCCCGCCGAGCCTGCGCCGGGGGCTGCGCCGCGTGCTCATCGCCGCGGCCTCGCGCGACGGGAAGGGCCTGGTCGACGGCATCCGCGATGTCGGCGTGCTGCTGCCCTCGGCCGACACCGTGCAGCTGGAGCGCGCGATGACCGGCCTGTTCTCCCGCTTCGGCGGGATGGGCTTCGCCGAGCTGCAAGAGGTCGACCCGCGCGAGTTCCGCGCGTTCGCGATCGAGTTCGGCGACGTCGTGCGGTCGCTGCCGTTCCAGCTGCCCGAGAACTTCCTGCTGATCGTGCGCGCGATGTCGCTCACGAGCGGCATGTGCAGCGCGCTCGATCCCGCCTTCAACATCTGGGACGCCGTCGAGCCCTACGCCCAGCGCCTCATCCGCGAAGAGAGCGGCAACACCGCGCAGGCCTTCGTGCGCGAGGTCGGAGCGGTGGCGGCCGTCACCGCGCGCCTGCCGCGCCGCGCCGACAACCTCATCTCCCGCTTCGAAGACGGCTCGGTCTCGGTGCAGACGCCGCGCATCGAGCGGCGCATGCGCGATCTCGAGCGCATGGTGCGCCGTGTCGTCTCGTCGGTGCTGTTCACGGGCCTGCTCATCGGCGGCGTGCTGCTGCAGGCCGAGCAGGCGGTGCTGGGCACGATCCTCATGATCGTGTCGATCGCGCCGCTCTCGCACGCGCTGCTCGCGGGGTGGGTCGCTCGCCGCAACGGCCTCTGACCCGCTGGAGCGGGCGCTGCCGGGCTGGGAAGACGGTTCCGGATGCCGCCGGGCTCAGCGCCCGTCGACGATCGACATGAAGCCGGCGAACGCGAACACCCCCGGCACGACGTAGAGCCCCGTGCGCACGACGATCCACGTGATCTTCGCGATGACCGGGAGCCTGCCCGTCTGGGGCGTGCGCGCGTCGAGGCGTCTGCCGTCGCGGCCGATCAGCGGTGACGGCGGTCGCCAGGTCGTGACGTCGCGCGCGGCGGCGGAGATCTCCACGGCGCCCTGCCCTGGGACGCGTTCGTCGACGTAGCGGCGCGAGAGCGCGGCGAGACGCGGAACGACGTGCGTCAGCGCGGCATCCACCCGCTCCCAGTCCGCTGCGAGGGCGTAGTCCGCATCGATCTGCCGGAAGAAGACCACGGTGTCGTCGCGCATCTCGACGTCGAACTCCGCCGCGTGATCGACGAGGGCGCTCATGACGTCGGGGGTGAGCACGTAGAGCGCGTCGGGGCCGTAGCCCTCGGGCGCGAAGGTGCGGAACGACCGGTCGAAGTCGCCCTCGAGCGAGAGCTGCTGATGACGGGCGACCGCGGCCGGAAGGCCCGCGCCCCAGCCGTCGTTGCTGCGGGAGTCCAGCACGAGGTGGGGGAGCGGCGCGGCGAGCCGCACCAGAAGGTACTGCCACGGGCGCGCCCGCGGAGCCCGCGCCCGCACGGCTCCGAACTCCGCGCCGGCCGCGACGAACCGCGGATACTCCCGCACGCCGACGCTGTGATCGGTCACCAGCGAGGCGAAGGTCGCGTGTCCGCTCGCCTCGGGGCGGAACCCGTTCGCGAGCGCGGTGAGCTCGCGCCGACCCTGCCGCAGCCGCGCGCGGGTCGCGAGAGGCTGCAGCGACCAGCGCCAGAGCGCGACGGTGAGGGCGAACCACACGACGAAGACGCCGGCGGCCCACCAGAACGCGGTGGCCTCGCCCGGGCCCACGGTCCCGTCGCCGTAACCGTCGACCGCGACCCCGATCGAGAAGAAGACCACGAACAACGCCCACAGCAGCACGGTGTTGTTGACGTGCAGCAGCACCTGGCGCCCCGTGGGCACCCAGTCCGGTCGGGGGCGCGGAGCGGCGGATGCCAAGGCGGCGGCCACCTCGTCGGCGGGGGCGTCGAGCCACTTCAGGTCCACGTGTACGTCCTCTCCCGGTCGGCGCCGTGTCGCGGCGCAGTGCCTCCCTAGACTGGCCCGGTGTCGACCGAACTGCGCCGTCCCCTGTCGGCGTGGCGGTTCGACGGGACGCTCCGCGCCTACCAGGCCGACGCCCTCGACCGCGTCGACGTCGATGCCGGAGAGCCGCTGCACCTCGTCGCCCCGCCCGGGGCGGGCAAGACCCTGCTCGGTCTGCTGCTGGCGATGCGCCGGGGCGGACGCACGGTGGTGTTCGCCCCGACCACGGCGATCCGCGCGCAGTGGGCCGCGGCCGCCCGGGGGCTCGCGCACGACGCCGCTGTCGTCTCCGACGACCCCGAGACCCCGGCCGACCTCACCGCGCTGACCTACCAGGCGATCAGCGTCGTCGATTCCGCCGAGCCGTTCGCCGGTCTCGCCCGACGGCGCTGGCTCGACGAACTCGAGGCCGACGCGCGCACGCCCGACGAGGCCGAGCGCTGGCTCGATGCTCTCGAGGCGAGCAATCCGCAGGCGCACCGCCGCGGCATCCGGTCCCGCTCCCGTGCCCTGCGGCGCTCGCTCGCGCGACACGACGCCGAGGCGCTCATGGCGTCGCTGCACCCGCACGCCCGCGCGCTGATCGACCGGCTCGTCGACGCCGGCGTCGAGACGGTGATCCTCGACGAGTGCCACCACCTGCTCGACCACTGGGCGCTCGTGGTGGCGGCCCTGCTCGCGCGGCTGCGCGCGGCGGGGCGCGCCCCGCTCGTGATCGGGCTGACGGCGACCCTTCCCTCGCCCGACGACGCCGACGAGTACGACAACTACGTCTCGCTGCTCGGAGACGTCGACCTCGAGGTTCCGGTCCCGGCGGTGGTGCGTGAGGGCGACCTCGCGCCGTACCGCGATCTCGTGCACGTCGTCGCCCCCACCGCCGAGGAGCAGGCGTTCCTCGGCGCCCACGCCGAGGCGCTGCAGGTCGCCCTGCACACGACGTTCTCGGTCGGCGAGGGCCGCGACTTCCTCCTCGGTGTCCTGCAGCCTCCCGAGGCGCGCGCGGCGACCCCTGATGCGCTCGGGCCTCCGCCGGCGGGCACGCCTGCTCGCGCCGCCGCCGAGACGCCCGCCGACCCGCTCGCGCCCCCACCCGCAGCCGCCCCGGACGACCGCGACGCCGAGGCGGCCGCGATCGACCGCCGCCTCGCCCTGGCGTTCGCGGCGGATTTCGCCGGCGCCGAGGCCGCCGCCGCGATGCTCGCGCTCACCGCGCCCGGGCATCCGGTGGTCGCGCGGATGCCCGCCGTCGCACATCGCGCCCCCTCGACCGACGAGACGGTGCGTCTGATCGGGCGCTACGCCCTCGACCGCGTGCTGCCCGACCCCTCGCGCGAACCCGACTGGCAGCGGCTGAAGCGCCTGCTCGCCGACTTCGGATACGCCTTGACCGACCGGGGCGTGCGCCGATCCCGCGACGCGATCGACACGGTGCTGTCGTCGTCGCTCGCGAAGGACCGCGGAGCCTGCGACGTGCTCGCCCGTGAGCGCGCCGAGCTGGGCACGCGCCTGCGGGCCCTCGTCGTGACCGACTTCGTCACCCACGGCAACACGCACGGGGGGCTGCTCGGCAGCGCGGGCGCCGTGCGCACGTTCTCGATCCTGATCACGGATGCCGCGACCCAGGGCCTGCGGGCCGTGCTGGTCACCTCGTCGACGGTGCGCATCGCCGCGGTCGACGCCGATCTCCTGCTGCCGGTCCTCTGCGCCGAGCTGGGGGTCGAGGCGACGACAGCGCCCTGCGACGACGACCCCGCCGCCCTCGAGGTGCGGGGGATCGCGGGCGCGGGCATCGTCCGCGCGGCGGCACGACTGCTCGCCTCGGGAGCCGTCGACGTGGTCGTCGGCACGCGGGGCCTGTTCGGCGAGGGGTGGGACTGCCCCGCGGTCAACACGCTCATCGACCTGACGGCGGTGGCCACGGCCTCGGCCACGCAGCAGCTGCGCGGGCGCACCCTCCGTCTCGACCCCGCGTGGCCCGAGAAGGTCGCGCACAACTGGACGATCACCGCGATGCTGCCTCCCTCGTCGTCGTTGCAGGCGCAGCCGGATGCCGCGCGCCTGACCCGCAAGCATGACCGCCTCTGGGGGCTCGACGTCGACCGACCGGCCGAGGTGGTCCGCGGGATCGGCGCGGCGCTGGGTGCGCAGCGCCGGCGGGCTCTCGACGCGGTGCACGAGAAGACCGCCGGAGCCTCGCTCGCGCCCCTGTCCGGTCTCGACGCCGTGCCGCCGCGGGCGCAGACGCGCGCCGAGTGGCGCGTCGGCACGCCCTACATCGACCGCGAAGAAGCGGCATCCGTCATCGAACGTCCGCGCAGCGCTCCGACGTTCTCGACCTCGGTCGTCGCCGCGCGGGCGCTCGGGTCGAGCCTGGGCGCCGCGGTCGCGCTGGTCGTGCTGGGGCTGGGGGCGGCGGTGCTCCTGCCGCACCCGGTGGGCTCGCCCGTCGCCGCGCTCGTCGCGCTGTGCGGGGCTGTCGCCGCCGTCCCGTTCGGCCGCGCCTGGGTCCGCGCACGTCGGCAGGCGAACGACGCCCCCGAGACGCTCCGCCGCATCGCCGGCGTGGTGTGGGACGCCCTCGTCGCCGCCGGCCGGGTCGCCCCGGTGCCGGATCGCCCGACCGTCGAGACCGAGCCGCTCGAGGGCGGTCGCGTGCGTGCCCGGATCCGCATGCCCCGCGCCCCGGTGTCCGCTCAGCGCTCGTTCGCCGCAGCGCTCGAAGAGCTCACGGCGCCGATCCGCTCCCCGCGGTTCGTCCTCGAGATCGATCGCGGCGCAGGGTCGTTCCTCGTGCGCGCGGTGCTGGGCCGGGCCGGTCGCGACCGTCCGCGGACGTTCGTCGCCGTCCCCGCCGAGACCGGTCGCCGACGCGACGACGCCGTCCGCTTCGCAGAGCTGTGGCGGACGCAGGTCGGTCCCGCAGCCCTCCGCGAGGTCTCAGGAGTCGAACACCTCGCCCTCCTGAGCGAAGCGCGCCGCTCCGGAGGATTCTCCGAGGCGGCGCGCTCCGTGATGCGCTGGGACTGAGGGGTCAGTACCAGCCGGTCGACTGCGAGTGACCCCACGCGGCGCAGGGGGTGCCGTAGCGGCCCGAGATGTAGCCGAAGCCCCAGGCGATCTGCGTGGCGGCGTTGGTCTGCCAGTCGGCGCCGGCCGACGCCATCTTGCTGCCGGGAAGGGCCTGCGGAATGCCCGTGGCGCCGCTGCCGGCGTTGTAGGCCTTGTAGTTCCAGCCCGACTCCTTGTTCCAGAGCGAGACGAGGCAGCTGAACTGGTCGTCGCCCCATCCCCACCCGGCGAGCATGCCGCGGGCGGTCGCCTGAGCGCCGGCGGGGCTGTTGTCGCCCGATCCGCCACCGCTCGAGGCCGGGGGAGCCGACGACGTGCCGCCGCCCCCACTGCTCTTGTTGCTGCTGCTGCTTCCGCTGTTCGAGCTGCTGGAGCTCTTGGCGGCCTGCTGCTGCTCGGCGGCGGCCTTCTCGGCGGCGGCTGCGGCGGCGGCCGCTTCGGCCTCCTGGCGCGCCTTCTCGGCGGCGGCTTCCTCTTCGGCCTTCTTGGCGACGGCGGCATCGAGGCCGCCGCGCAGCTCCGACACGCGCTGGTCGACCGTCGCCGAGGCGGCGGTGACGTTCTCGGTGAGCGCGGGCAGGAAGGTCTCGGGCAGCACGTAGGCCTTCTCGAGACGGTCGGTCGCGGCCTCGAGGGCCGTGGTGTCGACGGTGGCGGGCTGTCCGATGTCGAGACCGGATGCCGCGATGTCGCCCTGCACCTGCGTGGCGGCGCCGAGAGAGGTCGAGGCGGCGGCGGTGGCCGCGCGCGCCTCGGAGATCTCGGGCCCGGCGGAGGCCGCGAGGGCGACGGGGGTGGTCGCCGAGGCGAGCGAGAAGGTGGCGGTCGACAGGTCGGCGGGGGAGGCCGTCGCTGCCGGGACGGTGCCGGTGAGGGCCGCTGCCGCGACGACTCCGACCACGAGGGCGCCCATGGCCGTCACAGGACGACGGCGGGTGCGACGGGTGGCCAGGCGACGGGCGCGACGATTGGTGAGGGGCGTCGAATCAGAGCGCATAGAACCGGTTTCACGTGAGGGAGGACGGTGCGGGTGTCACCGTCCGGCCCGCGCACGGCGGGTACGAAATCGGGAGCCTGGCACGGCAGTCTGGATGCCACCTGGGCGTACCGCACTCGATCGGCCCGAGAAAAGTGCCGATCCGGGGCGAATCGATCCCGCCGATTCTTCGCATCCGGATGCCGTTCGCCCTTCGCTCGCGATCGAGGACGAATCGCGGGCCGGGTGCACGTCGGCCCACGGAGCGGTGCGGGCGGTCGGTGCGCTAAACTGAGGTGTCACACGTATGGCTCTGCTCTTTTCCCGAGTGAGTCCGTGGCATCGCACGAACAAATCCGCTTCGCTTCGACTCGCGGTATCCGTTCGCCCACGGGCGTCCGAATGCCCGAAGGCCATGGTCCGCCGGACCACTGGCACAGGAGTCGGAGCCCGACACCACACCCAACTAGGACAACCCACTACATGACTACCGCAACGACCGCCCCGGCTACCAAGCAGGTCGCGATCAACGACATCGGCTCGGCCGAAGACTTCCTGGCCGCGGTCGAGAAGACGCTCAAGTTCTTCAACGACGGAGACCTCATCGAAGGCACCGTCGTGAAGATCGACCGCGACGAGGTCCTCCTCGACGTCGGCTACAAGACCGAGGGTGTCATCCCCTCCCGCGAGCTCTCGATCAAGCACGACGTCGACCCCAACGAGGTCGTCAACGTCGGCGACCACGTCGAGGCCCTCGTTCTCCAGAAGGAGGACAAGGAAGGCCGCCTCATCCTGTCCAAGAAGCGCGCGCAGTACGAGCGTGCGTGGGGCGACGTCGAGAAGATCAAGGAGAACGACGGTGTTGTCACCGGTTCCGTGATCGAGGTCGTCAAGGGTGGTCTCATCGTCGACATCGGCCTCCGCGGCTTCCTCCCGGCTTCGCTCATCGAGCTCCGCCGCGTCCGCGACCTCACGCCGTACCTCGGCCAGGAGATCGAGGCCAAGATCCTCGAGCTCGACAAGAACCGCAACAACGTCGTGCTGTCGCGCCGCGCCCTGCTCGAGCAGACGCAGTCCGAGTCGCGCACCACGTTCCTCAACAACCTCCACAAGGGCCAGGTCCGCAAGGGCACGGTCTCGTCGATCGTCAACTTCGGTGCGTTCGTCGACCTGGGTGGCGTCGACGGTCTCGTCCACGTCTCCGAGCTGTCCTGGAAGCACATCGAGCACGCCTCCGAGGTCGTCGAGGTGGGCCAGGAGGTCACCGTCGAGATCCTCGAGGTCGACCTCGACCGTGAGCGCGTGTCGCTCTCGCTCAAGGCGACGCAGGAAGACCCGTGGCAGGTGTTCGCCCGTACCCACGCGATCGGTCAGATCGCTCCGGGCAAGGTCACCAAGCTCGTTCCCTTCGGTGCGTTCGTCCGCGTGGCCGACGGCATCGAGGGCCTCGTGCACATCTCCGAGCTGTCGGGCAAGCACGTCGAGCTCGCCGAGCAGGTCGTGTCGGTCGGCGAAGAGGTCTTCGTCAAGATCATCGACATCGACCTCGAGCGTCGCCGCATCTCGCTGTCGCTCAAGCAGGCCAACGAGTCGGTCGACCCCAACGGCACCGAGTTCGACCCGGCGCTGTACGGCATGGCCACCGAGTACGACGAGCGTGGCGAGTACAAGTACCCCGAGGGCTTCGACCCCGAGTCGGGTGCGTGGCTCGAGGGCTTCGACACTCAGCGCGAGGCCTGGGAGCAGGAGTACGCCGCTGCTCAGGGTCGCTGGGAAGCCCACAAGGCTGCCGTCGCCAAGGCCCTCGAGGCCGAGGCCGCCAACCCGACGGACGCCGGTTCGTTCGGTGGATCGTTCTCGTCGGAGACGCCCGCCCAGGGCACCCTCGCCGACGACGAGTCGCTGGCTGCGCTTCGCGAGAAGCTCTCCGGCCGCTGATCCGTCCCGTATCGAAGGCCGGTACCTCTTCGGAGGTGCCGGCCTTCGGTCGTTTCCGGGCGCAATCCCCCGCGCGAGGTGGGGGAGCAGGGCAAGATGGAGTCATGGCCTCTCGACTTCCGCTTCTCATCACCCTCGCCGGCGTCGCCGTGCTGTTCCTCTCGATCCTGTTCGTGTTCGCCCTCGTCATCGGCGCGATGTTCTTCGGGGGCATCGACTTCTACGGCGGCCTCTCCGAGGCGGCGTCCTCGGTGACGCCGTTGCACCTCGCCGCCTGATCCGCGATGCGGAAGGGCCCGAGCGACGACACCGTCGCACGGGCCCTTCGTCGTTTCCGCAGGATTCCGCGGTTCTGGGCCCCCGACACGCCCGGGAGGCGCCTGGATTCGACGGGTCGGCGGCTCCCGCGTAACTTATTACTTGTTCGCCCCACAGGGGAGAGCGGAGAGGCCGGAAGGCCACGCTTCCTCTCAAGCGGTGAACCACCCAAAACCCCACCGAATGGTGTAAGGTTTTGGTTCTGGCCGTTCAGCCGGTTCCCGAGGTCGATCTCTTCGTGAGATCCCACTGCGGAATCGAGTGCTGAGTGGCCGGTGAAGGTAGTGAACTGCCTCACGGGTAGGTCGGAAGACTGTTTCTTGTGGGTGCGTCCGTTCCTTGAGAACTCAACAGCGTGCACTTGTCAAATGCCAATTTATTCCTCGTCGGTCCGTTTGTTCGGATTGCGAGT
>NZ_JAMAXZ010000019.1:0-477 GCF_023712585.1 Microbacterium sp. P26 | reverse complement strand
AGAAAGTCCGTGTTAATGACAGCATGGATATCAGGCGGCCGGCTGAGTATCGCGCAGGAACCTTCAGGGCATCGCATTTTGTCAGCATCGGCGAACCTAATCATTCCGTCCCGACCGAACCGGATCCGCGCGGGACAATGACGTTTCTTAATGGCAAAAATATTATTGACCAGGCGCCAGCCTACTCGGTGATTTACATCCAGTCGAACCTGCCTTACTCCGTGCCTCTGGAGAATGGCCACTCAACACAGGCGCCGACAGGCGTCTATGCCGTCTCGTTTAATGGTGTAATTCAGGCCTACAAATGACCCTTACAGAAATCAGAAACGCTGTCATTTCCCGAATGGCGGCACAGACCGCTATTGCCTCTGATGCGGTGGATTATCCCAATGGCCCGGTATTTGACCCCAGTAACCGCGATATCTGGGCCCGACTAACCAACATTGCTGGGCAGGCTGGCGCAACCGAGATCGGGGA
>NZ_JAMAXZ010000018.1:0-481 GCF_023712585.1 Microbacterium sp. P26 | reverse complement strand
AGACCACCGTGCGTCCGGTACAGTCGGCGATAATCTGCAGCCAGGTCGCCGAGGCTGCGCCGCCGCCGGTCAGATACAGCTCGCCGCCCTGCGGATAACCCTGCAGCGCATCGACAATGGCGAAGGCCAGGCCTTCAAACACCGCGCGCTGCAGTTCGGCGCGGGTGGTGTGCGGGCTAATGCCGAAAAAGCCGGCCCGCGCGTCCGGGCTGTAAAACGGCGCACGTTCGCCATTGAGGTACGGCTGCCAGAAGACGCCGCCGCTGCCTGGCTCCACCGCCGCGATCGCCTGCTCCAGGCGCCCCAGATCGGCGTCCAGCGAAATATGCTGCTGCAGCCAGTCAATGTTTGGCGTACCGGCCTGCATCGGAAACAAGGAGATCACCTGTCCGGCTTCGGTATGGGTGACAAAGCGCGTCGCCTCGTTCACCGTCTGCGGGCCGCGGCAGACGATCCCGGTGCAGCAGGTGGTGCCGAGGAT
>NZ_JAMAXZ010000017.1:0-492 GCF_023712585.1 Microbacterium sp. P26 | reverse complement strand
ATGCGCATCGACATCCTGAAGGCGTTGCAGGCCGGCATGAAGCGCCTGCACGCGTCCGAACCCCATCCCTTGAACTGACCTCCCTATCCATGTGCCAGATTCCGATGTCGCGCCGCGAATGGCTGAAGCTCGCGGCCCTGTTCACCGCGACGGGTGCCGCCCCGTTGCTGTCGATGGCCAACGCGCACGCCGCGGCCGAACCGGATGCGCCGGTTCGCATCGGCTATCTGCCGATCACCGACGCGGCCCCGCTGCTGGTCGCCCACAACAACGGCTATTTCGCGTCCGAAGGGCTGACGGTCGAGCAGCCGAAGCTGCTGCGCAGCTGGGCGCAGCTCGTCGAGGCGTTCCTGTCCGGCCAGGTCAACGTCGTGCACCTGCTCTCGCCGATGACGCTGTGGGCACGCTACGGCAGCCGCGCGCCGGCGAAGGTGGTCGCATGGAATCACGTGAACGGCTCCGGGCTGACGGTCGCGCCCGACATCGATTCGC
>NZ_JAMAXZ010000016.1:0-522 GCF_023712585.1 Microbacterium sp. P26 | reverse complement strand
GTACTTCGCCGAATACTGGCTGTTCTTCCTCGGTCTGATCTTCGTGCTCGTGCCGCTCTTGCTGCCGCGCGGGATCATGGGCCTCGTCGAAACCGTGCTCGCGAAGGGGAAACGCGCATGAATGGAACGGCGCTCTACCAGTTCACGCCGCCCCCCGAGGACGAGCTGACCGTCAGCGGCAGCGCGTCGATGGGGCGCGTCGTGCCGCCCGGCATCGATACGTCGCACGGCACGATTCTCTATCTCGAGGACATCGAGGTGAGCTTCGACGGGTTTCGCGCGCTGAAGAAGCTGTCGCTCTCGATCGACGCGGGCGAGCTGCGCTGCGTGATCGGCCCGAACGGCGCGGGCAAGACGACGATGATGGACGTCATCACCGGCAAGACGCGGCCCGATGCGGGCAAGGTGTTTCTGGGCCAGACGATCGACCTCGCGCGGATGAACGAACCCGAGATCGCGCGGGCGGGCATCGGCCGCAAGTTCCAGAAGCCGACCGTGTTCGAACAGCATCCGGTATGGGAA
>NZ_JAMAXZ010000015.1:0-554 GCF_023712585.1 Microbacterium sp. P26 | reverse complement strand
ACACCCGCTGCGTCCGCCTGGTCACGGGGGCCGACGGCATGTCCGACCTCATCGCGACCCTGCCCACCGTCCTCGCCGTCGGCATCTACGACCGCCTCACCCACCAAGCCCGCGCGCTCCTCGACATCCGCGCCGGCGGCGCGTTCGGGCACGACGGGGGTGACGGTCCTGGCCACACCGCCCCCGCGACATCCGGCGCCCAGCCCGGTCTCCAGCTCGGTCTCGATTCCCCGTCAGACTTTGAGTCCCGACCCGTCTCCGCCTTCGGCGCGGCATCCGCCCCCGTTTCCGACTCTGTTTCGAGGCAGTCCGCCGCTCAAGCGGCTCTCAGTCCCGCGACCGTGCTCGCCACCGACCAGCGCACCACCGCGCAACTGCGCGCCGACATCCTCGCCGACCTGCTGCTCAGCGCCGCCCCCGACGCCGGCCCCACCCGCACCGACGACGGCCCCGGCACCCTCGGCACCATCCGCGCCCGCGTCCAGATCGTCGTCCCCGCCCTCACCATCCTCGACCCCACCCGAGAAAACCACGACCCCGCCGAACTCATCGGC
>NZ_JAMAXZ010000014.1:0-593 GCF_023712585.1 Microbacterium sp. P26 | reverse complement strand
GTCAGAAGGGTGGGGGTGTGCCGTTGTCGTCGGGGTCGGGTGGGGGTGGGTCGTCGGGGGTGAAGCGGACGGCGGGGGAGTAGGGGAGGGGTTCGTCGGTGTAGGTGCGGCCGGTGGGGGAGGTCCATGTGAGGATCCCGCCGGGGAGTTGTCGAACCTGCCAGCGGGTGAACTGCTTTTGGGTGTGGTGGCGTTGGCAGAGGTGGGCGAGGTTGGTGATGGTGGTTTTGCCGCCTGTGGCGTGGTCGTGGGTGTGGTCGACTTCGCAGCGGATGGCGGGGGTGGTGCAGCCGGGCCAGCGGCAGTGGCGGTCGCGGGCGCGGAGGTGGCGGTCGATGGCGGTGGTGCGGTGGTAGGTGTCGGTGTGCAGGACTGCCCCGGTGAGGGGGTGGGTGAGGATGCGGTCCCAGGGGGTGGGGGTGGTTTCGGCGAGGGTGCGGGCGGTGTGGGCGTCGATGGGGCCGTGGCCGATGAGTTCGGCGGGGTCGTGGTTTTCTCGGGTGGGGTCGAGGATGGTGAGGGCGGGGACGACGATCTGGACGCGGGCGCGGATGGTGCCGAGGGTGCCGGGGCCGTCGTCGGTGCGGGTGGGG
>NZ_JAMAXZ010000013.1:0-1250 GCF_023712585.1 Microbacterium sp. P26 | reverse complement strand
GGTGGTCTCCAGTTCTTAGCGCAACACCCTCGCGTGGGGAGGTTGCGGATGCCGAAGAAGTTGGCGTGGGAGGAGCGGGCTGCGGTTCTGCGGGCGGTGGCTGGGGGTCAGTCGATGGAGGCAGTGTCGCGGTGGTCGGGTGTCGATCGCGTGACGATCGGGCGGTGGGCGAGACTGTCGGGCATGCAAGTGCGTGAAGGTCGTGTCGGCGGGGCGGAGCCGGCGGATCTGGGGCGGGTGGTGTCGGGATCGCCTGGCAGGTCGTATCGGCGGTTGACGTTGGCGGATCGTTCGCTGATCCAGGCGGCGTTGGCGTCGCCGACGCCGTGGGGCGTTCGTGCGATCGCGAGGGAGCTGGGGGTGGCTGCCTCGACGGTGTCGCGGGAGATCCGCGCGCATCGGGTGCGGCATTGGGATCGGCTGTTTTACGACGCGGGCATCGCGCATTACCGGGCGGTGCGAGCTCGTCCGCGGACTCGGGTTGGCAAGTTGGCGGGCCCGGCGTTGCGGGCGGAGGTCGTGTCACGCTTGAACGCGAAGTACTCCCCGCAGCAGGTTGCGGGTGAGTTGAAGCGGGCGTTCCCGGATCGGGCGGAGATGCAGGTGTCCCACGAAACGATCTACCAAGCGTTGTATCTGCAGGGTCGAGGCGCACTGCGCCACGAACTCACCGTCGAAAAGGCCCTGCGATCAGGGCGGAAAGGACGCCTTCCGCAGTCGAAGCTTCCCCCGCGATCGAGCCGGCCCTGGTTGGAGGGCGCGCGGTTATCCAACCGGCCCCCGGAAGTCACCGCCCGCGCCGTTCCCGGGCACTGGGAAGGGGACCTGGTAGTCGGGCCAGGCAACTCCGGCATCGTCACCCTGGTCGAACGCAAGACGCGCTACGCGCTGCTGGGGCGGCTTCCCGGAACCCGCGACAGCACCACCGTCACCGACGTTCTCGCGCGGATGATCGAACATCTTCCGGCGACTCTCGCTCGCACCATCACGTGGGATCAGGGCACCGAAATGGCATCCCACAAGGCATTCACCGTCAAGACAGGATGCCCGGTGTTCTTCTGCGATCCGCATTCGCCCTGGCAGCGCGGCACCAATGAGAACACCAATGGCCTCATCCGCGACTTCTATCCAAAAGGCACCGATTTCAATACCGTCACCGACGACGACCTCGCCGAAACCCAACGGCTCCTCAACATCCGCCCACGCGAAACCCTCAAGTTCCGCAGCCCACATGCCATGCTGACCGAACT
>NZ_JAMAXZ010000012.1:0-1553 GCF_023712585.1 Microbacterium sp. P26 | reverse complement strand
GTTGCAGACCTCAATCCGAACTGGGACCGGCTTTTTGGGATTCGCTCCACCTCACGGTATTGCAGCCCTTTGTACCGGCCATTGTAGCATGCGTGAAGCCCAAGACATAAGGGGCATGATGATTTGACGTCATCCCCACCTTCCTCCGAGTTGACCCCGGCAGTATCCCATGAGTTCCCACCATTACGTGCTGGCAACATAGAACGAGGGTTGCGCTCGTTGCGGGACTTAACCCAACATCTCACGACACGAGCTGACGACAACCATGCACCACCTGTTTACGAGTGTCCAAAGAGTTGACCATTTCTGGCCCGTTCTCGTATATGTCAAGCCTTGGTAAGGTTCTTCGCGTTGCATCGAATTAATCCGCATGCTCCGCCGCTTGTGCGGGTCCCCGTCAATTCCTTTGAGTTTTAGCCTTGCGGCCGTACTCCCCAGGCGGGGAACTTAATGCGTTAGCTGCGTCACGGAAACCGTGGAATGGTCCCCACAACTAGTTCCCAACGTTTACGGGGTGGACTACCAGGGTATCTAAGCCTGTTTGCTCCCCACCCTTTCGCTCCTCAGCGTCAGTTACGGCCCAGAGATCTGCCTTCGCCATCGGTGTTCCTCCTGATATCTGCGCATTCCACCGCTACACCAGGAATTCCAATCTCCCCTACCGCACTCTAGTCTGCCCGTACCCACTGCAGGCCCGAGGTTGAGCCTCGGGATTTCACAGCAGACGCGACAAACCGCCTACGAGCTCTTTACGCCCAATAATTCCGGATAACGCTTGCGCCCTACGTATTACCGCGGCTGCTGGCACGTAGTTAGCCGGCGCTTTTTCTGCAGGTACCGTCACTTTCGCTTCTTCCCTGCTAAAAGAGGTTTACAACCCGAAGGCCGTCATCCCTCACGCGGCGTTGCTGCATCAGGCTTTCGCCCATTGTGCAATATTCCCCACTGCTGCCTCCCGTAGGAGTCTGGGCCGTGTCTCAGTCCCAGTGTGGCCGGTCACCCTCTCAGGCCGGCTACCCGTCGACGCCTTGGTGAGCCATTACCTCACCAACAAGCTGATAGGCCGCGAGCCCATCCCAGACCAAAAAATCTTTCCAACCCCCACCATGCGATAGAGGCTCATATCCAGTATTAGACGCCGTTTCCAGCGCTTATCCCAGAGTCCAGGGCAGGTTGCTCACGTGTTACTCACCCGTTCGCCACTGATCCACCAAGCAAGCTTGGCTTCACCGTTCGACTTGCATGTGTTAAGCACGCCGCCAGCGTTCATCCTGAGCCAGGATCAAACTCTCCGTAAAAAAGAAATGCATACAACCACCGGGAAAACGGGGCCGCAGCGAGTTTGAAACTGACCAAAGAGAAACATCATTACTGACGTATCCATATGCCAACCCCCAAAAGGGCTGGTCTTTGATCCAAAGGAATTACTCGCAATCCGAACAAACGGACCGACGAGGAATAAATTGGCATTTGACAAGTGCACGCTGTTGAGTTCTCAAGGAACGGACGCACCCACAAGAAACAGTCTTCCGACCTACCCGTGAGGCAGTTCA
>NZ_JAMAXZ010000011.1:0-4020 GCF_023712585.1 Microbacterium sp. P26 | reverse complement strand
AAATGCGAAATGGCCACCCAGCTTTGGGTGGCCATTTCGACTTAAAGGAAGTCCGGCGGTGTCCTACTCTCCCACAGGGTCCCCCCTGCAGTACCATCGGCGCTGAGAGGCTTAGCTTCCGGGTTCGGAATGTGACCGGGCGTTTCCCTCTCGCTATGGCCGCCGAAACACTATTGATGTTTCAAAAACCAACAACGATATGTTTCATTGTTGTGTTCCCGACCGTACATCGAGAACCACTCAGTGGACGCAAGCACCAAAAACGGTGTGTTATCAAGTCATCGGCTTATTAGTACCGGTCAGCTTCACGTATTACTACGCTTCCACATCCGGCCTATCAACCCAGTAGTCTGGCTGGGAGCCTCTCACCATAAATGGTATGGAAGTCTCATCTTGAGGCCGGCTTCCCGCTTAGATGCTTTCAGCGGTTATCCATCCCGAACGTAGCTAATCAGCGGTGCTCCTGGCGGAACAACTGACACACCAGAGGTTCGTCCAACCCGGTCCTCTCGTACTAGGGTCAGATCCTCTCAAACTTCCTACGCGCGCAGCGGATAGGGACCGAACTGTCTCACGACGTTCTAAACCCAGCTCGCGTACCGCTTTAATGGGCGAACAGCCCAACCCTTGGGACCTACTCCAGCCCCAGGATGCGACGAGCCGACATCGAGGTGCCAAACCATGCCGTCGATATGGACTCTTGGGCAAGATCAGCCTGTTATCCCCGAGGTACCTTTTATCCGTTGAGCGACAGCGCTTCCACAAGCCACTGCCGGATCACTAGTCCCGACTTTCGTCCCTGCTCGACCTGTCAGTCTCACAGTCAAGCTCCCTTGTGCACTTACACTCGCCACCTGATTGCCAACCAGGTTGAGGGAACCTTTGGGCGCCTCCGTTACATTTTGGGAGGCAACCGCCCCAGTTAAACTACCCACCAGGCACTGTCCCTGAACCGGATCACGGTCCTAAGTTAGATATCCAGAGTGACCAGAGTGGTATTTCAACAATGACTCCACACTCACTGGCGTGAATGCTTCACCGTCTCCCACCTATCCTACACAAGCCACACCGAACACCAATACCAAGCTGTAGTAAAGGTCACGGGGTCTTTCCGTCCTGCTGCGCGTAACGAGCATCTTTACTCGTAATGCAATTTCGCCGAGTTCGCGGTTGAGACAGTTGGGAAGTCGTTACGCCATTCGTGCAGGTCGGAACTTACCCGACAAGGAATTTCGCTACCTTAGGATGGTTATAGTTACCACCGCCGTTTACTGGGGCTTAAATTCTCAGCTTCGCCTTGCGGCTAACCGGTCCTCTTAACCTTCCAGCACCGGGCAGGCGTCAGTCCGTATACATCGTCTTGCGACTTGGCACGGACCTGTGTTTTTAGTAAACAGTCGCTACCCACTAGTCTCTGCGGCCACCACACCCTTTCGGAGCAAGTCCTAATAAGTGGATGGCCCCCCTTCTCCCGAAGTTACGGGGGCATTTTGCCGAGTTCCTTAACCACGATTCTCTCGATCTCCTTGGTATTCTCTACCTGACCACCTGAGTCGGTTTGGGGTACGGGCGGCTTGAACCTCGCGTCGATGCTTTTCTTGGCAGCATAGGATCACCCACTTTTTATCCGCATCGTGTCTCAGCCTATGTAAGTGACGGATTTGCCTATCACTTGGCCTACGCACTTGCACCAGGACTACCATCGCCTGGCTTGGGCTACCTTCCTGCGTCACACCTGTTAATACGCTAGCCGCACCAGCATGGGGTCGAGCGTTCACACGGACGTGCCTTCACCCCGAAGGGATCAACAACATTCCGAGCTAGGACTCTTAGCACCACTGGATTAGCTTGGGCGGTTCTTCGCCGGTACGGGAATATCAACCCGTTGTCCATCGACTACGCCTGTCGGCCTCGCCTTAGGTCCCGACTTACCCAGGGAAGATTAGCTTGACCCTGGAACCCTTGGTCTTTCGGAGGACGTGTTTCTCACACGTCTTTCGCTACTCATGCCTGCATTCTCACTCGTGTAGCGTCCACGGCTGGGTCACCCCGCCGCTTCACTCGCCACACGACGCTCTCCTACCCATCAACACGGCTGGACCACGAAGGCCTACCAAAAATGTCAATGCCACAACTTCGGTGGCGTGCTTGAGCCCCGTTACATTGTCGGCGCGGAATCACTTGACCAGTGAGCTATTACGCACTCTTTCAAGGGTGGCTGCTTCTAAGCCAACCTCCTGGTTGTCAAAGCAACTCCACATCCTTTCCCACTTAGCACGCGCTTAGGGACCTTAGTTGGTGGTCTGGGTTGTTTCCCTCTCGACTATGAAGCTTATCCCCCACAGTCTCACTGCTGCGCTCTCACTTACCGGCATTCGGAGTTTGGCTGACGTCAGTAACCTTGTAGGGCCCATCGGCCATCCAGTAGCTCTACCTCCGGCAAGAAACACGCAACGCTGCACCTAAATGCATTTCGGAGAGAACCAGCTATCACGAAGTTTGATTGGCCTTTCACCCCTATCCACAGCTCATCCCCTCAGTTTTCAACCTAAGTGGGTTCGGTCCTCCACGACGTCTTACCGTCGCTTCAACCTGGCCATGGATAGATCACTTCGCTTCGGGTCTAGGACACGCGACTGAATCGCCCTATTCAGACTCGCTTTCGCTACGGCTACCCCACACGGGTTAACCTCGCCACGTATCGCTAACTCGCAGGCTCATTCTTCAAAAGGCACGCTGTCACCCCTACTAAGGAGGCTCCAACGGTTTGTAAGCAAACGGTTTCAGGTACTATTTCACTCCCCTCCCGGGGTACTTTTCACCTTTCCCTCACGGTACTTGTCCGCTATCGGTCATCTGGGAGTATTTAGGCTTATCAGGTGGTCCTGACAGATTCACACGGGATTTCTCGGGCCCCGTGCTACTTGGGATACTCTTCACGCCAAGAACAAGCATTTCGACTACGGGGTTCGCACCCTCTATGACCGGCCGTTCAAAACCGTTCGTCTATACTCTCTTGTCACGTCGACTGCTCGGCAGAACAATCCGAAAAGTCCCACAACCCCCAACATGCAACACCTGCCGGCTATCACACACGCTAGGTTTAGCCTCTTCCGATTTCGCTCGCCACTACTGACGGAATCGCTTTTGCTTTCTCTTCCTGTGGGTACTGAGATGTTTCACTTCCCCACGTTCCCTCTACCCGCCCTATATATTCAGGCGGGAGTCACCAGGTACGCACGCGCCCTGGCGGGGTTTCCCCATTCGGACACCCTCGGATCAAAACTCGCTTATCAGTTCCCCGAGGCTTATCGCAGATTGCTACGTCCTTCTTCGGCTCCAGATGCCAAGGCATCCACCGTTTGCTCTTAAAGACTTGAAATCACATGAGTTGAATCGTCAAAAAATTGACTAATGATCTTTAAGATCATCTTCACGACACAAACCCGAAGGCTCATGTCGAAGATGCTCGCGTCCACTGTGTAGTTCTCAAAGTACGGGCGGTACCCCTCCCCGACGCCACAACCGTGACACCAGAAAAAGGCCCTCGAGGAACAGCCACCAACCACCACCAGTTCGAAAACCAGCGCGATCAGCGCCCGGCCCCTCAGGACCCAACAGCGTGCATGTGTCAACGACTCCGAACCAGGTCTTTCCAGTGGCAAGCCACGTACTGAACCCGAGAACCTCGTCCCCGACACCGAGTCAAATGTTCCACCCATGAGCTAACCGGCAGACACATTCGGTCTGATCCGGCGCCTGAACAACCCCATGACAGGGCGTCAGATGCTCCTTAGAAAGGAGGTGATCCAGCCGCACCTTCCGGTACGGCTACCTTGTTACGACTTAGTCCTAATTACCGATCCCACCTTCGACGGCTCCCTCCACAAGGGTTGGGCCACCGGCTTCAGGTGTTACCGACTTTCATGACTTGACGGGCGGTGTGTACAAGACCCGGGAACGTATTCACCGCAGCGTTGCTGATCTGCGATTACTAGCGACTCCGACTTCATGAGGTCG
>NZ_JAMAXZ010000010.1:0-15494 GCF_023712585.1 Microbacterium sp. P26 | reverse complement strand
ACATGGTCGATGCAGACGCGACGGACGCCGCTGACGCGGTCGACGCCGCTGACGCGACCGACGCCGCCGATGGCGACATCGACGCCGACGGAGCCGACACCGCAGACGTGGTCGACGCGGATGCCGCTGACGCCGACGCGCTGGACGTGCTCGACATCGACGTGACCGACGTGCTCGACGCGCTCGACATCGACGCCGACGCCGATGTGCTCGACGCTGATGCCGACGTGCTCGACATCGACGGTGACGCCGACGGTCTGGACCTCGACGTGATCGACGCGGACGCTCTCGACATCGACATCCTCGATGCCGACGCCGACGTGCTCGACATCGACGCCGACGGAGCCGACGTGGCTGACGCTGACGTGGCTGACGCAGACACCGACATGGTGGACGCGGACGTCGTTGACGCGGATGTGGCTGACGCCGATGTGGTTGACGCGGACGTTGCTGACGCCGATGTCGCAGACGCCGACACGGTTGACGCGGACACGGTCGACGCCGATGTGGTTGACGCGGACGTCGCAGACGCGGACGTTGCTGACGCCGACGTCGCAGATGCCGACATGGTCGACGCTGACATGGTGGACGCGGACGTCGCAGACGCGGACGTCGCAGACGCGGACGTCGCAGACGCGGACGTCGCAGACGCGGACGTTGCTGACGCGGACGCGGTTGACGCCGATGTGGCTGACGCGGATGTCGCCGACGCGGACATGGTGGACGCCGACATGGTGGACGCCGACGTCGCTGACGCCGACATGGCCGACGCCGACATGGCCGACGCCGACATGGTCGATGCAGACGCGACGGACGCCGCTGACGCGGTCGACGCCGCTGACGCGACCGACGCCGCCGATGGCGACGCGACGGACGGGGACCCGACAGCGGGAGCCCGGGCCGACGCGGTGAACGGTGTGGTGGTCCGCGGTACGGACGCCCGTCAGAACATCGTCGTCTCGGGCTTCCAGCCCGGTGAGACGGTCTTCGCGACGGTGTTCTCGACGCCGTTCGACCTGACCCCGGTCACGGTCGATGCCTCCGGCATGGCGCGCATGTCGTTCGCCGTCGGACCGGACTTCGAGCTCGGCGCACACCGCGTCGAGATTCGCGGATCGGTCACGGGCGACCTGCCGCAGGACCGCGAGAACACGGCCTTCCTGGTCGTCGATCCCGCGAACGCCGGCCCCAGCGGGGACGGTGGGGGTGACGGCATCCAGGGCGGTCTCCCGCAGACCGGTGCCGAGATGAACGCACCTCTGGCTCTCGGTGGAGCAGCTCTCCTGCTGCTCTTCGGCGCCGGGCTCTGGAGCATCCGCCGCCGCGAGAACCGGAGGACGAACGCCGGTGAGTAAGACGACCACGGTGGAGGGCGCCCCTGACGCGGGGGTTGCGGAGGGGCGTCCCTCCACCGGGCGGTCGACGAGGGTCGCGGCGGTCGCCGCCGCCGCGACCCTCGCCATCGTCGCCGGATACGCCTTCGTCGCCGGGTCGTTCACCGTCCCGACGTCTCCGACTCGCCCGGTCGTCAGTGAAGTGTTCTCGCCCTGGTTCTCACAGCGCTGGAACGTCTTTGCGCCGAACATCATGAAGGTCAATCGCAACCTCCAGATCCAGGTGCAGTGGCGCGACGGCAACGAACTCGTCCACAGCGACTGGGTCGACGTGACCGACATCGAGTTCACGTCGGCCCGTGGCATCCCGATGCCGTCGCGCATCTCGAAGAACTCGTTCAACGCGACCCAGGCGATGTTCACGCGGTACCAGGCGCTGAGCCCGCAGCAGCGGGATCGGGTGCGGGACACCTTCATCCGGGGGCTCGGCGGCGGCGCGTTCGAGCCCGTGGACGCCGGAGACCTGCTCACCCAGCTCGACGGCCTCGACGGCAGTCGGGCCGCCGCGGTGAGCTACCTGCGCTACGACTACATGCTCGTTCGTTTCGCCTCGGCCTTCGGCACCGCGTACTTCGACCGGCCGGTCGAGCGCGTGCGGTGGCGCATCGAGTCGGATCGACCGAACGATTTCCTCCACCGGTTCGATCAGGAGCGGCAGACGGAGTTGTCCTACATCACATTCGGCTGGCGTCAGCCGGCCGCGGCACCGACCGACGAGGTCCAAGCCATCTACGACGAGGTCGTCGAGAGGTACACGGGACGATGAACACAACGGCATCCGTCGCCCGCCCGCAACCGCTGCGCGAGAGGCTTCGACCCTCGGCGCTGTGGCCGCGGTTCGTGGCGTGGCTCATGGACCGGCCGCACGCCACGATCGGCTTCTCGATCCTGCGCATCCTGATGGGGCTGTCGATGCTCATCGTGCTGGTGCCGAGCTACGCCGATCGGCAGTACCTGTGGGGAGCGGGCGCCTGGTGGGTGGAGCCCGAGGCGAGCCGACGGGGATGGTGGGAACCGCTGCGCGTGTTCTTCCCCAAGGACAACGCCGTGGTCTTCGAGATCTGCTTCCACCTCCTCATCGTGCTCGCGGTGGTGTTCGTCGCCGGTTTCAAGACCCGCTGGGTCACCCCCGTGCTGATGGTGTTGTGGGTCGGGCTGTCGACGAACACGACGCTGCTCGGCAACGGGGGCGACACGCTCATGCGCATCGTGTTGGTGTTCGTGGTGTTCGCCGACCTCAGCCGGCATTTCTCGGTCGATGCGTGGCTGCGCCACCGCCGCGGCGCCCGACCCTCGTTCTGGGCGCGGCGGCGGCCGGCGTGGGTGCCGATGTGGCTCGGGGCATGGCTGCACAACACCGTGCTGATCCTCTGCGTCTTCCAGATCCTGCTCGTGTATTTCGTCTCGAGCGTGCTGAAGTTTCAGGGCGAGGAGTGGTTGAACGGAACGGCGATCTACTACGCGTTGAGCATCGAGCAGTTCCACGTGCTCCCCGCGCTCAGCCAGCTGGCGTGGCAGTCCGCGCCCATGGTCGCGCTGGCCACGTGGCTCGCGCTGTGGGTGCAGATGCTGTTCCCGCTGATGATCCTCTGGAAGCCCACGCGGTACGCCGCGGTGTTCCTCATCACCGGGATGCACCTGGGCATCGCGATCCTGCTGGGGCTGTGGCCGTTCTCGCTCATGATGATCGCCCTCGACCTGCTGCTGGTCAGAGACGGGTCGTGGATGCGACTGGGCGGGCGCCTCGCCTCGCTGCGGAGGGGTTCGCTCAGGCCCGCCACGTAGACTCGACCCCATGTGCGGAATCATCGGTTACGTGGGTCCTCGGCAGAGCCAGGACATCCTCATCGCGGGGCTGTCGCGACTGGAATACCGGGGCTACGACTCCGCGGGTATCGCCGTGATCGACGGTGACGGTCGGCTCGACATGCGCAAGCGCGCGGGCAAGCTCGCGGTGCTGCGCGACGACCTGGCGTCGTCGCCCATGCCCGACGGCACGACCGGAATCGGCCACACGCGGTGGGCGACGCACGGCGGGCCGACCGACGCCAACGCGCACCCGCACCTGGCCGACGACGACAAGCTCGCCGTCATCCACAACGGCATCATCGAGAACTTCGCCGAACTCAAGAGCGAGCTGGTCGGAGAGGGCTTCGCCTTCCGCAGCGAGACCGACACCGAGGTCGCCGCGGTCATGATCGGCCGCGAGTACGCCCGCACGGGTGACCTCGTCGCGGCGTTCCGCGCCGTCGTGTCGCGCCTCGAGGGCGCGTACACGCTGCTCGCGATGCACAAGGACCACCCCGGCCTCGTCGTCGGCGCGCGCCGCAACTCTCCGCTGGTGATCGGACTCGGTGAGGGCGAGAACTTCCTCGGCTCCGACGTGGCCGCCTTCGTCGAGCACACGCGCAACGCGCTGGCCATCGGTCAGGACGAGATCGTCGCGATCACGCCGGAGGGCGTCGAGGTCACCGACTTCTCGGGCGCGCCCGTCGAGGTCGAGCCGTTCGAGGTCACCTGGGACGCCTCCGCCGCCGAGAAGGGCGGCTGGTCGTCGTTCATGGCCAAGGAGGTCTCGGAGGAGCCCGAGGCCGTCGCCAACACGCTGCGCGGCCGGATCCACGAGGGTCGCGTCGAGATCCCCGAGCTCGACGGCATGGACGAGTTCCTCGCCGACATCGACCGCATCCTCGTCATCGCGTGCGGCACCGCCGCCTACGCCGGCATGGTCGGCAAGTACGCGCTCGAGACGTGGACGCGTGTTCCCGTCGACGTCGAGCTGGCGCACGAGTTCCGCTACCGCGATCCCGTGCTGACCGCGCGCACCCTCGTCGTCTCGATCAGCCAGTCGGGCGAGACGATGGACACCCTGATGGCCGTGAAGTACGCCCGTTCGCGCGGCGCGAAGACGCTGTCGATCTGCAACACCCAGGGCGCCACGATCCCGCGCGAGTCGGATGCCATCGTGTACACCCACGCCGGTCCCGAGGTAGCCGTGGCCTCCACCAAGGCCTTCGTGGCGCAGATCACCGCCCTGTACCTGCTGGCGCTGCACGTGGGCCGTGTGCGCGGCGCCATCGATCCGGTCGTGGCCGTCGAAGCCGTGACCGAGCTCGAAGCCGTCCCCGGCAAGATCGCCCGCGTGCTCGAGACCGAGCAGGAGCGCATCCAGCAGCTCGCGCACTGGATGGCCGACACCCGTTCGGTGCTGTTCCTGGGCCGCAACGTCGGGTACCCGATCGCGCTCGAGGGCGCGCTCAAGCTCAAGGAGCTGGCGTACATCCACGCCGAGGGCTTCGCCGCCGGCGAGCTCAAGCACGGCCCGATCGCGCTGATCGAGCCCGGCCAGCCCGTGTTCGTCGTGGTCCCGAGCCCGCGCGGGTCGGGAGAGATGCACAAGAAGGTCGTCTCGAACATCGAGGAGATCCGCGCCCGCGGTGCCCGCGTGATCGCGATCGCCGAGGAGGGCGACGTGGCCGTGCTGCCCGCCGCCGACGAGGTGCTGCGCATCCCGCTCGCGGCCCCCCTCTTCGAGCCGCTGCTGGCCGTGGTGCCGCTGCACATCTTCGCGATGGGCCTCGCCGAGGCGAAGGGCCTCGACGTCGACCAGCCGCGCAACCTGGCGAAGTCGGTGACGGTCGAGTAAGACTCGTCGTCTTCGGGGCCGGATGCCGTGGCATCCGGCCCCTTCGTCGTCTCGGGTGCCCGTCGGCACCGGCAGAATGGAACGGATGCCGTGAGGGGAGGGCCCATGATCGTCGGAATCGGCGTCGACCTGGTCGACGTTCCGCGGTTCGAGGAGCACCTCGCTCGCACCCCGCGCCTGCTGCCGCGTCTGTTCGCCCCCGCGGAGCGCGTGCTCAAGCCGCGGTCGCTGGCCGCCCGGTACGCCGCGAAAGAAGCGCTCATCAAGGCCCTCGGTGGGTCGGACGGCGTGCACTGGACCGACATCGAGGTCACGTCGGAGCCGTCGGGTCGCCCCGTCTTCGCGCTCAGCGGAGAGACCGCGGCCACCATCACCGCACGCGGCATCACCGCGGTGCACCTGTCGATGTCGCACGATGCCGGGCTCGCCACGGCCTACGTGGTCGCCGAGGCGGCATCCGGATTCGAACCCACCCGAGAGGACACCGCGTGAGCATGGCATCCGGGGTGCTGCGCGAAGCGCTCATCGACGTCGACGCGATCACCGAGAACGTCCGGCACCTGCGTCGGCTGACCGGCTCCGAGATCATCGCCGTGGTCAAAGCCGACGGCTACGGCCACGGTGCGCTCCGCGCGGCGCAGGCGGCGTTGCGGGGAGGGGCGACCCGCATCGGCGTCTCCGACATCGACGAGGCTCTGGCGCTGCGTCGCGCCGGCATCCGCGCGCCGCTCTTCGCGTGGCTGCACGCGCCCGGGGCGTCGTTCGTCGAGGCCGTGCGTCACGAGGTCGAGCTCGGCATCTCCGACCTCGACCAGCTGCTGAGGGCGGCGGAGGCCGCCCAGGGCGAGCGTCCCGCCGCCGTCCACCTCAAGATCGAGACCGGGCTCTCGCGCAACGGCATCGCACCGGCGGACTGGCGGCAGGTGTTCTCGGAGGCCGCGCGGCTGGAGCGGATCGGTCGCCTGCGGGTGGTGGGGCTGTTCTCCCACCTGTCGAACACGAGCATCGACGACGATCGGGCGGCGCTGGCCAAGTTCGAGGAGGGCGTCGTGCTCGCCGCGGGCGTCGGACTGAACCCTCCGCTGCGCCACATCGCCGCGACGAACGCGGCGATCGCCCTTCCCGAGGCGCGGCTGGGCTGCGTGCGCATCGGCATCGGTATCTACGGCGTCTCGCCGTTCGACGACCGGACGCCCGCCGATCTGGGGCTGCGCCCCGCGATGACCTTGCGCGGCGCCGTCGCGGCCGTGCGCCGCGTGCCCGCCGGAACCGGGGTCTCGTACGGCTACGACTACCGCACGACGACCGACACCACCCTCGCGCTCGTGCCCCTCGGGTACGCCGACGGGGTGCCGCGGCAGGCCTCGGGTCGGGGCCCCGTGACGATCGGCGGCCGTCGGTTCACCGTGGCGGGTCGCATCGCGATGGACCAGTTCGTCGTCGACGTCGGCGATCACCCGGTGGCCGTGGGCGACGAGGTCGTGCTCTTCGGGGACCCGACCCTGGGCGTGCCCTCGGCTCGCGAGTGGGCGGAGGCCGCCGCCACCATCGACTACGAGATCGTCACGCGGGTGGGGGCGCGCGTACCGCGACGGGAGGGCGGGGCATGAGCATTCCGGACGATCTGCTGGGCGAGCGCGTCATCGACGCCCCCGGCGACATGGAGGAACTCGGCCGCGCGATCGGTCGCGCCCTCGAGCCCGGCGACGTCGTGGTGCTCACCGGCCCGCTCGGGGCGGGGAAGACGACCCTGACGCGGGGGATCGGCGAGGGCCTCGGCATCCGGGGTCCCGTCCAGAGCCCGACGTTCGTGATCGCGCGCACGCACCCCTCGCTGGTCGGGGGGACTCCGCTGGTGCACGTCGACGCGTACCGGCTCGGGGCCGCCGTCGAACTCGACGACCTCGACATCGACGTGGCCGGATCCGCCGTCATCGTCGAATGGGGGCGCGGGGTCGCCGAATACCTGGCCGACCGATGGTGGGAGATCGAGATCTCTCGTCAGGTCGGCGGTCGCGGCGTCGACAATGCCTGTGGTGAGATCGCGGTGCACACCGTGGAGCTCGACGCCGACGCCCCGCGGGCGGTCACGATCTCGCGTCGTCCCTGAAACGTCGCGCCTGCCGTGCAGGCCGCGGTCGACCCACGGGGGCTCGATGCGCCGCCCACACCTCGCGGAGGGCGCGGAGGGTCTCGACCGGCTGCTCGACGTGCGCGAAGTGGCCGCTGTCGGCGAGCACGCGGTCGTCGTAGTCGCGCATGAGACGCGCCCAATCGTGCGCGTCGCGGGGGGAGACGAAGACGTCGTGCTCGCCCCGGACCGAGCGCACGGGGCAGGAGATGCGTCTCCAGACGCCGTCGTCGTGCGTGCGCGATGCCTGCATCGCGGCGAGGAACGCCGTCGGGCGGATCTCCGTGGCGAGGGCGTCGGTCACCGCCCGATCGACCCCGTCCGGATGCCGGAACAGGGGCCCCGCCAGACGGTGCAGCACACCCGTGCGGCGCAGGACCCGCAGTAGCGGAGCAGACAGCGGCCCGAGCGCGCGCAGGATGCGCATGGCCAGCACCATCCCGGCGAGCCACGGCAATCGCGCCGCCTTCGCGATCGGGCGCCGGCCGACGATACGTGCTCCGGCGCCGCTGGGCGAGATCACACCGACCGCGACGGTGTCGCTCGGAAAGCGCGCGGCGACGTCGAGGGCGATCACACCGCCGAGGGAGTGGCCGACGACGCGCCAGCGCGGGTAGCCGAGCGCCCGGGCGACGGCGGCGACCGCGACCGCGAGGTCGGCGGGGTCGGGGACCGGGCCCGGCGTCTCGCCCCAGCCGGGGAGGTCGATCGCCACGATGTCGGACAGCGGCAGGCGCAGGGCGTCGGATGCCGCGATGAGTGGCACCCACGTGCGCCATGATCCCGCGGCCCCGTGCAGGAGGACCGTGGCGACGGGACTCCCCGACGCCCGACCCGCGCGCACGACGATCGGCCCCACCCCCGTGGGCACGACGACGCGGCGCAGGCCGAGGTCGGTGGCATCCATGCCCCTTCTTCGGAGCGGAGGCGGTCCCGGATGCCGTGCCGGAGGCGCCGACTACCCTGGAACCGTGATCATCGGCATCGACACCTCGCTCGGCACCGCTGTCGCGGCCATCGCTCGCGACGGCGAGATCCTCGCCGACGAGCAGAGCACCAACCCCCTCGGGCACGCCGAGGTAATCGGCGACCTGCTGCGACGCGCCACCACCGCAGCCCCCGCTCCGACGCATGTCGCGATCGGCATGGGACCGGGGCCCTTCACCGGGCTGCGCGTGGGCATCGCCACCGCTCGGGTCTACGCGCTCGGTCGCGGCGTGCCGCTGGTCGCCGTGCCGAGCCACGACGGCGTCGCGCTCGGCGTGCTGCTCGCCGACGCCTTGACCGGTACCGAGACGGGCCGCTTCGCCGTCGTGACCGACGCCCGCCGCAGAGAGTTCGCCTACAGCGTCTACGACGGGCTCGACGACGACGGACTGCCCGTACGCGTGACCGAGGCGGCCCTGAGCCCCCGCGATGACCTCGACGCGCGCCTCGAGGAGCACGGCGCACGCCGCTACGACGCCACGAGCGTTTCGGCCGCGATGATCGCGCTCGCCGCGGCGCGCGCTCTCGTCGCCGACCGCACGCTCGCCGGCCCCGAGCCGTTGTACCTGCGCAGCCCCGACGTCGTCGCCGCCCACGCGCCGAAGCGGGTCAGCTGATGTCGACGCGGATGGCGACCGCCGCCGACCTCGACGCGATCATGGCGCTCGAGCACGCGTCGTTCCCGACCGACGCCTGGAGCCCGGCCATGATGCGCGAAGAGCTGGCCTCGCCGCACGGCTGGTACGTCGTCGTCGAAGAGGCCGGGAGTCTCGTCGGCTACGCGGGCCTGCGCGCGGTGCGCGGGGCTCGGGATGCCGATATCCAGACCATCACGATCTCCGAGTCCGCGCGGGGCCGGGGGCGGGGTCGCGCCCTGCTGACCGCTCTGCTCGACGAAGCCGCGCGCCGTGAGGTGCACGACGTGTTCCTCGAGGTGCGCGCCGACAACCCGGTCGCGCAGAAGCTCTACCTCTCCGAGGGCTTCGTCGAGGTCGGACGACGACCGCGGTACTACCAGCCCGACGACGTCGACGCGATCGTGATGCAGCTCGACCTGCGGGGCTGGAGCGCGCGGCGTGCGCAGGACCCGGCATCCGGGATCTCCGAGACCCCCACCACCACCACCAGCGGAAAGGGATGGTGCTGATGGACGCGCCCCTCGTGCTCGGCATCGAGACCAGCTGCGACGAGACCGGCATCGGGATCGTGCGCGGTCGACGGCTGCTCAGCAACACCATCGCGTCGAGCATGGACGAGCACGCGCGCTACGGCGGCGTCGTGCCCGAGGTCGCCGCGCGCGCCCACCTCGAGGCGCTGCAGCCCTCGATCGACGCGGCGCTCGCCGAGGCCGGCGTGACGCTGGCCGATCTCGACGCCGTGGCCGTGACCAGCGGCCCCGGTCTCGCCGGTGCGCTGATGGTCGGCGTCGGAGCGGCGAAGGGCCTCGCGGTCGCGCTCGACAAGCCGCTGTACGCGGTCAACCACCTGGTCGGTCACATCGCCGCCGACATCCTCGACGCCGACGCGGGTGAGCTCGAATACCCCACCGTCGCGCTGCTGGTCAGCGGGGGTCACACCTCGCTGCTGCTCGTCCGCGATCTCACCAGCGACGTCGAACTGCTCGGCGAGACGATGGACGACGCGGCGGGCGAGGCCTTCGACAAGGTCGCGCGCCTGCTGAAGCTTCCCTACCCCGGCGGGCCCGAGATCGATCGCGCGGCCGCCGACGGCGATCCCACGGCGATCCGCTTCCCCCGGGGCCTCTCGCGGGCCTCCGACATGGCCGCGCACCGCTACGACTTCTCGTTCTCGGGGCTCAAGACCGCCGTCGCCCGGTGGGTCGAGCAGCACGAGGCCGAAGGTCACCCGGTGCCCGTGGCCGACGTGGCCGCGTCGTTCCGCGAGGCCGTGGTCGACGTGCTCGTCACGAAAGCTCTCGACGCGTGCGCGCGCTTCGAGGTGCCGCGTCTGCTGCTGGGCGGGGGAGTGATCGCCAACAAGCGCCTGCGCGACGTCGCCCTGGAGCGGGCGGCGGCCGCGGGCGTCGCCGTGCGCATTCCGCCGCTGCGGCTGTGCACCGACAACGGTGCGATGATCGCGGCGCTCGCCGCCGAGCTCATCTCGTCGGGTCGGCGCCCCTCGACCCTCGCGTTCGGAGCCGATTCGACGCTGCCGGTGACCGAGATCCAGGTGGACGAAGATCCGGATGCCGTGGCTCCGGTGCTCGCCGCGGGCAGTGCCCCGTGAGCGAGCCCACTCCGCCCACTCGCCGGGCCCGCAAGGATGCGCCGCCCGTGCCTTCTCTCGACCCGTCGGACGCCGCCCGTCTCGCCGCGCAGGCGTCGAGGGCGGCTGCCTCCCCGGCCGACGACGACCCCGAGCGACTGCCGACCGCGCAACTCGAGATGGCCGCCTTCGGCGACCACGTGATCCCCTATGTGCCGCCCGCGCCGCCGGCCCCGCCGTCACTCGCGCCCTGGGCGCTCGCGGCGGCGATCCTCGCGCTCGTGGCCTCGTTCTTCACCGGCTGGCTGCTGCCGCTGGGTGCCGTCGCGGTGATCCTGTCGACCGTCTCCCTGCGTCGGCCACACGACAGCACCCGGGTCGGGGTCTGGTCGCTGTGCCTCTCGCTGCTGTCGATCGTGTTCAGTGCCGGATGGCTGATCTGGGGTTTCTCGCAGCTCGCCGCGGTCTGACGCGTCGGAGCGCGTCCCTCGTCACACGCGGTCTGCCAGCAGGGCGAGGCGCTTCGAACCCACGCGGGTGAGGATCAGCGTCGCCGACTCGTCGCCGCGCAGCGACAGCTTCTTGCGCAGCACCGCCGGGTCGGCGTCGACGCCGCGCTTCTTGATCTCGAGGGTGCCGATGCCGCGCGCGCGGAGCGCCTGCGCGAGCTTCTTGGGGTCGGCCGGCAGCTGCTCCCGCACGCGGAACGACGACACGAACGGACTCGTCAGCGCCGCATCGGAGGTGAGATAGGCGATGCCGGGCGCCAGCATCCCGGCATCCAGCGCTCGGGCGACCTCGCCGATGAGGCGCGCGCGGATGACGGCGCCGTCGGGTTCGTGCACGAAGGCACCGAGCTCGCGCCCCTCGACGTCGGGACTGTCGGCGGGCGCCGTGAGCTCCCACGCGTCGTTCCCGCGCACGACGAGGGCGGCGCGCCGCACGCCCTCTCGGGCGAGGGAGCCCGACCAGAGCACGAGCTCGATGGTCGAGCCGTCAGCGCTGATCCACTGCGCCTCGAGGTCGTCGGGGATCTGGGCGCGGTCGAAGCCCGGCCCGAGCTTGACCCCGCCCGGCTTCGTCTTCAGCAGCTCGAACACCCACTCGAGAGAGGGCGACCACTCGGCCGCCGACACCTGGCGCGTCTCGGAATGACCCGCCGTGCGTCGCGCAGGGTCGAGCCACACGGCATCCGTCCCGTTGAGGTCGACGTCTTCGGCGCGCGCGTGCGTGACAGAGGCCGCATCGCCGAACGGCGCGAGGTTGTACGCCGCGATGGCCGCGGTGACCTCGTCGGCGTCGACGGCGTGTACACGGATGCCGATGCCCGCCATCCCGAGGGCGTCGCCGCCGATCCCGCAGCCGAGGTCGGCCACACTGTTCACCTCTGCGGCGCGGAATCGGCCGGCATGGCGGGCCGCGATCGACAGGCGCGTCGCCTGCTCGAGTCCTGCGCGGGTGAAGAGCATGCGCTCGGCGAACGGACCGAACTTCGTCGCCCCCTTGACCCGCAGGCGGGCCTGCCCCACGACCGCCGAGACGAGGTCGGGGGAGTGGCCCGCGGCGCGCAGCCGCGACACGGCTCGCGCGGCGTCGTCGGTCGAGGCGATGGGTCCGGTCTCGTCGAGGAGCCGCAGGCCCTCGGGTGTGAGGAGGGCGGTCAGCTCGGTCGTGTCCACCGATTCAGCCTAGGTGGGGAGCTGTGCTGGCACTCGCGTTGCGTGAGTGCCAGTGCTTCTCTAGACTCGAATTAGCACTCTCCCCGCGTGAGTGCTGACAAGTCTTCTGTATCGAGAAAGAGGTAGACCGTGTCGGTTTCCATCAAGCCGCTCGAGGACCGCATCGTCATCAAGCAGGTCGAGGCTGAGCAGACCACCGCGAGTGGTCTCGTCATCCCCGACACCGCCAAGGAGAAGCCGCAGGAGGGCGAAGTCGTCGCCGTCGGCCCCGGCCGCATCGACGACAACGGCAACCGTGTCCCCCTCGACGTCGCCGTCGGCGACCGCGTGCTCTACAGCAAGTACGGCGGCACCGAGGTCAAGTTCGGCGCCGAGGAGTACCTCGTGCTCTCGGCTCGCGACGTGCTGGCGGTCGTCGTCCGCTGACCGAGTGAGATCCTCCGAAGACCCCGGATGCCACGGCATCCGGGGTCTTCGTCGTCTCCGGGATCGGTCGGGGCCTCTGGCAGGAAAGAGAGCGTCGGCGTCGCTCGGCCTCTCCTCGCGCCGCGTAGGCTGAGTCGGTGACCCCCGCCGCCCCCGCACCCACCGGCGGGAGCAACCGCGGAGTGCTCTACGCCTTCTCCGCCTATCTGCTGTGGGGCGTCTTGCCCATCTACTTCCTGCAGCTCGCCCCCACCGGCCCGTTCGAGGTCGTCGCGTGGCGGATCATCCTGGCGTTCGTGTTCTGCCTCCTGCTGCTCACGGTGCTGCGCACCTGGAAGTCGTTCCTCGCGATCGTGCGGCAGCCTCGTCTGATGGGGCTCACGGCGCTGGCCGGCGTGCTCATCTACGTCAACTGGCAGACGTATCTGTTCGGGGCGTTGACCGGGCACGTGATCGAGACGAGCCTCGGCTACTTCATCAACCCGATCGTCACCGTGCTGCTGGGGGTCATCGTGCTGCGTGAGCGGCTGCGCGTGACCCCGTGGATCGCGATCGGCCTGGCCGTCGTCGCCGTCGCGGTGATCGTCATCGGCTACGGCGCCTTCCCCTGGATCGCCCTGACGCTGGCGTTCTCGTTCGGCTTCTACGGTCTCGTGAAGAAGCAGATCGGACCCGCGGTCGATGCCGTCAGCGGGCTGACCCTCGAGTCGATGTGGCTCTTGCCGGTCGCCGTGATCCAACTGTTCTTCGTGGCGAACCTCACGGGCATCACCCTCGGCACCTCGGGCGTGCTGCACACCGTGCTGCTGCTGCTCGCCGGCGCCGTCACCGCCGTGCCCCTGCTGCTGTTCGCCTCGGGCGCGCGACGCGTGCCGCTGACGGTGATCGGACTGCTGCAGTTCGTGGCGCCCATCATCCAGTTCGCGATCGGCGTGTGGGTCCTGGGTGAGCCGATGACCATCGAGCGGTGGATCGGCTTCGCTCTCGTGTGGATCGCCCTGGCGATGCTCAGCGTCGACTCCGTCATCGCCTCGCGGCGCAACCGCCGTGTGGTCGCCGACGTCGTCGAACCCGTCTGAGCGCCCCGCGTCCCCCGTTCGGTCTACAGACGCCGGCGGCGGAGCTCTGCCAGAGTGTGAGCACCCCGCGGGATGGCGCTTCTCGAATCGGCTCCTTCTTCGTAATCGGTCCCGCCGGGTAGGTGCGATGAGGGGTCCCGTCAACGCGCGATCCCAACCGTTATGCGGCCGTGACCGCTTCGACCCACATCGTTAACGAACGGCAACACGCGGAAAATGCGCGGCCGGTTAGGTTTGGGGACACCAGGCGGCCCAAAGGGTCGCCGAACGTTCATTCACAGCAAGGAGCCCTATGAACGTCTTCACGCGTACGCGCACCGCGAAGGTCCTCGGCGGTATCGCCCTGGTCGGCGCCAGCGCGCTCGTCCTCGCCGGATGCTCTGGTGGCGGCGGCAGCGACGCCGCAGCGCCCAGCGCATCGTCCGGCGGCGGGGCAACCTCGACCGCCGACGGCACGTTCCACGTCGGCACGATCCTGCCCGCCACGGGTAACCTCGCCTTCCTGGGCCCGCCCGAGGTCGCGGGTGTCAAGCTCGCCATCAAGGACATCGAGGCCACCGGCGGCGACTTCCCCTTCACGACCGAGCTGACCGAGCGCGACTCGGGTGACACCACCACCGACATCGCCACGCAGTCGGCCACAGAGCTCGTCGACGCGGGCGCCGACGTCGTCATCGGTGCCGCCTCGTCGGGTGTGTCGTTCACCTTCATCGACCAGCTGGTCAACGCGGGTGTCGTGCAGATCTCGCCGGCCAACACCTCGCCCGACTTCACGACCTACGCCGACGACGGGTACTACTGGCGCACCGCGCCCTCCGACGTGCTGCAGGGCCGCGTCCTCGGAAACCTGATGACCGGAGACGGTGCCGCCAACATCGGCATCATCTACATCAACGACCCGTACGGCATCGGCCTCAAGGACAACGCGACCAAGGCCGTCGAGGCCGCCGGTGGCGAGGTCTCGGTCGCCGTTCCCTACAACCCGGGTGACACCGTGTTCACCTCGCAGGTCGACCAGCTGCTCGCGGCCAAGCCCGACGCCGTCGCGGTCATCGCCTTCGAGGAGACCTCGTCGATCATCCCGCAGCTCGTCAGCACGCAGGGCTACCCGGCGTCGAAGGTCTACTTCGTCGACGGCAACCTGTCGAACTCGTACGAGTTCCCCGCCGGCACGCTGCAGGGTGCCAAGGGCACGCTGCCCGGCAACCCGGCCGACACCTCCTTCCAGGACCGTCTGAAGGAAGTCGACCCCGCGCTGACCGACTACAGCTACGCGCCGGAGTCGTACGACGCGGTCATCGTCGCGGCCCTCGCTGCGGCGCAGGCCAAGGACGACTCGGGTACCGCGATCCGCGACAACATGCAGTCGGTCTCCGAGGACGGCGAGAAGTGCACGACCTTCGCCGACTGCCTCAAGCTGATCAACGCCGGCACCGACATCGACTACGACGGTGTCTCGGGCCCGATCACCTTCGACGGCAACGGTGACCCGACCGAGGCGTACATCGGCATCTACCAGTACGGTGCCGACAACAAGTACACCCTGCTGAACACGGAGTTCGGTTCGCTCAACGAGTGACCTGAGTTCGTACGAGAGGCCCGGATCCGCGAGGATCCGGGCCTCTTCGCGTTGCCGAGGGTGGCGTTCGCGTTGCCGAGGGTGGCGTTCGGGTTGCGGGCGGTGGCGTTCGGGTTGCGGGCTGGCGGCGCGGTGTTCGCGTTGCCGGGCGGTGTTCCCGGTCGGCTCAGTGAGCCTGGCTGCTTCCGTTGAGCGTCCAAAACACCCGGAGGGGAGCCCCGGTGGTCTCAGGTGGCTAGCGCAACACCGTTGATCAGTTCGGTCAGCATGGCATGTGGGCTGCGGAACTTGAGGGTTTCGCGTGGGCGGATGTTGAGGAGCCGTTGGGTTTCGGCGAGGTCGTCGTC